>NZGG01000045.1 GCA_002690865.1 Gammaproteobacteria bacterium | reverse complement strand
TGCGTGAGGGTCTGAAAGAAGCAGTGTCAGGGATCGATAGCCAAGATTTAGGAACCATCGACCTGCTGCGAACGCTCTTTTTCAACACATTTTGTGATACCAACTTAGCTGATCCTGACGGTGCAGTTTGCAGCTCAGGACTTGGATTGCTAGTAGACGCCAATGGTGATGGCTTGCACACAATCAGCGACATTGTGTTGTCCGGAGATAGCCGTACCGTGCAGTTCGATTTCAATCTTGGCGATTCCGAGTTGCTCAACACCTCCGTCCCTCTGGACTTTGGAAAGTTTATCCCGAACTTCCCAATGACGTTCCCCGACGATGCGACCATTGATTTGGTGCTCGGCTACGACTTGAAAATTGGAATTGGATTTAGTCTTGACACGGGTTTGTACTTCGACACGAGTGACGATAGTGAATTGGAACTGACGTTGGAAGCATCCCTCAGTGACGGATTCGCCACTGACCTGCAAATGGGAGTCGTGAGTTTCTCGGCGGTTGACAACGGCACGACAGATCTCAATGGAAACTCTAGTGGCAGCGGACTTTTCGGAAAGTTTTTTGTCGACATCAGTGATCCAGATGATGGCTACTTAACACCATTTGAGATGTTCGGGCTGGACATTGATGTTGGCTTTTCCGGAAAAGCGGCGGCTGACTTTGACTTGGAGTTGGGAGTAGGCGGAACTGTGATTCCTGGTCTACCGGAACTCTCGACACGTTTTATCTATGAACAAGAGTTTGGTGCAGGTGCGGGTGCCGTTTCGGATCCTGAAACTGGGAAAAGTAGTTTTGGTACTACGCCGACGATCCAGATGCTTGATGTCAGCATGAATCTGAGTCAATTTCTCTCGGACGTCGTCGGGCCAATTTTCAAGCCGATTCAGACGATGACTGAACCCGTTCAGCCCATCATCGATGTGGTGACGGATCCGCTGCCGATGCTGAGTGACCTGGCCGGGCGACCAACAAGTCTTCTCGACTTTGCAACCATGTTTGGAGGGGTCAAGGGTTCGGGCTATATACGAGCTGTCGCAACCATCGTCAGGTTGGTTGACATCATCAACTCCACTGACCTGAAGGCAGATGCTATCCGTATTCCGCTGGGGAATTACTACATCAGTGGTGAAGGGGCGAAGGATTTGAGGGCCGAGGATCTCGCCGGCAACTCAACCAGCAACGATTATGACCCGAATTCACTGAGCAACGATATCGATCGAAGCTCATCTGGCACCGGTGGGTTGTTGGGACGAATCGAGGATGCTGGCATCCGGCTGCCGTTTCTTTCCAGCCCAACACAAGTGCTTGGGCTGTTGACGGGAGATCTGTCCGAGGTCGTCTTCGTTGAGTGGGATATCCCGGAGTTGTTCCTTGATTTCACCATGCAGCAAAGCTATCCAATATTCCCAGGTCTCAACGCGGGCTTCTTCGGAACTGTTGAATTGCTCGTTGATTTTATCGTGGGTTATGACGGGATCGGAATCGATCGTTTTATGCAGAACCCGGTATTCGCTAACGCCGGAACGTTGCTTGACGGCTTCTATTTGAGTGATTTGGATGCTGCTGGTGTCCGCGACATTCCGGAGATTCAATTCCGGATGGAGGTGGGTGCTGAGGCATCGGTTGGGATCGGTGGCCTCGTCAAGGCCGGTGTTCAAGGTGGGATCAGCGCAACCGTTGATCTGAATCTCAACGACCAGGACGTCAATGCACCCAACGGTGGTGATGGCGCCCACGACGGTAAGGTTCGTGCTGATGAGTTGCTCAGTAATCTGGCACCCAACCCGCTCTGTGTATTCGACATGTCTGGAGCATTGGACATGTTCTTGAGAGCATTCCTGTGGGTGGGACTTGATCTAGGCTTCAGCCGGGTGACGATTTTCAATAAAACGTTTGAGTTTCTTCGAGTAAGACTTTTGGATTTCGAGGTCAGTTGCGAGCCACCCACACCGCCGATCCTTGGAACGGTTGACGGCTCGACCTTGATGCTGAACATTGGACCGCGTGCCGCGAATCGCCGCAATGGCGACCTGACTGATGGAGATGACCAGATTCTTATCGCCGAGGTCGATGTTGATAATGTAGCTCACATTCAGATCGAAGGTTTTGGCATCACCGAGTTACACCCGCTCAGCACGGTTACACAGATTCAGGGAAGTGGTGGGTCTGGAAATGACACAATCATTATTGGCCAGAGTGTGTCCGTACCCGTCACCCTCTCGGGTGCGCAGGGGGATGACTACCTTGCAGTTGAAGACCTTGGTTACACCGCCGCGTCTAGTGCGCCCTCAATGTCGTTCGATGGTGGTACAGGGGCTGACTATGTGATTGGCGGCTCCGGTGATGACACGCTCGCCGGCGGGTCCGGTAGCGATGTGATCCTTGGTGAAGCAGGCACCGACAATCTGTCGGGCGGCGGAGGCGATGACAGATTGTCTGGGGGGGATGGTGATGACACGCTGCGTGGCGATGCGGGTGCTGATCAGTTGTTCGGCTACGGGCTTCCGAATGACAACGGCAGCTTTGACGAAACCCCCAGCAGTGATGACGACATCTTGATCGCAGGCTTAGGTTCGGACTTCGTTTACGGTCAATTCGGGCAGGACACGATCTGGGGCGATGATGAAAATGATCAGGTCAATGGAGATGCTGATCAACTCTACGGTGATGATGAAATCGATATCATCTATGGTGGCGGTGGAGATGATGTCATCCAAGGTGGAGCCGCCAATGATGAAATATATGGTGGCTCGGGTGCTGATTCTATTCACTGGAGTATCGCAACCGATGGAACAGATTCCGTGATCGATGGTGGTGATGGATCAGGTGATACCTTGATCGCAACGGCAACGTCAGCTGCCGATGTCGTCAGCCTTAAAAGCGATAATTCAACTGACGATTCAGATAACGATGGCGACTTCTTGCTGGACTTCTCGACCCTGACTTTGCCTGGGCAAGCGATCGAGCTGATATCGCTGGATCTTGGGGCTGAAGGCGATAGCTTTACCATTGAAGATGCGGATGATACGGGAGTGATCCGCGTGGAGGTTGATCTGGGGATCACTGATTCTGTTACTGAAACCCAGACCATCTACGTTACCGAAGAAGTCCGTGATGTTCGAGAATTGGTTAGTGATTTCGGTAATT
This sequence comes from Gammaproteobacteria bacterium, assembly GCA_002690865.1. Taxonomy (GTDB): domain Bacteria; phylum Pseudomonadota; class Gammaproteobacteria; order Pseudomonadales; family Azotimanducaceae; genus UBA7455. The sequence continues at coordinate 9,118 of NZGG01000045.1, read as the reverse complement.
TTTCCCCCATGCTTGATTCCGCTGGCGACGCAGCAGCGATAACAATAATCGATCTTGCGAGCAACGGCACCAATGAACGCCGCCGCTTGACCCATAATGGAGTAAGCGGCTCCTATGAATTGGAATTCAGTGGTCGCGTTTCGTCGCCAATCGCTCATGATGCTTCGCTTGAAGACTTGCGCCGAGAGTTGAATGGCTTATTCAAAGGTACAAGTGCTCGCCAGCGGATCGTCATCGATGCGCAGGGAGGTACCTACACCTTGTCCTACGAGAATCCGGGTGATCAGAACGTCTCCGAGTCTGGAGCAATTGCTTATGATGCTACCGCAGAGGAAATTGAATCTGAATTAGCGCAACTTGCGGGACTAGGTGTTGATGTGCAAGTTGCAGTCGAGGATGTATCGTCGGACTCAGGTGGTACAATCTGGCAAGTAAGCCACCTTGGCATTGCAGGTGGATTTACCCTGACTGTCGATGGTCAAACCACAACGACAATCGCGTACGATGCATCGGCATCGGATGTTGAAAATGCGTTAAACGCAGTGCTGTCGACAGAAGGAAAAACAGTCACTGTTGAAAAGGCAGATGACAGTGAGCGATGGACGATTACCTCCGATTCCTCATTGTCTCTCTCTGGCTCGGCTGTCGCTCTTCGTAGTTTGCCGGATGTGCGTGTTTCCGATGAGACAGAAACGTTGACGGAGGTATCTGGTGGCACGACCAGTTGGAGAGTTCGCAACTACGCAATTGATGGTTCATTCACGCTGACCATCGATAATGAGACAACGGTTGCATTGGCTTATAACGCATCGGCAAGCGAAGTGGAAGCCGCAGTTGAGAGCCTGAGTGGCGTAGCGGATGTCACCGTGGAAAAATCAGCCAGCGAGAATGATTGGACCATCGATTTCTCGAATTCTGTCTCTGCGATTGTTCAGAACTCTAATTCCTTGGTGAGTAAGTCTGCCTATACCGTCGATTTTCTCGGCGCACTCGCTGGGATCGATGTTTCCCAACTGAATATGGATTCCAGTGGACTGACTTCATCCGGCAGCGACACCGGAGTTGAAGTCCTTAGTGAAGCTACCGAGGTCATTCAAGTAACCGGAACGGCTGGGTCATATGAGATAGAGGTACTTGGCGACTACTACGATGAATACAATACAGACTACAGTGATGAGTTGCCCGAGTTGACCGGTAAAATTGCAGGCTTACTCAAGTCCGCCGACGAGGTTCAACAGATCGGCCATCAAGGATCTGGTGGGACGTATCGTGTCAGTGTGGGTGGACGGACGACTGACATGCTTGCCTATGATACAAGTACAACTGATCTTGAAGCTGCGATTGTATCCGCGATGACTGATGAAGACATGACGGATGCGGAAGTCACGGCAGTTCAACAGGGGGTATCAGTTTCCGGTGGATACGATGCTTCCATCAGTGGCTACGTCTTCGAGATCAGCTTCACTGGGGCTTTGGGGAGCACAAATGTGCCCCAAATCGATATCGACACCGAGAATATCTCAACCTTTGCTGAGCAGACCCAACGCTACGGAAGTGACCAGTCAGAAATCCAGCAGATTGGACATGATGCTGTCGGAGGCCACTACGTGCTTGAGTATGCAGGAGTTTCAACCAGTCCACTTCGTTTTGATGCTACCCACACTGATGTCCAAACAGCTTTACTTGATCTGGCTGCGTTCAGCGATGGTGACTTGACAGTCTCCGCGGTAGACGGTGACCAAACCCTCTTTCTGATCACTTTCGCAGATGGTGGAAGCTTCGAATACCAAGATGTAGAACAAATACTCGTGCGGCCGTTGAATAATCTCAATGCTGTTACGCTGGCTTCACGTGAGATTACCGATACCGACGCACAGGTCGAAACAACGACAGGTGGAAGTGACGAAGATGACGCTTTGGCCTCAGAGGTACAGCAGATCAGTTTCGCCGCGACGGGTGGATCCTACACTCTCAGCTTTGACGGTCAGCAGACTGGTAACGTTGATTTCAATGCCTCGGCAACAGATCTCCAGTCGGCTTTGGAAACGCTGGATGGGCTGGCATCATCGAATGCTTTACAACTCGTTGGACATGATGCTACCGAGGAGCCAGATGCAGACGAAGGTGAGACCAGTACGTTCCAACTAACCTACACTGATCCTGATGGCAGTGCATTTACCACATCGGCCATCGCTTACGATGCTGTACCGGCAGATGTTTTGGCAGCGCTGACAGTAGATGGAAGTCCATTCGAAGAATCCGACCTCGACGTGACACAACGCACCACCGATGGTCGGTACGACTATGAAATTCTGTTCATTGGAAATTACGCAAGAAGTGCAGTTGGAACTCTGTCCATCGACACAAGCGGTTTGTTGTTTCCCACTGGTTCCGTCACACCAGTCGCCGAGATTCTGGAGCATGGCGGACCAAATATTTCGGTCAATATTACCGTGACCAATGACACGTCGGTCGCTGAGGTGTCCTTTATCAACAACCTCGAAAATCAAAATGTTCCCACAATTGATATCGACGCCACTTCGCTTACGCATTCCGAGGTTCAGCAGCTGACGTTTGATAAAGCGGGCACCTTGCTGCTTGAGTTTGATTCTGAGCTCACCAGTTTACTTGATGGTGAGTCCTCTGTTTCCGAGTTTGTTACAGCGTTTGAAGCTCTGGGCAGCATTGGTGCTGGCGATCTTAATATCACTGATCTTTCAGATGCTGATTCAAATCAGCGGATTCTCTCTGTTGAATTTAACAACAGTTTAGCAAATCTTGATGTTGTGGATGTCGTTATCCAGCGGCCCACGCTCTCAAGCCTTTCAAGCATCACATCACCGAGTTTTGTAGCCAGAACAGAGACGACAAAAGTGGATGGCGTCTTCAGTTCCCCGGCGACCTTTACGGTCGAAACAACAACCGCGGGGCAGAATTCAACCACCGAGGTGCAAAAAGTAGGGCATGATGGGTCGGAAGGTACCTTCACTTTGACCTTCAACGGCAACACGACATCGGCGTTGAACTTTGACGCAAGTGCGGCAGATGTTCGAGAAGCGCTCGGTAGCCTGTCAGGCTACACCAGTGATGACTTCGATGTGGAAGTGGATGAAGACGCCTTCAGTGGACAATACATCTATATCATCGAGTTCGAAGAAGATACGCTGAGTGGAAACCAAAATCAGATCACCATTGACGCTTCAGCTCTTACCAAGACGGTTGATGGCCACAGCGTCGCGGTAACTGTGCAAGAATTGACGGTTACCGAAGGATCGGATGTCACCGTCAACGAAGTCCAACAGATCACCTCTGATGCCACTGAGGGTTACTTCACACTGAACTTCGAAGGGCAGACGACGGGACCAATCGCCCATGATGCAACGCCCGCCGAACTTGAGGCGGCGATTTTGGCATTGGACTATGTCATCCCGTCGGATTTCATTACCCAAGCCAACAATGATTCCGATGAGAACGCGGCATCGGATGACGAAAGATTCGACGAAAACGATTACAAATATCTCGATGAGGACATCAGCGTTACTGGATCAGCGGGTAATTGGGTGATTGAATTTACCAATTCAATTCCACGACACGTTGAAACGACAGAAGTTGACTTCGAAACGTCTCCGGAAGCGAATGACGGTGCCGCCGATACGATTACGTTTAAAGGTGATGAAGACGCGAATACCTTCTGGATCAACACTGAGTCCGAGTTTGTTGAAGTGATTCGTTCCGGGGTAATGACCCTAAACCTCACCAATTCGGAAAGGGCGAGCGGTGATTCTCTGGTGGTGGCAAGCTTTGGCGGAAACGATTATCTCGATGCCAGTGGATCATCATTCACTGAAGATCCCATTTCCGTCATTCTGCTAGCCGGTGATGATAATGACACTTTGATCGGCACGAACTACGCTGACGAGTTGGATGGAGGCCTCGGGAACGACACGTTCACCGGCAGCGGTGGATCGGATGTGTTCGTCGATGCTGGCGGCACCAATCTGCTTCGCGAAACTCAGGATGTCGACATGACACTAACCGGCAACTATTTATTTGCCGGGCAGATTCTAAATGACAATGAGTCCGTTTTCTCGAAATTTGATCCGACCACGGAAGAAGGACTGAAAGATCCAGATTTTTACGCGGATGATCCGACGACCGATGCACCTTTCGCACATCCACTGAGTAACCAGCAAACAGGTGATTTGTACTCCACCACCTATCCTGATCCAAATATAGCCAGTGGCTTGGACAGTTCGATGCGAACTACTCAAGTGGAAAGCCTAATGGGTCTTGGCGGTGACAATTCGTTAGGAATATTCGCGGAGGTGGAGTTGATTGGCGGTACGAGTAACAACCTGCTGGTGCTCAACGATCGTGACTTCAACATCACTGTCGGGACTGGAGCGGATGAGACTGATTACCCGGTGACAGAGTGGACTGCTAATGTACTGCTGGATAACTTCAAGAATGATAATTCCGCTACATTGACGAATGATCAATCGGATCTGAAAGAATATTACCTCATTAATCTGCCGAACAGCGATGTTGATAATCGAGGTGTCATTGAGATCAATGATTCCGGGGCTGCGGCTGGATATGACGAGTTATACGTGATCGGGTCAGATCTGGATGATGATATCTATTCCACAAGTTACGGCAGCGGGGCGGTCAGAACGGGACGGCTTGTTTATGGCGGTCGGTACATTGACCAAGTGAAGACCAATAACAATGGTGATACCCTCTACAACATTCAGCAGGTTGACGATGAAGGGAATCTGCTGACGGAAGATAGTCTGTCAGGGGATACAACACCATTACTTGAAGGAACAGGGGTGTTCTCGGATGGTGACGCGATCTTGTCGCAGTTCTCACAGACCGAGGCACTGACAAATGGGTACATGGACGAATTGCAGTTCATAGGCCACGATGCTTCCGGTGGCACGTTCACATTGTCCTACAATGACGATACTGGAAGTCTTGCAGATGATGAAATTACAACATTCACGACAAGTGCCCTCGCTTTTGACGCAAGCGCTTCGCAAATAAAACAAGCGATTGTTGCAGCAAGCGCTGGAAGTCCGAACTCGTTCACCGAAGACGATATACTCGTCAGCAATCAAGCAGCTGCCGAAAAATCCAGCAATCTGTACCTGATCGGACACAATGCTGATTCGGGTACGTTTGCACTCACCATCGATGGTTTGACTACCGACCAACTCGATTATGGTATTTCTGCCAGCGAGCTTGAAGAAGAATTGACGACAACGCTGGGTGACGCCACGATCCGCGTGTTCCAGCACGATGGAACAAGTGTTTGGACACTTAACTCAGAAGAGGAAATTGAGTCATTGACACTTGACACTTCGGGTTTAGTCAGTCAAGGCACGCTGAACTCTTTTAGTCGGCGTGGATGGGTTGCACCATACAATTCCGATTCGGGGAATTACAAAATTACGGTCGATGGTGATATTACGACTGCGATCGGTCATTCTGCCGACGTGTCGGAAATCGAGACAGCAGTGGCGGACTTGTCAACGAATTCCTCCAGCACCGTGGTGGTGACCAAGGATCTTCTGTCGACGAATTTGCATTTGTTTTTCAGCGACTCCAAGGCCGCTGTATCACTCGAAACCGTGGGCCAATACAAAATTCAATTCACAGGTGCCTATCAGGGGATTGAAATTGCGCAGTTTGAGGTGGGAACTGGTTCATTGAGTAAAAATGGAACCATTGTCACCACGGAAGTGACCCAGGTTACTGGTGGATCTGAGGATCGACTCGTCAATGTTTACAGCGGTGGTGAAACGCTGACAGATGAAAGCGGGGAATTGATTTACAACGCAAGGCAAGTGAATGCTCTCACAGGTGAACTGCTGCGCAACGAATATCGAATGCCGATCTTTTTCGAAAGTGGGGCCTTTTATCAGATAGAAGAAGCTCTTGAGGTTACGGCAAGTGAGGCAACTGACGCCGGATACGCAAACACGCGGTTGATCGAAGTGATCGAGTCGGTTGAGAATCCTCAGGCGCTGGACATCTTCTACACTGGCGTCGAAAACCTTCAGGTCGACATGCGTGACGGGGATGATGCACTTTATCTTGATGACACAGCGATTGTAAGTTTCTTCCGACTCGGAGATGGTGACGATCAGGTCACCATCGGGACAGTCCCGCTCATCGCGGATGCGGGTAACCCGACACTTGAATATCCTGACGGAGTACCAGTAGCCGACACGAGCCGTATGACAAGTGGGACATCGACGGTCACTTTGATTTCCGGGCAGGAGGGTGATGATAACTTTGAGGTCAACACGAATCAGGCCTCTCTGTATCTCAGCGGCGGTGAAAATAATGACACCTTCATTGTCAATACATTTATCGCTTTGAAGGAGAACCCGGACGAGCCGGATGAATTCAGCAACCTTGTCAGTCTGTTCGGCGGCGAGGGTGAAAATCGCTACCAGTACATTCAAAATGCACCGTTGTTTATCAGTGGCGGGCCGGGCATCGACACAATGGTGATTAACGGCACGCCGATTGGAGATGACTTTGTCGTAACAGAAAACTTTGCCGCGGGAGCCGGAAGGCTGGTTTACTTCTCGGGCATGGAAGTGGTTGAGATCAATGGCGCGTCCGGAGATGACGACATTTATGTACTCAGTTCGTCCACGTCGTTTGATACAGTGATCGACGGTGGCTCCGGCAGTGATACCATCCATTTGGGTGGCACCCCGCCAACACTCGTGTTTGATCCACCGGAGTACGTGCATCAACCACCATCAATCACCATGCAAGATCCGTCTTACATCTCGTACCGCGAAGATGATGGCGGTGGTTATTTCACCCATCCGGAAAAGACCTACGCGTTGTTCATTTCCAAGCAAGAATTGGCGAGCCGTTATGGGTTTCAACTTGAGCACACCAAGAAGTTTCTATGGTGGAAAACCAGCACGCACACTCATCAAATTCCACTGAGCATCGGGATTGTCGAGGCCTACCGCTTTCTCCTCCAATCATGGGGTAAGTTTGACGGTGCGGCATTCCAAGACATTCTTGTTTCTGCACAGTTCTGGAGCGGCACTGGAAACGGTGTCAGAGTGGGCGATGAGTATGAAAATTGGGCGAATAATGAGCCCAACGACTGGGGTAGCGGTGAAGATCATATCGAGATGTACTCGAATGGAACATGGAATGACATCAACAAAAATGTAAAACGCTTCTACGTTCTCGAGAAGCAGGATGGGTCGCTACAGTTAATTCGGAGCAGCTTGACTTATGACGGAGCGATAAATGATGCACGACGTCGCGGTGGCTGGATCGCGGGTGTCAGATCTGCCGCAGAGCAGGCAAACGTGCAAGCTGCCGCCGCTGGAAATAAGATTTGGATCGAAGGAAGCGACGCAGGGCATGAAGGGAAGTGGTACCGCAGTAGGCCCTATCGAGACTTGGCCGCGGATGCACAGACGCGGGCAACGACGGATCACGAGACTGGACGAGCCGTTGAAGGGATTAATACGAAAGTCGGCTTCAATGATCTGTGGAGTCGAACTGATGGTACGGTTACCGTGTCGAACGCGGGAAGGTCGGGTGGATATATCTACTTTACAGTTCCACAGTTCGAATATCGCATCGGACAACAAGTGCTCCCGCCACCCCGTATTGTCACTCCTGATCCAATTCTGATCGATCCCCAGCCGTTTGCTTTCAAGGCTGATACGGTCAAGGATATCTCAAGTCTTCAGGGAAAACTGACTTTGAAGGGAGGTACTGGGGACAGCTACACCGATAAGCTGATCATTCACAATCAGGATTCTGGCGCGACTAATAGCTTCATCAATCTGCAGTCAGTCGTAGAAAAGCAAGCCCGCATGGAAGTTGTTTACGAGACGGCAGCTGATGGCGAGGTGGTCACTTACACGGGTGGAGAACCCGTGCTCGATGCATTTGAGCAGCCAACCTATTACCAGGGTGGTGAACCCATCTACGCAAGCTGGGCCGACAAGGAAGCTGGGAATGAGAGTGGGACCTACCACTTCAAGGGGGATCCAGTCGTCCGCCTCAGTGGAGAGCCTACCCCAGAGTTTATTTCCGTAACTGCCGCTGATCAGCGCGTGCAAGCTGTCGATGCAAATGGCAATCTATTATTCGATTCGTCAGGAAACCCGGAGTATGCAGGCGGTATTATCGTCAAGACAGAGAAAGTAATCGAATTTAAACTTGATGACGATGGAAACCAGCAGCTAAAAGAGTTCGCTTCGTTAACCGGTCTAACCGGAACAGGAACGGATATCAACGAGAATGCGTTCGATGGGGTTGAGTTCGAGAATTTCGAACGATTTGAATTGCGTTTCGGTGATTACGACGATGATTTCACGTTGCAATACTCACCTGAGTCGATGGAGCTGATCCTTGACCTTGCAGACGGTGACGATCAGGTGACCGTGCAGACGTTGTCAAGTCCCGTGAGCATTCTTGGTGGCGTGGGTAGCGACACTGTTATTGTCGATCCCAACCTTATCACCGACGACTCGGACTCCACATCGATCGCTGAGCTTATTACGTTTGATGGAAACCAGCATATTGAGGAACAGGAGACCCGACTGCTGGGGACCCAATTGAACACCGCGCAGAACGCACTGATTGATGATCCGCCGCATGTTTATATCAACACGAATTCACCTCTAGTCTCGGCAGTGGACGAGATTGCTTGGGGTAGCAGGGATCCATACTCGGCAAACGGAGATCGGCCTGCTGATATCGATGTGACAACCGCGACAGGCGAACACATCATTGATCGCACTGAATACGCGGTTGAAGAGACGGATGGTATTGTGGTGCGTGTCGATGCCGATGATGCCCGTAATATTTCCGGAGAGACCGAAATTTGGGTGTACCGGGTCGTTTTGGAATCGGAAACCGGCAAGATCATCGAAGATTACATTCACGATCAAGGGGTGCAAGAAAGCGGCATCCAAAAAACAAATGCTGCGGGCCAGAATTTATTTCAAACAACCTTGGGGGTACAGACAACCGAAGACACAGGAATCCCGATCTTTGTCACGGACTTTACAGTGGGAGTTCCGTTGTATTTACGTCGCATTCAGAAGGAAGATGATCA
>NZGG01000044.1 GCA_002690865.1 Gammaproteobacteria bacterium | reverse complement strand
GCAGTGAACTACCTCGATCCAACTCAAGAAAATTCGAAGAGTGTTCGATGGTCGATGGAAAAAAATAAGTATGTCTCAGCGCTGCCAAGCAGTTGGGTAAATCAACCTCCTCGTCTGGCCCCTTCAAAAAGCCCTTATATTTTGCTTAAAGGAACGACCGAGGTTTCAGAAAGCGAGTACCTGACCGAAGCGTTTACGAGAGAAGCGGTCAGATTCATTGAGAAAAATAAGAACCAACCGTTTTTTCTTTATCTACCGCACTTCGCTGTGCATGGTCCGCTCCAGGTTACCCAGAAATACTATGATCGATTTCCAACAATTGAGGATGAAGCAAGTCGAATATATGCAGCCATGACGTCGGCACTAGACGATAGCATTGGGACCATATTGGATAAAATTCAAGGCCTCGGTCTTGAACAAGATACTCTTATCATCTTTATAAGTGACAACGGTGGTGGCGTTTCTCATTACCCTAATAATTTTCCACTTCGGGGGGGCAAACATACTATGTTTGAAGGTGGAGTTCGTGTGCCTTTTGCAATGAAATGGCCAGCTAGGATACCCAAAGGGGTCACCTATGAGGAGCCTATTAGCTCCCTGGATATCTTTCCAACCATAGTCGCAGCTACAAGGGGGAAACTGCCAGAAGAAGTTGCGATCGATGGTGTTGACCTTGTTCCCCACTTGAATGGCTCAGATAGTGGAATACCTCACAATAAACTCTTCTGGAGATCTGGCAGTATTTGGGCAGCTAGAGAAGGCGACTGGAAACTGATTTATGCCGGCAGCAGATACTGGCTATACGATTTGTCAAAAGATATAGGTGAAAAACTAAATCTTGCGGGATCACATAAAGAGGTAGTTCAACGAATAAAAGCTAGTTACGACAAATGGAATACAACAAACGTTGAACCCCTTTGGCCCTCCTATGGCGAGAAAAGTGGTGACAGTTACGATATTGATGGAGTTCCTATTAACTGGAATTTTTAACCTCGAGGGTAATCATCAGATAAACGATTAAGACCCATATGGAAACCAAGCTCTGGGGGCCCTTCCTTTACCGAGATTATCGTGTTCTCTGGACCATATTGGTTTTTGGATCGATCGTCGTCTGGATGAGAATCTTAAGTACGGCCCAATGGTTATTAGATGAAACAGGCTCGGCATACCTAGTTGGACTGATTGGCGTCGTCCAACTAATCGTACAAATTCCTGCGACGCTCTGGGCTGGAACACTTGCGGACCGAGCAAACAGGAAGCATTTAATAACCGTTGCTCACGGAATCACTGGCATAACATTACTCTCATTAGGTTTGCTCGATTTAAAAGGTGTTCTCACACCCTCCATGATTTACCTAGGCATCGCGATTACTGCAGGCACGCATATGCTGGCAAGTCCTGCTCGTTCTGCGCTAATACCCATCATCATCCCAGAGAATAAACTTCTTCTCGCAACATCCACAGATACAGCCTCACAAAATGGCGCCGCGATTGCGGGGCCTCTGCTGTTTGCTATTATTGCTTTACATGCTGATCTTTCTATGGTCTTTGTCTTGAGCGGTATCATTGCGCTGATAATAGCAATCTTGCCCCTATGTATAAGAACTAGAGGTAAGGCTGGCGACACTCCAGAGCAAGAATTATCACAAGTGAAACAGACCCTTAACGGATTCCATTATGTCGCTCAGCATCCCATTCTTCCCGGGCTATTTCTTCTTGATATTGGTATTACGACAGCTTCTTTCTACCGGGAAATTCTGCCAGTACTAGCCTTAGGACTGTTCGCAGGTGGCGCGAGTGCAACCGGTATGCTGGGTGCTGCCAATTCCACTGGGGCGATTTTAGGATCTTTTTTCGCCCTGCTTCTCGTTAGTTATCGAGCTAAAGGCATGCTGGTCCTCTATGCATCTTTTGCCTATGGGATTTTTCTCTTTGGATTTGGTTCCGCCAACAATATTTGGATAGGGATGCTGATGATAGGTTTACTCGGTGCGGCGGACGCGGTCACAGTCGCAGTCCGACAGACTACAGTCATGCTAACCACACCGGACGAAATGCGTGGTCGAGCATTTGCCCTGATGATACTCGCCGCTCAAACAGCCAATAATATTGGAACTATTTGGGTTGGCATCTGGATTGGCGCTATCGGTGCCGGTAATACAATGTTAATCGGCGGAATTATTTCTATCCTAGCAACCACACTAATCTGGAAGTATTGGAAGCCCATCAGAGAGTTTAGATCGGATTAGAACATAATATAGATGAAGCATTATTGTTTTTATGCTCTCCTGGCGGAATCATTCTGCTATCAATAAACCTTCTAAAGAACGCAAGCATGTACCAATAGCAACACCAAGTTGATAACCTAACAGTAGTAATAGAAATAAGAGATGCTGATATGGTGACGCGAAGATTCAATCCTCCAGATCTAACAAATGCTATCCGACAAAGCTTGGGGTCTTATGAATTAGCCTTAGTCTACCGATATATTACAAATGATAAAGGTCCTACCGTTCACCTATTTGGACCTGTAAGCGGAGAGATCTGTGAGATTATTCGATTCGACTGCTTTGAAAATGAGCCCCATTTCCATCTCGGAATTTCTTATCTGGATAAACCAATTGTGAATATCGAGTCATCTGAGCCGCTGTCTTGGGTGCTCAACGAACTTGAGGAGCACCTACCCAACTACCTCGAACGGTCTAATGCCAATAATGAACTGCCCGAGGACTGGCGCTCAGTGGTCAGGCAGGCAACACAGAGCTTTAAGGCTAAAGCCGCCAGTTGGCAATGAAAACCAAGTTTTTATACCTACTTGCATTCTTAAACCTACAAGCCGAGTGCGTTTCAAGATGCAAGTAATCCAACAGCAAATGCTACTAACAAGCAAAGGTTGATCAATGCCCACATATGAAGAAATGCTAATTACCCTGGAACTGCAACGCAACTCTTCTAAAGCAGAGGGTAAACCAAGCGCAAAAACGAGGATTGATCGGATTGATCGAGCTATTAATTTGCTTCAAAAAAATGGAAAAATACTCTGCGATGCGATGTCTGAGGACTTTGGTCATCGATCAAAGCATCAATCGAGAATGACGGATATTGCTGCCGCGATTTTGCCACTAAGGCATGCTAAAAAAAATATACATCGGTGGATGAAACCCGAAAAGCGGTCCACCTTTCCCTTTAATTTACTTGGGGGACGTGGCGAGATCCAATATCAACCCCTTGGCGTCATTGGATTTATTACCCCGTGGAACTTTCCTGTCCAACTGACATTTTCACCTTTAGCAGGTATTTTTGCTGCCGGTAATCGCACAATGATTAAACCGTCTGAATTCACACCGAATACTTCTGAACTTATGCGAAAACTAATTGGATCGAGCTTCGGCGACGAAGAAGTAGCAGTATTTTTAGGGGGAACTGAGGTAGGAACGTTATTTAGCTCTCTACCTTTCGACCATCTCCTGTTCACGGGTTCAACTAATGTGGCCAAAGCCGTAATGAGATCTGCCGCCGAAAACCTAGTCCCTGTAACACTGGAGCTTGGAGGTAAATCACCAGTTATCTTAGGTAAAAATCCCAATATTAGACAATCTACAAAAAGCATCATGATGGGAAAAACTTTGAACGCTGGACAAATCTGTCTGGCTCCGGATTACTTATTTGTTAGAGAGGAGGATAAAGACAAATTTATAGAAGCTGCACGGAAATCTATCTCGGCAATGTACTCCCACTTAAGAGAAAATCCTGATTACACCTCAATCATAAATAAGAATCATTACAAAAGGCTAATCGGTTACGTAGAAGAAGCAAAGTCCTCGGGGATCGAGGTGGTCGAATTGAATACAGCAGACGAAACTTTTGATCAACAAGCCCACTATAGAATACCTCCAACACTCATTATCAATCCAACTGACAATCTAAAGGTTATGCAAGAAGAAATTTTTGGGCCTATTCTCCCAATAAAGACATACACAAAGATCGATGAACCTATAGCTTACATCAATCAAGGAGATAGACCGCTCGGGCTTTATTACTTTGGCACTAACAAAAAAGAGCGTAACAAGGTTTTGACTGAAACCATATCAGGCGGTGTAACAATTAACGATGTGCTTATGCACGTGGCTCAAGAAGAACTCCCTTTTGGTGGGGTCGGAGCCAGCGGCATGGGTGCTTACCATGGGCGTGAGGGCTTTAAGACTTTCAGTCATGGCAAGGCCATCTACTATCAGTCAAAATTAGTGTCGAGACTAGCTAAGATTCTAAGCCCGCCGTACCGCGAATAATTAAGATAATTAATGATCAATCATCTGCAACAAGAATGAGAGTTCCTGTGGTTGATAATGATCCTCCTGTACCATTAACTATGCAGGTAGCAGCGTTAGTTTGCTTGCCCGCAATGCCATTTACACCATCCTCAGCGGTACCTGAAAGTTGGCGATACGCCTCAATGAGAAGTTGCATTCCGTACATCCCTGAGTGGTTAAAAGATAGTCCACCACCATTAGTATTAATTGGCAAACGGCCACCCTTCGCTGCGTGTCCTTCCTTCCAAAGAAGGTGGCCTTCCCCTCGAGGCGCAAGGCCAACCATTTCAGCGGTAAGCGCAGGTGTAATAGTAAATGAATCGTAAAGTAGTGCGAGCTCCATATCGGCAGGACCGAGCCCTGCCATTTCATAAGCGGTTTTACTAGAGGCAAAAGCTGAGGTAGCGGCAAAGTCTCCCATCTCCAGCATGTTCGAGTGGCTCATATTTTCTCCCGCTCCCGCAATCCAAACTGGTTTTGTATTCAAACTTTTCGCGATTTCAGGACGAGCAATAAGCACGGCACCCCCATGATCTGTAACTAAACAACAATGCAGCATTGTAAGTGGCCAAGAAATCATGGGCGCATTATTCACGGTTTCTGTCGTGATTTTTCCTCCAAATTCATGGGTCTCTTCTGAAAACATTACCGCTCGAGGATTCAGCGTTGCCCAATCTCGAGTAACCACAGCGACATTTGCAAAGTCTTCAGGGGTCGATCCATACAAATGATTGTGACGAACCATTACGTGAGAGTAGTGCGATGGTGCTCCAGAAAAACCATAGGGTATAGTCATTTGTACGGACGGCGATGTAATACCAGCGCCCCCGTAACCTCCACCACCTCCATGTCCAATGCGTCTGGCCGACCAACCATTCTGGCCATGTGTCACAAGCGCCACGTCAATGACTCCTGCGAAGATCGCAAGTAATGCATGATGAACATGGATTTCGAAAGAACAACCACCAACCGATGTGGTATCAATATACTTTGGATGTATCCCTAAATGCTCGGCAATCTCAGACGACATACCCGCAGAAAAAATTCCATCAATTGCAGAAATTGGAATGCCAGTTTGAATACTGACATTCTTAATTGCCTCAATATGAAGTTCGAGAGATGTTTTAGGTACTTCGGGATAGCCAATTTCATTACTCTCAGCGGCACCCACTATAGCGGCAGATTTGGATAATCCCATAAGTCAGTCCCCTACTACACGCCAAAACGGGATATAAATATCCTGTGCTGCTTTTTCAAATTCGACTCTTACTTTACTACCAATATTGATCGCCGAAGGTACAGCAGGATCGATACCACGCAGCACTGTTGCCATCCGATCTCCTTCATTAAGATCAATGAAAGCTGTCACGAACGGGACCTCTTTAGCCCATCCACCAGAGGCCCTATGCTGAACAGCAAATGTATGTATCCGACCCTCTCCGCTACCTTGAATCCAAGCAATATTGATGGAATGACAAAAAGGACAAATATATCTGGGGTACCAGTGAACACGATTACAGTCTTGGCAACGCGGCAACATCAACTTCCCTTCTTTCAAGCCATCATAAAATGGTTTTGTCAAAGGACTCGGTGTTGGAACCGGTTTATCGTAGGTCAACTGTTATTCCCCCCATCAAAAGAATACAAGGCTATCAAAAAAAACCCATTTTAGAACAGATCCATCATTACTTTTCTTGTCCTGGCAGTTCGTTAATGCTGCCATAAAAAATTCCCTACCAGGTTCCCACTCCAAGGCTTCCATCCCAAATAAGAACACTAATACTCGTAGCTATCAGCGCCGATTTGCCATGTCCAGACATATCATCCAGACCCCCAAGGAACACTTGCAGACATGCCTAAATTAGCAGTCTAGTCGGTAATATCATGTTCTTCCTGATTTCTTGTTTACACCAAAATTTGGTTAACCACGGTTACATATCCCCACTTGTTTTTCAATAAATCTACGAATATCAGATACCACTTTACTTCGGTAACGATGAAACCTGGAGAAGGTCAGTATAATGCCAATGTGTCCCATTCTCTCATAAACTTCACGATCAGCTATACCACCGGCCTCGCGCTGTTTTTCCATGAGGCTTTTAGAGTGTCCTCGTCGCACTCGTAGATCATTTTCGCCATGCAACAAGTAAAGTGGTGGCGCCAATGAATTCACATAATTGACCGGCTGTGATTTTTGATAGTCATTCACGGGTAAAAATATCTTCCAATGTGCCTTTTCAGTAAACGGATAAAAATCATAGGGACCAGCTAAACCAATGAAACCTGAAATGTGATCTCGATGACTATCTAGCGCCAATAATGCTCCCAGTTGCGCTCCCGACGAATGTCCCATCACAAACATTTGTTTGTTTTCGAGGCGAAGAACATGTTCAAGTGCAGCCCTCACATCAGCAATAATTTTCGCAAATTTAACTTCAGGGAAGAGACGATAATCAGGAATCACAACATCGAAACCAATGTCTAACAAACTATCCGCTACAAAACGATAGTCAGACCGACCGCCAATCTGCCAATTACCTCCATAGAGGAAAATTACAAGTGGCCGACCCTTACCTGGACCAACATACCAATCCAATACCTGACGAGAATTCGAACCATAGGCTTCAGTAAAAATTGTATAAGTTCCAAGACGCGCGACCAAATTGATGACGACCAAACCTGCGGCTTGGACAAGCCTTGTTATCAAACTAGTACTGTTGTTTAGTTTCCAGAACACAATTAACGTAAGCTTCTCAGTAGAAAATGTCGATATTACCGACGGGAAATTAATAATGCGAAACGATCTCTGGCTTTTTGGGTACGGCTCTCTCATATGGAAAGCTGATTTCCCTTTCGTGGAAAGAATGAAGGCCTATATCCTCGGATGGAGTCGCCGATTCTATCAAGGATCTACTGATCATAGAGGCGTTCCCAACAAACCAGGTAGGGTCGTCACCCTAACTAAAGCACTAAATAGTCAATGCTGGGGCCTCGCATACAAATTACCAGCCGGCACAGTTGAACAAACACTTCACTCGCTAGACTATAGAGAGAGAGGGGGGTATCAACGTCTAGAGATAGATTTATTTCTAGACACAAACGAATGCGTAAGAGGTTTAACCTATTTTGCCGATGAAGCCAATGCCAATTTTCTCGGCGCCGAAGAAACCTCCAACATTGCGAATCAAATCATTAATTCGCGAGGACCAAGCGGTGATAATATAGAATATGTGCTTCGCCTAGAAAAAGCGCTTGAGGCTCTTAGTGTCCAAGACACTCATGTTCGTGATATAGCCAACGCAGTGCGCTACCTTAAGAGTTAATCGAGCCTGACGCTTTTATCAATTTGTGCCCAGGCCACCTTAGCAGTTTGATAAGCCACGGCGCCTACATCAGCTGCCTGTTGACTAGCTGCCGTTCCATCTAACACACGCTTCGCGATACCTTGCTGGATAGCAGCCATTTTAAAAATATTGAATGCAAGATAAAAATCCCAATTACTAATTTGACTCCTTCCCGTGCGCTCACAATATAAATCCACATATTCGCGCTCACTAGGAATACCAAGAGACTTGATATCAATGTTACGCAAGCTATCACGATAAAAGCGACAGAGATATGCAAAGTCTGCAAGCGGACTTCCAAGCGTACTTAACTCCCAATCTAGCACTGCACTAACTTCATTTTTTTGCGAGTCGAAAATCATATTCGCTATCTGTAAGTCACCATGCACAATCGTACAGGAATCGTCTTCAGGAACCTGATTGCCAAGATATTCGATCAAGTTATCCATGTAGGGGTTTTCATCAGTTTTAGTGTATTCATACTGGGCACTCCAAAGCTTAATCTGACGAGCGACATAACCAGTGTGCTTGCCAAAATCAGATAAGCCAGTGGCTTCAAAGTCAACATTGTGTAAATGCGCCACGACGCTATTCGCCGTATCAAATATTTGAGCACGATCTTCATTACTATATGGCCCTGTCGCTATGTCAGCAATAACCCGTCCCTGAACATATTCCATAATATAAAAACAAGTACCAATCACATTCACATCAGTACAAATGGCATAGGTCTTGGGTACGGGGACGTTTGTGCTCTTTAAAGCAGATATGACCTTATACTCTCGATCAATAGCATGGGCAGATTTGAGCAGCTGACCAGGTGGTTTTCGACGCATCACATAGCGTTGGTTGCCGCTAGTCAGCATATAAGTAGGGTTCGACTGACCATAAGAAAATTCTCGGATAGTAAGCTTGCCAGAAAACCCCTCTACGCAGTCTTCCATAAACTCTTGTAATAAAGCCCCATCGATCCGATGCTTCTCCTGGACCTCTATGGTGCTAGTTGTTTCTGACTGCTGCATATTGGTGTTATTTTTAGTCCGGCAAAATGGCAAGTAAATCCTCATGATGTGTTTTCGTATTTACTTTCTCCATAATGTGCTTGAGCTTACCATCCTTGCCAATGATAAAAGTCATTCTATTTATACCCATATACTCACGACCCATAAATTTCTTTAAACCCCAAACACCATATTTGTCAGCAACGCTATGGTCCTCGTCTGACAGGAGATGAAAGTTTAATTTCTCTTTCTCGCGAAATTTGACTAGACGTTTAACAGGATCAATGCTTACACCTAGAACTACCGAGTCTCGCCTCGACAACTTACGCTTTGAATCACGAATACCACACGCCTGCACCGTGCAGCCAGGGGTCATTGCTTTTGGATAAAAGTAAAGAATTACATTCTTTAATCCTCGGAAGTCCTTTAAAACGACTTTCTCGCCATCCTGGTTTAGAAGGGCAAAAGCTGGTGCAATCCGTCCTATCCTTGGTAATGACATCCGTAAATCCTTCTAATCTGCATTCCAAGTGTGACCACTACGAAGTAATGCGTTTATATCAGGGCTACCTAAATTCTTTCGGACCTGATTACGCTGGGCATAGACATCAGCTTCATATGACTCAGTAGGATTACAGTAGAGCACTCCTATCGGCTCGGGGAATTTAGGCCCTTTAAGTTCCGCTAACATCTGAGCCATAACTTTGTTTGTTTCATCATGAACTAACACATGATCCATATCGACACCATCTTCTCCAATAGTAACAATGTCTAGCTGCATAGTTCTGGGGTTAAGTCGAATCCCCTTTTGATTATCATCACCAAATGTCAGAGCCTTACCATTCTGCAGGATAAGTCTCGAATCCGCTGCTGTTTTCTTATCCTTAATGTAATCAAATATTCCATCATTATAGACAGGACAGTTCTGATAGATTTCAACGAAGGACGCACCCCTATGGGCATGTGCTCTCTCGAGCACGGAAGTCAGGTGTTTCGCTTCAGTATCAATACTTCGCGCAACAAACCTCGCGCCAGCACCAATTGCAAAAGTACAGGGGCGCAAAGGAAGGTCCAAGGAACCATTTGGCGTAGAAGGCGAAGTAGTGCCTAATTGAGAGGTTGGGGAATACTGTCCCTTGGTCAAACCATAGATCTCGTTATTGAACAACAAAATCTGCAGATCGATATTACGCCTTAGAACATGCAATAAATGATTGCCACCAATAGAAAGACCATCTCCATCACCTGTAACGACCCATACATCAAGCTCTGGATTTGCTAGTTTAACTCCACTCGCTATGGCTGGCGCGCGCCCATGGATACTATGAAACCCGTAAGTTTCCATATAGTAAGGAAATCTAGAAGAGCAACCGATACCAGATACGAATACAGTTTTCTCCTTCGGAACACCGAGTGTAGGCATGAGTTTCTGGATTGTCTTGAGTATTGCGTAGTCGCCACAACCTGGGCACCAACGCACCTCTTGATCTGAAGAAAAATCTTTGAGCGTTAATTTTTCTTCCGCATTCATGATGATGACTCCAACAGCGACTTAATCGCATCCTCTATTTCCCGGATTTTAAATGGTTGACCAGAAACTTTGTTTAATCTCTTCGCATCGATCAAAAATCTTGAACGAATAATATCAACGAACTGTCCCATATTCATCTCTGGGACCAAAATCTGGTCAAACCCTTTCAATAATTGCTCAAAATTCGAAGGGTATGGCCACATATAACGTACATGTATATGAGACACCTCAATCCCCTCAGTGCGACAGCGCTTAACCGCCTGATGAATGGCTCCATAAGTTGAACCCCAGCCTACGACCGCCAAAGCCCCACTTTCTGATCCAAGACTAACCTTCTGATCAGGTAAGTAATTAGCAATCTGATCTACCTTTGCTTTGCGCACGTTTGTCATCTTTTGATGATTGTCAGGATCATACGAAATATCTCCCGTTTCAAAACTCTTCTCTATCCCCCCAATACGATGCTCCAACCCAGGTGTTCCCGGTTTTGCCCAAACACGAGCCAAAGTCTCTGAATCACGGTTTGCCGGTGTAAACTTTTCCTGCTCTGTCGCAAATTGGACAGGAAAAGATTCGTATTCATCAAAGTCAGGTACCCGCCATGGCTCAGAGGCATTCGCGATATAACCATCACTTAATAAAATGACTGGGGTTGTAAATTTTGTCGCTATACGAACCGCCTCAATTGCAACATCAAAACAATCTGCACAAGTTGCTGCCGCAACAATTGGTAAAGAAGTATCCGCATGCCTACCAAACATCGCTTGATTAAGATCCGATTGTTCAGTCTTGGTGGGTAAGCCTGTTGATGGACCACCTCTTTGAGTATTGACAATTACAAGAGGTAATTCGGTAGCACATGCTAGCGATATAGCCTCGCCCTTCAACGATATGCCTGGTCCTGAACTCGATGTGACGCCAAGCGAACCAGCGAATGATGCTCCAATCGCAGCGCACGCAGCAGCAATTTCGTCTTCTGCCTGAAATGTAATAATATCAAATTGTTTTTTACTTGAAAGAGTATGTAGCAAACTGGATGCCGGAGTGATTGGATAGGATGCGAACATAAGGGGTACTTTGGCTAGCTGACCTCCTGCCAGCAAGCCAAAAGCAAGCGCTTCAGTACCAGTAATATTTCGATACAAACCTGATTTCACATCTGCTTTAGGTACCTTGTATACCTCAACGCCAGTTGGCAACTCAGCTGTTTCGCCATAAGCATGGCCCGCGTTTAGAGCTGCTACATTCGCTTCCGCTATTTCTGGTTTATGCGCAAACTTTGCTCTAAGCCCGTCAATGGTAATGTCCCTCGATCGGTCAAATAGCCACATAACCAGCCCTAGCGTCCACATATTTTTGCACCGTAGAGCAAACTTATGTGATAAACCGAAGGGCTTTACAGCCTCTAGGACTTGCTTACCAATATCTATCGATATCAGTCGATACGAATCCAGTGAACCATCCTCAAGAGGATTACTAGAGTAGCCGGCGCGAACCCGATTTTTATCGGTAAAAGAACCACTATCTAAGATAATTAATCCACCATTGACTAAATCATCTAGGTTAGTGATTAGCGCTGCGGGGTTCATTGCCACCAGCACATCAACTTCATCACCAGCAGTAGTTACATCTTCCGAACCGAAATAAATCTGGAAAGCCGAAACACCAAAGGTTGCCCCCGCAGGAGCGCGAATCTCAGCAGGAAAATCTGGAAAAGTTGCTAAGTCATTACCATAAACTGCGGTAGCTTCGGTAAAATTATTGCCAGTCAACTGCATTCCATCACCAGAGTCGCCGGCGAACCGGACGACGACATCACTGACGACATTGCCCTCTACTTCCTCACTAACAAGTTTTTCAACAACTGACATCATTCACCACGCTTAGATCAAAACGAAACCAAATTTCGGGTACTAATATTTTTTTCATTTTTTTTAAAAATCGGTAGAACTCTGTGCACTCATAAGTCAATGCCACGGGACGATTTAGCCGGGCTACTAGGAGCCACCCTTAAATACAAACACAGTGTCTACGCGGATTCTAACAGAAATACATTACAGATACAGGCAAGGTTCAGCAACAAGCTACTGGTTTATCTAGTATTCTAAAGCGATGTCTGGAAGCCTCGCAGACCTAGTATTAGCAACGGGATAATTTTCTTCGGTGTGATAAGTGAAGACCAGTGATAGTTTAGCCTCCTTCGTTAAATTTCTTCCAGCAGCATGCAAAAGTCTACTGTGAAAAAAAAGCACGTCACCAATAGCCAATTCAACTGGTATCGATTCCTGCACTAACTCATTATTTGCGGCTAGATCAGCTCGCAAAAACTGTGCTTCATTAAAACGATCTGACCCAAACTTTTCCCTATGCGACCCCTTGATAACTCGCAAACAACCATTCTCATCTTCCTCAATACCCAGGGATAACCAGACACTGATTAGGTTATCCTCGTCAAAACACCAATACCGGTTATCTTGGTGCCAAAGCGTTTCACTGCTGTAACCAGGTTGTTTCGTCATAATACAGTTGTGATGGCACTGAGTCAGAGAAATTGCTGCTGAACCAAATAACGTTTTAAGGATGGATCCAATTTGCTCAGCCTGAGCCCAGTCACGGAACTTTTTGTGTCTAGAGAATGCCTGTAGTAGCCTTCTTGAGGTCTTACCCCCTTCAGCATCAGGGTTTTTTGGAGCCCCCGGATATTGCACATCGACTTCGTACTCAATTGGCGCAAGTTGCTTTGCTAGATGTTCTTGGGCGATATCTCTCAACCCCATACACTCTTTCTCAGGGACAAGGCCTCTCAGGATAAAAAAGCCATCCCGCCAAAACGCTTCCCTGTCCCTTTTCAAAAAATTAGCCATTATGATGTTATATCTACCTTATAGAGTCATCAAAAGCAGTATGAAGTAGTTTTCTAACTCTCGACGAGTCTTCCGCACACTCGTATTATATACGTTGCTTACCAATTTCTATTCCTTCAAACTGATAAAAATTTCTGCATACATTGCTACTGCAAACACCACTCATCATTGAGCTCATTACTATTCGTGCTCATTGTATTGCAATAGCTTTAAAAAAAACTATGTAATAAGATTATGATGGAGAAAAGAATGACTAAATATATTCCCGCTTTTAGCGCGGTCATTACAATGGTCCTATTATTTAGTAGTAGCGCCAGCAGTAGCGATAAAGATCAAAAAGATTTTGTCTGTGAACAGGCCAACAACGTGCGTTTTATTAGCGTTGAGTACCTCGATCCTCCAAATGCGGTCCCATGCAGAGTTCTCTACGAAAAGCCTCAAGAAAAGAGCATCCAATATCCATGGAGCGCGAAAAATCAAGCTGGATACTGTGAAGAAAAAGCTAAATTTCTTGCCGAAAAACTATCTGGACTGGGAGTAATCTGTAACGAAACTGAAGACAAATCTGATTTAGAAAAATCCGATACTTAATTCTACCAGTTCCCAGAGAGTCTGGATCAACCAGCGCATTTGATCGTGGGCTAGTACTGATGATTGGATGTTATAACCGGCCCTTACTTAGATCGAGGCTTCCTTTTGCAAGGTTAATCCTTAGGATATCGTTAGCACCCTCCATCAATCGTAGAGACCTAACCTGACGATAAGCATTCTCCAAGACATGCCCCTGTACGAGAGATTGCCCTCCTACAAGCTGCACTGCCATATCCACAACTCGACCAGCTACTTCTGTGCAGAATATTTTAGTTGAACTGGTTTCATTTACGTCATTCTCTTCTGACTCAGCTAATCGTGCCGTTCGATAGAGAGCACTCCTTGCAGCATAGACTTCTATGCGCATATCTGCGTACCTGAGTCTCACACCTTCCCGCTCACCCAAGGATGTTCCTGTTCGGTGAGGTGCTAGCAAATACCTCCTAACAAAATCAATAACCCAAATACACATACCAGTAGCACGAGCAGAGACCATTAGTCGCACATTGCCTATGTTCTCCAACGCTCTCGGTAAGCCTTCGCCGATTTCTCCAATGACATTGGAGATAGGAATACTCACAGCATTAAAGCTTATCGAGGCATGTCCACTACCTTCCATCGAAGAAAACTCTCGTTCAATCACCACACCTTCGGCATTCAAATCAATAACCACCATCGCTGTTCCTAACTTACTGCCATTCGAATCTTCAATATTGATAAGGGTAGATACAAAATCTGCTGTTGCACCTCCTGTAACATAGGATTTCTGGCCACTAACAACTATGCTTTGACCTTCAATACTCCCCCAAGTGGGACGCTTAGCTGTATCTGATTCTGTAAAACCAAAAGCTCCACGCTTCTCTCCTCGCATAACCGGATCAAGATAATCTGTTTTTAACAAGCCTCTAGCCGAATGAAGAATGCCTGGCCCTGGACCAAATATACAGTCTGTAAGTTGTGAATTAGCTGAAGACCAGAGTTCTCGCAACATAGTCAATTCCAGCACACTTGCTGGATTACCTCCAAATTCTGTCGGCTGCGTCTTATAATAGAATCCATAACTCTTAGACGCCGCTATAACTCTATCTCGCAAATCATCCGGGATAGCATGGCTGCTATGTTCAAACTTTATCGGTCTAATAACCTCGGATATAAACGCCTCAGCATTTTGTCGCTGAGAAAGCATTTCATCTGAGAGCTGATCGGGCATAGTGTCGACTTCCATACTAATAATTGCTCATCAAATCAGGTTATAATGTTGGATTCAAGCGTAGCGAAATAATCTTTAGTCACCTCAAATTTTCAATTCTGATTGGCTCGGTATCTGAAGACATTCCAGACTAACGCCTGAATACGAATTGATTTGAAAAGCATCCTTTAAGGTAAACTAATATCAATTTCGAAACCCTAAGTCGCAAGCTCTCCACAACGGTAAATTCTGGGTGTTTTGAAGCAACTACTTTGCCCCTGTGGCCGGATACCTCCTTTTGCTTGCTGACTCGCGAATAAAAAACTTGGAAATATATGGCCACACGTTAATCGATTATGATGAGATGACAAACTTACCTAATCTGGATGAGCACAAAAAATTTAATGAAGTAAAGGTTTACAAGCAAGATCGTCTTAAACCATAAATAATCATCTACATTGAGCTTCGTCATTAACAGGTTTCACACTTCTAGGAGAATAAGTTCGTTATAACAAATCTTCTACTTGCATGCGCTAAGATAAAGGGCAACGCTAGCGCAAAACCATCCTCGCTGCTATGCTTCACAAATGGAATGGCTTAGGACAACAGATGTCATGAAAAATGACTCCGAAGAGAACAGATCCCCCACTATGAGCTTCATGGATGAGAAATTATTTAAATCTCGATCCATTTCAATTTTTGGACAAATAAGCGAAAAGATCGCTCGCTCAGTTACAGAACAATTATTAGCACTCTCAACTGAAAGTGACGACCCAATCACGATTTATATTAGCTCTCCAGGAGGTCATGTCGAATCTGGTGACGTCATTTACGACATGATCAAATTTATCAAACCTAAGGTTCGTGTTGTAGGTACAGGCTGGGTCGCGAGTGCAGCGACTAACATATATCTTGCGGCTAAAAGAGAGAATCGTTTTTCACTCCCCAATACCCGCTACCTAGTGCACCAACCATCGGGCGGATCTCAAGGAGATGCAACGGATATAAAAATTCAGGCAGAACAAATCCTTAAAACCAAAACGCGCATAAACAAGATCATATCTGATGAGACCGGACGGTCAATAGATCAGGTAGAGCAAGACACTGATCGAGACTATTGGATGTCTGCCGATGAAGCAATCGCGTATGGTATTGTCAGTAAGATTATTTCGTCCATCAAAGAACTAGATTAAGCAGAGTTGTAGAGAGGCTCCTATAGGCTCGCCTTTCTCAATTAGTGTTCCATTGGAAAATTTGGATGGTAAGGGTTCGCTGTCGACATAGCAGTGGACACCCGCTTTGATTGTGAGGTCATCACCCCAACATTAAACAATGATCCAGATTACCATTCCCCATTGAAGCCTTGAAACCTTGTTTATTCAATTAATGCGGTCGTTAAGCCATTCTTCAATCACATGATAAACATCTTCCTTTGCAGAATTTGCAACCAAGACGTCAGCATGGCCATACCCCTCCAAAAGATGTAAGGTCACATCTCTAGATCCACTCTCGGCAGCCGAATAGATGCCGCTCAGAATGTATTCAGCTCCCATATTAGCAGCGCCGAAGTAGATAATTGGCAATTCCATCTGCCCAAAGTGATCATCTATTTCTGTCGCCGGATCATCGTCATGTAGCGCAATCGAACGAAGCTCAATATTCTGAATAGATGGGAAGTACCAATCATAGCCAATTAGCTGCTGAGCAAGTACGCGAATAGACGACAAACCATCTTTAGTATTAGCTAATGCCCCGTCTCCGAATGCTCGATAAAGTGCATCCCCTAGCTCATCTCCAACAGTCTCATAACGGTCATTAGTAGCAGGACCGGAAGGATCATCAAGTACAGATCTCATCAATGCTGTTCTTCCAACAAAACCCCTACGCGATAGGATGCTTGCAAAATCAGCCCTAGTATCAAACTGCCTGAGTGCAGATGCCAAATCAAAACCTTTAGGATTAGGCTTTTTAAACCCGCCATCTAGCGCAATTAGACCCTGGAAATTCTCTCTACCCGCTAGAGCAAAAGCATAAACAACTCCCCTACTATAGCCACTAATGAACAGGGGTTGCTCTGGATTGAGCAACCTAACTTGCTTAACTAACATAGCTGCATCATCAACAAATGTTGCAATAGTCCAATCCTTCATGAAGTCTATTTCTTTAACTTCATGACTAACGTAATGCGTGCGATAATCCATAGCATAAACATCGACACCACGATTCGCGAGATATAGCCAGAGGTTATGGCTCTCGTTTAAAATGGAAATTCCACCATTCATATTCGTCCCCGGCAAAAAAAATATGGCTGCAACGGTTGGAACTTCAGAATTACGATAACGATTCAGAGAGACCAAATCATATTTCCCTGCAGGCTGGACTACTTGTTTCCATATAGTTTGCGTTACTGGAGCCATGGGTAAAACCGACGTCTCTTCCTGAACAACTTCCCAAGCCAAGCCAATACAGGGTATTAAAATCGAAAGGATGAATATGCGCATTTGCCAAAACATTTAGTCCCTTGCCTATTTTCCAGACCTTATTAGATCGGATGCTATCAGGATGAAACCTTCCTGTGTATATTTACAGATCAAATTAAAGACGGAAAGATAAGATGCGTATCAGAGCAATTGACTCTTTGATTAACTCCCATTTTCTCGATAAGAATCAGGAAGGGTCTACTAACTACCTGTTTAGGGACCTGAAAAATCGAAAAAGGATAGAAGATGTTGATGAGCTTCTTGAGCAACTAGATAAAAATGATATTGGCGCATGCGTAATCTCTATTATGGAAGATAAATATGCCCCATGGGTTAGTAAGGCCCATACCCAGCACCCCAGAAAAATTCTTCCCGCGATGATTGTAGATCCGCGTAAAAATCTTAAGGAAATACAAAAAGTTGTACATTACTACGAGACCTATGGAGTTCGCTGTCTTCGTATTCCACCGTTTCGGTACATGTTACCTCCCACAGATCGTGTTTATTGGCCTTTTTACGTAAAGGCATGTGAACTTAATATTGCCGTTAGCATGAATGCCGGCATGCCAGGTCCACGCAATCCAGGGTGGGTACAAAATCCGCTCTATTATGATGAAGTTGCGTTTCATTTCCCTGAATTAAGACTAATAATGACCCATTGTGGACAACCATGGACGGACGAAGCACTGTCCACCATAGTCCATTGGGATAATGTCTTCATGAGCTGTTGTGCCGTTGCGCCTAAATACTGGCCGAAACAGTTCATTGACTTCATCAATACACGAGGTAAAGAGAAGATGATGTTTGGTACAGAATATCCCACTATTACTTGGGGCCGTGCCCGTGAAGAGTTGGCATCCTTAAACTTAAGAGAGAACGTACAGTCGCTGTTTTTCAATGACAACGCAAAACGCGCCTATGATTGGGACGCAGATATTAGTTAGATTTAAAAACCTTATGGGTAAAAAACAGGAGACACACTGCGCTATAAAAATGTGGTTTTAGACGAGCAATGTCTGATTTCAAGGGGGAAAGTTGGGAATTTTATACTCAGGCTAAGCGCTTGAAACGAAAGCGATACCTGTGAACTCAAAAGTGGTACTCGAACAATCTAATTACATACAGAGTATGCAAGATAAAATGGGGGCGCGGGCTAAATAATATCTACAGTCAATGATTTGCTCAACGATGCTACTTCCTCGAAATAACAAAAGGAATTTAAATTTCATTAGGCTAAGCGTCTGATAGTTCTTCCAGAATACGCTGAATACCCGCCCCCCTAATATCCAATTTAACTTGAGAAAATGCATCGGCATCGAGCTTTGCCAAAGTTTCCGCCTTTTTTTTTGATCGCCTTAATAAGTCGTTCGGTTCGGTCACCTCATCAAGAAATCCTACGGCTATGGCTTCTTCAGGACTATACAAAGTGGCGCTGAGTGTAGCATTCGTCAGATGTCGAGCATTAATACGCGATTCTGCTAACATCAATGCAAAAGGTGGTAACGACATTCCAATGGCTACCTCATTTAGCCCAATCTTAAATTCTCCACTAATCCCTATCCGATAATCAGCAGTTAACAACAAAAAACCTCCCAAAGCGACGCTCGAACCGGTCACTGCCGCTATTACCGGTCTTGGAAAACCATAAAGACGCATAGCTAACTTAGCACCTGCTAAAAATTGTTCTCGCCTCTGCTTGATATCTCCTGACTGAATAACTCTTAGGTCAAACCCTCCACAAAAAATACCCGATCGGCCCGTTATTATTACAGCTTTCATGTCTCTCTCAGCCCGATCTAATCCAGCATTAATTTCTTCAATCATTTCAGAATTTATGGCATTGGCTTTACCATCGTTCATTGTTATCGTCGCGATATCACCTTGCGTTTCATAGACCACATTAGCCATTTATTTGCACCTAATTTTTTATCCATATATAAATAAAATAGAAGTTATACTGCATTGCCTGTCGAAATCCTCGGATACAATAAATAATAAGAAAAAATTACATGTCAAATATGATGTATCGATCACTCTTTGATCAATTGACTGGCACTTCGAAGATATGTTTTATTGACGTTTTATCCGAGACAGTGAATCTCCATGAAGCTTTCTATAGAAGAGCATAAAGCAGGAGTGCTCAAAAAATCTACTAAAACCCTAGCGACACAGCTCATCTATGACCAAGGATTTGTTGTATTAGAAAAGGCCATATCAAGGAACGCCCTAAAACAAGTTCGAAGTGCGATTAACAAAGCATTAACTTTAAAGTATGACTCAAACACACAAGATCTCTTCGATCGTCAGAATCACGGAGGTCTAAGCCCATCACTATCGATGCCATTTACAGATCCAATGATTATTGAAAATCCTTTTATATTCCAAATTCTTGGAAGCGTCCTAGGAGAGAGATTTTTTGGGTGCCTCCCATACGGTTGCAATACATCCTTTCCAGGTAGCAGAGAACAAAACGTACATCGAGATTGCGGACATCTTTTTCCGGAAATTAAAGTTCCTGTGCCACCCATTCTTATTGTCGTCAACATCGCTCTCGATGATTTTAAAATAGAGAACGGAGCCACAGAAATATGGCCTGGTTCTCATTTTCTTGTTGACGGGGAAAAAGATGAAAGCCTTACACTGAAAATCCCTAGCGAAAGATCCTTGGAACAAATCTCAAAGCAATTAATAATGCCTGCAGGATCGATCCTGATACGTGATATGCGCACTTGGCATAGAGGCATGCCGAATCGAACCGAACAATCGAGGACAATGCTAAGTATTGTCTACTACCGACAATATTTGTTGCCAGACAACTTCCTAGTAGATCTAAGTGATTTACCAGAAAAATCATGGGCTCAATTTTCTCAAAGAGCCCGAGCGGTTTACCGCCTAACGAGAGTAAAGAAATCCTAAAAAAGAGGATGATCTTTATAAGCGTGCAAAAAACAATAACT
>NZGG01000043.1 GCA_002690865.1 Gammaproteobacteria bacterium | reverse complement strand
TTTCTGATGTCATTCTCCTTACCTAGTTTTTATTTCCATGTTACGACAGCCTACGATATTCTGCGGTTCAAGGGCGTTCCAGTAGGCAAACTAGACTATCTAGGAGAGATCAACTTTCTTGATAAAGCAAGCAAGAAATCCTAACCATATGGGGAAGTTGTGAGAATTGATGTTGGCGGTTCTGTTTTAGATATAGAAGTTAGCGGACCCAAGAATGCGCCTGCAATCCTGCAATATAGTTCTGGCGGAACCAATCTCCGCATATGGGATTTGGTAGTTCCCATGTTAATCAAAAAATATCGATCGATTCGTCTAGATATGCGTGGTGCCGGGAAAAGTACCCCCGCGAGCGATCCATCGCAGTATTCCTTCCATCAATTTGCGGAAGACACTAACATAGTTCTAGACGCTCTTAGTGTAGAAAAATGTCACCTTTGGAATATGGCATTTGGCTCACGAATCGGATTAGCGTTTTGCGCAGCATATCCGGAAAGGGTGTATTCGGCCTGTCTGAATGATCTAAGTATAGAGAAGCCTGACCCCGAACTTCAGCGAATTGGACACAAAAAAGCGATGGAACTGCAAAAAGCGGCGGGAATCGGACGGTTTCCAAAACCTTCAGGAATCAACGAACATGCCAATCCAGATCAGGTGTCACTTGTATCGGGTGCTAACAGCAGCGGAGCATTCGATCTGAAAGCATCAATACCCAAGCTAACAATGCCCTTACTTCTTGTCACTGGTGACTGCGATCCAAACTTAGTCTCAACGCGAGCAATCGCTGCAGCGGCGCCAAATGCGAAAATAATCGAATTAGAAAATGTTGGGCATGGATCCGTATTACAAAGACCCGATCTTACGTCTGATATCTTTCTTAAATTTTTAGCTAATCAAACCACAAATTAGGTTTATTCGTTGGGCGATACGAACAAATGATGAAATTAATCACTATTTTTACCGTACTGTTATTAACCATAACTACGGCAACTAGAGCCGATAGCCCAAATGTAATATTAGTAATGTCAGATGATCAGGGATGGACACAAACGGGCTACTATGGTCACCCTATCGCCGATACACCCAACCTTGACGATATGGCGAATAGTGGTTTACGAATGGATCGGTTTTATGCTGGCGCGCCTTTTTGTGTACCTACGCGCGCCACGGTTCTAACTGGTCGAACCAACGCTAGAACTGGCGCACTCCCGAGTGGTGCGATCAACAAGCAGGAGAAGATACTTGCGACAGCCTTCAAGGAAGCAGGATATGCCACAGGACATTTTGGTAAGTGGCATTTGAGTGGTGCTGAGGACCGACGCGATACTGCCGTCCCGGCCAGTAATCCGTACAATCCTGGGGAGTATGGCTTTGACTACTGGCTGAGTAAATCCATTCAGTTCAATCTAGACCCCATACTCAGTCGAAACGGAGTGATAGAACAGTTCAAAGGCGACGGTTCAGAGGTCATCGTTGATGAAGCCCTGAAATTCATTACTGAGCAAAGTAAAAAAAATAAACCTTTCTTCGTTTTAGTTTGGTACTCGACACCTCACCGGGACTTTGAAGCCAGTCAGAAAGACGTAGCCCCCTATCTTGATCGTACTGATGAAAGTTCCGCGCTACAGCTCGGTGAACTGGCTGCCATGGATCGTTCCCTCGGCACCTTGCGACAGGGGCTCAGAGATCTCGATATCGATAAGAACACCCTTGTCTGGTTCACCAGCGATAATGGGGGGCTACCGGACATCACCTACCGCGAAGATCTTCCAGGGGTTCATCCGGATACAACCGGTCATCTGCGGGGATTCAAGAAAGACTTGTATGAAGGCGGGATCCGCGTGCCCACGATCGTGGAGTGGCCCGGGACTATTGAGCATCGGGTATCTCATTATCCATCCAGCACCATCGATATGTTTCTGACCCTGATCGATATCGCGGGCCTTAGCCCAGACTCAATAAATGCTGTCAACGACGGCGTCTCGTTGGAGCCCGTATTCAAAAACGAGGAGCCTTCACGGCGCGATAAGCCGATGGGATTCCGGGCCAATGCGGGTCGAGCCTGGCTAGACAATGACTGGAAGCTGGTACGCAATTACACCAGTGGCGAGGATGGTCCCTACGAACTCTACAACGTTGTTGGTGACCCGTCCGAGTCGAACAACCTGATAGACCAGCGACCCGATGTCGCAGCTTCGATGCTCGCCGAACTTGAGGCTTGGAATGCCAGCATTGAAAAAAGTATCGCAGGACTGGATTATCTGGAGACGGACTCGCCTGAAGAACCATAGAGCTATTGGTCGCATAGATTATTTATGTGGCAAGAAACCGTGCGCTTGTTCTATAATTCACCACTGGTGACAGTGAGAAGCTAGTAGCTAAAAAACGAATGATCATTAATGCCCAAATGACCGCCGATAGGGTCGCCATCTCAGTTTCTGCGCTTTGTGCAATACATTGTTTATTTACACCAGCCTTTCTTATCTTAACCAGTGGGTTTTTGTCATTATCAATAGATAATGAATTAATTCATCTCTATGTCTTGTTAGTCGCAATTCCGGTTAGTTTGCTTGCCCTATTATTAGGGCAAAGAAATCACAAAACATTTTTAATATTCATTATGGGTCTCTCTGGTTTGCTAGTGCTCTCAACAGCATATTTGCTCGGTGAAAATATTCTAGGAGAATACGGAGAAAAGGCATTTACGGTATTAGGATCAATTTTGGTTGCCTACGCACATATGCGTAATTACCGCACGTGCAGACGCATTAATTGCGATTGTCATGACGAAGAAAAAACTTAAAGTGCACCTTTAATCGCGAGCGTCACCGTCGATAGTATTCGAACAAGATACAGCTTAATGCCTTGAACTTTAGCCCTTCCTGTAGTTAATTTTTACCGCAACACTTTTTGTATTTTTTCCCACTATCACAAGGACACAGTTCGTTACGTCCAACTTTTGCTAATTTTCTCTTTAGCGGTATTTGAGGACCACAACAGTCGGAATCGCTGCAACAAGAATCTGCTGGAACGTCAGCTCCAAGTTTTAGATTTCCAAATCCTGTACTTTTTTCAATCATAGTTGTTAGTTTATTTATTAATTAATGGTTACGCAGACCACGTTTACTGTATCTCCTAATGAGTTATAGTGGTGTTTCACTTAATAAGCAACAAATACGAAACCACCAAATGGTTAGCAAATGTGTCTGAAAAAATTCACCAGTATCTGCTTGCCAATACGTTGGATGTATCTCGTAGACTCAATAAGCTCATTACTAGCAATGGTCCAATCTTTTTAAAGGTGCAACGGTCAGGCGATCTGATTTTACAATTGGCAAAAATAGTGGCCGGCCAGCAGCTCTCTACAAAAGCGGCTGATAGCATTTGGTCACGTGTCGAATTGATGATTAACGAAAACGATACTACAGTCTCAAAACTATTCGTAGGAAAGAATAGCAATATATTGAGAAGTTGTGGGCTCTCGAGGAATAAGATTAGAGCAATAATTGGTATGGTTGCATCATTTAAGGCAAAGAAACTATCTAAAGAGGCTCTCTTTGAAAAAGAATATACTTCTCTGACACAAGCGATTACCTCGCTCTGGGGGTTTGGTGTATGGTCTTCAGATATGGTGGCAATTTCTTTTTTTGGGCACGAGGATGTCTGGCCTGATAAAGATCTAGCCATTAGAAAAGGGATTGAGCGGTTAGCGGAAAACGATTTCGACAAGCAACAGGAAATCCTCAATGTCTGCAGTCCATACAGGACTTATCTGGCTAGACATATTTGGCAAGGCCTCGACCAAAAAAAGATATAGACGACAGCCAGCTATTGCTAGAATTAAGATATAGAATTACAAAATATAGATTGAACTTCCATTTAGGATAATCTCTTAAAATGGTTATGCCCTTGAGGATGTCTTAGATGAATTGCGAGCATATGGTTCGATCGTTCCAACTAACGCTAAACACGACCCCGGCTTCTTGAAGTGCGCGGCAGGAGTTTTACAAAATAATCCTGAAATACTTCCGATCATTGATTGATCCTAAGATTAACTATGACCAGCCCGTAAACCTAGTCAATGAGATCAAAACTAAACCCAGCATAAAAAATATGGAGTAGCGTATCGCTAGCGCGTAAAGTAAAGACTTAATGTTTTTAGACAACACTCCTAGCTTCGCAATCAAACTGTTCAAAACTTATAGGATGCGCGGCAAACTAGTTTTGATTATTGATTTTAGCTTCATCAACGGGTTAGATAACAAATAATTACGAAAAACTTATTTTTTATAGCACCAAGCAGGTTGAGACTTCTTTGATCCCACGAATAATGAATAAGAATCTTATATATCGAGCCCTTGCCAAATATGTCTGGCCAGACAGGTCCTGTATGGTTGGAGGTGCATTTTTCTTTTTAGTACTATTTTCCTTATTTGTGATGAGACCGTTTAGAAGCGCAGTTGCAGCACAGATCGGAACATCGGATCTCACCTACTTTCTGATAATCGTCGTTCTAGTAATGTTGTTAGCCAACGGAATTTACTCGCTAATCGTCTCAAGAATTCCTGAACGTAAGTTAGTCCTCTGTATTTATAGCTTTTTCATTCTCAATCTATTCCTATACGCCTTGGGAAATTATATTTTTCCTGATAGCTACTGGATCGGGGTAAGTTTTTACGTTTGGTATAATGTGTTTAATTTCTTCGTTGTTTCTATCTTTTGGGCGAGAACGATTAACTGTTTTAATCCGGAAGATGCGACGAAATACTTCGGTGTGATAAGCGCTTGTGGTTCTGCCGGTGCGTGGGTTGGGTCGCAATCTGTTCTTTTTTTCCTTTCAGATCTACCAGTAGTTGCAATGCTGCTGGCGTCGTTAGCGCTCGCTGGGGGTATTTTCATATCGTCACAACTAAAACATGAAGCCCCATCTGAGAACAATAAAGAAAGCACCAATATCATCTCTGAGCTTACCGAACAATTTGCTCAGATAAGAGCGAACCCATTAATCCGAAAGTTGCTTATTTACGCATTTATCTGGACATGTCTCGCTACTGCTTTATATTTTTTCAGCATAGAAATTATTAGCGCATATACAAATGATGCTATCAAACAACGCGAAATTTTCGCGCTAGCAGATAGTATCGTGACACCGCTCTCCTTTTTTATTCAGCTACTCTTAGCAAGAGTTATCTTGCGTACACAATGGTTAGGAATCCGTTTTGTAATAGTTGCTTATGGCTTCCTATTTTGTCTCTGCTTCTTAGCAATCTCAGGTCATCTCTCAAATCTACTATTAACAAGTTCGGGCATCGTGATCTTTTTAGTCATCTCGGCGGTCATGAGGCCATTTGAATACGCATTAAATAAACCTGCGCGCGAAAGTATTTATACCTCCTTAGGGAGAAGAGAAAAGTATAAATCAACTGTATTTATCGACACTTTCGTCAACCGATTTGGTGATGCGTCGGGTGGATTGCTCTTCAATGCGATTATCTTGATGGGCATATCAATTGCGATAGCACCACTGGCAATTATCCCTGTTGCTGGATATTTATCTTTCGTAGGACACAAGATAGCACCCAAGCGACAAACAGCAGTCTAATGTCGCTATAAGCATGAATGATCGAATCAAAATTATTTTATACGCATCAAACGCGGTGCCAAAAGGCCAGAAAATCTATCGCAGATAAGGGATCCGCAAATTTAACCAAATCCGACATTGTAAATTCCATCATAAATTGTGTTGTGGACACCCACCAATTCAATTAGCTTACCTTCGATATCTAAATTGCTGCCCGTCAAAAAAACCTTTCCTCTATCAACCTGACCTGCAAAAAAGGTTCGCCTGAGTCAAGGTTACCTAGCACAGGGTTCTCTATAGGTAATGGAAGGCCATCACCAAACATTTCAAAAAATTTCACAAAATCCGCTTCAGATTTGACTCAGACACCAGGCTTACTGATAGTAGTTTCGCTCATGAATGAGCAATTGAAGGTTGCCGCAGATACTGAGATGCAAAACAGCGGTAAACACATCAACATAACAAACAAATAAATCAACGTTTTTTTCGTACCTTTCATCTCAAGGAAAAGGAAGCTGATTCTGGACTTTGTCGAACGCAATACTAAACAGTGCCAAATCGTTTATATAATTTTAAACTAACACCATTTCTTATCCATTACTGAGCAACACTTCTTTATTTTTCCGATGATTCTAATAACCGCTTTTTTAACATCGAAATCTGTTTTTCTGTCAAACCAACATGATGAATATAAGGGACTGCTCCGCCATAGACTTGTTGAAGATGGTTGAGAGATTCATGCATTAGCGATGAAGGACAGTAAGCGACCTCATAATCCTGCCAGGTCTTGATATCTGGCTCTGGGGGCTTAAATGTCGAGTGAATGTTAAATCGGGCAGTCAGAGCGTAATCAGCAACGATTAAGTCCGCATCTACACCAGCAATACTTAACAATAGGGCTGTTATAAGCC
Source organism: Gammaproteobacteria bacterium (assembly GCA_002690865.1). Taxonomy (GTDB): domain Bacteria; phylum Pseudomonadota; class Gammaproteobacteria; order Pseudomonadales; family Azotimanducaceae; genus UBA7455. The sequence goes on along the minus strand of NZGG01000043.1, from coordinate 22,709 downwards.
CTGTCCGGTCTTTCCCTCCTGAACAATGATAGAGGGAAACACTATCTTGATTCTCAGCAAGTGAAATTAGGATCTCTCGGACTGATTGATGACAATGATCAAGCCAGAGACAATACCCTTTATCCGCACGAAGATGAGTACGGTCTTCAACTGGCTGCTCTTCTATGTATTTTAATAATGCCTCATCTAAAAAAGAACAGTGGTGGTAGTCCAGAACTGTGGAATTTTGAAATACATTAGGAGAGGATTTAAGCTCCATTGGCAATCTGAGATCGACTACTAAACCAACGCCATAGTCTACGAGGAGCTGTTGATCCGCCGCATCAAGCCGGTGCAGGCCGTCTGATCGAAGGAAACGGCCCCACTGAGTAATGTTTCCATCTTGAGTGGGATACCCGCCTAAATCCCTAACATTAAAAGCATTCTTCAGCTTAATATGCCTACGAGGATCGAGCAGAATATTTTCCATATATTACCTCTAAGTTACTTAACCCATACTAAAAATGGCAATTGATTTTTAACAAGGTCATAGCCCAGCATCAAAAACAATTTAGGCACCTTAGTTACATTTTTCTATAATTTCTCAATTAGATTGCGTCTACTGCGCTCCACTACTATTTTGGAAGCACATGACCATTTAAACAATAGTCACTTCTCCAGTATCACCATTAACCTGGATTTGCTGCCCATGCTTAATAATGCGAGTCGCATTACCTGTGCCTAGAACCGCTGGGATACCGTATTCCCTAGCCACAATGGATCCGTGTGCGGTGATACTACCAATATCAGTCACAAGCGCACTCGCATAGGGAAACAGCTGAGTCCAAGCTGGAGTAGTCAAAGGACACACTAAAATGGTATCGGGCTCCATTCGACCAAATTCCTCAGGCGACATAATAACGCTAGCAATGCCCGTTATATTGCCAGGACTTACCGCAAACCCACTGATAACCTCTGCCTCTTTAGTGTTGATCTTAATAGTATCAAATGACTTATTATTACCAGCCCAGGCCAACTGGTTCTCTTCTGGAATCGCTGCAGGCTGCTCCAATCGTTTACGCCATTCTCGGAGATCATACTGGATCTTTGCCTGATCCTTAAGTTGCGGCATACTTTCATCATTGACTATTGCATCAACCGCCTGTTGCAATTGGTCGCTAGTCAAATAAAAAATATCATTGTCCTTTTCTAACAATCCTGCTGCCACTAAACGATGACCCAGCTCTATAGAGAACGGTCTGACCAAAGACCAAGCAAGTCCCATGTAAAAGATAGCTTTTTCGCGTGTTGGGTAGTTAATTCTAGCTGTCCAGTAAAGACGAATAAATTCGGCTAGAGCCCATCTCGAAACAGGGGCACTTCCAGCCCATCCTTGTATCTCTTTTTTCGTCTTCCTAAAAAGGAAATACCTTAAGGTTTCAAGCCATTTCATTCTCCGTTTTCTTTTAACGTCCCGCTGACGTGCCGCCAAATCAAATCCTGAATGCCTTACCATTGCTTTCAGATTGATAACGAAAGGTAGTGGAGCCTCGATCAATGAAGGTTCTACAAAGTCTAAATTAAAAACCTGCTTGCCGTAGGTCTCGAGATATTGATTGATTGCTTTTAGTACAGCACTTCCCTCAGGGTGGGCAATTAATTTGTCAAGAAAACTCCCTGCCGGCGTTACAATTATAAGCTCATAGATAAGCGGATTAGCGCGTATTTGTTTAGCAATAGCCCTCATGTCCCTCTCGGCAACCAAGGTGTCCGATTCAAAGCCTGAGAGAAATGTACCACTACTAACTTTCAAATCAGGAGCGTTACTAACCAAAAAATTATGTAGCATCTGATCCGCAATCTTTGCCGCACCTATAATTGCGCGCAATACATGCCAATATCTGGCCTCCGCTAACGTAAGCGCTTTTATCCCCTCCAAGAGAGTCTGTTCTGACGCTTCCTTAGGCTCGACTTCCCGCCATTGGTTCAGCTTACTCAAATAGCGCGGCAAATTTCGGCTACGCCACCTCGTGACCGCCTCTGCCTTGATAAATGCTCGGGACCACTGAAATAAATACCAAATCCAGCGCTGAGGGGTATCTTTTATCGCAAATAAAAGTCGCATGCGATCAGCACCGCCACTATTATTGACGTCAACTTTATCCAGATTTTCTAACTTAGGTGATCGAAATACCTCAGAGAAAGCTCGATACCAAGATATTTTACCCCGTTGCTCTTGAACACCGGTCCAGTGGGCCCTGGCTTCGTCTCCCTGCGCAATATATATCGCTTGAAATGCATATCCGTTAACTGTCGCTATAATGAAATTACTAAGGTAGTTTCGCGTGAAAGAACGTTTCCACTCCCAATCATCAGGCCAGGTCTGTGTGTCATAAAGCCCCTTAAGGTAAAGGTCTTCAAACAGAGGTGATAACGGATCTGGCATTACCTCCGAAGCCATTCGCTTATAGAGCTGTGCACCAGGAATTTCCGGCCAATCACATTCTGCTTTCGGGGGTGGTAAATTTGTTATCGGTCGTGATTGCAACAATAATATTTGATCGGCAATGGAAGCCCATTCAATATCTTGCGGTATATCCTCAAATAAGGATTCAACGCTCAGCGCGAGCTTTGCTAATTCTTTTACCCTTACTTCTGAAAATGACGCAAGGGCCCGCTGTTCCTCTTCGACCTCCTCTATTTTAGTCCCTTGACCACGCGAAGAAACAATCTGCAGCGCTTTTTCACCAATCACCGTTTTTTTTAACTTGAGACTTTCTCGGTCAACAGTATACGTGTCTGGGGTAACCTGGCCGCTCACCACAGATTCACCAAGACCATAGCTAGAATTAGCAATCATTTCCGATCGATCGCCGGTAACCGGATTGACAGTAAAAATAATGCCAGAAACTTCCGATAGCACCATCTCTTGAACGACCACACACATGGCGACATGACGATTGTCTATATCCATCTCATGGCGGTAATTCATTGCCTGAGCTGTCCATAAGGACGCCCAACAACGCTTAACCGCCTCTACAACCTCAGTAGCGCCAAAAACATTTAGGAAGGTTTCTTGTTGGCCAGCAAAAGAAAGATCTGGTAAGTCTTCTGCGTTGGCGGAGGACCTAACTGCTACCGCTGGTTTCCCGGAAAGGTCACTATAGGCTTTAGTAATCGCATTACTCTGATCAGCACTAATATCAGAGGCGCTAAAAAGCTTAGTTATATCAGCTGCAGCCTGCTCAAACGATAGGACACCGTCCGAGATAGACGGCTTAGCAAGTCCTAAAATCTCCTCTTGAATATTATTATCGACTACAAATCGACGATAGGTTTCAGTTGGAACCAGAAAGCCATCGGGCACACTAAAGCCGGCCTGAATGAGTTTAGACAGCGACCGCCCCTTACCTCCAACGACCTCAAGATCATTTTCCGCCGTGCTTAACGGCAGTGTTATACTCATATTAAATGGGGTCTCTTCACCATTGTGGTAGGCGTATCTCAGTAATTTTCCAAACTAATCCTCTCCTACTCAGAATCACCTTGATATCACCATCCTCTCCCTCAAAACTAACCGAAAATTGATTAACCCCCTCGTAACGCAGAGTTGCATCATTAATACCAACATTGTTGAACTCTTCGATACTATCCAACGTTGAAGTTTCATCTTTACCCCGAGCGAAAAGACTAATCAAGCTTGATGGTTTGATGAACGTATCAACCACATTATCAACAAAAGAAGCAGCAAATGTTGCGCCTAGCAGAGCACCGGCCGAACTAGCGAGATCTTGATCGCCACTTGATAGGGCCTCACCCGTAATCTTGGCATTTATTTGTTCTTTGAGGCTTTCTCTGACGGAGGAGAATTCAACTTTTTCAGCGATCGCCTCACCATCCTGAGATTGTACCGCTTGTTTGAGTGACATCAGCGTCAGGTAAGGAGTTAACCCGAGATACCCGACCATTGACAAAACTACAATTAACATTGCGACCCCAATCTTCATAGATTAATACCCTTGAAGCTTTTCATCACTGAACTTCGAGAAAAACATCGCATAGTCAATCGCTTAGAAATAAAACTGAACGCACATTATAAGAAGACCAAACGCGAGACCAAAAGCCAGATACAAAACCCATCGTTTGAATATTTGATATTCTTTTTCTTCCTTACTTTTCTTAATCTCTAACGGTTTGTAAAGTCGAATTCCTGCCTCTGAAAAAACATTCTGTTTTTTGTTTTCTTTCATTATAACGATTTAACCCAAGAATGAGGGCGGCTGCAATAGCCCACAGAAAAAGTGAAGAAACCATACTTGTGATCGTATTACTTCGGTAATGTTGATGATCGTTTAGATACAGGGAAGAAAGCAAATCAAGCCCACAAGTACCGTGAAAATTACAGCACCTATGCGCCTCTTTCAGGCTCCTAGACCACTTTTCTAACTTTACACTAAGCAAAATCATCCCAGCGATCAGAAGATGAAATTTCCTTTTCTCTCCGTTTTATGTTTTCCTATCCATGGGAGAGGATCAAAGTAATAAAAAAAATACCTCGTAAAAGAGAATTGCAGTAAGCACAAATGGAATCATTGTGTGGTGTATTCTCGTAAAAATAAAAAAATGGGTAGGCAAATTGTTTAAGAAAAATAAGTTACGTCACGCAATAATTCTCGCAATGGCAACAACGGTAGCAGGTGCACATGGCGAAGGTAGAGTAATTGAGGAGGTTGTTGTTACCGCAACTAAACGGGAACAACCACTACAAGATGTTCCGATAGCAGTCACCGCTTTAACAGAAGAAAATCTCCAACAAGTCGGCGCGGCAAATTTTTCTGATTACGCCTTGCAACTACCCGGGGTAACGGCAGGAGGCAGTGGACCAGGCCAAAATACCATCTATATTCGAGGCATAGCCTCTACTACTCCTAATCTTACAACGGCAGGCGTTGCGGGACTTGCGCCAAATGTCGCCTTTTATCTGGATGAACAGCCGCTCGCTCAACCCGGTCGTAACCTAGACGTTTATGTAGCTGATATGGAGCGTATCGAGGTGCTTTCTGGACCACAGGGAACATTATTCGGTGCAAGTTCACAAGCCGGTAATGTTCGACTGATAACAAACAAACCAGACTTTACTGAAACCTATGGAAGCCTCCAGATTGGCGCTGGTTTGATTTCGAATGGCAGTGAAACAGACAAGATAGAGGTTATGTATAACCTATCGCTTGGAGATAACCTCGCTTTACGAGGAGTCTTATACTCGGATAGTAGAGGTGGATGGATCGACAATGTAAGCGGTACCGTTGATGCCAGCGAATCAGCACGTTTTAGACAAAAAGACACAGTGCGCGCAAATGGAGTTCCTGTTAGTGCTCAAAGAGCGGGCACGCAAGCAGACGCCGACCTTAGTGGCGTTACGTTTTTAACCGCATCCTCGCAAGCAAAAAAAGATATTAACGAAACAAGTTATGAAGGCGCGCGTGTGAGCGCTTATTGGAACATCTCTGACGACTGGCAGCTACTGCTTAGTCATCAGGTTCAAGACGTAGAAGCCGATGGCGTTTTCTTCGCAGACCCGAGCCTTGGCGACCTCGAAGTTCAACGTTTCACATCGGATGTAATAGAGGACCAGTTTAACAATACAGCGTGGACACTCAACGGTCGTATTGCGGATCTTGAAGCAGTTTATACAGGCGCGTACACAGATAGAGAGACTAGCCAAAACGTTGACTATACAGATTACTTATTCGTAGGAGACTATCTTCCCTATTACATTTGCGACGCTGCAGTAACCTATCCTGGGGATTCTGACCCCGCGGGTACCTGTAATCAGCCGAATCTATCCGTGATTAGTCAAACCAGCTTTAAATCGACGACTCATGAGTTCCGCGTTTCTTCCGAGCCAACTGAGAGTGTTCGAGTTACTGCAGGCATATTTACCCAAGATTCTGACCTTCGAGAGCTGAATAACTTTTACTACCCTGGTTCTATTCAGGCGATAGGTTATGACGGAAGCAAAGGCTGGCCGGCCAACTATCCCCTAACAAATACATCTGTTACCGGTGAGATTGGAAAGGCGTCACCCGGCTACTATAGCGATGCAGGTCCTTTCCCAGCGGGGGTTATTTTCCGTAATGATATTAAACGGACTGAGGAACAAACCGGTATTTTTGGTGAGTTAACTTATGACTATACCGATAAATTATCGCTCACAGTTGGCGCCCGCTACTACGATATCACTGTTGATTTTGAGGGCAGTGCTAACTCATCTTTTGGAAACTTTGGTCAATCAGCAGACACCCAATCATCGGGAACTAATATTTCAAGTCAATTTAGCCCAGGTAATGCAGTGGGGGCGCCAGACTCTGCTGACACATCGGGAACTATTTTTAAAGTAACCCAAAGCTATAGACCAAACGAACAACAAATGTACTATGCTACCTGGTCAGAGGGCTTCAGACCTGGTTTGCTCAACCGTCCTGGCGGCTCGCAGAAGGGAGACTTTAAAGTGCCTTATGCGCTTGATACCGATGAGGTAACCAATATTGAGTTAGGCTTAAAGTCTGATTATTTAGATGGCAGACTTAGATTGAATGCCGCGCTATTTCGTGCAGATATCGAGAACCTACAAACAACTATTTTTGATACAAGTATCGTTAATTTGTTTTTCTCTGATAATGCCGCTAACGCAACTATTAACGGCTTTGAAGCCGATTTCATTTGGTTACCCGAGTCAATTGATGGGCTAACAGTCACGGGTGCGATGTCTCGACTAAATACTGAAATCACAGAAGTAATAACACCAACTGATGACGTGCAAAGGCTAGATCAATTAGCCTTCGCGCCCGAATTCCAAGGGAACCTACGAGCAAGGTATGAATGGAGTCTTAATAGTGGTGTAACCGCCTTTGTGATGCCCTCAGTAATCTGGTCTAGCGAAGCATTCAGTGACGTAATAAGAATTAACCGAATTGGAATGGACAGTTACATAATGACTAACATTTCCGCAGGGCTGCTCAGCGAATTGTGGTCAGCGGAAGTTTACGTAAGCAACCTTTCCGATAAGAGAGCGCAGGTCTCTAATAACTTTGTCTTCGATGTGGAGAGAGTGACTTACGCACAACCACGGACTATCGGAATGCGACTCAAGTATAACTTTTAGCAGATCGTAAGGGTTCCGCTATGTTGGGCGGAACCCTTATTCCCCCTTTCAAGAATCTTGCTCATATCGGACTAACAAGTGTCCAAAATCAATCTTAGTCTCGATAACATAAAAACAAAGATAGTCGCCAAAAATTTCGATGAGGCGCTAGAAGATCTTGATAGGTTATTGGACTCCCATCCTGATGATGTTGACTCAATATACATGAGCGCAGTTTGTCGACGTTATAAAGGAGAGTTTGAAGAAGCTCTGAGATTATTAGCAAAAGCTAAACTTTTGTCGCCAGAAAATGGGCGTATCTATCAAGAAGAAGGCCACGTTTTTCGTGACAGTGGTTTTCATGATAACGCCCTGATTGCTTATGGTCGTGCATGTCGCTTTAATCCTGCTTTAGTCTCGAGTTGGCAATCACAAGCTAAAATTTATAATGATAAGGGCATGCCGCATGCCAGAGATCAAGCACAGACGCAGATCAAGCGCCTGACTAAACTAGCACCACAACTTGTCGCCGTTACTGACCTAATAGCACAGGGGAAACTTATCAAGGCAGAGCATCTTTGTCGCCATTATATGCAAAAAGTACCTCGAGATGTTGAGGGTATGCGATTGCTTGCGAATATTGGTCTGCGTCTAGGTGTCCTCGATGATGCGGAATTCCTCCTTGAAAGCGCAGTGATGATAGAACCTGAAAATGTACAAATTCATATAGATTATATTCAGGCTTTACGTAAACGTCAGAAATTCTCGCAAGCGCTCGATCAAGCAAAACTTTTGTTGGAGAGGTCAGAGACCAATCCACAATTCCAATCTTTGTTCGCAATTGAATGCATGCAAAATGGCGACTATCCGACGGCACTTGAAATGTTCGAGAAAGTTCTGAATTCGCTTCCAAACGACCCCATAACACTCACATCTCGAGGCCACGTCTTGAAGACAACTGGCAACTATAGCTCAGCAGTGAGTTCATACCATCAGGCCGTAGAGAACAATACAGAACATGGCGAAGCATGGTACTCGCTCTCTAATCTGAAGGTTTACTCATTTAATGAACAAGAAATTGAAATAATGAAATCTCAGATTGAAAAAGTGACGCTCTCGCATATGGATCGAGTATATTTGCTTTTTGCGCTTGGTAAGGCTTTTGAAGATCGAAAAGAATTTGATCGGTCATTCTCGTATTACGAGGAAGGTAATAGCTTAAAGAAAGCCCAAAGTCGTTATAACGCAGAAAATATATCAGCCGAATTTTCTGCACAAAAAAAACTGTGCACTCCTTATTTTTTTTCGTCGCGCAGTGATGGCGGGCATCCCGCTACTGATCCAATATTTATTGTTGGTTTACCCCGCGCGGGTTCAACGTTACTAGAGCAGATCTTGTCATCTCATCCACAAGTAGATGGTACGTTCGAACTACCAAATATTCTATCTCTATCACAGCAGCTACGTCGACGGGGTCGCGAGAGCAAAACTCTTGATTACTGGCAGATATTAGATCAATTGTCCAATACCGAGCTAGCGACTTTCGGCAAAAACTATATTGCTGATACTCTCCTACATCGTAAAGGAGCAAAATTCTTTATAGATAAAATGCCAAACAATTTTAGACACATAGGACTAATCCAATTAATACTACCCAACGCAAAGATCATAGATGCGCGACGACATCCTATGGCTTGTTGTTTCAGTGGTTACAAACAACTATTTGCTGAGGGACAGGAATTCTCTTACTCGCTAGTAGATATTGGAACCTATTATCGAGATTATTTGGACCTTATGGGGCACTGGCATCGCGTGCTTCCTGGAAAGATACTCAAAGTTCAATATGAAGAAGTCGTGAGCGATCTCGACGGACAGGTTCGCCGTTTGTTAGAACACTGCGGTTTACCTTTTGATGAGCGTTGCCTTAATTTTCATGCAACAAATCGCTCTGTCCGCACACCAAGTTCCGAGCAAGTCCGTCAGCCTATCTACGATACAGGGCTGGAATCATGGCGCCCTTTTGATAACTTCCTTGGCCCCCTAAAGAATGCGCTAGGCTCGGCTATGAATCGATATCCCTTAAACTAATTCTCTGCCCATGTAACTCTATGTATCTCGATACTCTTCTATCAAACCTAACATAATACTCAGGCACATAAGCAACAATACCAAACAAAATGGTAGACCTATAGATATCGTTAGAGCCTGGAGAGAAGACATCCCCCCACCAAGTAATAGGGTTATTGCAACAAGGCCCGTCGAGGCACACCAAAAAATTCTCTGCTGAACTGGAGCATCCATTTTCCCACCTGCAGTAAGAGTATCCATAACCAAGGAACCCGAATCTGCTGAGGTCACAAAAAAGATCGTGATAAGAATCACGCTGAGCGAGGAAACAAAAGTAGTAAAAGGTAATCCTTCAAGCATTTTGAATAAGGCAAGCTCAGGCGCTGCATTAGCAACACCCTGATAACCCTCATTGAAGAGTTGATCCAGAGCTGTTCCACCGAATGTTGCCATCCAAATAATGCAAATCAACGTCGGAAGGACCAAGACTCCAGTAATAAATTCTCTTACTGTACGCCCAAAGCTCACTCTAGCGATGAACATACCGACAAAGGGCGACCAAGAGATCCACCAAGCCCAGTAGAACGTTGTCCAACCATGCAAGAAGTCCACGTCTTCTCTACCTGTCCAGCCACTAAGCTGAGGAATATAAAAAACATAATCTTTTGTGGCCTGGAAAATCGCAGAGAAAATCGCCAATGCTGGACCAGTGACAATAACGAATATCATTAACGCCCCTGCCAGTCCCATATTCAATTCGCTGAGTCTTTTTATTCCTTTGTCCATTCCCGCAACAACAGACACCATAGCAACACTAATAATGATAACGATAAGCGAAATTTTAAATAGTTCGGTATCTTCTATTCCAAACAGATAATTAATACCTGCCGCAATTTGTTCTGCCCCAAAACCGAGAGAAGTAGACAATCCAAAAACAGTCGCTAATACCGCAATTGTATCAATGACATGACCAAATGGCCCCCATACGGCTTTGCCAAAAAGAGGATAGAAAGCGGACCGCAGTGTTAAGGGCAGAGCGCGATTAAAAGAGAAGAAAGCCAGTGCGAGTCCAACGATAGCGTAGATTGCCCAAGCATGCAGCCCCCAGTGAAAAATAGCGGAAGCCATTCCTGCACTGCGAGCAACGCTTTCATTCTCTGGATCAATCCCGAGAGGTGGGTTTAAAGTATGAGTCACCGGTTCTAAAACACCGAAAAACATCAAACCAATACCTACCCCAGCGGCAAATAACATAGCTAGCCAAGAAAGATAGCTATAACGAGGCCTCGCCTCCTTACCACCCAAACGTATTCGTCCATAAGGGGAAACAATTAAGAACAAACAGAAAACAGCAAATAGATTAGCGGAAACCATAAAAAAAATATCAAAACTCGAAGTAATCCAAGTACGAAGATTTGAAAATGCGGATGCAGACTGCTCTTGAAATACAAGGCTACCAGTCACAAGGGTGAGCACCAAAACAGCAGAAACAATAAAAACCGGATTGTGTATATCAAGTCCGAAAACTTGAATATTATTCTGACCTAATTGATGGTCAACGGATTTATTAGACCTAACTAACTCACTTTCGGTATTCAGTGTTCAGCATCCTTATTGTGTTATTAGTTTTTGCCTCACAGTTGTAACTCATGAAAAGCACCTAAGTCTATTTTTCATCACAAGGCGTCATTCGCAATATATTTAGCCTAGTCTATTTTAAGACTGTCCGCCCATTCCGATAGTTTAACATGGCTTAACTAGTCTTGGCTGCTATTCTATTTGACTAAGATTCCAAGATTATATACCTAGGAACAGTCAACACCTTAGATCGTAGATAAACTCTAGTAGATTCGATTAAGTTTGCTGAATATTAAAAATAATCCGTAAATTAAATCTTGGAAATCCATCACGCCAATGAAGTTCTATCACCACGGGGACCAAAAATGTCACGGGAACAATCGACCCCAAATAAGGATTATGTGTCAAAGGTATAAAATCGCCATCCGATAAGCAAAAAAAATTGTGGTTATTCCCACAGTAGATCCATACAAATTAATAAATATGTTAGGCTAAAAAAAATATCATCAGAGATCGATAAATTATGAGACAGGAATATGACGTTGAATTAAAGGAATTTCAGAAAGAGTACCTTGATGGAATCTCAGAAAAGTATGATCTTCCTGATATGGGCAAGGCGATTCGATGTCTTATCGACTACGCTATTGAGATGGATGAGCGTGAGGGTGAAATTTTTGCATTGGAACGCTGTCACTCCTGCAGTTAAGAAATGCGGTTAATTTCGAATGTTCGGAAACAAGCAATTCACCTATTGAACGATCATAGAAGTTCTATTGATTTTCACCTCTAATCTTTATTAGCAACAGGAACTAGAAGGTTGCCTACTCTCGCAACCTTCTAACCTAACGTCTACCTGTCTAGACTTTATAACTTATCAACGATACTTTTTCTCGCGGATTCGTATTCTTCTTCACTGATTAGTCCCTCGTCACTAAGTTTTCTTAGCTCTCGTAATCTATCAGTGGTATTTTCGATATCTGAGGAATTGTTTGAACATTTTGAATTATATATACCGGTCAAATGACTGATTCTGGCATCGATTGAGTCCTGGTTTTTGTTGGCTCTAACTTCGTTAACAATAATCCCTGGCCAAAATACTAAGGCTAGTCCAACATTCTTTCCAGTGACACCAGACTCATCTTTCACTTCTTCGAATACGGCACCAAGCGAGACCAACTCATCCCTTATAGTGGCACACGATTTATCTCGATCATCCGCTTGAACTGTTTGAATTGCTTTGTTGGAAACACAACCAGAGGCTAAAAAAACCGTCAGAAACCCAAAAATAAAACACCTCATACATTACCCTTTTGAGAAATTTAGAATGAATGTTATGCATTCAAACCTAAAAAAATCAAGTCTACTCCTACATGAACAAACTAATTCTAGAGACTAGGGTTAATTAAGTATTTCTTCCCCGTAGGACAACGGTAATAAACTGCAATCGCTTCTAAATCCAAAGCCTCCTGCAACGCAAGCTCCTTCGAATAGGTGGTGGCAAATGTCGAAGTAATCTCTGACACGATTTTTTGTCTCATTTTTACTGTAGCATCTTGACTAATCTTTTTTAAAAAGGTTCCTAACTGATAACGCCCCATACTCCAAAGTCCTCCAAACGAGTGTTTGAACGTTGTTGGCGACTGATCAAGATTACCATAAAAATAGAGCTGTTTATGATGAGTAGAACCATGCGAGTTAGCATTCATCGCTGTAAGAATCTGGCCTTGGAGATCTCCACCCCCAACCGCATCAAAGGCAATAGTGGCATTCGTTTCACCAAGAGCTTCAGCTAGTTCTACAAAAAAACTGGCGCTAGAGGAGTTACAAACATACTTCGCTCCATTATTTTTCAGCAGGTCAACATGTTCTTGCCGGCGAACGATATTCACGAGCTCAACATTCTCATCAAGACAAAATTTTTGCAGCATCTGTCCAAGGCTAGATGCTGCTGCGGTATGAACCAGAGCTGAATGCCCTTCCATACGCATGGTCTCCACCATACCAATGACAGTTTGAGGATTAACGAAGCAAGAGGCCCCTTCTTTGGCCGTTATTCCCTCCTTTAGCTCGAGACAATCTTTTGCCGCAATGACGCGATAACGGGAATACATAGAACCACCAATTACTGCAACCATTTTCCCCATTAGGGACTTCGCATCGTCAGACTCACCCGTTCCAACAACTATCCCAGCTCCCTCAATACCCCAAGGCGACGATTTGCCAACCCGAGCCTGTTGTATCTCTCCAAGAACTTTTGCTCTGATCCGAGGTTCATCCGATGTACCAATTGTCTCCAATGTTGATATGTCTGCAGAACCAAACATCATTAAGACATCAGCGGGATTGATGGGCGCGGCCTGCACCTCAATAATGACGTCATTTTCGGAACACACCGGTACATCAGAGGACTCAAGGAAAAGCTCTAAGTAACCCTCCTCAGTTAGGACAGACTTTAGTTGACGATTTTCCATTTAATAAACTCCTTTTATTTCTAGTTTTTTTAATGCCTTCTATCTCTAGCTCAGTCTGCGTCCAATGACGGGTAATATACCTGGATTATAAAAACCCTCTAAAGCATCACCATTCACCGTCCCAGAAAAATCGAGACGCTGATCCCAACTACCTTTATTTACGCCATAAGAAAAATTAATATGAGGATGGTTATAATCGCAAGACCATAAGCTTGTGGGCTCCTCCTCGACACCCCTAGATTCACTGGAAAAATCTATTGTGCCCTTTTCAAAATCAAGAATATTTTTCCCCCAATCAGAAGTAAGTTCCCAAACACCACCAACATTCTTACTAAGGTGTAATTTTTCCTTTCGCTCTTTAGGGTTAGTGATAGTCTTTGAAACTAATAACGTTCTTTGAGCAAGCTCTGATATTTTATTGTCACTATGACCAGATACCGCTGATTTCAGGTGGTCATTAAGAACACCAACCCACTTATGAGGTAATGCTTTGGCTCCTTGTTTCGTGCCGAGTATCGATCCAACTGTCGCAGCAGTGCAGTCAGTATCCCATCCACTTCTAACAACATTGACAATCCCTGCTTCAAAGTCTTTTTCGCCATACCAAACTCCCATTACAACAAGCGCCGCGTTATTGATAGTATGAACACTATCGTAATGTCCATAAAATTCATTGATTCTTTTCCAAACGTAGAGCCAATCTTTACCCTCTTTACACCAATCTAGAGTTTTACGAACGGCTTCTGCTAAGCGACTCTTCATTGGTATCTCAGCCAAGCCCGCAACAACAATACTCTCTGAACTCGTATGGACGAATGCAGCCGATATCATCGCGGCTACAAACATCTCACCGTAAATTCCATTCTTGTCATGGGAGATCGAAGCATCACAAAATGCTAGTTCGGCTGCTTTCTCCGGCCAACCCGGAGTAGCATAACCAAAAACATCGGCTCGAATTTGCGCACCAATCCACTCTCGAAAAGGATTCCTATAAATACCCGATTCGGGAGGACTTATATTCATAGAAAAATTACGATATGCCGAATGTTCGGCGGTGCACAACATCCCAACAGGAATATTCTCCATCCAACTTTCAGCCATCGCTCGAGCACTTAATTTTAAACCATGGCACTCCAGAGCTAACAAACCAAGAATGGTGAAATCCATATCATCGTCCCGATCCATATACTCAATATTTCCTCGGGTCGAAGTTCTTAAACCTTCTCGGATTAATCCGTCTTTAAAAGGAATGTAATTATCCAATGACAATACATCCATTTCGAGAAGGAGTTTATCAATACGATCCTTACTCCAACCCTCTACAGGCTTGCCAAGTGCGCAGCCTGCAGCACGTCCTAACCATCCACCATAAATGCGATCGAAAAGTACTTCATCATCTTCGCTAAATTGGATTTTACGCAACGCGTCAGGACGCTGTTGCTTTATTTCTTCGATAACTGAAGGTTCAAGATAACCAAAAGAATCATCAATCGGAAGAGACATGAGTTCGTCATAAAGGCACGACATCTCCAAGTCACTAGCCTTAGATTCTAGAGCAGCCTTAACTCTGGCACTAATATCTATGACATTACACCCCTCTTCTTTTCTCTGCCTTATTTCTGTATTGATGAGCTTTCTCTCTAAACCATTCATTTACTTATCCTTTTTATTGTCCTGGACTCCAATAATCAACATAACCAATCTCTAGATCACCACCGTTGACCACTGCATTATTTGGCTTACTTTCGCAGATAGTGTAACTTTCAGATCAGTTACTATCGTTTTGACTATAGCCTATTAAAGGTACTGATTATCGTGGAATCTGAAGAAATTTCTATAACACCAACGGTCGGCGGCGTCGGTGCCTTTGTTGAGAAAATAGATCTTAGCAAAAATCTGCGAGTTGAAGTTGTTGATAGATTGCGGAATGCGCTTGGGAAATATGGTGTGTTGCTTTTCCGTAAACAGGATATATCGCCAAATCAGCATCTTGCCTTTTCAAAAAAATTTGCGCCGATTAATGTAAATCGCTTTTTTCCAAAAGTTGATGGTCATCCTGAGGTCGCTGAGGTATTAAAAGAGCCGGATCACAAAGAGAACGTCGGTGGTGGATGGCACACTGACCAGAGCTACGATACTGAACCTGCAATGGGATCTATACTAATCTGTCGTGAAACACCACAAAAAGGTGGTGACACGCTTTTTGCGAATACCTGTTTAGCCTACGAAACGCTTTCCGCCGAACTTAAGTCTACTCTTAAAGATTTGAAGGGCGTTCATTCAAGCCGACATATCTTTGGTCCTCAGGGATCCTCTAAATACGCGAATAACGAAGCTGCTGTCCAAGACTCGATCCATCCGTTAGTCATTCTACATCCAATCAGTAAGCAACCGTCAATCTACGTCAACCCAAGCTTTACCATTGGTATTCAGGGCTGGAAGGCTAGTGTGGCCAAGCCATTTCTAAAGATTCTTTATGAGCATATATCGAAACCAGAGCATACCTATCGCTTTAAATGGGCGCCCGGATCTATGGCATTTTGGGATAATCGAGCGAGCTGGCATTTCGCATTAAACGACTATCACGGATCACGAAGGTTAATGCATCGGGTTACTATTCAAGGGGAGCCACTCAGTACCTTTAGATCAGCTAGATAAAGCATCCCAGTGTCATTCAAAGCCAGTGACTCCCGGTTTCTTCAGTCTATCTCTTACTCATTTGACGGCTTTTTGGAAAGCAGGTCGTGCGGCTAGACGTTCATAATATGCTCTCGCGTTGACCAGATCATCATAATCCACATAACTACTCGCAAGATGCAAAGAGTAACCTAAATTAATATCCGCGGTACTAAATCCGAAATCTAGCAGAAACTCTTTTTCAATCATTGCATCGTCTACCGCAGTCAGGCAGAGTCGAACTCGCTCTTTCATTTCCGCAACGACTTTTGTTACTACATCGTCTCCAAATACGCGTTGATGATTAACAATCTCGCCTGCTGGCCGAGCCAGGGTGCTCTCCGCGAACCATGACCACTGCTGCATTAGCGCATGTTCATCAGTTCCTTTTTTCGGTTCTAGCTGGTCATTGCCATAACGATCAAGAATGACCTGGACCATCGCACAAGATTCGAAGAGCACCAGATCACCGTCCCGCATCGCTGGCACCTTACCCACTGGATTAATACTTCGCCATTCAGCACTGGCTCTAAATTCAGGATCGAAACTGATATCCTCGCGCTGATAAGGGATCTGAAGCTCTTCACAGAGCCAAACTGGCCTGATGGCCCGAGTCCCGGCCACATAATAAATAGTCAACAAGGCACATCTCCTTTGATGGATTCCTGTGTACGAGTATCCTTCTTCTTACTTACTATTCACTTTTTTTTGGAGGAAGGAATTTTATCCTCTGTCTTGATTTGCCAGGAGCTTCATAATGCTAAAGGCAAACCGTTTAATAATGCTTCACTGTCTTTTAGCTCAAAGCTCAGTTCATAAGTCCCATCACCACGTTGGGTAGCAAACTGAGATAACATAGAGCGATCAATCAACGCGATTTCTTCTAGGAGCCAAGATACTAATTCCTCCTCAAGAGATAGCTTAGCGTCAATTGTGGCTTTCGATAACCAAAAAACCGGATTACCTAAATCGACCGGTAAACTCGTAATTCCCGAAAGCTTTGTTAATAAATGTCCTGAAATTAGGCCCTGCGAGGTAATCGCTGATATTTCCGTAACATTTGCCTCAGGTGAAGCTGTAAATAAGGGTAGGAACTGTTCGCTATTTTCTGCAATTAAATCGTAATCACCTCCCATATAAACAGTCTGCAAGGTCGCTATATCAAAATTTTTAAGCTCTGCTCTCACAACAATTTCTTTCGCACCATACTCAGAACTTATAACCTCGCCAACGTTGAGACTAAAACCAAAATTCATGAGTTGATTGTCCTCATTGGTTTCATTAAAAAGTCCTGCTGATAGATTCCTCAGCTCTAACGCTTCATTCGTAACACTATTTGTAACTCGTAAATAACCCGCTATAAGCTCGGTCTTAGTATCTACCAAGCGTCCTGCAAAGATATCCTGAAATGCATCCTGATAGTTCATTTTCAAGCTGAAAGGTTTGAGTCTTAGATTCCCTACGCCCATCTCCAACGAAACAGAAAGTATTTGACCCTCGAAAGTAGTTTCACTGGAAGTTAGGTCAGCTCGACCATTCCAGCCACCAAAGCTTAGCGTATTGTCTTTTGAAGAGACCATGGGCACTGAATCCCTATAACTAATCGCACCCCAAAGATTTATCTGACCTTCTAGTTGATAAAGCGATTTTTCCTCTGGATAAGTAAGGATCTCTCTCGCTAAAGACTGATCCAAGTAAGCTTGAAAAGCCAATCTGCCAAGGCCCGGGCCATTAAGCATCAGGAAAGGTCCGTACTGTAAATCAAGCATGACATTAACACCCAACACATCGCCTAATACGTCAAAGCCTGTAACAAAATATGGATCAAATTCAATATAGACTTCAGCTGTGCTTGAGAACCAACCCGAATTAAAATTTCTTAAAGTTAGCGAATAACCAGTTTCAGCTTCTGATGAGTTAACAGCATCCACGACCGCGTTCAAATCACGCTCTACGCTCAACTGCATGAACTTAGGAAAAACCAACATTAGGGCGATAACAGCGCCGACCAACAAAATTATTTTTTTCATCTCTGTTACTCAAGAAAAAACAACTGCCACTTTGGAGACAACGCATCCTAAAGGCAAGTCTAAACTCTACTGGTCGAAGTTGTTTGAGCACGCTTTCAGTAGTCGAAGAGATTGCCTTCCCAATCCGATAAAAGAAAACCTGGAACGTACTAAACGACTACATATTTTTTCTCCTGACAACCAAATACGTCCGCGTTGGATAAGAGGTGCGGCAAGTAGTGAAAGCGAGGTAAGTTTTGATAGAACCTGTTTGCCATACATTTTTTTATTAAAGAGTTCCGTCCAAAAATTCTTGATCTAATCAACACGCAATACCTTGAGTATCAGGTGGAAAGGACCTACCCCCAAGAAACTATAGAGTCCTATAAAGAATCGTTTGATGAATCGTAAACCGATCGTATTCTAGCGAATCAGTTCAGTGATTTAATGTCTCCCGAATACTACCTGACCCGGGGAGATGGACTTAGTGGATAATATAAGATTTATACGCTCCTCCACGGAATATTCTTCGTATTGAATACCGTTTTCTTACTATGGAGAGGGGTTACCGAGCTTCTCGCCTCTAGGCGCCCCAAGTATCGGTGGGATAAATATCGCCCTAATTAATATCTCTCCAGATATGGATACTCCAGCTCTGCTCACGGTCTTAGTACATCCAATCTAAATCGTTAGCAAAACGTTACCTGTAAGACAGGGCCTTCTCAAAACTCAGTCCAACCAAATCTCGAGGTTATCATGTCGACCAATCAGACGTTCCAGTCGGATCGACAAGATATCCTTCATTCGACAGGAGTCCAATAATTGTCCTATCTGCTTTTGTCGTATTGAGTCGAAATCGTCATAAATACGATGCAGCCGCTGAAGTTGAAAATGTCGATATGGTACTACGATAGCCGTAATTGTTTTTCCCCTTACTTGAAAATCGATACTGCCCAAAGATGAACCAAGTGGGAAAATCGCTGAACTACCCTCCTCCGGATTCTCTCTTGAAAGCCATGTATTCAAAAAATTAGCTGAAGCCCTGGTCTCAGGAATGAAATCCTGTGATAAAACTCGTAATATCGTTAGTAACGTTTCAGGGACCTCATCGCTTTTAAAAAAATCAGTTCCAAAATCAAAATATTCTGGTGCATCCTGGTCGAATCGGTTCATACGTTCGACCCAGCGGTACACTCTTGGCGCCCTTTTTTTCATTAATTGTGAGGGATATGGGTCTCGACCTAAATGTCCGTAAAGTGGCGCTATTAATCCAAAGTCACCAATACAGGGACGACCACCCAGTAGATAGGGAGCACACTCAAAATGATCATTAAGCGCATCAAGTAGTTCAAGATAGAGAGCTTCCACCAGCTCTTCGGTATCTTTAGAAACACCTCGCATTTCCGTGACCCCTCTCAGCTTTTCCATCACAGATTCAACTTTCACTGCGCGATCAGATGTATTCGCTTTCATTAACGAATAGAAGTGGTACCGCAGGAAGTCATCATTATCTTCAGGAAAGTTCCAGCGGTAATGCATCGCTGGCCTGCGAAGTCCTTCGACTCCAATGATATCGAAAAGTACGCTAATAAATTGTTGTATTGGTTCTTTGGGATAAGAAGGATAGTCTACTGCAGACTCAAAATGCTCAATAATCGCTGCTCCATCCCTGATAACTTCACCGGTTGGCGCCACTAGTGTGGGGATGGTGGGCAGTTTGCCAACAGGTACTATTTGAGTCCTAAAAGTATCATGCCCAATGGAGTATTCCTCGAACTGAATGTTATTCTTGATTAAGTAGGATCGTGCTCGACCCACATAGAGAGAATGGGGCGCAGAGTATAAAAGATAGTTTGCACTACCCCCATTTTTAAATCTTTTCTGTTCCATACCTAGTAGACTATTAAAATCGGTTTGGTCAAACGAAATATACGAATCTAGCTTGCCGAATAAGATCCAAGACGATTTGAGGTATGACTGCCCTGAAAAAGAAATGGAAGGTCTTCGATTAGAGTACCTATCCCAACTCTACCTTAGCGTTTTCGCTTCAACGCCGCATAAGTATTTTCGTCTTGGCGTGGCTGAGCGACATCATCAGCTTTTCTGGCCTCATTACTCAATTTAACTTCGACTGCAGGATTATCCCTGCGTTTCACTGACTCAGAGGATTTCTCGTTATTCGTTTGCTTGGTCCTGCTCTCTTCTGCTCGTGAGACGTTTTGCTGTGGACGAGCAGACTCACTCTTTGCTGATATTTGGCTGTATCCGACACCTTCTGGCATTTCTATCCCCCTTATTGCTCGACATTAATCCATTAACAACTCTATTACGTGCTTCGCATTACTCTCGCGCCGTGCATTATAATACCAAAAGCTAGAAATAACCTCCCTTGGTTTTAACATCAAAACGCTCTAAAAGTCGGTCATAGTGCTATCTTAAGTTGCTGAGATATTCCATCTCTAAAGCCGATAAGGCAACACCGGAAGAACAGAGATAGACATGCCGTAATGTTTACCAATTCATGTATCCTTGGCAAAAATATTGATGCGTCAACTACGATACAGCGCTAAACTATTCTCGTGCCCATCACTACCCTCAAACACCTATCGATAGCCTATGGCACCGATCAGATACTCGACCAAATTGAGCTAAATATAGACAATGGTGAACGTATTGCCTTAACTGGTAGAAACGGTGCCGGAAAATCTACTCTTCTCGGCGTTATTAGCGGAGAAATCATTCCTGATGATGGCAGTCTATGGCGGGCTGACAATCTGAAGTTCTCTACATTGAGTCAGGAATTGCCAGCACGCACTAATGTGACTGTATTCGATTCCGTCTCTGCTGTATTTTTTGAAGTAGGCAGATATTTGAGCGAATATAGCTATTTAACGCAGCAAACTACGAGCGATGAACTAAACATAAAACGTTTGGGGGAGCTCCAAGAACTGCTAGATCACTCGAACGGTTGGAATATTAGTCATCGTATTGAAGCAACTCTCCAACGGCTCCAGCTTGACCCTAAGCTACTACTCTCGAGTCTTTCAGGCGGCTGGCTAAAGAGAGTTGCCATCGCACAATCAATAGTCCTGGAACCAGATGTCTGGATGCTCGATGAACCAACTAATCATTTAGACCTTGAAGGCATTAAGTGGCTTGAATCAATATTATTAGATTTTAATGGTACTGTCCTTTTTGTCACTCATGATCGTCAGCTGATGAAATCAGTTGCCACTGCAGTTATTGAAATAGACCGGGGCAATCTCACACGATACAACTGTGGCTATGAAGATTTCATTGATCGCCGCGACAAAATGCGAGATATAGAGCTTGAGCAAAACAAGCAATTTGATGACAAACTAAAAACCGAAGAAACATGGGTTCGACAGGGTATTAAAGCCCGGCGTACCAGAAACGAGGGGCGCGTGCGCGCGCTGAAAGTACTCAGAGAGGAACGCAGTAAGCGTTTATATAGGACCGAATTAAAGCTAGAGGTCGATAGTGGAGTTAGCTCTGGCAAGACAGTAAAAGAAGCTGTACATCTTGGCAAATCCATTGATGGGAAAATAATCATTAAAGACCTCGATCTAATCATCGAAAGAGGTGACAGGATAGGTGTGCTGGGGCCCAATGGATGCGGTAAAACGACATTAATTAAACTTCTACTGGAAGAAATTCCACCAGATACCGGTAGCATTAAAACAGGAACTAAATTACTGGTCGCCTACTTCGATCAAATTCGTGAACAGCTCGATCAACAAAAAAATAGCCATGACTATATCGCTGAGGGTCGCGACTTCATTACCGTGAATGGAAAAGATTTACATGTAGTAAGTTACCTAAACAATTTCATGTTCAATCCTGATCAAGCGCGCGCACCCATCCATACATTGTCGGGAGGCGAACAAAATCGATTAATGCTCGCTAAACTATTTTCTATGCCTGCTAACTTCCTCGTACTAGATGAACCAACCAATGATTTAGATATCGAAAGCCTCGAACTTCTGGAAGAACTACTTATTGGATACAATGGGACCGTTCTGATGGTTAGTCACGATCGAACTTTTATGGATAACGTGGTATCTAGCCTTCTGGTATTTGAAGGCAACGGAAAGATTCAAGAATACGTCGGTGGATATGCAGATTGGGTCAGTAATTCGAACAGCAATGGCCTCACCAAAAGTCTTATGCCAAAGAGAAGATCAGAAATACCTTCGCACCAAGAGCATAAAAAACAGAAAGCTAAGCAGCAAAAAAGACTTCGAGAACTCGACAAACTCACTGCTCTTATAGAAGCAACCGAACAGAAACTAGCAGAAATGAATCTACAAATGGGAGAACCCAGCTTTTTTGAGCAATCACTTGAGCAGCAGAATGCTTCCTATGATAAGGCGGCAATTCTTGAAAGTCAGTTAGCTGCATTGATGCTTGAATGGGAGACTCTGGAAGCCTAACTAGCTCAGTTTGAAATCTTCACACCACTGATCAAAAGCAAAGACGTTTAGGTCCCCAAACTGTTTTCTACCAGACGTTTATCAAAAATTAATGGCGCCACCGCAAATAGATATTGTCTGTCCTGTAACATAATCTCCTAGATCTGTGACGAAAAACTCCATCACCTTAGCGATATCGTCAGGCTCAGCGAGACGATCAAGTGGCACCTTTAACTGTCTTCTCACATCAGTGACTTGATTAAGGGATTGTTGCATAAGTCTTTCTGTCGCGACGTAGGCAGGAGATAGAGCATTGACGGTGATATTAAAACGGCCCAACTCCTGCGCTAAG
>NZGG01000042.1 GCA_002690865.1 Gammaproteobacteria bacterium | reverse complement strand
GAAGCCGCCCCGGAAAAAGCCGCCCCGGAAGAAACTGCCTCGGAAGAAGCCGCCCCGGAAGAAACCATTCAAAAAGAGATCGAAACTGATGACGATTCAACAGAAAGTATCGAGCAGGCAGATATAGTCAACTTAGAAAAGGGAAAAATAGTTGTCGAAGAGGCTCTTACTGAAAAACTTCTGACGAAATTAGATAATCTATCCAATCCTTATGAGCAACAGTTGAAGCAGGCCAAGAATCTCATTTTAACTTTGAGCGGGGTGACTGGTATTGTCATGATTGTATCCATTACTTTTTTTATTGTTATGTCTATGAGTATTGCGCAGAAAGTAGATGAGCTTGATCGAGTGTTGATGGCTGTGGCAAAAAGGGGAATCCAGCTTGCCGATGGAATTGAAACGATAGCGGAGATGGAAGTAAAAATTCAACAGGTAATTGAGCAGAATGATCAGGTGAACTCGAATTTAGGTAAGCTTCAAAGCTCCCTTGCTCAATCAAGTCAAGATTTAAAACGTGAAGAGGTGAATACGAAAGAGGCTATCTCAGAGCAGAATGCAAATATACTAAAGGCTCAGGCGTCTATATTAAAAAGTTTGACTGGTGGTGTAGATGAAATAGAAAAATTAATTGAAAAATCCGTTAAACTAAAACCTTTAGAAAACGCTCAGTCTTCTTTAGATATGCAAGTGAAAGACGTTAACAAAATTCTAGTCACTGTTGAGAAAAAAATTCAGGATCTTTATGTGATTAAGCAAGCAGAAATGGAATCAGTGTTTAAAGATTTGTCTAGAAGTGAGTAATAAATAATTTATCGAACGAGAGGCAATTACCTATGAGCCAGTCTTTGATTGGGGGTGCGCTATTTTTTATTGTTGTTGTGATCTTGCTAATAATTTTCGCATGTTTGTTCTATTTATGGACAAAAACCAAACAATTAGAGCGTTTCGCGAATCGTGTTCGAAGTCAAAAAGAGTCGCAGCCTGTTCAGACGGGTAAAGGAAATATCCTAGGTTTCTCAGGTAAAGAGCTATACGATGTGTTGAAGAACGGAAGCGATTCTCAAGAACACCTGATTGAAATAAAAAAGAACTATGTTTTTTATCTAAGTAGGCACCTGGAGTCCGTGCTGGAGCAAGGAATTATTGATCATAAGCAGTCCAAGTCGTCTGATATAGAATCTGAAATGGCTGTTGGCGGCACGCGGGGAGATATAAATTCATGGTTGCCAGTAGAAATACTGTCAAAATTTTATGTATTCGGAAAAGGTTTGAATACCACAATTGAAACGGATGATGAGGTGACTGAGGCCACAGAACAGTTGGGACAGCTTTTAAGAGATGCTTTAGAAAGTCTGAATATGCAGTCTTATGGTGATCGGATGACTGACCTCATTGCCAAAAAGTATATTCTTTCCGAGTAAAGTAGGATTCACCGGTTTGCTCTTTGACTGAATCATGACTGGTTTATAGATGCTTTGGTTGAAGCCGAAGTGATTTCTGCCTCTCACCCTTCTTCGAAAACTCTATTTCTTGTTTTCGCTAATTATTTTAGTTTCTGCTTGTGCGGGTGAAAAGCAATTACCGTGACCTTGTTTAGAGAAGAACCGATTAGCCGCTTAAGAACTGTGTGAAAGTTATACAAGCGACAAACAAAGCGAAGTAGAAAGAAAAAAAATGCTAGTAGATTGTGGTGTCAATAAAAAGGATGCTGAGGTAATTTCTCAGTCCAACATGAACCAATCTTCGTCCTGTTAGGGTGCTATTAGAAGGAAGTACGGGTTGATTGAGCTGCGAAACCCGGTGGGTTACTAGTTCGCGCAGTTTTAGCCCTTTTGGCTAAGAGCGTGCTGGAATATACTTAACCTTGGTTCACTGGCAGCGTATTTATGTCTCCCCCGAACAATGACATACATAAAGAAAAAATACTGATACTTGATTTTGGTTCGCAATATACACAATTAATCGCGCGTCGAGTTAGGGAGTCTGGTATTTATTGTGAAATCCATTCTTATGATCTAGCTGAGAAATGGACTCGAGATTTTGATCCTGCCGCGATCATTTTATCGGGCGGTCCTGACTCGGTTAATGCAATGGATACTTTTGAGCCCCCACGATACATCTATACTATGGGAGTTCCTATCTTAGGTATTTGTTATGGTATGCAAATCATGGCTAAGCAATTGGGTGGTCAGGTTGAGACGGGCGCTAAAAGCGAATTCGGTTATGCGCAGGTTGAACTATTTACCAAGAATCAATTATTTGGGGATCTAGAGGATGGAATCAATATCCATCCTTATCTTAATGTTTGGATGAGTCACGGTGATGAGGTCGTTGCGGTGCCACCGGGTTTCAGTATTGGTGGCAGTAGTGAAAATACGAAGATTGCATTTATGATGGATGAATCCCGTAAGTTCTACGGTTTGCAGTTTCATCCAGAGGTAAATAACACAGTACAGGGCTCGGCAATTATCGATCGCTTCGTTAAGGAAGTATGTAACTGTCAAGCGCTTTGGACGTCTAGAAACATCGTAGATGATCTTGTTAGATCACTACGAAAACAGGTTGGCAGAGATCGCGTGGTACTCGGGCTCTCGGGGGGAGTTGATTCTAGTGTTGTTGCTGCGCTTTTATCGCAAGCAATTGGGGATCAACTGACTTGTGTCTTTGTAGACAATGGTTTACTCCGTCTAGATGAGGTAGACCAGGTTGTAAATATGGTTAGAGGGTGGAAGGGTGCAGCCATGGAACTCAATTTAGTCACCGTGAATGCAGAAGATAAGTTTCTTGAAAAGCTTCAAGGCATCTCTGACCCGGAGGAAAAACGGAAAATCATTGGTAATACATTTATCCAGATTTTCGACGAAGAAGCTGCAAAAATTCCAGATGCTAACTTTTTAGCTCAAGGGACTATCTACCCTGATGTTATTGAGTCAGCGGGTAATCTAGATGGACAGGCTCATGTCATCAAATCCCATCATAATGTGGGGGGCTTACCAGACTTCATGAAACTCAAATTGGTTGAACCCTTAAGGGAGTTGTTCAAAGATGAAGTTAGAAGGATTGGTGTCGTGCTTGGTCTCAGTCATGAAATGGTTTATCGCCATCCGTTCCCAGGTCCTGGGCTTGGAGTAAGGATTTTGGGCGAAATTAAAAAAGAATACGCAGATATGCTTCGAGCGGCGGACAATATTTATATGCAAGAACTGCGGGAAGCAGATCTTTATGATCAAGTGAGTCAAGCATTTGCCGTTTTCTTGCCAGTACGCTCTGTAGGTGTCGTTGGTGATGCGCGCCGATATGAGTATGTGGTAGCTCTCCGAGCGGTTGAAACGATCGATTTTATGACTGCTCGCTGGGCTCGATTACCTTATGATTTTTTGGAGCGAGTCTCTACTCGGATAATTAATGAAATTAGCGGAATCTCTCGAGTAACTTATGATATTTCCTCAAAGCCACCAGCGACTATAGAGTGGGAGTAGTTCGTTGCCCTACAGCCCCCATTTCCGCGCGACGCACATGATCCCATTTGCAGCACTACTGCTCTTATTGATAGTCGCTGCCTGTGGCGGAAGCGGGTCATCGAATCCTCAGTCTGGTCCCTCAATTCAGAATCCACCCGAGCCGTTAGCGCCCACGGTCGACCTCGAATTCACTCTTCAACCCACTAGCACATCCGGGCTCGATCGGACTTGGGGCTATCTTGTTCCCACTGACAGCGATGCTGAATTTGGAGCGAGCGGCATCGCCGCGGCGGATTACGACGACGATGGAGACATAGACCTGTACGTGGTTGGGGGCAACGTAGCTGCAAACGCGCTGTTCCAGAATCAGGGCGACGGCACCTTCGTCAATGTGGCATCCGACGTCGGTCTCGATCTCGTGCACAAGGGTAGTGGCTCCGTTTTTGCCGATATCGATAGCGACAACGATCTCGACCTGTTCATAGGTGCAGTAGAAGGCGATGATTTCTTTGTGATGGAAAACCGTAATGGCATCTACGTGGACGTCACCGTATCGTCGGGAATCGCTCTTACGGTGCCTAACACCATTTCGGCGAGCTTCGGCGATTACGACTCAGATAGCGATCTAGACCTTACACTCGGTCACTGGGGCAGCCCTCAGAACGCAGATACAGAGACGCTGTGGAGTAATAATCGTGATGGCACATTCGAAAACGTTAGTATGCCGTCGCAGGTCGCGGCGACGCTGATCGAAGAAGTAGACCCCGACCAGGTGAGGTCACGAACGCCTCGGTCGCGCACCGACCATTCCTTTACGCCCACATTCAGCGATATCGACGACGATGGCGACCAGGATCTGCTAATGGTATCGGACTTTCGCACCAGTCAAGTGTACCTTAACCAGGGCGACGGCCGCTTAGTGCTGGCGACGGATCGTGACGTCATCAAGGACCAGGGAGGCAGGGGATCGGCCCTTGGTGACTACGATAACGATGGCGATATGGACTGGTTCGTGTCGTCCATTCACCAGATCGGAGAATCGGATGACGAGGTTATGAACTACGGTAATCGCCTGTATAGCAATAAAGGCGACGGTACGTTTACGGACATCACGGATACGGCGGCTGTCGCGGATGGAGGCTGGGGTTGGGGGGCGTGCTTCGCTGATTTCGATAACGACGGCTGGCTGGACATAGCACAGGTAAACGGTTGGAACCGCTTGGATGAAGTGGAAGCGAATGACTACACCGTGGACCGTATACGGTTGTTCCACAACCAGGGTGACGGCACATTTTCCGAGATCGCGCAGAATGCTGGCCTCGACCATATGGGACAGGGCCGCGGCATAGCTTGTTTCGATGCCAACCGCGACGGCCTGCAGGATATCGTCATCGCTACCAGTGATGATAACCAACTGGTTTACTACCGCAACACGACTGAAAATGACAATCACTACCTCTCAGTGCGCCTCGAAACCAACGGGCGCAACACAGACGCCGTCGGTGCCCGAATCACTGCGACCACGACGACCGGCACCCAGCTGCGCGAAATCCGTATCGGCAACAACTACACGTCACAAAATCCAGCGGAGGCGCACTTCGGCTTGGGAGAGGAAACCGAGGTCGAGATCGGTGTGCGTTGGCCAGACGGCCGCCGTCTGACCGTAACCGGCACCGATGTGGACCAGCAGCAGACTTACACGCAGACGGTGATCCTGCCAAGTCTTTTAGTGAATCAAGGCACCGGCACAGGCGCCTACGACGAGGGTGATCAGATCGCGGTCAAGGCTAAGACACCGGACGGCAATTACCATTTCTCACACTGGAGTAGCGCAGGGAGCGGCAGTTTTGAGGACGCGAGAAGCTCAGAGACCACGTTTACTATGCCAGCGGAAACCGTTCACATCGTCGCCAACTTCGTGCCGGGAGTCGCCATCGAACAGGAAGTGAGCCTTGCCCGGCGCTGGAACGAGGTAATTCTACAGGCCATCCGCAACGACTTCGCGAGACCCACGGTGCATGCACGCAACCTGTTCCACGCTTCAGCTGCCATGTACGACGCATGGGCGGCATACGACGACACCGCCGAATCGTGGTTACTGGGTCGTACACGCGCTGGTGCCGCCTGTGCCTTCGATGCGCTACCACCGAATGACGATATAACAGAGGCGCGAAAAGAGACGCTATCGTATGCGGCTTACCGCATCATACGCCATCGATTTTCGCTATCACCAGGCAGGACGCAGATCCGCCGTGATGCAGACGCTCTAATGGGCGCCTTCGGATTAGACGTGGACAACGATTCACTCGATTACACCACCGGTTCCGTAGCTGCCCTTGGCAACTACATCGCCGACTGCTACATCCGCTTCGGTCTTAAGGACGGAGCCAACGAGGAGAACCACTACGCCAACCTAGCCTACCAGCCGGTCAACCCAACACTGGCACCCGAAGAGCCGGGCAATCCCGACATCGTAGACCTCAATCGCTGGCAGCCATTGCACCTTGCAGTGTCCATCGACCAAGCAGGGAATCCGATCAGCTCGCAGTCGGAGTTCCTGAGCCCCGAATGGGGCATCGTCGTGCCGTTCTCACTGAAACCAGATGACCTCACGATCTACGAAAGAGACGACTTCGAATACTGGGTATACCACGATCCCGGACCGCCACCAACAATCGACGGGACTCTATCGGATAACTACAAGTGGAGCCACTCGCTGGTGGCGATCTGGTCGTCGCACCTCGATTCGTCAGACGGCGTGATAATCGATATCTCTCCCGCATCGGTCGGCAATATCCCCTCATACCCGACGAACTTCGAGGACTATCCAGATTTCTACGACACACTCGAAGGCGGCGATCCGGGAGTCGGCTACGAGTTCAATCCAGTAACGGGACTATCCTACGATGCCCAGATTGTTCCGCGCGGAGACTATGCTCGAGTGCTGGCAGAGTTCTGGGCAGACGGACCTGATTCGGAGACGCCGCCAGGCCACTGGTTCGTAATAACTAACGAGGTCAATGATCATCCTCTGCTTGAACGGCGCTTTGAGGGCATAGGCAATGAATTACCGCAGCTAGAGTGGGATGTGAAGGTTTATTTCACATTGGGCGGCGCCATGCACGATGCTGCAATCGCATCCTGGGGGATCAAGGGCTGGTACGACTACGTGCGGCCGATTTCTTCGCTAAGGGCCATGGCAGATCTCGGACAAAGCAGCGATTCCAATCTACCGTCATATCACATTAATGGTATTCCACTACAGCCAGGGAACATTGAACTGCTGGAAGAAGGCGATCCGCTCGCGGGCGATAACGGAGAGCACGTTGGAAAGATCAAGTTCCTCGCTTGGAAGGGCACTGAGTTTATCAATGACCCTGAGAGCGAAGTCGTCGGTGTCGACTGGATCCTAGCTGAGAACTGGTGGCCCTACCAGCGGCCCACGTTCGTAACGCCGCCTTTCGCGGGTTATGTCTCCGGACACTCGACTTACTCACGTGCGGCAGCAGAGGTTCTCACGCAGATCACGGGCGACGAGTATTTTCCCGGTGGCATTAGCAGCTTCAACGTCGAACAAGACGAATTCCTAGTATTCGAGGACGGTCCATCTGTCGACATGACCCTCGCATGGGCAAAATACTACGACGCTTCCGACCAATGTAGTCTGTCGCGCATCTGGGGAGGTATCCACCCGCCAACGGATGATATTTCCGGACGCTTGATTGGTCAGAAAATAGGGCCTGGAGCTTTCGCTGAAGCCAGAGCCTATTTTAATGGCGACACGGATTAAATCCGCGCTGAAAAATAGAGGGGAATTAGTAAATGAACTCTTACCGGATAATGTCTACCCTTGGGAGTTATCCGAGAATTATAAGAATGAAGAAAACCTTATTCCAGCTATGGTAGTTGGATTTAAGTCATCAAAAGCAATGGATATTGAGGATGGACTTTCTGAAAATCAAGATGGTATGAATCTCGTGCTTACTTCCTCTAGCGGTTTTCTGAGAACACTTACTTACTTATTAACAGATGATATTAAGAAGATAGCTCAATTGTCTTATACTTTATATGCTATGACGTATTGTGATCGGACTGGTGACGGATGGCATGTTTATCTAGTGGATAAGGCTGTTTCACTTGAGTATAATCCGAGCGAAAGGATAGTAGGCCACTCAAGATATATGAGTGTTTTCTTATATAGAATGTATCAGATTTAAATGAAATCTTTAACAGGCTCTTAATATATATTTGTAACCAAAAAATTGGCAAACGAAAATATCAATGTGAGACATAACTCACACTAAAGCAATTTCTATCTTGAGGATTCAGTAATAATGAAACTATGTAAACATCTTGCTATGTTTGTTTTGATGGCCAGTTCTATAGTCGCTTTTGAGAATGCGGCTGCAGCAAAAAAAGATAAGTTTGTCGAGCCACCATACGAGGCTGTTACGTGGCCTAGCTACAACGGTACGAAAATCGGTATAGGTATTCTTTCTTTTGAGGATGGGCTTTCTCCGCAAGCTAGCGCCAATTGGTTAAATGCCGACAGTGGCATACAGGTTCATTTTGGGCTTGGTGATGGGTTATCTAACATGCTGGTGAGTACCCTCATGTCAACCGGTCGTTTCACCATTATCGATAAAAAAATAGCGAGAAAGGTCTTTGATCTTTACAGCAGCGACACCGCTAAAAAATTATATGTCAGTGGCACGGGCTTACCAAAAGTACCCGGCATAAAGTATTTTATTCTCGGTTCATTGACCGCGTTTGATGATGGTAACAGCGGCGCGGAGGGCGGGATTGGTTTTGGTGGAATAAAGGTGTCAGGAGGAAAATCTGTAGCCTCCCTGATGATTCATATGCGGGTAATCGATGCCACTAACGGCCAGATTGTGTATTCGGCACCCATTGAGGGTACCGCTAGCGTATCAAAAGCGGGTATTTCTATTGGCGGCAGCAGTGTATCTGCTTTTAAAGCGGCTCCCATCGGCCAGGCTATTCAAAAGATGCTCGACAGAGCGACGGATGACATCATCATAACTAGCTTCCCCGGAACGCCATCGATTTTCTCGCTGGTAACAGAAAAGGAGCGGGCCGAAAAAACCATACCTTAGGGCTCAAAAGATTATCCTCACCCATAAATTGGGTTAGGAACGGGTTAGTCTGCACTAGCCAAGCTTCGGTCAAGTGCTGAGCGGAAATAACATAAATAATCTATGATAAAAAAGGCTTATTTTTTCTGTGTAATCAGTATTATTTTTGGAGCTGAGGCTCAGCAAAGGTTAAGGCTTTATTTCTTTTAGCCAATCTATTATGTCGCTGTATGCGGTTTTGTCTTGGCCTAAGAACGCGTGTCCGCCTTCGTAGAGTTTATAGACGCTGTCGTTAATTTGTTCATGCAGTGCTTGCATATTTCTAGGAGGTGCTACGCCATCAAATTTTCCGCCAGCTAACATAACAGGAGCTTTTATAAGCTTTAATCGGTCATATGTGTCGTGCTCTTTTCTCGCATGCAGTTGTTTCATTAAGTGAGATGTTTTTGAGTTAAATATTTTGATTGAAGAGGAAGTTTCCTTAGATGGTATCTGAGATTCACTATTTACTTTTATCCACTCATCAGTAATTCTCACATCTCTTATTTTCATGCCCAATCTCGCGCGTTTTACTGGGTCCATTTCTTGTAATTCATGCAGAGGGTACGAGCTGCCGCCAACTCCTCCTGATGAAGTACAACAAAGAACTAATTTACTCACTTTGTTAGGATGTCGAATTGCCAGCTCTTGAGCCACCATTCCACCAAAAGAAACGCCTATAATGGGTATATTCTCAATACCCAATAAATCTAACAAATCTCTTGCGTCATCTGCATATTGTTGCATTGTAAAATCGCCTGCCGGACAGGAGGTTTGGCCGAGTCCTCGCTGATCATAAGAAAGAACTTCGAACTGTTCAGTTAATGGGGAATCTAATTGATTAGGTTTATTCCTCAGATCGCCATCTGTGCCCCCAATAAACAGTAGAGGCCCATTGTTTTTAGGAGCGCTTTTTCCAAAATATATTTTTAGATGTTTTGTAAATAAGGTGGGCATTCTTTCCAGAGAAATAATCGTAAGTTATTGAGAATTTATAATGTCATTTTTGTCTCTATTTGTATTCATAAAAGATTAGATCTTTTAAGATCGACAGATAGAGCGTCTGTCTAAATTTATGGTAGAAGTAACATATTATCATCAGGGTTAGAGGATTAGATGTTGTGGATGTAAAGCCGCTACCTTTACCTAACGATATAAAATCTCGTTACGTAAGCACTGAATCAGGATTAACTCAACATATATTAGAGACAGGAGATCCAAGCAGCCCGCTAATAATGCTGATGCATGGCTTTCCGGAAATTGCTTTCTCTTGGAGATATTTGATGCCAGCTCTGGCAGATGCTGGTTTCTGGGTGGTCGCTCCTGATCATCGAGGTTTTGGCCGCACTAGTGGATGGGAGAATGGCTACGATTGTGATCTAGACAGCTTTTCGATGATTAATTTAGTACGGGATAATCTCGCTTTGATTCGTGCGCTGGATCGAGAGTATGCTCATGCGATCATCGGTCACGATTTTGGTTCATCGCTCACAGCTTGGACCGCTTTGATACGTCCTGATATTGTTAAAAGAATTGTGTTGATGAGCGCGCCTTTCTCAGGCCCACCGCAAATAGTTCAACGCCGAGATTCGATTTACGCTGATCTACTAGCACTAGATAGACCTAGAAAACATTACAAAGAATACTATTCTGAACGTTTTGCGAATGAGCAACTAATCGGGGCGCCTCAGGGTCTACATGATTTTCTCCGAGCCTACTTCCATATGAAATCAGCAGATTGGGCCCCCAATGCTCCCCAATTACTTAAGTCTTGGACAGCGAAAGAATTAGCGAAAATGCCAACATATTATGTCATGAATGCAAGTGAGACTATGGCAGAAACAGTGGCTCACGCAATGCCTCAAAAAGTAGAAATCGAGAAATGTAAATGGATGCCAAATTCTGACCTGACTGTATACGCTGCGGAATTTTCTCGAACAGGTATGCAAGGTGGTCTAAACTGGTACCGCTGCAGTATCTCGAGTATCTTCCAACGAGAGTTGTCGGTATTTCACGATTTTTCGATCAAGAAGCCTGCTATGTTTA
Organism: Gammaproteobacteria bacterium; assembly: GCA_002690865.1. Lineage (GTDB taxonomy): Bacteria > Pseudomonadota > Gammaproteobacteria > Pseudomonadales > Azotimanducaceae > UBA7455. The sequence continues at coordinate 38,652 of NZGG01000042.1, read as the reverse complement.
TAGCTGGTAATAAGGACTGGGGATGGGCTCAGGCCCCAGGTGCCCTTGATACAATGGAAAAAAAAGTTTGTAGCAATTACTACGGCACTTTCCTGATCGAAGGTGCTGGCCACTGGGTACAGCAGGAGAAGCCAGTCGAGGTGATCCGACTTTTGCTGAAGTTTTTAGAGAGCACTTAAGTCTAGATAAACCAGAAAGCGTTTGCTCCATATCGAAGCCATGATTTACCGATGATAAATGTAAGTATATTGATTCGAAAATCTTTGAAAAAATGTGTTTAGTTTCATGTAATGAATTGAATGATATTGTAAAAATTGAATCCTTAAAGTTGGAGATCGATCAGGTGTGAGCTAGCGATTAACGCACCTTCTGAATAATGAAACCATTACCCAAACTGTCGTATGCCCAAGAATCTGATCCTTGGCTCAAACAAAAAATTGTTAATTTCATAGAAGTGATTACTGGAAGAAATCAGTTAACTGAAATTTACGATAATCTTAAGGATGAACCCTTTTTGAGCCCGCGTTTTTTTAGTCGGGGAATCGAATTAGGAAAATTAGAATTAAGTTATAACCGTGCAGAGGAACAAACAATTCCTCAGGCTGGCCCATTAGTATTTATCGCAAATCATCCTTTTGGCATTATTGATGGACTGATACTTTGTGAGATCGCTGCGCGAACAAGAGGGGATTTCCGAATTCTGCTAAATAATAGGTTAATGAAGGATGAAGACTTAAATCATTTGTTTCTGCCAATTGATTTTGATGGCACTCGGGAGGCTTCGCGGAAGAATGTCGAAACTAAAAGGAATGCGCAAAAAGTATTAGATCATGCAGGAACGATTATTATTTTTCCATCTGGAGGTGTAGCGACACGCGGCCATTATGGTCTAGGGCCTCTGGAGGAATTTCCATGGAGCACCTTCGCCGCAAAAATTATCATGAAATCTGAGGCTACGGTCATCCCCGTAAACTTTAATGGAGAAAATAGCTTTTTTTTTCACTTGGTAAGTGGTTTTTCGGAAGCTGCTCGCCTATCCCTATTTATCCGTGAAGTTACCAGAAGAATGGGCACTAAAATAGAGTTTACTATCGGGAAACCAATATCTTATATTGAAATGAGAAAAGTGGGTGATAGAAAGGCGCTTACCGAGTATTTAAAAAAGAAGGTTGATGATTTATCACCTACTCCTCCAAGAGCAGGGTTGTCTTTTTTATCGAGAGGTAATTCTAGTTGCCGGTAAAAACGAGGGCTATATCAATAAAAAACCGTTAACTTGGGTCGTGGATTGATTCAAATAAAAGAGATATTCTACTTCTTTTATGATGAAAGCCTCGTTAAGGAGCGCTAGTGGAGTCCTGATAATGAAAAGCACTATCTCTCGAGTCTATTTTTTTCCCTGTTTACTCATTTTCTCTAAGATTGCAGTCGCTCAATTTCCGATGACCTGTTTCCCTTCTTGTTCTGAAGCGGAAATTTCAGCGACAGAACATCGTTTAAAGGCTGAGATAGTCACACTGGAGAGTAAGCTCCAAAATCTGCAATCGGAACTTTCGTCGCTAGAGAATGATATTGCGTTTGTTCGTTTCAATGAGAGAGTCACGCAAGTTCGGTCTGTCATCAAATCCACCAATGAAACCGGTGATCAGAGACAACTTATATCTCTAAATTCTTTTGAGGAAATTAATACCAAGCTGCAGAAAGTAAGGCAGTCCTTGTTGGAGATTGAGAAAGAGAGGAAGATTATTCTGGGATACTTGTCTGATCTCGCGCTATTGATTCCCTTGAATTCTAAGGAGTAGTGGATTTATGGAAGCCTCTATTGCTTTTAGATTTATGCGTGTAGCTTATGAGCTTGCAATGGAAGCTAGGAAATTAGATGAAGTCCCGGTAGGTGCGATAGTTACGAGGGGCGAGAAGATAATTGGAAGGGGCTTTAACAAAACCCGCACGAGTACCGATCCTACAGCTCACGCAGAAATCGTGGCGCTTAGGGATGCGGCAAAAACCACAGGCAACTTCCGTCTTATCGATGCAGACATGTTCGTAACTATAGAACCATGCACGATGTGTGCGGGGGCTTTAGTTCATGCACGAATCCGGAAACTCCATTTTGCTGCCCTTGAACCGAGATCCGGTGCAATCTTGTCCACAGCAAAGGTTTTAGATAATTCTTCGCTTAATCATCGTGTTATTTATCAGCGCGGACCTTGCGAAGAAGAATGTGCCTTACTTATGAAGAATTTTTTTGCAGCAAAAAGATAACGTACCTATATAATAAGAACTCCTGTGAAATGGATTAGGTATGCTGACGCTGCAGGGCGCAACCGCACTTTCAGACTTTCGAATAAGTAAGCTTTTAGAAGAGCTCTGTTTGCCGGGGCTCTATGCTTTAGATGCAGTATTTATACACTTTGTTGACCTTGAAAGAGACCTCACTGAAAAGGAATTTGAGACACTTAAGGTATTATTGGCTTATGGGTCATTACCGACAGTAGTGGACTCTGACAAAGGCTTGCTGCGTTTGGTGGTCCCCAGGCCAGGTACAATCTCACCTTGGAGTTCCAAAGCCACAGATATCGCGCGTATTTGTGGCCTGGCTGCCGTAAGACGGGTCGAACGCGGTATTTCTTACCGTCTCCATAGTACTCAGGATCTGAAAGATACCCATCTGCTTGAAGTCGATCGGATTTTACATGATCGGATGACGGAAATCGTGCTTCCCAATATGGATGTTGGCATGTTATTCAAGCAAAAAGATCCTAAGCCTCTTGGTCATATACCTATTTTAAGTTTTGGGGCTAGTGCCCTTCAAAAGGCAAATATAGCTTTAGGTCTCGCACTCACATCAGAGGAGATAACGTACCTAGTGGATTCGTTTATAAATTTAAAACGTGATCCGACTGATGCGGAGGTGATGATGTTCGCTCAAGCAAACTCAGAACATTGCCGGCATAAGACCTTCCGAGCGAGTTGGAAATTGGATGGGGTGGAGCGCGATCATAGCTTGATGGATATGATTCGAAATACCTATAACCAAACTAATGGTAAGGGAGTACTAAGCGCTTATGAGGATAATGCATCTGTTATCGAGGGCTCTCTAGCAGAACGATTCTTCCCTAATCCTAAAACCAAAGAATATGTGTACGTTGAAGAGCCAATAAATATTTTGATGAAGGTTGAGACTCATAACCATCCAACAGCTATTGCCCCTTTCTCTGGAGCGGCGACGGGCTCCGGTGGGGAAATTCGGGATGAGGGAGCTGTTGGCCGGGGATCTAAACCAAAAGTCGGTCTCACAGGATACTCTGTTTCAAATCTAAAAATTCCTGGCCACTTCGAGCCGTGGGAGGACGATTATGGTAAACCAAAACAAATTTCGTCAGCCCTAGATATTATGATTCAGGCCCCGGTTGGGGGAGCGGCATTCAATAATGAGTTTGGTCGACCCAATCTGTGCGGCTATTTTCGTACTTTTGAACAGAGCTTTGGCGGGGAGATCCGAGGCTATCACAAACCAATTATGATAGCTGGCGGGCTGGGGAGTATTAGAACCGAACATGTAGAAAAGCAAGAAATTCAGCCAGGTGCAGCACTTATAGTCCTTGGGGGGCCGGCAATGTTAATTGGCTTGGGTGGTGGTGCAGCATCCTCTATGGCAACGGGTGCGGGTGATGTCGATCTAGACTTTGCAAGTGTGCAAAGAGGTAATCCTGAAATAGAACATCGCTGTCAGGAGGTGATTGATAAGTGCTGGCAGCTTGGAGACGATAATCCGATACAGTTCATACATGATGTGGGCGCTGGGGGGCTCTCTAATGCATTGCCTGAGTTAGTAAAAGATGGTGGTGTTGGAGGTCACTTTGAACTTCGACTTGTACCTAATGATGAGCTTGGAATGTCTCCGATGGAGATTTGGTGTAATGAATCTCAGGAGCGCTATGTTTTAGCTGTAGGCCATGAAAACGTAGATTGTTTTGCTGAGATTTGTTTACGGGAGAGATGCCCATATGCAATTGTGGGATATGCGAAAGCATCTGACCATCTAAGAGTCGATGATCGGATGTTTAATGATACTCCTATCGATCTTCCTATGAGTATTCTTTTCGGTGAAATACCTATGGTTTCAAAGGATGTCGTTTCTAGAGCTCTACCGAGAGACGTTATCCAACAAACCCTTTCTTTTGATGAAGCAGTACATCTTGTGATGGGGCATCCAGCTGTCGCGAGTAAGAAATTTCTCATTACAATTGCTGATCGAAGTGTTGGAGGCTTGGTGGTACGAGATCAGATGATTGGCCCATGGCAGGTGCCTGTTTCGGATGTAGCAGTATCTTCCAGTAGCTATACCTCTGCAACTGGAGAAGCGATGGCAATGGGTGAACGAGCACCACTTGCATTGACTAATGCCCCAGCATCCGGTCGTATCGCGATTGGTGAAGCTCTTACTAATATTATTGCAGCGCGCATCGATGATATTGGCGATATTAAACTTTCTGCCAATTGGATGGCTGCAGTGGGACATCCCAATGAGGACGCTAATTTATACAAGACTGTGGCTGCAGTTGGTCTCGATCTTTGCCCTGAGCTTGGCATTTGTATACCTGTGGGTAAGGATTCTACATCTATGAAAACTCGTTGGGAGGATAATGGCTGTGAAAAAACTGTCACTTCCCCTCTATCAGTTATTATCTCTGCATTTGCGCCAGTTTCGAATACGGCAGACACATTTACCCCACAGCTAGAGAATTTTGCAGACAGCGTTTTATTATTAGTTGACTTGGCCTCAGGCAAACATCGGCTTGGTGGCTCGATTTTGATGCAATGTCAGAGACAACTTGGAGACCTGGTTCCAGATGTTGATGATCCAGGGATGTTGAGGAGGTTTTTTGAGTTGATGCAAAGTGATTTTCTGCGTAAAAAGGTTTTGGCTTACCATGATCGTTCTGATGGCGGTTTGTTTGTCACCTTAGCGGAAATGGTTTTTGCATCAAGACTAGGCCTCAATATTGTTTTGCCTCAAGATAGTAAACCGATTGAATTTCTCTTTAATGAAGAATTGGGCGGGGTTATCCAAATTGCTCGCTCAGATCAAGAGGAGGTTGAGGGGGTGTTTTCGGCTGCAGGGATTCGTACCCAAGAGATAGCGACAATAGGTGGGTCAGGAATAAAAATAACACAGGAGAGTGATTTAATATTTTCTATCGATCGTGGAACATTACAAAAGCGTTGGAGTGAGCCCAGCTATCATTTGCAGTCTCTGCGAGATAATCCTCAGTGTGCTCGAGAGGAATTTGAGCTGATCGCAGAAGATGATGATCCAGGACTTTCCGTGAAATTAACGTTTGACATCAAGGATGATATTACTCGACCTATGAATGGGTTCCGCTCGAAACCAAAAATTGCAATACTGAGAGAGCAGGGGGTGAATAGTCAGGTGGAGATGGCGGCGGCATTCCATCGAGCAGGATTTTCTCCAATTGATATTCACATGAGCGATTTAATGAGCGGTGAAACTGATCTTAAATGTTTCCAGGGGCTGATTGCTTGCGGCGGTTTTTCTTTTGGCGATGTTTTGGGTGCTGGGGAAGGTTGGGCTAAATCGATTTTATTTCATAATCAGGTAAGAGATTTATTTGCATCATTTTTTGATCGTCAAAATACGTTTGGGCTTGGAGTATGTAATGGGTGTCAGATGTTTTCAGGCCTTAAGGATTTAATACCTGGAGCATCTCTATGGCCTAAATTTGTTACGAATCGATCCGAGCAGTTTGAGGCAAGATTTTCTTTAGTGAGAGTTACCGATAGCCCATCAATATTATTCAAGGAGATGATGGGTTCCCATATGCCGATTGCAGTCTCGCATGGCGAAGGAAGAGCTGATTGTTCTTTGGAACAGGCGACAGCCCTGCTGGATAACGAGCTAGTCGTAATGCAGTTTATTGATAATCATTTGGAAGTTACTGAAAACTATCCTATGAACCCGAACGGTTCCCCTCTAGGCATTGCCGGCGTCACAACACCAGATGGTCGTTTCACCGCTATGATGCCCCATCCAGAGCGGGTTTTCCGAACTGTGCAGAATTCTTGGCATCCTGCTGGATGGAGTGAGGATAGTCCTTGGATGAGAATTTTCCGTAATGCAAGAATATTTATTGATTAGTCATTTCCGATCAAATAAATGGTCCAAGTAACGGATTTGTAGAGAATTCTCCTCGCGATCAGAAAAGTAATATTTTAAGGTTTCAGAGATTACAGGGAAGGCAAGTTCCTCCCAGGGTATTTTCTCTTTCGAAAATAGTTTTGTTTCTAGTGATTCTTCTCCTGGGTAAAAATCTAAATCTGCCAGTTCCGCCAGAAAGAATGCGTATACCTGAGAAATATGAGGAAGACTAAAAAGGGTATAGAGGCCACCCATTGATACTCGAGCATTGGCTTCCTCCAAAGTTTCTCGAGCTGCTCCTTCGGCCAAAGTTTCACCATTTTCCAAGAATCCAGCTGGTAATGTCCAGAGACCAAGTCTGGGTTTAATGGCTCGTTTGCAAAGCAGTATTTGATCTTCATGCACAGGTAAACAGCCAACGATTACCTTAGGGTTTTCATAGTGGATTGTTGAACACTGACTGCATACGTAACGCAGACGGTTGTCGCCCTCCGGAACTTCTTGTTTTAGTGATTTGCCGCATTGGCTGCAAAAATTCATCGCTTGATTATACCAAAATATAGCGCGGTGATTGTGTTATTCTCTGATTCCGTATACGGGAGATTATATGATATACAGCCTGGGAGATAAGGTACCGAATTTCGAGGGAGAGCACTTTATTGCTGACAGTGCAGTATTGATAGGTTCTGTTGTTTTGGGGGATTGCGTTAATATCTGGTTTAATGCGGTTCTTCGCGCTGATACTGATTTTATCACCATAGGTGAAAACTCCAATATTCAGGATGGCTCTGTGTTGCATATGGATGCAGGCTTTCCATTGACTATTGGTAAAAATGTCACGGTTGGTCATAAGGTTATGTTACATGGCTGCACCATTGGTGATAATTCTCTTATCGGGATGAATGCCGTAGTGTTAAATGGTGCAGTAATAGGTAAGAACTGTTTGATAGGGGCTAATGCTTTAGTGCCTGAAGGAAAGGAAATTCCTGAAGGTTCCCTCGTGTTGGGATCCCCAGGAAAAATTGTTCGCGAGGTAACACTTGCAGAAATCGACTCCTTTCAGTCAAGTGCAGACGCTTACGTCCAGAAGAGCAGAGTGTTTAAGAAAGATTTAAAATTTCTTGGTTGAGATGTCAGACTTGGATTTCAGGGTGTAGAGAGCTATAGTAAAAAGAAGAAATCTCATTCAAAGAAACGCTGACATGAAAAGCGCAACGCAGCCGATATTAACGAGCAGTCCGCAACTGATGTTGTCTGCTTCACTTCTTCTACGACTGCCGTTGTAGGTGGCCATCTAAAACCTACATTGCAATTTTGTCTATATTAAGCTTGTCCCAAAGTCATAGAGTAATAGCGAAATGAGCGTAGATAGTGACTCTTTACCGGCATCTCAAAAAAAGATGCCTTTTCAAAAATATAAAGCGTTTAAACCGATTATATTGCCTGATAGAACATGGCCTGATAAAACTATTAACAACGCTCCTCGCTGGTGTAGTGTTGATTTGAGAGATGGTAATCAGGCTCTAGTAGATCCGATGACTCCTGATGAAAAACAGAAGATGTATAATCTGCTTTTAGATATTGGATTTAAAGAGATTGAGGTTGGTTTCCCTGCCGCATCCCAACCAGATTTCGATTTTGTGCGGCGAATTATCGATGAGAATATGATTCCTAATGGCGTTACCATTCAGGTCTTATGTCAGGCGAGAGAAGATCTAATTCAAAGAACTTGTGAGGCGGTTGCCGGAGCTAGGAAGGTAATTTTTCATCTCTACAATTCGACTTCGACCTTGCAGCGTAAGGTTGTTTTTAATAAGAACCGAGAAGAGGTGATTGAGCTGGCAACTGCAGCGACTGAAGTAGTTAAGCGCTTCACCGAGCAATTAGAGCAGACAGGTACGCAGGTGACCTTAGAGTACTCTCCAGAATCTTACACTGCAACGGAAATGGACTTTGCAGTGAATATTTGTTCTGCAGTTATGGATGTCTGGAAACCATCTGTCGAGAGGAAAATCATTTTGAACCTCCCTGCAACTGTTGAGATGGCTACGCCAAATGTATATGCCGATCAGTTAGAGTGGTTTATTCGGCATTTACCGAATAGAGAAGCCGCTGTTATTAGTCTTCACACCCACAATGATCGAGGTACTGGTATTGCGGCTTCTGAGCTCGGCCTTATGGCTGGAGCTGAGCGGATAGAAGGCACATTATTTGGTAACGGAGAGCGTACCGGGAATTGTGATGTTATTACCATGGCTATGAATATGTTTAGTCAGGGAGTAGATCCGAAGCTATATTTGATGGATATGCCAAAAATTGTTGCTGTCTCGGAAGAGTGTACAAAAATTCCCATACATGTGCGTCAACCTTATGCTGGGGAGTTAGTCTTCACAGCATTTTCGGGATCCCATCAGGATGCCATTCGTAAAGGTATGGCCTTTGTTGAGTCTGGTAGTGATGATGAATGGGAGGTCCCTTATTTGCCAATTGATCCAGCAGATGTCGGCGGTTCCTATCGGGAGACTGTTCGTGTAAACAGCCAGTCCGGCAAGGGGGGTATAGCATTTATTCTGGAAAATTATTTTGGAGTATCTCTGCCCAAAGCGTTGCTGCTTGACTTTAGTCCTATTGTGCAGGCGGCGACTGAAAAAAAAGGTGGGGAGCTACAACCTGAGGATATTTGGCAAGCATTCACATCCGAATTTATCGACGTAAACGGGCCATTTAAGTTGATCGATTATCAAATCCGCTCAGAGGAACCTCAAGTTCAGATCTGTGAAGCAAATATTCTGGCAGGAGATAATAACATTAATATTGTAGGTCAAGGCTCTGGGCCCATTGATGCTTTTGTGAATGGCTTGGTGAATACATTGAATGAGCCACTAAACGTGATTGATTATCAAGAATATGCTCTCAATGAAGGTAAGGAGGCTCAAGCGATATGTATCCTTGCTATAAGCGATGAAAAAGATAATAACTATTATGGCGTGGGTATAAGTCAGAACACAATCACGGCGGCCTATAAATCTATTCTTGCAGCGATAAATAGGAAATGGATTCTGCTTCGGTAATAATAAACAGCCAAACTATAGGGTAAATAATCTGATCGAAAGAGGTGATTGATTAGTTCTTATTCCTCAATAATTTCTGTTTCCGTCTGATTAATACGAGCAGTTTTTATCATATTGTCTTGAATTTGAATGACTTCAATATGGTAATCATTCAAGGCAATACAGCAGCTAGAATCAGGAATTATTTCAAGTTCTTCTATTATTAGGCCACTTAAAGTTTTGGGTCCTTCTTGAGGTAGCTTCCATCCTAGGGAACGGTTTATCAAGCGAATATGTGTTCCTCCATCGATTAAAAAAGTATTGTCAGCCTCTGGATGAATGTTAACGCCCGTCTCTGCGATATCCGTAGTGAATTCACCCACTATCTCTTCTAGGATGTCTTCCATAGTGACAATCCCTTCTATGTCACCATACTCGTCTACGACGAGACCTATACGTTGTTTCGTTTGCTGAAAATTTACTAGCTGAGTGTGTAAAGGCGTATTTTCTGGAACAAAATAAGGTTCGTCTGTTTCTTGTACAATCGAAGCTTTGGTCGGATTTTCTGCGGTCAAAAATCTTGCGGCATTACGAAGATGCAGGACGCCTATTACCTTATCTATATCTTCATTAAAAACGGGGACGCGCGTGTGCTGGGTAGCTCGGATTTGATTTAGAATGCTTTCAATATCATCCGTAAGATCAATTCCTTCTATATCTATTCTTGCCACCATAATATCGTTAACGGTTACTTTATTTAAATCAAGCACACCCAGCATCATACCCTGTGGGCGTTCAGCGATAGTCACTCCTTCATTAACTACCGTACGCAATTCTTCATGCGTGAGGTTGTCAGTATCTTCTGATTCACGTTCTGGGACACCGGCTATACGAAGCAGACTGTTACTTAATCGAATAACTGGTTCAACTAATATCCAGCAAATAGCCATGAGTGGTTGCAAAATATATGCTGACATTAAAGATATTTTTTCTGGATAGGCTTCCGCGATAGTTTTGGGGGCAACTTCAGCGAAAATAAGAAAAATTATGGTGCAAATAACTGGGGCCCACGCCACATTGGCTTCCCCAAATAAGTCAATAACTAGCAGTGTTGCGATCGATGCTGCCGTAAAATTAACGAAATTGTTCCCAATGAGTATTAAACTTAGGAGTCGGTCCGGACGTTTAAGTAGTCGACTTGCCTTACGTGCACCGCGATGCCCTTCGTTTGCAAGATGCTTTAGTCGAAAACGATTGACGCGCATCATCGCTGTCTCGGAACCCGAGAAATAGGCCGATAGCATAATCAAGATCGTAAGCGTTCCAAGTAGGGTGCTTACTGAGGTTTCTTCCAAAAAAAACAGGCCTCGCCACGACAAGAGTTAGTCTTTGTACCGAATAGCATAGATTGGTGTCAAGTATTATGATTACACCGCTCTCAGAATCACTTCTAGAACGAATTTGCTTCCGAAGTATCCAAGTGCAAGGAGGCCGAAGCCACACAGAGCCCATCTGGCTGCGGTTGTGCCGCGCCATCCGTTTTTGATCCGCCCCCACAATAGGACGCTAAATACAAGCCATGCGGCTAGAGTTATAACGGTATGATGGATAAGACCAGGATTAAATATATCTTCGAGGAAGATAAAACCAGTTAAGATAGAGAGACTTAGCATTAGTAGGCCTGCCCCTAGCATCTCAAATAGTAGTCCTTCGATAGTTTCTAGTGGGGGCAATTTCTTTATGAATTCCAGTTTTCTAGACCTTAAACCATAGTGACAAAGTGACAAGAATATCGCTTGTATAGCCAATACTGTGAGTAGGCCAGAAGCGAGTATCGAAAGTACAATATGCATGCCTAAGCCAGGGGATATATCGTCCCGTGGAAGATATACTCCATCTATGCTTATTTGTAACAGAATTGAAATCGCAGCAATTGGAAAAATAACCACGAACAGACTTTCAACTGGGCGGTGGATGCTACTTAGAAGGATTATGGTAACTACCGCTAGCGCTGTGAGGGAAAGCATGGTGTATATATCAAGATTAATGCCTAAATCACTATAAAACCCTAGGTAACTGGTAAGTCCGTGAAGAAGCAGCGCAGGTACACTTATGAGGTTTAGAAATTGTTTAGAATTTCCTTGCGAGACTATTTGTATTCCAGTACCAATTAGATACAAGGTAATCGCAATTGCTCCAGGAAACGTGGGATTCATCATATTAACCCTGCCATGAGAGAAACCGAAAAATGAGAATGATTCTCATTGAGCTATAATGCCACCAAAGATGCTGCTATGAAACCATTTATCAAACTGACGCCAGTTACTTGGGTTATACTACCTCCTTCTAAATAAATTAAGAACTTATATCTTGTTTGATTCGCTCACTGAAAAACTGCGCAACTCGTTGGCAAGTATTAATAGCAAGGCCAAGCTTACTGAAGAAAATATTGATGTGTCTCTAAGGGAAGTTCGAATGGCTTTATTAGAGGCTGATGTGTCTCTTTCAGTCGTGAAAAGCTTTGTATCCGGAGTCAAAGATCGAGCCGTAGGACAAGACGTTTTATCTAGCCTCACCCCCGGTCAAGTTTTTGTTAAGATTGTCAACGAAGAATTAGTTCGTGTGATGGGTGATCATTCAGAATCACTCAGTCTTAATGTCCAGCCACCCGCCGTAATACTTTTAGCCGGCCTTCAGGGCGCAGGTAAAACGACCTCAGCAGTAAAGCTAGCTAATTGGTTAAAAACTCGTGAAAAGAAGAAGGTTATGCTTGTTAGTACTGACGTATACCGTCCGGCGGCGATTGACCAGCTAAGGACCCTGGCCGATCATGCTGATGTAAGCTTTTTTGAAGCCACTACGGATAAGAATCCTTTAGATATTGCGAAGGAGTCTCTTGCGGAGGCTAGTAAGCAGTTTGCGGATGTTTTAATAATCGATACTGCAGGAAGATTGCATGTCGACGATAAGATGATGGGAGAAATTCAAGAAATACAACGTAAAGTTTCTCCAGTGGAGACATTATTTGTCGTTGATGCGATGACAGGGCAGGATGCGGCAAATACGGCTAAGGCATTCAACGAACTATTGCCCCTTACGGGTATTATTCTGACGAAAGCTGATGGAGACGCCAGAGGAGGGGCTGCACTTTCAGTTCGCTCAATTACAGGCAAACCAATAAAGTTTATGGCTGTCGGCGAAAGTATTGATGATTTAGAAGCTTTTCACCCTGATAGAGTGGCGAGCCGAATACTGGGAATGGGTGATATTCTCTCGCTTATTGAGGAAGTTGAGCAAAAAGTTGATCGAAATAAAGCTAAAAAACTCGAGCGTAAATTAAAAAAAGGTAAAAAGTTTGACCTAGAGGACTTTCGAGACCAAATAACGCAAATGAATAATATGGGCGGGTTGGATGGATTGATGGATAAGCTGCCGGGTATGGGGAATATTTCTAATGCGATGGCAAATCAAGTCAATGAGCATCAGTTTGTTCAGATGGAGGCTATCATTAGCTCTATGACTCCAAGTGAACGTCATTACCCTGATAGAATTAATGGTTCACGTAAAAGGAGGATTGCGGGAGGATCAGGGACTCAAATTCAAGATATTAACCGTTTATTGAAACAGCACAAGCAGATGCAGAAAATGATGAAAAAGCTCTCAAAAAAAGGCGGCATGGCTAATATGATGCGTGGGTTGGGCGGTTTAAATCAGAATTCAGGGAGGTTTCAGGGTCGTTAGTTATTCAGTAAGGTTAGCCACGAATATCGCGCATTGAAAGTGGCGGTGCTTTCCCGTAAACTACCGCCCCTTTTGGCAGCAGAGGTTTTTTAGCCTTTTTGAGACTGTCACTACTTGTTGGAATAAGAATTAAAAAAGGGAATTGTTTCGATGGTTGTCATTCGTTTATCAAGAGGTGGTAGCAAGAAGCGGCCATTTTATCACTTTACAGTCGCGGAAAGTCATCGGGCCCGTGATGGTGCTTTTATTGAGAAGTTGGGATTTTTCAATCCGGGTGCGAAGGGGCAAGAAGAAACGATAAGAGTTGCTTTAGACAGAATCGACTTTTGGGTGAGCCAAGGAGCCCAAATGTCTCCGCGGGTGAAGAAGTTAGTGAAGGGATATAGGAAGTCTTCAGTAGCTGGTTCCGAAAGTGATCAGGACGCCGCATAAGGCCCTTCTCGGTCGCATTCAGGCAGCATATGGTATAAAGGGATGGGTAAGAGTTTATTCTTATACTGACCCACTCGAAGGAATATTGGGGTACGCGCCTTGGACATTAAGGCGAGACGATGCGATACGCCAAGTTAAAGTGGAAGCGTTAAGGAAACAAGGTAAAGGTATTGTGTCCTTATTTGCTGGGGTAGAGAATCGAGATGCTGCTGAGGCATTGGTAGGTAGTGAGATATGGGGAGAACTTCCCGATCTTGATGAGCATGAGTTCTACTGGTACCAGCTTCAAGGGCTGATAGTACTGAATATTTTAGGAGATGTTCTTGGGCAGGTGGGCGACCTAATGGAGACGGGAGCAAATGACGTCTTGGTTGTAGAGCCAACTGATAATAGTGTCGATGATAAGTCTCGTCTAATCCCTTACGTAGAAGATGTTGTGGTAAAAGTTAGTTTAGATGACAGACAGATTTTGGTTAACTGGTTAGCGAACTACTAATTATGTGGTTTGGAATGGTGTCTCTATTCCCTGAGGTATTTAAGGCTTTAAGTGATTACGGGGTTACTGGGCGAGCGGTTGATCGCGGTGTGATTGAACTGGATTATTTTAATCCGCGAGATTTTGCGTTAGACAAGCAACACACTGTTGATGATAAGCCCTACGGAGGCGGGCCAGGAATGCTGATGAAGGTTCAGCCTATGCGGGATGCAATAAATGCGGCTCGACAGGTAAGAGAGCTTAGTAGAGTGGTTTATCTTTCGCCTTGTGGCCAGCGGCTTGATCAGGAGGAGTTAAAAAAGCTCGCAGAATTTGATGATTTAATTCTCGTTTCGGGCCGCTATGAAGGTGTTGACGAGAGGTTATTAAAGCAGGAAGTGGACCTTGAGATATCCATCGGAGATTATGTGATTTCGGGGGGTGAACTCGCAGCAATGGTTTTAGTTGATGGTCTAACGAGGTTATTGCCTGGTGTGGTCGGTGATAAAGAATCAGTAGAAAGAGATTCTTTCTTCCACGGGCTTTTGGATTATCCTCAATATACTCGTCCAGCAGAAATAAAAGAGTATGCGGAAGCCGGAGACGTGCCACCAGTCCTATTGAGTGGTAATCATTTGGAAATTGCAAGATGGAGGCATAAGCAAGCTCTGGGTAAAACTTATGAAAGACGTCCAGACTTGCTGACGCAGTATAATCCGGGTGAAAAAGAGAAAAAATTACTAGAAGAGTACCTAGAAGAGAAATCCTTGAATTAAATTTGTAAGATCCGAAAGGATTTACGTTATGATAATTTGGCATGCTGACCTAAATAGATCTAAAGGGATATAAAATGAGTAAGAAAAAATTGGATACGCGAGAGGGTTCTATCGGTGGTCGTAAAGGGAATGCCATAGCTCTAGTAGAGGCCTCACAGCTTAAGAGCGATGTCCCAGAATTTGGTTCTGGAGATACAGTTATCGTGCGAGTGAAAGTGAGAGAGGGCACTAGGGAGCGGCTGCAAGCATTCGAGGGAGTAGTTATAGGTAAACGAAACCGGGGACTAAACTCAGCATTCACTGTTCGTAAGGAATCTCATGGAGTTGGAGTTGAGAGGTCTTTCCAGACTCATAGTCCGTTGATTGATAGTATTGCCGTGAAGCGTCGCGGTGATGTTCGAAAGGCTAAACTCTATTACCTTCGTGAACTTAGTGGCCGTAAGGCCCGTATCAGGGAGAAGCTATAGAGTTCTTTAGTTTTTGTCTCGGTTTATTTTGGCCCGATTTAACTAAACTAAGTAATCTTTTAGATATAGAGAATCAAGTTGCGTCCATAACTTGGTTTTAGCCTCTGGGATGATGCGTCTCATGTAATTGTTTCATTCTGAATTGTGCAATGTGGGTATAAATCTGTGTGGTTGATAAATTACTATGCCCTAATAGGAGCTGAACTACCCTGAGGTCTGCTCCGTGGTTTAGCAGGTGTGTCGCAAAAGCGTGGCGTAGGGTATGAGGAGATAATTTTTTATTGATATTTGCCGTGTGTGTGTGCGCTTTTAGGCGATACCAGAATGCTTGGCGAGTCATTTTTTTCCCACGATTATTAGGGAAAACCGTATCCTCAAAGAGATTTCCTTTGACTAAATTGATTCTAGTTTCTTTGATGTAATTGTTTAGCCAAGCGACTGCCTCATCTCCTACAGGCACCAGTCTTTCTTTAGAACCCTTGCCAAAAATTTTTACCACACCTTGTTTGAGATTCAAATCGGAAAGCCTAAGGTTTACGAGTTCGCTGACTCGTAAACCGCATGCGTAGAGAACTTCCAACATGGTGCGGTCGCGATATCCAATCGCAGTGGCTATGTCGGGCGCTGTAAGAAGCTTTTCAACATCTGTCTCTGACAGAGCATTAGGTAGAGTTCGACCTAATTTAGGATTATCGATCCGTAGAGATGGGTCTTTCGCGATGTGATTTTCTCGCTTCAGGTATTTGAAGAAAGTGCGTAAACAAGATAATTCTCTTGCTGTTGTTTTTGTTGTTTTACCCTCCTCCATCCGGAAAGATAAATAACCAAGGATATCCTCTCTTCGAGTCTGCTGAAGATTTCTTTCGCTTTTTTCTAACCAGTGGCCGAATGCTTGCAGATCTGAACGGTAAGCGCTTACAGTATTTTGACTTAAACCTTTCTCTAGCCACAAACTGCTGAGGAACTTTTCGACGAGCGTTTGTTTTGTGATATTCACTAGAAGGTATATAGCCATGGCAGACATTGACCTCTACCTTACTTTATTGAGATGCTCATTTCGAGAATTAGCACTAGGAAATTCTCTACAGTTTGCTAGCTCTAAGGTATTATGGTCAGAAGTGGCTTGGAGTAATATTTTAATGAAATCCGTATTTTTCGTTTTCACACTATGGACGTTTTTTGTCTCAAGTTCGGTTCTGGCATTAAATGCTCAGGAATTGCGCTTAAAATTGTCGCAATTAAGTTTGGGTCTTGAGGTAGAGACAGTTCTTACGGGGCCTTTAGATGGATTTTATAGGGTAGTTCTATCTGACGGATCAGTACTGCACACAACGGAAAATGGTAATTATTTTATATATGGAGACCTTTTTAGAGTTGAGAAAGACAAGGTCTATAATCATGATGAAAAAGAACGTAATGAGCGCCGCAGAGGAATGCTGAGCGATGTAGACGAGTCTGAATTGATTATCTTTGCGTCTACTAGCGATCAAACCCTCGCGACTATCACCGTTTTTACTGATATTGACTGTGGATTTTGCCGAAAATTCCATGAGGACGTACCAGAGATGAATCGACTGGGTATCACTGTGCGCTATATGGCTTTTCCCCGCAATGGGATTTTTGAGGACCAAGTAAGCGAGGAGTATACCTCCGAATTTAAAAAGCTAAGGTCAGTCTGGTGTTCTGATAGGCAACGGTTTTATCTTACTTTAGCCAAAACTGGCGCGGGCATTGCCGAGAAGGAGTGCGATACTCCTATCGTCAAGCACTACGCATTGGGGCAGAAAATGAACGTAGCAGGAACACCAACCATTGTTAATGAGGATGGCCGTATGACAATGGGTTACCGATCTGCCTCACAATTAGCGCTCGAACTTGGTATTCAATAAAGAAATGGAAGAAGATTTCCCACGAATTGGGCGGCTCCCCCCTTATATATTCAGTATTACTGATAGTTTAAAACGTGAGGCACGAGCTAAGGGCGAAGATATTGTTGATTTTGGTATGGGGAATCCAGATCAAGCAACTCCTAACCACATTGTAGATAAGCTAGTCGAAACAGTGCAGCGCGGCGATACTCATCGTTACTCTCAGTCGAAAGGTATCCCTAGATTAAGACGTGCAATCTGCGATTGGTATAAAAAGAAATTCAATGTTGATCTAGACGTTGAAGATGAAGCGATCGTTACTCTCGGTTCTAAAGAGGGGATAGCACATTTAGCAATGGCTATACTTGGGCCTGGAGATGCGGTGCTTGTGCCAAATCCTTCTTATCCGATCCATCCTTATGGTTTTGTGATCGCAGACGCGGATGTGCGTCATGTGCCACTTACAGACGAAAAAGATTTTTTCTCTGAACTTCAATTAGCCATTAAGAATACTTGGCCAAAACCAAAAGTTCTGCTGATAAATTTTCCAGGAAACCCAACTACACAGTGTGTGGATCTTGTATTTTTTGAAAAGATCATTCATTTCGCAAAGGAACATCAAATCTGGGTTATCCAAGATTTGGCTTATGCAGATCTTGTTTTCGATGGCTACGAGGTGCCTTCGATACTTCAGGTACCGGGAGCCAAGGACGTTGCAGTAGAATTTTTCTCTATGTCAAAGAGCTATAACATGCCCGGGTGGCGTGTTGGTTTCTGCGTTGGCAATAAGACACTTGTAGGCGCGCTTGGTAGGATAAAATCGTACCTCGATTATGGTATGTTTACACCGATTCAGGTAGCAGCTATCGCCGCATTGGAAGGCGATCAAACTTGTGTGGAAGAAATTCGTCAAATGTATAAAAGTCGGCGTGATGTCTTGTGTGATGGCCTAAACTCGATTGGATGGGATGTTACACCTCCTAAAGCGACTATGTTTGTTTGGGCTAAGATACCGCCAATATATAGGGAAATGGGTTCTTTAGAGTTTAGTAAGCTTATGCTAAGGGAAGCAAAGGTAGCGGTGTCTCCCGGTGTTGGGTTCGGTCAGTATGGCGATGATCATGTTCGATTTGCGCTTATTGAAAACGAGCATCGTACAAGGCAGGCTATAAGAAATCTAAGGCGTATGCTGAGAACCGCGGGGAATTAAAAATAATGAAAGTAGGTATTTGTGGTTTGGGTACGGTTGGCTCTGGCACCTTCAATTTAATTTTAAAAAATAATTCAGAGATTGAGCGGCGTATCGGTAACCAAATATGCGTAGCTCAGGTTGGTTGTCGTCGAGACCATCCTGATTGTGATTTGTCAGATGTTCATGTAACTCGTGATGTTTTTGATGTTGTTAGAAATCCAGATATTGATATTGTGATCGAAGTTATAGGAGGTATAGATGTAGCACGTGCATTGGTGCTTGAGGCTATCAGTAATAATAAACATGTAGTAACGGCAAACAAGGCCTTGATTGCAGAACATGGTCAAGAGATTATGGTGGCTGCCTCAGAAAAAGGTGTTCAAGTAAAATTTGAAGCTGCAGTCGCTGGTGGTATACCTATTGTCAAAGCAATCCGAGAAGGTATGGCAGCGAATAAAGTCGAATGGATAATTGGTATTATCAATGGCACCTCCAATTACATCCTTTCTAAGATGACAGAATCGGGCGGTAGTTTGAGTTTTGTTGATGTGCTTAAGGATGCTCAGGAACTTGGTTATGCTGAGGCAGATCCTACATTTGATGTGGAGGGCATTGATGCTGCCCATAAATTGACTATTTTGTCCTCGATAGCCTTTGGAGCCCCACTTAGGTTCGATGCTATTTTCACTGAGGGTATAACCCAAATTACAAGTGATGATATTGATTATGCCGGAGAGTTAGGGTTCGTCATCAAACATTTGGGTATCGCGCGAAATCAGGGTGATACGATTGCAATGAGGGTTCACCCTTGTTTGGTTGCCGCAGATCATATGCTGGCTCAGGTAAAGGGCGTGATGAATGCGGTGGTGGTTGGTGGAGATGCAGCAGGTCCAACTATGTACTATGGTGCGGGCGCGGGATCTCTCCCCACCGCCTCAGCAATTATTAGTGACGTTGTAGATATCGTCCGTTCTAGTGGGGCTAATATCGTTGAGAATCTTGGCTTTGAAAAGAGCGCTCTTATCTCTAAAAAAGTGGTTATGGTTGGAGAAGTAGTGAGTAGAGCTTACCTCAGGTTAATCGTTTCAGACCAACCTGGAGTAATGGCGAGGATCTCTACTATTCTTAGTCAGCACAAAATCAGTATTGAGTCACTTATCCAAAAGAATGCGCGAGCTGGTTATGCGGATGTCGTTATTATTACCAATGCAATACTTGAGGAAACTCTAGATATCGCGGTTAGGAAATTATCGACTATGGATGATGTTAAGAATGATGTTAAAAGAATTCGTATAGCCGATTTTTTTAATGTTTAAAAAGGTAGTGTTTTAAGCCTTGATGCAAATTAAGCGTCTAGGATGGTTTGGTTTTATAATCGCCCAGGATAAGGCGATTTGTTAGAATGAGAATTTAAAAAGGGTCCCGACTTCGTGGAAGCGAACGTACTGTCAAGCAGGATTAAAGACCTTCAGGGACGTACTGATGTCCTCAGGGGGTACCTTTGACTATGGTCTAAAAAAAGATCGTCTCGCAGAAGTTGAGTTAGAGCTGTCCGATTCTGCTTTGTGGGATGACCCAGAAAAAGCACAGGAGCTCGGAAGAGAAAGGGCGGCTCTAGAGGCGGTAGTGAGCGTCATTGATTTACTTTTAACTAGTCTGAAGGATTTGAATGATATTGTTGAGTTAGGCTTGGAGGAGAGTGACGATTCGCTTTTGTCTGATGCAACAGAGGAAATAAAAGATCTTAGTCGAAAATTGGATTCACTGGAGTTCCAACGCATGTTTTCTGGCCAGATGGACCCAAATAGTGCATATATGGAAATCCAATCAGGCTCTGGTGGTACCGAGGCACAGGATTGGGCGGAGATGTTGCTCCGCATGTATTTGCGCTGGGGTGAGCGCCACGGGTTTAAGACGGAAATTATGGAGCTATCAGAGGGTGAAGTGGCTGGAATCAAAAGCGCGACAATTCGTTTCGATGGTGATTATGCCTTTGGTTGGCTTAGAACGGAAACAGGTGTACATAGATTGGTAAGGAAATCCCCTTTCGATTCGGGTAATCGACGTCATACATCATTTGCTGCAGTTTTTTTGGCACCAGAAATAGATGACGATATTGAAATTAATCTCGATATGTCAGACGTGCGTGTGGATACCTATCGAGCCAGTGGCGCTGGTGGGCAGCACGTTAACAAGACTGACTCTGCTATTCGACTGACGCATAAGCCAACAGGAATAGTTGTTCAGTGTCAAAATCAAAGATCGCAGCATCAGAATAAAGATCAAGCAATAAAACAACTTAGAGCACGGCTATTTGAGATGGAGGAATTAGCACGACGAGAGGAACTTAGGGAAATCGAAGAGAATAAGTCAGACGTCAGTTGGGGTAGTCAGATAAGATCTTATGTCCTGGACAGCGGCAGAATTAAGGATTTGCGCACTAATTTGGAAACTGGTAATACGCAAGCCGTACTCGACGGAGATCTCGATTTATTTATTGAGGAAAGTCTGAAACAGGGGTTATAAAGTGACAAGATTTGATGACGAGGAAAACGAAATCATCAGTTTAAGGCGTAAATACTTGAAAGAATTACGCGATCAAGGGAGACCATTTCCAAACGATTTCCGGCGTACATATCTCTCCGCTATTCTGCATGAAAAGTTTCGAGATTCTACCAAAGAGTCTTTAAGCAAATTGCAGTTTACTGTTTCCATTGGGGGGCGAATTGTATTGCGTCGATTGATGGGAAAAGCTAGCTTCGTAACTCTTCAAGACTCCTCTGGAAAGATACAGTTATATATTCGGCAGAATGAACTCTCCAAAGAAGTTTACGAAGATTTTAAGCGCTGGGACCTAGGGGATATTGTCGGTGCTACAGGTTGTTTGATGCGAACTAATAAAGGTGAGCTCTCAGTAGAAGTGAAAAATATTGAACTATTAACTAAGTCTTTGAGACCGCTGCCAGAAAAGCATAAGGGTTTAGCTGATACTGAGACTCGATATCGTCAGCGTTACCTAGATCTTATCGTTAATGAAGAAACCCGTAACACGTTTGTTCGACGCGCCAAGATTATCGAAGGTATCCGCCATTTCTTTACCAAAAGAGATTTTATGGAAGTGGAAACGCCAATGATGCAAATAATCCCGGGTGGTGCAGCTGCTTCTCCATTTGTTACCCATTATAATGCCTTGGACACAGATATGTATCTTCGTGTGGCCCCTGAGCTGAATCTAAAACGGCTGGTGGTAGGAGGGTTTGAGCAGGTTTTTGAAATAAACCGGAATTTCCGTAATGAAGGGATATCTACCAAACATAGCCCAGAATTTACCATGCTCGAGTTTTACTGGGCCTATCATGATTACAGAGATTTAATGGATTTGACTGAATCATTACTGCGAGAGATTGCCCACTACGTATTTGGGACTACAAGTTTTTCTTTTGAGGGTAAGACAATAGATTTTGGATTACCTATTCAGCGCTTAACTTTGAGAGAGTCTATTTTATATTTCAATCCGGAAATTGACATGGAAGACTTGATAGGTATCGAAAACCTAACAGTACTTGCTCGGAAACTAGGAATAGAAGTAATGAGTCACTGGAAGGAGGGTAATCTTCTGATGGAACTGTTTGAGAATACCGTTGAAGATAAAATAGAGCAACCCTTGTTCGTAACTCAGCATCCGGCAGAAGTATCACCTTTAGCAAGACGTAACGATGATAATTCTGAAGTAACTGACAGATTCGAATTGTTTATTATGGGCAAGGAGATCGCTAATGGATTTTCGGAATTGAATGATGCTGAAGATCAATCGGAGCGTTTCCGCCAACAGGTCGCTGCAAGGCAAGCAGGCGATGATGAAGCAATGTATTACGATGAGGATTATATAACGGCACTGGAGTATGGGCTTCCGCCAACGGCTGGAGAAGGTATTGGTATTGATCGATTAGTAATGCTGTTAACTGATTCTTCTTCAATCCGGGACGTATTATTGTTTCCACATATGAGGCCAAAGAGTCTGAATGGGTAATATTCTGCTCGATCCTAGTTGGCTGGAGCATCTTAGTGAAGAGTTTTCTAAACCATATATGGAGTCACTGAGATCCTTTCTTCAAGGCCAGAAGGCTAGTGGAAAGGTTATATATCCGCGTAGTTCAGAATACTTTGCTGCTATGGATGCAACACCATTTAGCAAGGTAAAAGTTGTTATTTTGGGTCAGGATCCATACCATAATCCTGGTCAAGCTCACGGTCTGTCTTTTTCTGTAAATAAAAAAGTATCTCCGCCACCAACTCTCTTAAATATTTTCAAGGAAGTCAGTAACGATCTCAGTTTGCCCAATCAGTTGGTTCACGGTTGTCTAGATCATTGGGCAAATCAGGGAGTGCTGCTAATGAATAGTGTTTTGACGGTGGAAAGATATCGAGCTGGATCACACCAGGGGAAAGGTTGGGAGATTTTTACGGATAGAGTTGTAGAAAGTCTGTCATCAAAAAAAGAGCACTGTGTATTTTTGTTGTGGGGTGCATATGCCCAGAAGAAGGGTCGCTTCATAGACGAAACAAAGCATTGCGTGCTCAAAACCTCTCATCCATCGCCCTTGTCTGCCTACAAAGGGTTTATTGGTTGTAAACATTTCTCTAGATGTAATGACTACCTTAGTAGTTGTGAGAAGTCTCCAATAGACTGGGCTATCGTTTAAGCGCTTATATTGAGAGGAGTTAATTCAATAGGATCCCCATTTGGGGCCCTGGCAAGTAATTTTTCCTCATGAATATTGGCAATTATTACGAGGCCTATATTGGCCCCTGTTGCAACTATATTCCCCTTTGAATTGCCGATCGTAATTTCGTCACCAACATTAAGTGAGGACTCGCTATAAAATAAGTGTAGTCTTCGCTTGAGGTTACCCAAGTACTCTGCACGAGCGATTATTTCCTGACCGAGATAGCAACCCTTTTTGAAATCAAGGCCTCCTAGCTTATCTAGGTAGAACATTTGTGGTAAGAAACGTTCGGCTGTTTCTGTTTCAATCCAAGCTAGTCCTTCAGCACAATCCTGAGTTGCCCAATCGATCATTGAAGTTGAATCGCGGACCTTATTTTTGGTCCATATTTCACAACGAGTATCACTAACGTGAAGTCTAATATCACCCTTATTTATAATATGAGCGGATTCCTCTATGATGCCAAAACAATGCCAGAGATAGCTGACATCTTTGAGTTCTACCTTTGAAAAAATGATGTAGGTTGATAGAAAGTTAATGGTTTCTTTAACTCGATTTTTATGCATCCGAAGAAGTAGCCCTTCTTCTAGCAAAGCAATTCTAAAGTTTGTTACCATACGACCTTTCAGGTTACAGATAGCCCCAAGGTTATTGTTCTCTGAGATCTTATGGACGTCGCACGTCGTATATCCTTGCAAAAATTTCTTTGCATCCGGGCCATTCACGGCGAGGAATCCAAATTGCGATAGATTTACTATTCTATTCATGGAAGTATTCTACAATGATATCTAACGAAGAAAGAAATCGTTTGTGTTGGCGCTCTCGAAGGGGGGTTCTGGAGTTAGATCTTTTGTTGGGACCCTTTATTCAAGAGATGTACGAGGCCCTTACTCCGGAGCAGCGAAAGACCTACGCATTGCTGTTAGAGCAAGAAGATACAGATTTATTAGATTGGTTTGCTAGGAAGAAGGTAGCAGAGAACGATTCCTTACAGAAGCTCGTTGATATTATTTTAGACCATGCGTAACCTGCCGATACAATAGTGTCGTCGCTTTAAAGAGTTTTAATTCAACATAGAAATTGTCGGCTTCAGCACTGCAAATGTATTCGAAGTAGTTGTTACAGACGTTGTTGTTCTTGCAATTACAGTGTGTGAGAGGCTAACCAAAATTTGGTGGTATTAGCACCGTATCCTTTGCTCCCTCAAGGAGGTTGGGATGATCAAGAGTGAAATGCAGCCCTCGGCTTTCCTTACGCCTTATCGCGCTTTGAATGATAAGATCTGCAACTGTAATAAGGTTGCGCAGTTCGAGCAAATCGCTGCTGATCCGATAATTACTGTAATACTCACTAACCTCCTGTTGAAGTAGTTGTACTCTGCGCCTGGCTCTTTGAAGACGCTTATCGGTACGGACTATACCGACGTAATCCCACATGAAACGTCGAAGCTCATCCCAGTTATGTGAAATAGTTATATCTTCAATAGAATTAGTCACTTGCGAGTCATCCCACATGGGCACTTTTGGCATATGTGATTTTACTTTCGGTTGCATCATAATATGTTTAGCTGCGGCGCTCGCGAATACCATGCATTCAAGTAATGAATTACTTGCCATACGATTTGCTCCATGTAGACCTGTGAAGCTAGATTCACCTATAGCGTATAGATTCGGTACATCCGTTTTTCCATTAATATCTGTGAGGATTCCGCCGCAAGTGTAATGGGCTGCCGGCACAATCGGGATGGGAGTAGTTGTGATGTCAATGCCGAGCTCGAAACACCGCGCGTATATATTTGGGAAGTGATCTTTGATGAACTTAGATGGTTTATGGCTTATGTCCAAGTAAACACAATCACATCCTAAACGCTTCATCTCGTGGTCGATAGCTCGAGCGACTATATCTCGAGGAGCCAGTTCGGCGCGCGCATCAAAGCGATGCATGAATTCTTTTCTGTCGGGTAATACTAACTTTGCCCCCTCTCCTCGCAGAGCCTCTGAAATAAGGAAAGATTTCGCTTCCGGGTGATATAGGCATGTTGGATGAAACTGATTGAACTCAAGGTTCGCGACTCGACAACCAGCTCGCCAAGCCATCGCTATCCCATCGCCAGAAGCTGTGTCAGGATTACTGGTGTAAAGATAGACTTTACTCGCACCACCAGTTGCTATAATCACGTAGTTTGCGCGAAATAATTCTACTTTGCCTGTTTCAAGATTAAGGACGTAAGCGCCCAGGCATTCATTTCCCTTATGTCCAATATTATGAGCATTAACGAGATCTACCGCTACGAACTGTTTAAAGAACGATATATTAGAGTTTTCATTTAACGCATCGTAAAGAGTCAGAGCTATTTCTTTCCCTGTAGCATCTGCGGCGTGTATTACCCTGCGATGGCTGTGCCCGCCTTCTTTTGTTAAATGAAATTGGTTGTTTCCAGTAGCACCTGGTTCCTTGTCAAAGTTTACACCCTTTTCAACTAGCCAGTTAATTATTTGAGGACTCTGTTTGACTGTGAATTTAACTATTTCTTGGTGGCATAGGCCTGCTCCAGCGATGAGAGTATCCTGAATATGTGACTCCATAGAATCATATTCATCAAGAACTGCGGCAACGCCACCCTGAGCATAATAAGTAGAACCCTCATTTGGTTCATCTTTACTTAGTATCGCAATGCGATAGTCCCTAGTGAGTTGCAGAGCAAGCGTCATGCCTGCTGCTCCGCTACCAATTACTAAAACGTCAAAAAGGTGTGTTGGTGTGGTCATAATGAAGTTTAGGTTATCATTGTCTGCGCTCGGTTGTTAGATCTTCATTTAAACTACCGTTTTACAAAGTATTAATCAGTGGGTGTAAAAACCGATGTCGGGTCAAAAGGAATCAGTGGATAAGCAATTGGTTGACCGTGTCAGGCGCGGAGACAAGAGTGCTTTTGATCTTCTAATTCTAAAGTATCAACACAAGATAATTAGTTTGGTTGGAAGGTACTTACGAGATCAAAACGATATTCAGGACGTCACTCAGGATGCATTTATTAGGGCTTACAGGGCTCTCCCAAATTTTCGCGGTGATAGTGCCTTTTATACTTGGTTGTATCGGATCGCTATCAATACGGCGAAAAATCATCTAGTTTCTAGGTCTCGTCGACCGCCTAATACCGATATTGATATAGATGATGGGGAATTTCAGGATAATTCTGCTGTCTTAAGAGATAATGAGTCGCCTCAAGATATTCTGGCAACAAGCCAGACGGAAGAAGTTATTTTTCGGGCAATAGAGAATTTGCCGGAAGAATTAAAGGTTGCTGTTACACTTAGGGAGTTTGATGGGCTTAGTTACGAAGAAATCGCTGTAATCATGGATTGTCCTGTTGGTACAGTAAGGTCAAGAATCTTCCGAGCTAGAGAGGCGATTGAGAAGCGAATTGCACTAATGGACAACGAATAAACTGCTAATTATTTAGATTTGAGGTTTGGAAGTGGTAAAAATCAAAGAAACGATATCGGCTTTTATCGATGAAGAAGCAAACGAGGTAGAAACCCATCGATTTTTGAGAGCGATGAAGCAGGAGGTCAAGGACAGAGATGATCCAGATATCGGAGAACAGTCTAGTCTGATTCGTAGCCTTCTTAATTTTATGTCCATCCGTACAGTGCTTTCGAAGCAACCGCAGTTGAAGGGCATGTCAGTAGCTGATCATGAGATGCTATTTCACCGAATTAGAGCGGCAATTGAGAAAGAGTCAGTGGCGCAAGATTTATCATCCGGTGCCTCTTTGAGAAGTCCAGCGGTAGGCTTGGCAATTGCGGCATCACTTGTAGTTATAGTTACCTTTGTAATCTTTAATCTGTCAAAGACAGAGTCTATGGAAGTAGTTGGTAGCGACTCTGTAAATCAAACCTCGGGAGATAGGGAGGTGGAAACTGAACTTCGTGACTTGGATATAGAGAGACAGAGACATTTGCGAGAGTATCTTAATGAGCACGATCGGATTATGAGAACGAAGCGAACAAGCCAGTTTGTGACGAATGAAAAGTAGACCTTGATTATGAGGTGCTTGGTAGCTTTTTTTTGTTTTAGTGTAAGCTTATGTGCCGCGGATGCTGTGGAATGGCTGGATAATATGGGCGCGGCGTTACGTGAACAGAATTATGTTGGTACTTTCACTTATATGCGTGGATCCCTACTTGAAACAGTCCGTGTTGAGCATCAATTCCATAACGGGCAAGAACTTGAGAGGCTGACTAATTTGAATGGTGAGCCAAGAATCGTCATAAGACGTGATAACGATATTGTTTGTCATCATCTAAACCCAAAAGGTGGCTCTTTTAATCATAATATATCGTTAGGTCCATTTAGTGCTGCGTTTAATGAGAATCTTGCAACAAATCATAAACAATACCTATTTAGTATGCATGGTAAGGATAGAATAGCTGGACGCACTGCGATCAAGATAAAAATCATACCTCGCTTCGGTGATCGTTTCGGTTATCGATTGTGGCTTGATGAAGAGACAGGTCTACTGCTTCAATCGCAACTTTTTAAAAGAAACCAGATTCTAGAGGTATTCCAATTTTCAAGTATAGAAATAGGCCAGGCGCTTGACTTGGAAAATTCAAGTCTTGTCAAAAAAAAGACTGTATTCCATAGGTTGACTGCAGATCCGCATTTAAATCAGCAAGTAGGAAATCCTGCTTGGCGAGTTTCATGGTTGCCTACCGGTTTTAAACCGGTGCGAGTTCAACAAGCTAATCAACTTCACTTTAGTGATGGGTTGGCGGGTCTGTCTATTTTTTTTGAACGTAAAAGGTCTACTCTTCCTGAAATGACTACGTATTTGGGTGCTACTGCAGTGATAACCCGGCGTTTAAATGGAACGCAGGGACAAATTACCGTTGTTGGTGAGGTCCCGATTAATATAGCTCGCAAGATAGCAGAATCTGTTGAGCGGATCGCTTACTGATGAAAATTCTTAGTTAGCTTTAAGCATGAGTCAAATTATTATCACGAAAAAAAATGGAGTCTTATCAAATAAAGAAAGTGTAAGTTATTGCTTTGGTTGCCGTGGTTGCGGTTATCCCGATTCAATTATTTCTAAGAAATACCTTAAATTATTATCAAAGACTTTAATCTATCCTATTTTTGGTTTTGTTGGAGGCTGCAGTGCAGCTTATTTGTATCTTAGCGAAGAAGAATTTCAGATTTTGGGTTCCTAATGAGGATGAGGAGTAGTTAGCTGATCATGTTTAAACTGGTATTAAAGTTACTTATATTTAGCAATATTTTGTTTGTGGCTCCTGTTTTATGCGCTGCTTTGCCAGAGTTTACGGAATTAGTGAAGCAAGCTTCACCTGCAGTGGTAAATATAACTGCAACCAGAGAATCACCAGCTCAGGAAAATTCCGTGGAGAGTGAGGAGATGCCTGAGTTTTTTCGACGATTCTTTGATGAGAGACAACGACCGCCAGGACCAGCAGCGGGATCAGGTTTTATAATTTCTTCTGAAGGCCACATTTTAACTAACAATCACGTTATCGACGGTGCCGATGAAATAAATATCGCACTCAGTGACCGAAGGGAATTAACCGCTACTGTAGTGGGCAAGGATCAACTTTCTGATCTAGCATTACTAAAAATTGATGCTGAAGATCTGCCTGTTGTAAAAATTGGCAAGTCGGAGCCCCTAGAAGTCGGCGAGTGGGTACTTGCAATAGGATCCCCGTTTGGTTTTGAACTATCCGTTACAGCAGGTATCGTAAGTGCAAAAGGAAGAAGCCTGCCTGCAAACACGTCTGGAAACTATGTTCCTTTTATTCAAACAGATGTGGCGATCAATCCTGGTAACTCTGGTGGTCCCTTATTTAACATGAAGGGCGAAGTCGTGGGTATTAATAGCCAAATTTTTACTCGTTCTGGTGGTTTTATGGGTCTTTCTTTTGCGATCCCGATAGATGTTGCTATGGAGGTCGCCGAGCAGCTTGAGAAATATGGGAAGGTATCTAGAGGTTGGCTCGGCGTAGGAATTCAAAGTTTAAACAAAGATCTCGCGGAATCTTTTGGGCTTGATAGACCTCGAGGCGCTCTGGTGAGGCGGATATTCCCTGGTAGTCCTGCGGAGGAAGCTGAACTCAAAGTTGGGGATATCATTATAGAGTTAAATGGAATGGATATTGATCTTTCGAGTGATTTGCCGCATATCGTAGGGCGCATGCGAATGGACACAAAAATAGAGCTTGTCATCATTCGTGATAAATCCCGAAAAGTTATACAGTTGGTTTTAGATTCATTGCCAGAAGAATCCTTGCGAAATTTGTCAGGAATCTCCCAAGATATGCCTGAAGGAAATCGAATGGGACTAGAAGTTGAAGACCTAGATCGCCAAGATGAAAAGCAATTAGGTTTGAGTCGAGGCGTCTTGGTTACTCGTGTAATGCCTGGACCAGCGAGAGATGGAAACATTCGTAGGGGCGATGTTATTACGCATGTAAATGGTGAGCGGGTTGATTCAAAACAGAACTTTGATTTGGTAATGGAATCCTTGCCCTCTGGAGTCGCAATATCGGTACGTTTGGTGCGAAATGGAAGGCCACTCTTTATAGCCGTAAAGTTTGTTGATTAGAAGCCCAACATGGCCTAAGTCGGTTATACTTATTTTTTGGACTAGATTTTTTCGTTAATAAAGTGTGTACAAGTGTTTGATCCTAAATATATTCGTAATTTTTCGATCATCGCTCATATAGACCATGGAAAATCAACTCTTGCTGATAGATTCATTCATCTCTGCGGCGGTCTAACGGATCGAGAGATGGAAGAGCAGGTGCTCGATTCCATGGATATTGAGCGAGAGCGAGGTATTACAATCAAGGCTCAGAGCGTAAGCCTGATGTACGAAGCGAAGAATGGTCAGAAGTATCAGTTGAATATTATTGATACTCCCGGGCATGTAGACTTTTCCTATGAGGTTTCAAGATCTATGGCTGCTTGCGAGGGGGCATTATTAGTTGTCGATGCTGCGCAGGGAGTAGAGGCACAATCAGTAGCTAATTGTTACACCGCAATTGAACAGGATCTTGAAGTATTGCCTGTCTTGAATAAAATCGATTTGCCTCAGGCGGATCCAGATCTTGTTTGTCAGGAAATCGAAGAGATTATAGGAATCGAAGCTTCTAATGCCTTGCGAGTTAGTGCTAAAACCGGTGATGGAGTTGAGGATTTGCTGGAGACACTTATAAAAGTAGTTCCTAGCCCGGCTGATTATAGAAATGAAGATCTCCAAGCTCTCATTATAGACTCTTGGTTTGACAATTACCTTGGGGTGATTTCTTTGGTGAGAGTGGTAAAAGGCAGTATTTCCCGAAAAGATAGAATAGTCGCGAAGTCTATTGGTAAGGTACATCAGGTTGATTCCGTTGGAATATTTACCCCTCATCGTACTGAAATGGAAACCCTTGGCACGGGGGAAGTTGGTTTCGTGGTTGCAGGTATAAAAGAGGTCAAGGGG
This sequence comes from Gammaproteobacteria bacterium, assembly GCA_002690865.1. GTDB lineage: Bacteria > Pseudomonadota > Gammaproteobacteria > Pseudomonadales > Azotimanducaceae > UBA7455. Next base: position 8,260 of record NZGG01000042.1, on the reverse strand, counting down.
GCGCCAGTGGGAGATACAATTGCTGGAGCTAATTCAGATGTTGCTGCACTTCCAGGTTTTGAAACAATTAGGCCGCAAGTTTATGCTGGTATGTTTACAGTTAGTTCGGATGACTTCGATAGTTTTAGGGATGCACTAGAAAAACTTACCTTGAATGATGCTGCGTTAGTTTATGAGCCTGAAAGTTCAGATGCACTAGGTAGCGGTTTCCGTTGTGGCTTTCTGGGGATGCTGCATATGGAGATTGTCCAGGAAAGGCTAGAGAGAGAGTATAATCTTGACCTCATATCATCCGCTCCTACGGTGATTTACGAGATAGCTTTTAAGAATGGAAATGTTGTGAGGGTGGATAATCCTTCTCAGCTACCTGATCCCTCGTCCGTAGCAGAGATGCGTGAACCTATTGCTTTAGCGAATATCCTGGTTCCATCTGGGTATTTGGGTAATATTATTAATCTTTGTGTTGAGCGCAGAGGTGTTCAGAAGGATTTGCAATTTGTAGGCGCTCAGGTTTCAGTGAGCTACGAGTTACCAATGAATGAAGTGGTTTTGGATTTTTTTGATAAATTGAAGTCTGTCTCTCGAGGTTATGCGTCATTGGAATATGGATTTTTAAAGTTCCAGCCCTCAAATCTCGTTAGGCTTGATGTCCTGATTAATGGTGATCATGTGGATGCGTTGGCTTTAATAGTTCATAGAGATGACGCTCGAGGTAAAGGTCATGCACTTACTAAAAAAATGAAAGAACTGATTCCTAGACAGTTATTCGACGTGGCGATCCAGGCTGCAATTGGTAATCAGATTATCGCGAGGCAAACAGTAAAGGCTCTGCGTAAGAATGTTACCGCTAAATGCTATGGCGGAGATATAACGCGTAAGAAAAAACTTTTGGAAAAGCAAAAGGCAGGTAAAAAACGGATGAAAAAATTAGGTAGTGTAGAAATTCCGCAGGAGGCTTTTTTAGCAGTGTTAAAGGTAGATAAATAAATGGGTGTAAATTTCCCACTAGTGTTGCTGTTAGCAACTTCGATTACTGGCTTTATTTGGCTGCTTGACGTTCTTCTGCTGAGGAGACTTAGAATAAAAGCTTCTAGAGAGACAGAGTTTCTTGGAGGAGGCGACGAAGCCATCAAAAAGCAGCTTAAAGAATCAAAGGTGGTGGAATATTCTGTATCCTTTTTTCCTGTGCTCGCGATTGTTCTTGTTCTGCGCTCATTTCTTTATGAGCCCTTCCAAATACCTACAGGATCGATGATTCCGACATTACAAGTCGGAGATTTTATTTTAGTTAATAAGTATTCATATGGAATTCGTTTACCTGTATTCGGTACAAAGGTGGTAGATGTTGATGAACCAAAAAATGGAGATGTGATGGTATTTATACCACCGCACGAAAAAGAGTACTTTATTAAGCGGGTAGTCGGTGTTCCAGGAGATAAGATTAGATACCAGAATAAGACACTTTATGTTAACGATCAGAAGCAGGTGCTGGATTTTGTTTCTCAATATCCTCCGATAAATCCAAAATATTTCGTTTACAACGAATCGTTAGGGAATATTGAACACCAAATTCATAGAAATCCTTATATGGACTCAGGGGTATTGGAGTGGCAAGTTCCAGAGGGTAATTATTTTATGATGGGTGATAATCGAGATCAGAGTAGTGACAGTCGATATTGGGGTTTCGTGCCAGAGAAGAACATAGTGGGTAAGGCTATTGCCGTTTGGCTGCATAAAGAGCCGGGCTTAAAGCTTCCAGAGATCGATAAAAATCGTTGGATCGAATAGAAAATTGCGGAAAAAATTCAGTCAATAAAGGCCGAATATTCGGTAATTATTTTACATCGTTGAGTTAAGGTAAAATGATATGAAAAACTCCAATTGGTTCCAGTTTTGGGAAGGGGAGTCAGGTTTAGGTAATAAGCGACTAACATCAGAACAGTATCTGTGAACTGCTGAGTGCAACTAGGCAAACTACAGAGTCAACTTAGCTATCAGTTTGGAGATAGCAATTTGCTTGCGCTGGCTTTAACTCATCGAAGTCATAGTTCCTCTAATAATGAGCGGTTGGAATTTTTAGGTGATTCGATACTTAATCTGGTTATCACGCGATTCCTCTTTGAACATTTCCCTGAAGCTACCGAAGGTGAGATGAGCCGATTACGAGCAAAGTTGGTCCGCCGAGATACTCTTGCAGATATTGCGCGTTATTTGTCGTTAAGTAAGTTTTTAATTATGGGACGGGGAGAGATGCGTAGTGGAGGCTTTACGAGAGACTCTATTTTATCGGATACCGTTGAAGCTATCATTGGCGCTATATACTTAGACGGTGGTTTTGATGTAGCCGAAGATAAGGTTTTGCTCTGGTATCAAAGTCAATTGGGTGAGTTGTCATTATTCAAAGCCGAAAAAGATGCTAAATCAAAACTACAAGAACATTTGCAAGCTACTGGGTTGCCCCTTCCTCACTATGAGGTGATCAATATTTCAGGACTGGCACATGATCAAATATTTACTGTGGAGTGTCGATCTGAAATCTTATCAAAGAGTATTGTTGGAGAAGGTTCAAGTCGGAGAGTCGCAGAGCAGAAAGCGGCTAAATTAGCGCTCGCTATTCTGGAACAGGACCTATGATAAGTCGCTGCGGTTATGTGGCAATCATTGGCCGTCCTAATGTTGGTAAATCTACTTTACTCAATTTTATTCTTGGTCAGAAAATAAGCATCACCTCAAGAAAACCACAAACTACTCGACATCAACTATTAGGTATAAAGACATTTAAACATTGTCAGGTTTTGTATGTAGACACTCCAGGTATCCATAGCAAACAGCCTAGAGCAATTAATCGATATATGAATCGCGCTGCCTTAAGTATTCTAGGTAGCGTTGATGTTGTTCTCTTTTTGCTTGATAGGACGGCATGGGTTGTTGATGATCAAAAAGTAGCAGGTGCACTGAATTCTTTTAAAGGTAAACTTATAGTTGTGATCAATAAAATTGATCAGTTACAAAGTTTAAACGAACTTCTATCTACCTTAAGCAAATTACAAGGGACTTTCCCGCAAGCGGAATTGATTCCCATTTCTGCAGCGACGGGGGAAAATATTGCCAAGCTTGAATCGCTCATAATGGAGCATATGCCAGAGTCTCCATTTTTTTTCCCAGAAGACCAAATAACAGATCGAAGCGAACGTTTTCTTGTGGCGGAAACAATTAGAGAGAAACTTACTCGTCAACTGGGTGAAGAAATCCCTTATGTAGTAACTATACAAGTCGATCGCTTTGAAAAAGGTGCCGAAGTTACTGAAATAGATATTACTATATTTGTTGAAAAAGAAGGGCAGAAGGCAATTTTAATAGGGAGAAAAGGTGCACGCCTTAAAAAGATTGGAATTGATGCTCGCAAAGATATTGAGAAATTACTAGATGTAAAGGTGATGTTAACCACTTGGGTCAAAGTTAAACCAGGATGGTCAGATAGCGATCATTCCCTCCAAGGTCTAGGTTATAACGATGTCTAGATTCAACGATTTCCATTCTGCTTATGTGTTGCATACGCGGAAGTACCGCGATACAAGTTTGCTGGTTGAGTTGTTTTCTAAGGAGGACGGCAGGTATAGCTTAGTTGCAAGAGGTGCGCGTGGCAACAAGTCTAAATTTAATTTGCAGTTATTCTCTCCTCTAATGGTATCCAGTTTTGGAAAAGGAGAATTGAAAACTGCAAGTGTAATTGAATCAAATGGCTTGGGCTATCATCTCTCTGGAAAGAATCTATTTATTGGCTTATATGTAAATGAACTTTTATTTCGTGTTCTTGGAAAGTTTGACCCGTTTGAAAATCTTTTTGATCGCTATGATGAGTTGCTTGGTATGTTGCAGTTAGACTCTTTTGATACTAGTGCCCTTAGGCTTTTTGAAATTTCTTTGTTAGCAGATTTAGGCTATGGGATTTCTTTTGATATTGAGTCTTCTACAGGAGATGCAATCGTGCCTGACAAGTTTTATTGCTATGTTGTTGAAGATGGTTTTCGTCATTTAGTCAGTGGAAATGATAATTCCAAGGCTATTGAAGGAAGGCACTTATTGGCCATTTCTCAAGGTATGATTGATTTAGATGGAGATAGGATTTTGCGAAATATAGTTCGCAAATCAATTGATCAGTTACTTGGAGGTAAGGCCCTGAATAGTCGAAAATTATTCGCATGATCGTTGGTATAGGTGTCGATATAGTGCAGGTGTCTCGAGTTGAACATTTAATTGATAAGTGGGGAGAGAAATTTGCGCTACGTATTTTGTCGGATGAAGAGCTTTCCTCGTTTTCAGGAAATAAGATTCAGACTAATTTTCTTTCTAAGCAATTTGCTGCAAAAGAAGCCGTCTCAAAAGCTCTTGGAACAGGATTGAAAGGTATACGTTTAAGTGAGATTTCGGTGCTCCGAGATAAAAAGGGAAAACCTTTTGTTAAGTTTTCTGGAAGAGCTGCTGTTGAAGCCTTAGTGGTTGGTGCCAAGTATGTTCATGTGAGTATTGCTGATGAACGAGATTATGCAATTGCATACGTGATTATTGATAAGTGAAATTTATAAGGTATTTTTTGGATCTATAATTTGACAGTATTCGTAAAACGGTGTTGTGAGGAAATTGCGAGTTATTAGGTTTAGACACTGAAATCAGTTTGCCAAGCAAGTTTTGGAGGAGACCTTTTACCTACTAAGCTGGTATCATGACAATGGAATCGTAGTTGCTAAGTTGATGATTGATTACCCTACAATTGAGAGCACCGTTGGTCAGACCCCGCTTGTCCGCTTGCAAAGGATGCAGGGAGAGACCAGTAATAGAATACTCGTAAAGCTCGAAGGTAATAACCCTGCCGGTTCTGTTAAGGATAGACCTGCCCTTAGTATGATTAACCGGGCAGAGTCAAGAGGACAAATTTTTCCCGGAGATACATTGATCGAAGCCACAAGTGGCAATACTGGTATTGCTCTTGCCATGGCTGCTGCGATTAAAGGATATCGTATGGTGTTGATCATGCCAGTGCACATGAGTGATGAGAGGAAGGCGGCGATGTCCGCTTATGGCGCAGAATTGATTCTAGTGAGTAAGGAAGAAGGGATGGAGGCTGCTCGAGATATGGCTTTAAAGATGGAGCAGGAAGGGAAGGGCGTGGTTTTGGACCAGTTCGCGAACCAAGATAACCCGGTAGCCCATTATGAAGGAACTGGGCCTGAGCTTTTAGAACAAACAAAAGGTGAGATTACACACTTCATTAGTTCTATGGGAACAACGGGAACTATTATGGGAGTGTCTAGATTTTTCAAGAAGATAAAGCCAGAAGTAGAGATCATCGGATTACAACCTGTAGAGGGCTCAGTGATACCTGGTATTCGGCGATGGCCGAAAGATTATATGCCAAAGATTTATGACCGTTCACAGGTTGATCGCGTTGTAGACGTAAGTCAAGAATTGGCAGAATCTACTATGAGAAAGCTTGCAGAGATTGAAGGTATTCTCTGTGGTGTCTCTTCTGGCGGCACTGTGTCAGCGGCTCTTCAGCTTAGTAAAGAAGTTGAAAATGCAACGATCGTCGCCATTATTTGTGATAGGGGAGATCGGTATCTATCCACAGGAGTATTCTCTAAAGAATAGTGGCTAACCTCACAAAAATGCCCTTTAACGTTGATATATCGAAGTTGCAACCTGATGGAAACGGTGCGAGCGAAGATGGCAAAACGGTTGTTCCCGGAGGGCTTCCGGGAGAAACTCTTTCAGTCACCCCTCTAGCTCGACGGCATAAGGTAATCTACTGCCGAATTGAGGAAGTTAAAACGGCATCTAAATATAGAGTAGAATGTGCATGTCCAGTGGCTGATATTTGCGGGGGCTGCAGTTTGCAACATATGGAGCATTCTGCTCAGATCAATTTCAAACAGACGAATTGGCTTAAGACTTTCGCCACCCCACCTAAAGAAATAATACCTGCATTGCTTGGGCCGAAATTAAATTATCGTTGCAAAGCAAGATTAGGAGTTAGATTTGTTGAGAAGAAGGGGAGGGTGCTTGTAGGCTTTCGGGAAAAAATGAAAGGGTTTATTACCGATACTCAGAGCTGCAAAACATTGCGTTTACCAGCAGGCGACTTGCTTAAACCTCTTTCAAAATTAATTATGGCATTATCGGATCCAAAATCTGTTCCTCAGATTGAAGTAGCGTGTGGAGATTCTACAACTGCACTAGTAGTTAGGCATCTAGGTCAAATGTCGAAAGCAGATTTAAAGGCTCTAGAAAAGTTTTCTAATGTACATGGCATACACTTATATATGCAGCCTGCAGGAATTAAATCAATATATAGATTGGCCCCTAGAATTGCCGAGCCCTTTCTCCACTATGATTTATATGATCATGATATCCGCATGCACTTCATGCCACTTGATTTTACCCAAGTCAATCACAGTATTAATAGATCGATGGTTAATTTGGCCTTAGATTTACTTTCTATCAGCCAGAGTGATCAGGTTTTTGATGCCTTCTCAGGTATTGGTAACTTTAGTTTGCCTATCGCTCGTCGTGCTGGGCGTGTCATCGGCGCAGAACTATCCTCAGAAAGTGTGGCAAGAGCCCGGTATAATGCAACGGAGAATGGGATTGAGAATGCCACGTTTGTTGAGCTTGATTTATTTAAAGACTTCGAACAAGATTTTTTAAAACAGACGTCTCACTTGCTTCTGGATCCACCTAGAAGTGGGGCTGAATGCTTGATGAGAAGTATTGTCAAAAGTAATGTTAGAAGGGTCGTTTATGTTTCATGTAACCCACAGACTTTAGCACGAGATATTGAAATTCTCGTAAAGGGAGGATTTGGTTTCGATAAAGCCGGTGTCATTGATATGTTTCCACACACAGCACATATTGAATCGATTGCACTTCTATCGCGATAGAATAACTTTGATGAGGTAAAATAAAGACATAGATATTAGTTGCAATGCGCTCTTGATACTATTATCCGGGAAAGAGATTCGTCGTATAATTATTTTCGTAGGCGAAGTATCCAGCGATGCTGGGTAGCTAGCGCAAATAAAGATTGCGATCTTAATAATCGCTGAATTGCTGGCATGTTGGAATTTAAAGGGTGAAGTTAGTCATTACTTGGAAAATAGTTTGATAAATTCACTATTAAGAAAAACTAAAATTTATACGTATAAGAGGAGTATTTTGTGAAAGTTATACTTTTGGGTGCCCCTGGCGTTGGTAAGGGTACTCAGGCTCAGTTTATTGTCGAGAAATATGCTATCCCACAAATATCCACTGGAGATATGCTGCGCGAGGCTATCAAAGCAGGGACATCTCTAGGTAATCGAGTTAAAGAAGTTATGGAAAGCGGAGCTCTGGTTACTGATGAAATCATTATCAGTCTTGTAAAAGATCGGATAGCCAAAGAGGATTGTAGCAATGGTTTTTTATTTGATGGGTTTCCTAGAACGATTCCTCAGGCTGAAGCTTTGCGTTCAGAAGGTATCGATATAGATATTATCTTGGAAATTGGAGTGCCGGAAGAAGAAATTATAGCTCGCTTAATTGGTCGTAGGGTGCATGTAGAATCTGGAAGGGTATACCACGTAGAATTTAATCCACCTAAAAACCAAGGCTTCGATAACGAAACAGGAGATCCTTTAATTCAGAGAGATGATGATAAGGAAAATACGGTTAGAGAAAGATTAGCAGTTTACAAGAAACAAACAGAACCTTTAGTTGCCTTTTATAATGCAAATGATAGTGCAAGCCATTACTCCCATATTGATGGGAAGGGATCTACTCAAGAAGTTAGGGAGAAAATAACTGCTGTCCTTAATCAACTAAATGAGAACTAACTATGGATGTTACTGCAACACAGAGTTTGGAAGTTTTACTTGACAGATAGGGAATCCCCTAAGCGTTGCTAAATAAAAAGTGTCGCAAATCAATATAATTTTTTCTAAACTAATTTAAGTGTTCGACTGTGTGCAGAAATTTTCTTCGATAGGGGGATTGCCGGGGAGATGCAACAGCTTATTTACTGCACTGCTGTACTTATTAAATTTTAAAAACAGGAGCGATAGATAGTGGTTGCCAAGAAAAAAGTTAAAAAGAAGTCAGTAGCTATTAAGAAGAAGGTAGCGACGAAGAAGAAGGTAGCGACGAAGAAGAAGGTAGCGACCAAGAAGAAGGTAGCGACCAAGAAGAAGGTAGCGACCAAGAAGAAGGTAGCGACCAAGAAGAAGGT
>NZGG01000041.1 GCA_002690865.1 Gammaproteobacteria bacterium | reverse complement strand
TACCCAACTGCTTGGCAGCGCTGAGACATACTTATTTTTTTCCATCGACCATCGAACACTCTTCGAATTTTCTTGAGTTGGATCGAGGTAGTTCACTGCTCCGGGGGTGAGACCAAAAAATTCATCAAAACCACGATGAAGTGGATTGAATTTCTCTGCATCTCCAAGATGCCACTTACCGACTATACTCGTAACATATCCAGCCTCCTTCATGACATTGGCGAGAGTCACTTCATTGAGGGGGAGCCCATCTTCTGGCCCAGGGAGATATTCGTGCCCAAACCGCTGCTGATGACGACCGGTAAGGAGACCTGCTCGCGATTGAGAACAAACTGGGCTAGAGACATAGCCATCAGTGAAGAGTACGCCTTCGTCCGCCAGCCGCTTTATGTTTGGGGTTGGGACATCATCGCAGCCATCATAAAGTTCGGTATCGCAGTAGCCAAGGTCGTCGGCAAAAATTAGTAGCACATTGGGTAATTTATTTTCTTCGGTATGGGCATGTGATGTAAACAACACCATCAGTAAAAGTAATATTCTCATTATTGCGTCGTGAGCTCTTGTCATGATTTATGAGACGAGAATACGTTTTTACATAGGCCCCTGTAAACTAAATGACACATTTACATCAGTTAGGTAGCAAGATTTTGGGCGCTTTCGGCCCGCTCAATCATCGTTAGTATAGGAGATATCAACTGCCACTCTCTATCCGGTATTTCGCTAGTGAGCCGACTAATTTTACGATACTCTCCTCGAACTAACGTTATAAGTAATTACTTATGAGATTACTGAGTTTATACATGCTGTTGTCACTCATTGCTGCATTGTATTGGCGTTCGAACAAAAATAATGACTTTTAGTCAGGATGGAAAAAGAACCTATGCTCACTAACGATCAGATAAAGGCTTTTCAAACTAATGGTTATTTAGCCGTCGAGAATGTGATTTCCGCAGAAGAGCTCGAAGAATTGCGAGGGGTTACAGAAGAATTTGTTGAACGCTCTCGAGGAATCTCTGAAAGTAACAGCACTTTTGATCTTGAACCTGGACATACAGCTGATTTGCCTCAGCTGCGACGAATTACCCGACCTGTCGATCAGCACCAAATATATGCGAAATATGTTCATCATCAATCTATTCTGGATATTGTAGAAAGTTTGATTGGACCAAACTTGAGATATCACAACAACAAAGTAAATATGAAAAATCCAGGACATGGTTCAGCTGTTGAGTGGCATCAAGACTGGGCATTTTATCCGCATACGAATGATGACCTGCTTGAGGTTGGTATTGCTCTTGATGATATGACGGAAGAAAACGGAGCCTTGATGGTTATTCCTGGCAGTCATAAGGGGAAGACCTGGGATCATCATCAGGATGGGTTATTCGTGGGAGCAGTCACAGATCCAAAATTCGAACCGAATCGAGCGGTATCGCTTAAAGTTAAAGCAGGCGGTATTACTCTGCATCATGTGAGGATGGTTCATGGTTCCAAGCCAAACGAATCTGATAAATCGCGCCGTATGTTTTTTATCGGATTTTATGCTGTTGATGCTTGGCCGCTTATCCCGACGGGTCAGTCACTAGAAGAAATGGATAAGTGTATTGTGAGAGGGCAGTCAAGCCTTGAGCCTAGATTAAAAGAATTACCTGTGCGATTGAGCTTGCCACGAGTAGAAGGAGGAAGTATTTATGCTCAGCAAGAGAAATTGCGAAACACCCTTTTGGGAACACGAAGTCAAAACAGTTCCAAAGATCTAGAAGGAGAGTGACTTATGAAAACAATGAGGATTACAAAAGAACATGAGAACCACTATCGTGAGCATGGGTACGCGGTGGTTGATAGTTTCTGTGAAGCAGATGAGCTCACTGCAGCGTTAAAAAATTTCGATGAGGTGGTCCCAGGATGGGCGGAATTTGCTAAGGATCCAAGTGGTTCGCGACCAGAGTATTTCAGTTCGCCATTTCCTGATCAACGGGGTATTCCTCATTTCCCGTATAAAGGTGATGCACTTAATCGTCTGACTTTCCACTCGGAGCTTTCTCGGTTTGCAACTTTGATGGGGGAGGGTGAGGAAATGTACTGTGAACAATCTCATTTAACCTACAAAGCGACCGGACAAAGTCCTAAGCAGGGGAATGTTGATCAACATATGCATCTTGATTATGGTAATCATACGCTTGCCTATCCGCCAGACGTGCCAAAGTTTTGGCAAACGGCTTTTCTTTATTACTTTACCGACGTTACGTTGGATTGTGGCCCGACTGCTGTTTGTTCTAAAAAGTATTATCCTGAAAGAATTCTATTCCCACGACATTACTCCCCAGAGGCGCGTCCAGAGATTTACGATAATGAGGTGAAAGTCGTGTGTCCCGCTGGAAGTTTACTTATTTATGGTATGCGTACATTTCATCGTGGAACCGCAATTACTGGAACAAGTCACGCGCGTTTAGGGATGTTTGTCACCTATGCTCCTAAAGCGTGTCGTTGGATGGGAATTGTTGGTTGGCCTGTGTCCGCTGGAAAAAAAGAGTTCCATGAGTGGGTCGTGGGAGCGTCTGTTTCAGAACGTAGTTTGATTGGGTTCCCAGAACCAGGACACGAATTCTGGACTGAGGAAACTTTAGACGGTGTGGCAGCCCGTTTCTCAGGTATTGATATGACGCCCTATAGGGACAGCTAGTGGGTTACTACTTGGGTTTGGATGCTAGTACTCAGTCAATGACAGGTATGATTATTAATACTGATTCCTCCCAAATTATTGCTGAAGAGTCGATTAATTACGATGAGAACTTTGCTTCAAAATATGGCGTTAATCACGGAGTCCTAGATAAAGGAAAAGGAACGGTGCATAGCTTTCCTCTTATGTGGGTCGAGGCGCTGGATTTGCTCCTCACCAAATTTAGAGATAAGGACTATGACCTCTCTTCCATTGATGCTATTTCAGGCAGCGGCCAGCAACACGGAACTGTTTATCTGAATAAGAATGCACCTGATGCTCTTGCAAATCTTCTCCCGGAGAAAACTTTGGGCGAGCAATTGAGGGGAATTTTTGCTAGGGATACAGCACCGGTATGGATGGATTCATCTACCAAACCTCAGTGTTACGAGATTGAGCGCGCGCTTGGCGGCAAGCAGAAGGGGATCGAGCTTACCGGTAATAATGTATTTGAAAGGTTTAGTGCGGCCCAGATTCGAAAATTTTTTCAAGAGGAAGCCAAAGCCTATCATTCAACAACAAGTATTGCGCTCGTCAGTTCGTTTATGGCGAGCATTTTGGTGGGTAAAGAAGTCCCAGTTGATGCTGGGGATGGAAGTGGTACTAATTTGATGGATATACAAAGACGGCAATGGAGTGAGACTGCGATGGAGGCCACTTCGCCTGAATTGTCCATCAGAATGGCGCCTATTTCAAAATCTGGAGAAACATTAGGTGCTATCCATTCCTATTTTATCCAGAAATATGGATTTGCTGAGGATTGTTTGGTCTTGCCATTTTCGGGTGATAATCCTTGTAGCTTGATCGGTCTTGGACTCATCGAGCCTGGCAGTGTGGGACTTAGCTTAGGAACTTCCGATACTTTTTTTGCATGCATGGCTGAACCGAAAGTTTCCCAGGAAGGGGAAGGATGTTTGTTCGCCTCCCCTGATGGAATAAACTTTATGGCGCTGATTTGTTTTATGAACGGAAGTCTTGCAAGAGAAGCTGTTCGAGACAGCTATGGTCTTAGTTGGGAAACCTTCGGTCAAGTGCTCGGGAAGACTAAGCCGGGTAATGATGGTCGTTTAATGCTTCCATACTTCACTCCAGAAATCATCCCGAATGTTTCTGCTGGTGTGTTCCGTAAGTCATTAGCTTCAAATGATGTCGCTGGTAATGTCAGGGCGGTTATTGAAGCTCAAGCTATGACGTCGCACATTCACTCTCGGTGGATGGGTCTGGGTGTATCTGACCTCTATGTCACTGGCGGAGGTTCTGTCAACCATGGAATCCTTCAGATATTCGCTAATATTTATGGATGTCCCTTGCATCGTTCCGTTACGACTAATACCGCGGCGCTCGGCGCTGCTTTGCTAGCATATAAGGGACACCAGTCGACTATAACGTGGAAGGAAATTGTTAAACCCTTCCGTGACTCGCTCATCACTGCCACAATTTACCCTGACGTTGCAACGCGTGATGTCTATGATGAGCTAATAGCTTCCTATGCTGAATTCGAAAGTTCATCGATGTAGTGAAGGACCTTTGTGTCCGCTATCTTCTTCTGCGGAGATGGTCTCCCAAGTGGCTTTTAGCCAACGAGCGCAAGCAACAGAGTGGTCGAAGATTGAATATCCATGACCCCATCCATAGTCCGGTCCAGGGATGAACTCAGTTGATATTTGTCCCAGCGAACTTTCCTGATTGGCTGCGTGATATCTCAGTAGTTGTCGAACGACTTCCTTCCAGGGTTCTAATCTTTGTTCTGACCAGTCTGCCGGAAATTGCCCAGGCTGTGGCTCAAAGAATGGATACTGGACGCCTCGTCCGGGACTACCATCTGGGTAGGTATAGCGGGTATTCTTTGGATTATTCGGGACAGCTGCCCGGGCATGACAATGATTGACGAAGCCTCGGTCGATCCATTCTTGGCATATATTGCCCGTTTGAAAAGGATCGAGTATTAAGTCACCCGATTCGATAGCAGATTTAATATCAAAAACCTTCTGCTCGACCTCGTTATCGATCTTAAAGATCACATGCGAATGATCAAGAGTCATCCGAAAGGGGACTCCTCGTTCCTCTACCATGTCCGCAACCTCGCTTACTCTGCGAAAATCTTCTGACCACATATTGATGTGTACTTCGAGGGTTGGAAGGCAACCACATCTTTCGCCTAACTCTGTCGCATCCATATAAAATCGAAAAACTTCTTCATTAGTAACAAGGTGTCCATCGGCATGCCTTGCTCTTATCTGAGTATTGTGTACTTTGCTGCCGATTTTTGCTGACAGTTGCAATTTATTTTTGAATAGCTGTTCATCTTTACCAAGTTCGTAGAACCATCCCCCTGCTCGGATAGGGACGTCATACTTCTCGCTTAGAGATAGATAGTTGTCGGCCAGCCCCGGGTCCTCCGGGGTCTTGTCGTAGTAATCGTAAACCCCACTTTCCTTAACCATTCGGAAGCGTGTGTCGAGGTCAATTAGTTTGGATTGATCAGCATGGAGAATACCTTTTTCAGTAATTCCGATTATTAGTTTGTTCAACAGTTTCTCCAAATCAAAATAATGAAAGAATAATGTAAATTAATCTTAATTATACTTGACAGAACGCTTACATGGGGGACAATCGCACTAACACGGTGCTATATGGATCATTTTGGGGATCAGTAAGTTAGTGCCGTAGAGAATTTTTCTATAACGCAGGGGATTATAATGAATAACATACAAAAACTGTTGCCATTTCTGGCAGTAGTCTATTTGGCTGTATTCGGCCTCTCATCTGCCTATGCGCAAGATGGTGGTAGCGGATTCCAGATCGAAGAGATCGTGGTAACGGCTGAAAGACGAGAAGAAACAATTAATGATGTGCCACTGTCATTAACTGCATTTAACACCGAAGCACTTGATCAGCTTGGTATCTACGATGATCAGGATCTAGAAGCTCTTACTCCAGGCCTTCAGTTTGGGCAAGAGGAAGAGGGCGATGGCCAAGGTACTACAATGCGTGGTATCGGAACATATACTGGAGGTGCTAGTCATGCAGATACAGCGGTTGCTGTGTATGTAAATGGTGCGTACAGTCGTTCTCAGATGGGCATTGCTGGCAACATGTTCGATATAAATCGAATTGAAGTTGCGCGAGGTCCTCAAGGAACGCTTCATGGTAAGAACTCTATAGGTGGCTCTATCAGTTATTTTATGAATAAGCCAACTGATGAGTGGGATGTCAAAGCCATGGCAGAACTTACAGACCAGACCACACAGCGTGTATCTGTCGCTTTTGGTGGTCCTTTGATCGGTCCGTTAAGTTTCCGAATTACTGCTGGTAGCTTTACTGGTGATGGTGCACAGGAAAATGTTGGTCTCGGTGGTGATTATGATGCCCCCGATCTAATTACTTATGCCCCACAATTGCGGCTTCAGTCTGGCGGACTAGACGTCAATGTCCGGTATTCTTACAGCCATGATACGGGTATACCAAGAAGCCCTTTGATGCTTTATAACCCCGAGAGAGATATTCCCTATATTTGTGATGGTCCTTTCGCGCACAATACGATGTACGATCAGCTTACAGATGATAACCTGACAGGAACGATTGGTGGTGTGCCTTATTCATGTAATGGCAGCTACGCTTCACCAGAAAATCCTTGGTATGGCTATTTTGAAGAATCTCCTGCTGTAGCAGACTGTGGTCGAGCGATTGCTAATAATTGCGATGAGCTGAAGAATATTCTAAACGTCAACCGTCCTGGTACCTCTGATATTCTAAGAGAAGGCTGGGAAGTGAATGCTTCTTTAGAGATCACTGATGGCTTGGTGCTCGAATATGTCTATGGCGAGAATCAGCTTGATCAAAACACGTCACGAGACCTAGATCTGACCAATCAGATTGCACCTCCGACGCCCAACGGCACATGGTACGACCGTCGTAATCGGTCACCATTTAAGATGGAAGATGCGTCTCATGAGTTGCAGCTCGTTTCAAACTTTGACGGCCCGCTAAACTTTATTGTTGGAGTCTACCAGCACGAAGGTTTTAATCTTTGGGCGGTTTCGAGAGATAACTTTGCTTGGGATCCGATCAACTACGGGGACACTCTTGCTGCATGTACAGCGGCTGGTTTTGAAGGCTCTAGTTCAGATTGGGGCGGGGATAATACCTATTGTACTGGCGATCCAACCGGAGACGCTCTGGGTATCGATCCAGTCGACCACACCACGCAGAATTATTTCGGTACTGATTCGATATTGGAAGCCGAGGCGTTTTATGCCCACGTTACTTATGACATGAACGAACAGTGGTCGTTTGCAGCTGGTGCAAGGTCCACAGAAGATACTAAGTATCGTAACGTACAGTTTATTTATTGGGATAAAAGAGATGTCACCCACATGGGAGATACTCCGTTTACCTTCGTTTATCAAGCTGTAGAGAAGCCAACGAGCGCAAATGACCTGGACGCAGTACCTGTAGTATCTTGGGATGCGGTTATCTGGTCAGTAGACGCAGAGTATCGTCCAACTGAGGATTATATGATCTATGGTCGTATCTCAACCGGATACCGTGCTGGTGGATTCAATGACTCCAGTGCCTACAATCCTCCGATTAAAGAAGAACACCTCATTAACTACGAGGGTGGCGTTAAGGGACTGTTCATGGATCAGCGTCTGAATATGCAGTTTTCAGCGTTTTTCCAAGACTTTCAAGATCGCCAGCAGGTAGCGGAGATGGACGCAAATCTACCTCTGTGTTCGGCTACTCAGAATACTGATTGTCTGCAGCCAACGGCTTCGAGTCCCTTGCAGGAGTACACCACGAACATCCCAGATTCGGAAATTTATGGTTTCGAATTGCAGGGTGATTACTACGTTACTCCTCAGATCAAGGTTGGTGGTTACTACACTTTCCTTGAATCATCGCTGGGTACTTTTACGGCGACGACCCTCGGTGATCCGAATCCGCTCGTAGGCACTCATACCTACTTGGATTCCGAATCAGGAGAGATGAGGACTACTGCTTATAACTTGCCAAAAGACTGGACGGGTAGCAGGTTGCCACAGCAGCCTAAGCATAAGTGGGCTATTACAGCGTCTTATGAAACCACGTTCGATTCAATTCCTGGATCATTCAATTTCTCAGGCTGGTTAAACTACACTGGTGAGAGATATCCAATGGTTCGTAATATCGAATCGCAAATAATGGCAGCGTATAATCGAGTGGACGTAAGAGCCACTTGGACCTCACCTGAGGAGAACCTGACTATATCAGGCTTCGTTCAGAACTTAATGGATGAGACTGGTCTGGTTGCGTATCTTCCATTTGGTGGGGGTACAAACCCATTGTATGTTCCAAAGGGAACGCTTACCGATTCTAGAAGGATGGGTGTGATCGTAAATTGGAGCATGTAATAACAAGGCTATGAGATTGGTGGTGTCTCCACTAATCTGTCGTCAAGAAAAGCCCTCCTTATGGAGGGCTTTTTTTTGTCGAAGGAATAATTTTCGAACAATAGAATTGAATCAGAGAAGACATAATTCGTTTAGAGTTTTCCTAAGGTTGAAGTACCTCAGAGGAAGTGGGTTTCTGGATGTTATAAAATCTCAACAAAGGTAGGATCAGCTATTTTCTAATGCAACTTAAAAGCTTAGCAACGCTCCAAAAGGTGGTTTCTGGAAAATTTAGCCCGGAGAGTCAAGAGTTCTTGCACAGATCGAAGGGCCTGGTTGTATCACTCAATTGTTATTTGCCAATACCTTCCTCAAGCGAGCAAAGATAGAGCTAATAAATCAAAGTAACGAACCACCTATACAATAGTTTTATATCGACTACGAAACATATGATTCGCCGCAGGATAATCTTGCTTATGCATATGCAGAATTTAGAAGAGCCAATCCTTTTGATGTGTGCGGTCCAGAAATTGAAGTAAACACGCCTCAAGCTAGCATTGTTAATAAAGGGCGTGATGCTTGGAATAAGAACTATGTGATTCTTGAAACTGAGGGTAGTGGTCACTATCTTGGTTGTAATCTCAGCGTAACGACCTTTGCCGGTTCTTGGTGGGGTGAGGGTGACGACATGATTTGGATTGATGTTTATAAGTGGCCTCCAGATCCAGATGGGACAGGTAATGAAGATTATTTTAATTAGGCTTGGGAGATGCAGGATAACGCT
The DNA here is from genome assembly GCA_002690865.1 of Gammaproteobacteria bacterium. Lineage (GTDB taxonomy): Bacteria > Pseudomonadota > Gammaproteobacteria > Pseudomonadales > Azotimanducaceae > UBA7455. Next base: position 72,571 of record NZGG01000041.1, on the reverse strand, counting down.
TACATGCGTAATGGATCATCAATTTTTGAACATAATATTGACGTCTACCAGACGAGTTATGTCCATCACTTAGAGAATCCTATTCACTTTCATAAAGAAATTAAAGTGACTATCGAGCATGGCCACGGCAACCATCTTTGTAACGAGATGAGTAGCGTTGCCTATTGGTATAGTGAACAACCAACAGGTACTGTTGAACCGCCACCTGTACTGGAGAGATTACCGGTGCTACGGGATGAGAAGGCTGTGTGACTAGGGTTATCAGTATCGCCTTTTATTTTGGTTCTCAAGGCAGCTGTTGCCCCTCGAAGAGGCCTTTGGCGAAACTAAAGGCATCTTTTCCCACTTCTATTCCGATCAACCTACCAGGGATATCATCAGCTGGTGGATGCAGTCCGCCCCATATCCTAGATAAGCCGCATTGATCTGCTGCATCCTGATAGGTTGCCCACTGGAGAGTCATATCAACGCTGGGGCCATCTTCAAAGACAAGGAATTCATCTTTATTTATTTCAAACTCACTCATTCCACCAGGAAAGAATGGATCTCCCGTAATCGCGGTAAGCACCTCTGCAGCGGCTCTGGAATACGTAGAGTGACCAGAGACATATCCAGCAAACGGTGGTGTAACAAAAGTCGGGCGTTGATATGGCCACCAATCTTCAGCCAGTATCCATTGAACACCGGCAATATCTGCACTGGGGTCTTCGATAAAGTCGGGACCCTGCCAGGCTCTAAACTTTATTTTGCCAACGTGTTCATCCCTAAAACCAGATATTGAATCGGTTGAATCAACGAGTTCTATTAGGCCTTGTTGAAGTGGAATCCCGTTGGGATTATAGGATGCAGCATTCGGATCTGTACTTTGACCGAGTTCGGCCAAAGCTCTTAATGCTGAAATGGGGCGGATATAGTCATACCACCCTTTTATTCCCCAAGCTGATACGGCCGCGTCGTGCATCGCACCCCCCAGTGTGAAGTAAGCCTTAACATCCCACTCGAGATCATCTAGCATCGGGCCTGAGCCCGCAAAACGCTTCTCTAATAGCGGGTGATCGTTAACTTGGTTGAGAATAACGAACCAATGCCCTGGCGGCGTTTCAGACTTAGGTCCATCAGCCCAGAATTCAGCTAAAACTCTTGTGTAATCTCCCCTCGGAACAAATTGGGGCTCATAGGCTGCCCCCGTCTTAGGATTTACTTCGTAACCTTCACTACTATCTCCTCCATTGATCATGTCATAAAACAAAGGATAGCCTGCAGGCGAGGATGGATAAGATGATATATTGCCAAGTGATGCAGGCGATATATCCATCATCACCCCATCTGCGGGATCAAGATGCGATGACCACGTTGCCACGACAGAAAAGCTCCAGAGATATTCTTCCATAAGGACCCCGGCGAAAGAAGGTGGTCCGCCGGGGTCGTGATAAACCCAGTAATCGAAGTCATCCCTTGTAAAAATCGTTAGGTCTTCCTGGTCAAGTGCGAATGGTAAGACCGATCCCCATTCCGCTCCAAGAAATTCTGGCTGATTGACTTGGGTATTCCTTAAGATGGTCTCAGAAGGTGAGGTAGGAACCGCGACAGCGGGATTACCTGCTTGATCTCGAAATTCAATCAGGTGTAGGGGTTGCCACCGATTTAGGTCTGACACTAGAGGGTTTCCCGGTAATTCAGGGCGAAGTTCTAGATTTACAGGCTCGTAATGTTGGTTAGTATAAAGATTTTCTTCGTTCGATCCGTCCGCGAGACCAAAATTGATATAACATTGCGCGATAAAGTTACCTAAGGCCGCAGCGGAGCCATCACTGAGGTCAGTTGATGTTTCTTCGATGTCAAAATTATAAAAGCTCATCAATGCCTCAGCATCAATAGCTATATTTTCTGTACCTGGAGATTCAATAAACCGATGTCTGATAAGTCTATATGCGGCGTAACTGATGGCCTCTGCACGCGAGGTCCTTAGGTCGTCAGTGGCACTGATACTTGTAAAACCACAATCGACCTGATTGGAATCTCCCAGCAGCCAAGGTTGTTCTGCTTGGGCGTAAGCAGACCAAGCATCGTACATGGCCGATGAAATATGGAAGAGGTTTCGTGCATGTACTACGGGTCTTGCAAAATCCTTTCTAATTGCCTGCAATAAAACTTCGTTCCAACGACGTGCGATTGAAACGTCTGTGTCGGGAGCAACACCGGGTATAAAATTAGCCCTAATATTGACTGGGCTTGTATTTGGTACCGTGAATGTGGTCGTCGGGTCGCTTCGATCTGCGAACTCTCCGCCGTTCTGGCTGGACCAGTGCGAGAAATAGTAGTTTGTGTCTGGAGTGCCTGCAGATATATTTACCGCGTTCCCTGCGGTAACGAGAGCGGACCCAGTACCATTTGCTACTTCCAGCCGGATATTAGCATTAGCAGAGCCGATTGCTGTACCAGAAGACTGGCCACCTCCGCTTCCGCCCCCGCAACCAATTACTGCGAGCAACAATATGAAGGCAGCAGAATTTCTGCTGGCCGTTGGAATTATTCTTTGGATTCTAACCATGAAGTAATTATACGATTAGTAGTGCAAAAATGGTTTACTGCATGCAATATTACTACACTACTCGTTTTTTGTACGTAAGGCTAATGCACGTAATGTCTCAGATTTTTCCTAGGGGTAATCATTTAACAGTAATACTAATGATTGCACTATCTGCTGTTGGCTGCGGTGGTGGTGGCAGCGGTTCTGTGTCATCAGAGCCCGCTTCGACCGCTATGCCTGTTCAAAATAACCCAGCTCCTAGTGAAGCTTCAGTCACTTTTACGAGGATTAACGATTCAGGTTTAAGTAGACCTTATTCGACTGCCGAAAAAAGAAATGACACAACCCCTTTTCTGAGTGGGGGTCTTGCGGCAGCTGACGTTGACAAGAATGGCTTTATAGATCTCATCGTGGTTGGTGGTAACAGTCAACCAAACCATTTTTACTCCAACGAAGAAGGGGTCTTTTCAGAGTCTGGTACACAGCTCGGTATTGATCTGACTAATTGGGGTAGTGGCCCTGCCTTCGGTGATATCGACGGCGACGGTGATTTGGATCTTTTTATCGGGGCTATAGAGGATGATCCAGTATATCTTTTTGAGAATAGGGAAGGTGTTTTTGTTGATATAACTACTTCAGCAGGTATTGTCTTAACTGCTGAGAACACGATGTCTGGTACTTTCTACGACTACGATAGAGATGGTTTCCTTGATCTTTTTCTTACTCATTGGGATGTTGGACGTTACCCTGGTCAGGATACTGAGACTGTTTGGCGGAATAACGGTGATTTAACGTTTACGAATACAAGTATCGAGACGGGTATTGCGGCGAATCTCATTGAAGGAACCACTGATTGGACTTTCACGCCGAATTTCAGCGATATTGATGGAGACGGTGATGGTGATCTGCTGATGACTTCAGATTACGGTGAGAGTCAAATATATCGTAATAATGATGATGGTACGTTCACTCGCATTACAAACCGCGATGTTATCGTGGACCAAAATGGGATGGGAGCAGCGGTCGGAGATTATGATAATGATGGCGATATGGACTGGTTTGTAACCTCCATCCATAATCTTGAACTTACTGGTGAACAAGATGACATCGCTCGAACCTTGTTTGGTAATCGTTTATATCGTAATGATGGAAATGGTACTTTTTCAGATATCTCAAATGGCACCGGGATAGCAAATGGAGGCTGGGGGTGGGGTGCTTGTACAGCAGACTTCGATAATGATGGATTATTAGATATTTTTCATGTCAATGGATGGATAGATAGCGCATTGGGGGATTTTACAGCAGACCGCGTCAGGTTTTATCATGCTGTAGGTAATGCTGAATTTAGAGAGAAGTCAGCAGTCGTGGGTTTAGATGATACCGGACAAGGTAGAGGTTTGGCTTGTTTTGATATGGAGCGTGACGGAGATATCGATATTGTGATTTCAAATAACTCCGATGAACATTTAATACTTTATCGGAATGATTCTGAAAATCAGAATCATTATCTTAGTCTCCGTGTTATCGGACCGGGTGCAAATAGTAATGGTATTGGTTCGCATATCGCTGTAACGATGCCCAATGGTAGCAGGCAAGTAAGGGAAATGGGTGGTATTAATAATTATGTATCCCATAATCCTTACGAAGTTCACTTCGGCCTATCGGATCAGACACAGGCTGATGTTACTATTACTTGGACTGATGGCGTGGTATCGATGCAAACTGTGCAGGTGGATCAACAGGTGACGATTACGCACCCAAGCAAGGAATGATCTCGTTAGATGGTAGTTTTGGTTTCATGAGTTCATTTAATTAAATTTTTCTTGACAAAATAAATATATCCACGAAACTCCGCCGCGCAATATTCTCTTAAGAAGATGTAGGTGTTTCGAGTTAAAAGCTTTTACTACAGTATAAGAAAGTCCTGTGTTCTTGGCCTGTGCTTGGCACTGACATTAGTTCAGATCGCTAGCATTTGGCATGAGTTCGAACATGGTGATTCCTTTACTGCGATTAAACATGCACACCAGGACCATGAGCATTTTAGCTCGTTTGCTTCGATTAAACATGAGCATGTTGAGGATGAACTCCTATTAGAATCTCAGGAGCATCCCGATTGTTCGCTTTGCTCGATTCACGTCGGGGATTCCGAATACATCGTTGCGATTGATGAAAAATTTCATCATAGTTTTAATGAAACAATAGGTTCCATTGCTTCATTACACGCTCGAAACCTCAGTTATCATCAGAACGCTCGAGCGCCTCCAATAAGCTGAAATATTAATGTTTTCTTAGCAGGTAAGTTTGCCTGCAAAAAATATCAGTTTATTTATGAGGATTTATTAAATGAATCGTTACAAATTTGTTTCTGTCATTTCTTTTCTTACGCTTTTCATGACCACTGCCGCGCACTCGAATGATGAGAAAGAAACGCAATATATAGAAGAAGTGGTTGTTTCAGCAGCTTTTGAGAAACATCCGGAAGATCTAGCCTTACCTGTTACGGTAGTGAAAGATGACGAGCTACGTAATCAAGTAGCTTCTAGCTTAGGTGAAGCGTTAGCAGAAGAAATCGGTATTTCTATAGCTTCTTATGGTCCCAGCGTCGGTCATCCTGTGATCCGAGGTCAAACTGGGAACCGCGTGAGCGTTTTACAAAATGGTTCGACCCTAGCGGATGTTGCCAATCAGAGTCCAGATCACGTAGAGGCAGTTGAACCTCTCACCGCTGATAGTGTGGAAGTTCTGCGTGGCCCTTCCACCCTTCTCTACGGTGGTGGTGCAGTAGCCGGTGTTATCAATGTGATTGACGGACGTATTCCAGAGGCCGTTCCAGAAAAGCCTCAATTGATGATCCAGCAGTCTAACAACAGTGTTAATAGTGGAAATAATACTGCGATACGAATCGATACTGGTTTTGATCGCTTTGCCTTTCATATTGACGGCTATAAGCGAAAAAATGGAAATTTTGATATCAATGGCTTTGCGATTGATGAGCTCGCAGTAGAAGCACGGGAAGAGTTATTCCATGGGGATGACCACGACGATGACCACGACGATGACCACGACGATGAGGAAACAGAAAATACCTACGGTTACCTAAAGAACTCAGATGGCGAAGCTACTGGATCAACACTTGGATTCTCCTTTGTTGGTGATAATGCCTTCTTCGGAGTTTCAGCAAGCCGAACAGAAAAAAAATATGGACTCCCAGCAGGAACTCATGCTCATCATGAGGAAGAAGGTCATGGCGACGACCACGATGATGATCATGGCGACGACCACGATGATGATCATGGCGACGATCACGACGACGATCACGATGACGACCACGATGAAGGCCATGCCGAAGACGGCCATGGTGATCATGAAGGACTAGAATTTGTTCGCATCGATATGGAAATGGATCGCTATGACGTCCGTGGTGGACTGCAGTTTGACGCGGGCTGGATGGAGAGTTTGCGAGCGTCACTTGCATTTACTGATTACAAGCATGACGAAGTAGAATATTTTGAAGATGGTGATAGCCATGTTGGAACAACCTATGTCAACGACGGTTTTGAAGGTAGAGTATCCCTAAAGCGAAGATCAATGGGAGCATGGTCTGGTGTATACGGGTTACAACTTTCAGAGGCTGAATTCAGTGCTGTGGGAGAAGAGGCTTTTATCCCTCCGAGTGATATCTCAGCTTTGGGCTTATTTGGCGTTGAACGATATGAAAGTAGTAATATCATTGCAGAGATTGGTTTTCGAATCGAATCAGGTGAGGTAGCTACGGGCAATTGTGTTTCTGAAGAGAACGCATTTAGTGTTAGTGGTAATGTGCTTTACGATCTTACAGAAACCTCTAGTGTTGGCTTTATTGCTTCGCGTTCTCAGCGATCTCCTTCAGTAGAAGAATTATATTCCAATATTTCGCAGGTATCCTGTGAAAGGGATTCAAACGATGAGAATTTGGTTCTCCACGCGGCGACTGGCTTGTTTGAGATTGGGGATGCTAACCTTTCCAGCGAGACATCAAGCAATGTTGAGTTTAGTTACCGTTTAAATTCTGACTTACTTCAGGGTGAGATCTCCGCTTATCATAATCAGATTGATGACTATATTAGCTTGATGCTTAGTAGTGAAACGATGGCGCAATGGACGGCGATGGATGCGACATTCACTGGTATCGAGGCAAAGCTAGCTATTCGTCTGGCTGAGCGAGATAGCTTCAATTTAACTGGAACCGTTTTTGGAGATACGGTTAATGCAGAGTTTGATGCTGGTGGCAATATCCCTCGAATTCCAGCCTCCAAAGCAGGAGTAAGATTTAGTATGTTTAGCGATGACTGGTCAATGAATCTCAGTGCAACTCGCTTTATGAAACAGGATAACGTAGGTAAGTTTGAAACACCTACAAATGCCTATACCGCGCTTTCTTTTAATGCTGAGCACAGTTGGCCCATGGCAAAAGGTATTTACTTAAATCTATTTGCGCGGGGAGAAAATTTGCTTGATGAAGAGATTCGACATCATGGTTCCTTTACAAAGAACTACGCTCCAGGTGCGGGCAGAAGCATTAAGATAGGATTCCGAGTGAATTATTAAAACTCGGAGTCTATTGACCTCGATAATGTCGCCTGAAGGATTAAAAAACGTGTGAGTTATCCTTCGGGCGCACCTTGAGCGTGGTTTCATTCTCGCGCACAAGACTGCGAAGATACTCAGGGTCTCCGCTTCTTTTGAAGACTTCTGGAGGTAATCGCCCCTTGAAGTCTTGAAACGGGAGCATATATTCTCGGCAGTGCTGCCCTAGCATGGTGACACGCAGTCCCGGGGTTGTTTTTCGATAAGAGCCATGCCAAAGGCCGCCTTGAAACATGACTAAAGAACCAGCAGATGCCTCTACTGGAACTGCCCTCGGAAGCGCTTCCCCCAACTCCGGGTGTCTTTTCTCGTGGTGGCTTTCTGGCACATAGGCCAGTGCCCCATCTTCTCGAGCATAGTTAGTGAGACACCAATTCATATTTGCGATGTGAGGTTTCTCAGGATTCCATGGAGGGGGAACCATACCTTGATCTACATGAAATCCAGTTGTTTCTTCTTGGTTCCAGCTATCAGGTGTTTGCCATTTAATCCATGCATCACTGACAGCGAGTCTATGATCTTGTCCAAGCATATGCATCATCAGTACTTTTTTGACTGGATGAGTTAACACTTTCTCGAAGACCTGATCTTCATATATCATGTGTTGAAGGATGATGTGACCTACTTCACTCGGACGGCCAGGTATCGGTCCAGAGGGTCCATTCTCTAGATCAAACTTGATACCTGTTCGGGCTTCACCTACTCTTAAAATTGCATCTCGTAGTTGTTCGAACCAGCTATCATCAAGTCTTAACGTTGACGGTGGCACTACGGTAAGACCAATTTGATCGAGTTCATCAATGTGTTGAGAGAGATCGTACTCTTCTATTATCTCGCTGAAATCAATTTCATCTTTGCTTAACATTACATCTCCAAATTTCAGTGGTCCCAGGAATTGGGGTGGTCTAGAGTTGGACGTCGCTCATCGAACTCATGGTAGTACATCACCCCAAGCAGTAGGCCGTAGGTTCGCTTGGGGTGAATAAAACCAGTGGATACAGCATTAGGGGACTCCTGCCAACCACCGCCGGTTTTTAATACGCGTTCTCTTACTATAGGTAAGTCATCTGTATGAACTGATGCCATATATATGCCACCGATATTCCCTGTTTTGGACAGAAATCTACCTGCTGCTTTCTCATTTTCGTATGGATCAAGGTACTCGAGACTATCAAGACCTGCTCCTTTTCGCGCATCAAACCAAGTAATGGCGCCATGATAACCCCAGACTTTGCTTGTGTAACGTTGGGTTAATTTATCATTTAGTGAAAATAGTTCGTTATAAAAGCTCACACCTTCATCCAGATCAGGGATGGTATAGGTGATTTGCCAAATATTGTCTATAAGACCGACTTTTTCTTGATCCCTAATTGGGCTAAGGATTACGCCGGTTCCCTTTAAGTCTTCTGGGTAGATAATAAAGCGATCTTCTTGCTGACTTACTTTAATGCCAGCTCGTTCGATTTTTTCTGCTAGTACAGAAGGCTCTTTTAAGGCAAAGCCACCCGCAAATATTCCGCGTTGGCCGCTAGAAATGAAGTTGGCAACAGGTCCTGGGCCCAGAGGTTCGTATAGTTCCAGTTGGTCATAACCCAACTGTAGCGTAACACGTCGGGCGTTTGCTGCTAAATCTTTTGAGTCACCTACAACAACACTATCGAAAATAATATTAAGATTAGTCGCTGCCTCATTCGCATCTCTCACAGCTAACGATAATCTGTCTGTTTGCTCTAACATAACTAGCTTACGTATTAATTTGGACTGCTAATAATGCAGGACTAGGAAGGGAAAACCAAATAACAAAGTTACTCCTCATATACTCGGACTAAGAGGTTCTTCATTAAGGAACCCCTCAATTTCCGGGAATAATTGGTCAAACCAGTCCTTAGCATTACTCACGTTTTCTCCTGATATTGGAGATAGCCTTGCGTTCGAAAGCTTTTGACCCAAACACCCATCCGTCTCTTTGGGATGAGTAGGGCCATCTCTAGAGATGATTAATACAGGTTTGTCGATTTTCCTAATCTTGTTTGCTGTAAGTCCTACGAATGGTTGAGCACTTTTCGATAGCGCACCCCATTTTTTAGCATGATTGCGAATCCTTCAGGATTAATGGTCAGTAATTTCTCATAGTTTGATGGATTTGCTTCGATGCTTCGAGCCACCCAAGCTAACGTATTTTCGAATTGCTCCGCAGTCTTTAGTTTCACGTTTCGATATGCTTTTGTAGAGATATCCAGCATTCCAGATGAGCATTGGGCCTGAGCCGAACAGTTCAAAAGTTATATTGCTTTGATTAATGCTAATCGTGGGCATTCTTCTGTGCATCAAGCATTCTTTGCGCTCGAATCAGACCAGACATTTCTTCCGCATTATTCATATCAAACAATTCGTTTTTTCTCTCGAGAAGTTCTTCGTAAGTAACATCGGCTGAAAAACTCAGCGACCTATTGATATAAATTGCGCTGCAGGAAAATTTTCCATTACCTGCGTGAATGGTTTTATTAGTGGGAGCATCATCATCGCAAAGTAATAGTACTGCAGGGCTAACTAGCTTTGGATGGCGCATCGGATCTGGATCTTCAGGGTTTACTTGAGCACCAGGGATTGTTGCTATTAGGCGTGTTTCAGCGTCTGGCGCAAGGGTGTTGACGCGAATATTTTTAGATAGCCCTTCGATAGCCAGCACATTCATGAGTCCTAACATCCCCATTTTCGCAGCACCATAATTAGCTTGCCCAAAGTTACCAAAGATTCCCGATGTTGAGCTTGTCATTACAATTCGACCGTACGCTTTCTTCCACATTACACTCCAGGCAGCTTTCGTTACGTAAGATGTGCCGTTCAAATGAACATTCATGACGACATCCCAATCACCCATATCCATATTTTTGAAGCTTTTATCACGTAAAATCCCTGCATTGTTAACGAGTATGTCCACTGTGCCATAAGTATTGACGGCATCATCAATAATCGATTGCGCTCCTTCTTTGTCGGCGACTGATGCCTTGTTAGCGATTGCGTCGCCACCTAATGCATGAATTTCTTTGACGACAATATCGGCCATATCGCTTTTCCCTCTACCGTCATCTGATCCACCTAGGTCATTAACGACTACTTTCGCGCCACGTTTTGCAAATTCAAGTGCATGCGCTTTACCCAGTCCTCCTCCTGCTCCGGTGACCACGACAACTTTGTCTTTAAAATCGCCCATACTGCTCCCTTTTTTTTGCGAAGTGATATCGAAAAGATTACTATCGCTGCTGATAAAAGTGAAGTGATGCAGAACTTCCCCACAGAAACTCAAGTGATGGTTTCTCAAATTGATTAGACACAGCATTTTCTAGACAGGAATATTTATGACACATGAAACAATTATCCGAGGTGGAAAGGTCGTCGATGGAACTGGGCAACCATCCAAACAGGTAGACATCGCTATTGATGGCGGACGAATTAGTCGGATCGGTGATCTTTCTGGAGAAGATGCCGGAGATATAATAGATGCGAGTGGAAAAATCGTCACACCGGGTTTCGTCGATCTGCATACGCATATTGATGCTCAAGCTGGTTGGGATCCCAATATGACCCCAAGTTCTTACCATGGCGTTACCACTGCGGTGATGGGTAACTGTGGATGTTCGTTCGCTCCCGTACGCAAGGAGAATAATCGGTTCTTAGCAGAGATGATGGAAGCGGTAGAAGATATTGCAACTGATGCAATACTTGACGGTCTGCCTTGGAATTGGAGTAGTTTCGGAGAGTACCTCGATACCATGGAAAGCTTTAATCCCGCGATAAATATGGTTGGAATAGCGGGACATTCTACGATTCGCTATGACGTGATGGGTGATAAGGGTTGCGATGAGGGGGTGCAAGCGGACGATCGTGAATTAGCAAAGATTGTTGATCATGTTAAACAATCGATAGAAGAGGGGGCTGTAGGAGTATCAATTTCACGTTTTATGAACCATAAACTTTTAGATGGTCGATTGATCCCCGGAACATTTTCTGATCAGAGAGAGACTCGGGCAATCCAAGAGGCTGTTGTTAAAACTGGGGGCCCAGGCACCCTGTTTCAGGCTGTGCTCGATTTCGCAGGACGTCGTGACGGAGAGAAAGAGATACTAAGGACAGGGGCCGAGCTAGGGTGCCATGTGGTATTTTCAAACGGGATTAGAAAAAATGTTGATGATGGGGGTGTATCTGGTTGGGCGGAGTTTCTTGAGCTCAATAATGAGAATGGTAAGCAAATGTCCTCTTGTGTACACACTCGACCGAGCGGTTCTTTTTTTGGATTGGCGCAAACGGTTTTTAACCCGACTCAAACTGAATTAAAACCCAATTGGGAAGCCGTAATGTCGCTTTCGTCTATTCCCGAAAGGGTCGAGGCGATGAAGCAGCGTGGCATGCGTGAGAAACTTATCTCAGAAGGAAAACAGATGGATCAGTTTCTTAGTTTTGCGCACTTGCTTCATCCTATGGGAATGGATGATTACCCTAGTTGGGATATCGACAATCAAAATACGCTTACAGGTATTGCCGAAGCTGCTGGTAGGCATCCAATAGAAGTCTACGTCGATCGTTTGATCGAGTCTGAGGGCAGGGAATTATGGAATCTTTGGGCATTTGGGAGTTCTTTAAAACAGCAATGGGAGCTTATGCGTTTGCCTCAGGTTATTCCCATGTTGGGGGATGCGGGTGCTCACGTTGGTTTGTTTACGGATGCTGATTCTCCTACTTTCTTATTAAGTGAGCTTGCTAGAGATCGGGGTATCTTCACTCTTGAAGAAGCAGTACATCGAATAACCGGTCAGTCTGCCCAGGTGATTCGCTTGAAGGAGCGGGGTGAAATTCGTGAAGGCTGGCATGCTGATATTAATATTATCGACTATGAGAATCTAAAGTGCTGTCATCCGGAATATCTGCGTGATTTACCTCATAATGTTGGTCGTATCGTGACCAAAAGTGAAGGGTATGATGCAACACTTGTTGCCGGTAAAGTATTGATTGCTAAAGGCGAGTTCACTGGAGATAGAAGAGGCGAGGTGATCCGTGACTTTGGTCGAGGATAAGCTGACAAGCATCTAGCGCTGAATTGGCATCGCAGCACCAACACGTTTTTTTCAAGCATGGAGTTCTGCGAGTAAAGACTTTGCTTTCTCGGGTTCACGTTTCACGAGATTGATTTGCTCGCCGGGATCGTCGCGAAGATCGAATAGCTGGATTGATCCAATTTCGGCTAACGCATCGATGTTGGGTGTTACATAGAAATTATTTCCATAAACGCCGATATCACTCCAACCCATGTCGTCAACTAAGAAAAGAATAACACTTGGCTGATGTGCACTATTGGCAAATGATGTCAGTATCCAGCAGAGGTAAAAGCTGATCAGGAGTAAGCTTTTTTTTCATATAAAATTCCGCGAAAACATAAAAAATGTAATGACCACCTGTTTTGTATAGTAGCCTAGTTCGCTAACTGAGTAGGCGTTACACTTATGTATGCTTAATAATAATTTTTATTTGAGAGTAGAGGTCCTACCTAACGCTTTATGTGCTTGCTCATGACCATAACCATGTTAAGGAGTCGGCAAAAATTGCTCCACCATGTCTTACACTATGAGTACCCTCCCCAAAGATAAACTTATAGTCGTAGCCAGAGAACTCGAGCGCGGATGCCATATCTTTATTGGCAATCGCCCAATTCCCATAAAGTATATTTAGGTCATCCTTACCTGATTGGAGTAGCACTTTAATTGGCTTCTTTTCTGTACTCCTTACTAGATAGGGATAGTTATGACCACCCCGAATATTCGTAAATGAGCCGCAATGTGATAATACGTGACCAAAACTGTTCGGAGAATGCCATGCGGCGTTGAATGCACAAATCCCTCCGCTCGACATACCGCATATTAGACGTCTCGCAGGATCTTTGTTTAGTTCGTATCCAAGATGATTTTCTATTAGAGGAAGTATTTCCTCGTTGATGAAGGAAACGAATGTGGGCGTTATTGAGTCATATTCGAAGCTTCTCTCTTTCCCTGGATTAACGAAAACGCCAACTGTAGGCGGTATATCTTTTGATTGTATTAGACTATCCATGACCTGCACTGCACGAACTGATCCATTTGGATCAACATACATTGCGCCATCGTTAAAAAACGCGAGTGAGGGCGCCTCAGCAATTTGGTTTATCCTTGGTGGAGTGTAAATGTAGATATCACGGGATGAATTTGGATAGATCTTACTATTAGACCAATCTTTAATATGAAATACGTCGCCTTTAGGCAGCCCCTGCTTTGGGTGGGCTTCTGCGCAGGGATGATATTGCCGATCACCCTCTGGTTCTGTCCAAGATTTCCCCTTCGGTGTTGTAGCGCTTACACTTTTAGATGATGTCTCGTGAAGACCGAGTGCTTCGTGGGTCTCAGAATCTATCGGCATTGAGTGATACCCCACTATCTAGAGGATTATAGTATACATCTTTGAGCAGCAGTTTACTGTGATTAAATTTTTCTAGGGCAACCAATGATTCGATTTTGTATAATTCGCGAAAGTGAACTTGACGAATGTGGGGAAGTATGGAAAAAGAGGAGCGGTTTATTGGATGTCTTTTGGGCTGTGCAATTGGTGATGCCTTAGGCGCACCTATTGAGGGCTGGTCTCGAGAAAAAATTTTGGAGCTGGATAATCTGACGAGTAACTTTAGGGAGTGTCATCACAAAAGTAGAGATAAGCCCTTTCCTTTAGGTCAATGCACTGATGACACCCAGCTTACCATTGCGCTTGTTAAAGGTATTTTGAGTAGCGGTGATGTTGATGGCGGCGCCATCGCTTCCGAATTTGTAAAATTATGGCAATCAGGTGAAATTGTTGGCCAGGGTAAAGTTGCAGACAACGCAGTTAAAAGGTTGATTGAGGGTGTGCCATGGGATGAAGCAGCTTTAATAGATGATAAACCATGGAATGGGGCAGCTATGCGTATGGCACCAGTTGGCTTGTGGGATCATGAACGAGCTGAAAATCTTGAAGATGATGTATACAAAGCAAGTGTTATCACTCATCGCCATCCCAAAGCAATTTCGGGAGCGCTTGCGATAGGAGCTGCTGTTGCCTTTGTCGTTTCACAGACAGAGTTTTCGGCGGGCGAGTTTGTGGAGTCAGTCGCCAATGCGGTTGCCAACCAAGATGAGGATCTCGCCAAACACATTCTTCTGATTAAGGAATGGGTGTCTCTTTCGGATGCAGAGGTTCTTGCAGCGATGGATGCTATAATGACGGACGATTCCCGCTTGAGCCGCAAAGAGCATAGTTGGTTTGGAATTCCGGTAAGTACTGAGCCAACCGTTCTGATGGCGCTTTATGCGTTTGTAAACTCACCCAATAACTATTTAGAGACTGTAGAATGTGCTCTGCGTGCGGGTGGAGATGTTGATACTACGGCAGCAATTGCTGGTTCCATTAGCGGGGCATTTAATGGTGTGTCCGCACTCCCTATCGGTTTAGCAGAAAAAGTTATGTACAGTAGAGAAATTCATTCTTTAGGCAAGCGTTTGTGTCACGAGTGGGAAACGCGATAAGCGAGTTATTTAACTACATAAGAAGATTTAGCCATAATGCTTGCATGTAAGGGGCAGGAATTTCTATTAATTATGGTAGTGGCGAAGTCAGAAATTTAATACGTTCCTTCTATCTATATTTGTTATGTTGATCGACTGGGCATAAAAAACTCATGCATTGATTGGTTTGGGTATCCATCAACCTCTGCTGTATTAAGGCCTTTGTTACTTAGGGTTGCTTCTACTATACGTTTATTGAATGCGGTTACTTGCTCTGATCCCAAGTAGTCCTGAATTGGCATCCATCGGCAGTCAGCAATTTCAGCCTCTTGTCGGGTGATGTGATAATTCAAAGGACGTAATCTGCAGACAAAGTAGATATCAGACTTCCCATACTTGTATCCATGCCAATGTCGAAAGCAAATCAAATATTCAAATTCTGTATCGACACCTGTTTCTTCTTTAACTTCTCGCACTACGGCTTCAGCAATATGCTCCCCCTCGTGAATTGTGCCACCGGGTAATTTGTAGATGAATGGCGAATTCTCGGAGCCTCGATAACGCTCACTAACAACAAGTAATTCATCTTGCTCATTGATTACAACACCCCCAGCTCCAGTATAGTGGGTGGCGTAGGGAGGAATAAATGCATTTTCCTCCAGCTGATAAGTCATCATTAGGTAATTTTTACTGCTGTGATGAAATTCGAATCCTAAGTCTACGGCTACAGGAATGAGTCTGGAATTCGAGATAGGAATTTCAAGCCAAGCCAATAAAAAATTCTCTTTTTTCCACTTATCAAGAGAGTTCTCTAGTTGATTGGCGAAATATACTGTTTCATTAGGGAGGGAGCTAGGATTAATCAAAACCCCTCCAAAATGGTTAGTTTTGAACTCAAGGTACTGTATCGATTTATTGGACATGCTCGATTTTATTCTGCTGTGAGAGGGAAAATAGTACGGAAGGCTGCACCGTCATTACCTGTATCGGCGTAAGGCGTGAATATAAAGTTTTTGCCCTCTGCTGTACGTGAATCATTAGGCTGGATACTGTACCTCCTTCTTTCAGGGGTTGATTTGAATCCTGGCCAAGGATTTTCTCCTATCGCCTTCTCTGTGTAAATTTCCTTAGGAATTGATATGAGATCATTCTTACCGATTCGATTAGTAAGTTGACTGTTCGGTAGCAATGAGAGATTGCTAAATAATGGAAAACACACCTGATTTTTGGTTACTGATATCATCTTACTAACTTTCAGGATTTCCCTAAAAAATGTGCGCCAAAGTTATTCCCAACATGAATAGACTTTCATCGGTTGTGATTTTAGTTAGTCCGATTTCTGATTGAGTCTGAGTGTAACCTTTTTCTCATGACATGATACAGGAAGCGGAGAAGCGGTTCCTATTATAGGCAAAGTTAGATTAACTGCTTGTCAAATTTGTTTAATGGGATGTTGCTGCCATGAACCAGAAAGCAGAGATTGTGTATATGTGAATTACTTAGCCAGTGATCTCAATATTGCTCATTCGTCCTTGCTAATGAGGAATATTGCCGCAGATAGTAATCCTTTCAACTATACGACGCATAGGAAAAAAATCTGCCACGGCATAGTGCTGAGTACAGCGATTGTCCCAGAATGCCACAGAGTTTTTCTGCCAGCGAAACCGACACTGATATTCGGGTATTGAGGCCTGTTGGTAAAGCTTTTTAAGTAGTTCATCGCTTTCACTTTTATTCATACCGATAATTCTGCGAGTGAATGCGGTATTTACATATAGACTTTTGTTACCTGTTTGGGGGTGACTGCGCACGACCGGGTGCTCTGGGTCCGGGCATTGACGCCGGAATTCATCGCGATCTGATATGCCCTCTGAGCTCATGGCGAGGTCGATCCATGCTGATGGCCAGCAGTGCAGGGCATGAGCGTCATCGATGAGTTGCTTGATTTCATTGCTGAGCCCCTGATAAGCCTGTTCCATATCAGCAAATAGAGTATCACCTCCAACCGCTGGAATTTCCTCAGCCTTAAGAATAGATCCGAGCGGAGGCTCCAGTTTAAAAGACATATCGGAGTGCCAAAGATTATTATGTGCTCTGCGTTTATCATCTTCTTCGATCCGGACTACTTCAGGATTATGTTGTGCAGTGGGGTGTACTTCCAGTTTGCCAAACCAAGAACCAAGCCGCTTTTGATCCTCAATACCGATATGTTGATTTCGAAAGAAAAGAACCTTCCATTTTAGAAGTTCCGCTTCTAAATCTTTTAATACGCTTTCACTTAGTTGCTCGCTCAAATCTATACCTAAGACCTCCGCACCAAAGGTTGGGGTCATGGGATCAACTGCGAATTTTTTTTCTTTACTCATTTGGAACTCCTAGTCCTAGATGTATATATTATTCATCAGGCGCATAATTTTCTTCCATAAGCCTGATCATAGTATCAATCATTTTGCTCTCGATAGCTTCATTATCGATGGGCTTGGTCTGACTAAGATCATTTTTAAGATCAAATAGTTTTGTTTCGAAATGCTCAGGTGATTGACCTATTGGACTTTGTGATGGGATTTTCATTATGGGACAGTTTTTGCTAAAAGGAAAAGGAAGTGGCTTATGCCAAGTCATTTTAATACTTTTGAACTAGTCCTCATTTTAACCTAATGTTCCTTGTTTTAAGATAACGAGATATTGGCACTTAGAATTCGTCAATGTAGTATCGACTCTATCAGACTTCTGAAGAAACGATAGTCCCAGCATGTTTGATGGCAACGTATGGTTGGTATATCAAAAAAACTTATTTATTTTTTGAATTCCGTTTGATGGTGAACTGTTATGGGTGAATTGATAAGAATTGTCGAAGTTGGTGCGCGCGATGGCTTGCAAAATGAATCTAGACCAATTGACATTAAAACCAAAGCGCATCTGATCAACTTATTGGCGATGTCTGGAGTCAGATATATTGAAGCTGGTAGCTTTGTTAGTCCTAAAGCAATCCCTCAAATGGCTGGAAGTGATCAGGTATTTTCGTCATTTTCTCGACAATCGGGTGTCGTGTATAGCGCCTTAACACCGAATATGCGGGGCTATGATTTGGCGCTAGCCTCTGGAGCTGATGAGGTCGCTGTATTTAGTGCGGCTTCTGAAGCATTTAACCAACGGAATATTAATTGCTCGATTGCCGAGAGTTTGGCGCGTTTTGAGCCCCTTATGGGAAGGGCTGCTGCTGATGGTATGCGTGTAAGGGGTTATATTTCTTGTGTTGTAGGCTGTCCTTACGAGGGTCTGATAGAGCCTCAGCGCGTCCTAGAAGTGGGGAATTCTTTGCTTGATATGGGTTGTTATGAAATCTCTCTTGGGGATACCATTGGTATAGGAACCCCTGCTCGATTTGATGAGTTATTATACTTGTTGACGCAAACCATCCCGGCTTCGAAACTTGCTGTCCACTGTCATGATACGTACGGGCAGGCGTTAGCAAATATTTACGCCTCACTAGGTCATGGTATTCGTGTTGTTGATAGTTCCGTTGCTGGTCTTGGAGGCTGCCCTTATGCAAAGGGAGCAACCGGTAATGTTGCAACAGAGGATGTAGTTTATATGATGCATGGACTTGGTTATGAAACGGGGATTAATATTGATAAATTAATCGACGCTGGCAATTTTATTTCTACTGCGCTTGAAAGAGACAATAGCTCGCGGGTTGCCAATGCTATTTTGAGTAAGCGAGCTACTCAATAGCTATTTGATCGGTGGTGGATGGCCTTCTCGTATTATTCGTAACACTCCTTTGACCGATGTACTCAGGTCCCAAAGTGCTGTTCATGCTTGTTCAACAGTTCGCTCAGGGCTACGCCGATATCATTGCTGCGGGTCATTGTTTTCCCCATTAGTCCAAAGCCTTGGACGATACCAGCGAAGTCGGTATTACCAAGTACCGAGCCAGATTCTGAAAGCTCCTCCAAGCGAAGTCTATCGACCTTTTGGCTATAGGCGCCATTATTCATAACGACTATAAGAATATTCATATTATGATATTTTATAGTTTCTAACTCTTGAATATGCATCAGCTAAATACCGTCGCCATTGGATAGCACCATACGATCTCTAGGTTTGACAAACACAATACCTATAGCGAAGGCGAGGCCGTTATCAGATGTAACGATAACCATTCTCTTCAAGTCTAGTTGCCCAATTCACATTTACGTTGCTGATAGTGAGAAGCAACTCGTTACATTTTTCTGTGCAAAAGCTTCTGCAAGGACAACGTAAACACGTCTTACTTTCCCCGTCATGGCAAACCCCTAAAATTATGTAACGGGTGTTCAGAAATTTGATTCGAGGAACTATATAATGACTCAAACTACTATAGCTGAGTCGTCGATGAACGTCACAATTGAGGGTAATGTATCGAAAGGTTTTGAACGAGTAGCTGATGTTTTTGCTGATTTATGGGGGGATATTGAGGTAGGCGCTAGTTGCTGTATTTTTCATGAGGGCAAGAAGGTCGTGGATATTTGGGGCGGTTATATTAATCGGGAAATGACGGTTCCTTGGCGATCAGATACGCTTATTAATGTTTATTCCAGTACGAAAGGAATGGGGTCTTTGTGCCTTGCTATTCTGGTTGATGATGGACTTGTTGATTATAACGAGAAGGTTATAACCTATTGGCCAGAGTTTGGTGCAGAAGGTAAGCAAGATGTTACAGTTGCCCAATTATTATCTCATCAGGCTGGTCTGTGTGGTGTTGATCAGAAACTAGCGGTTGAGGATCTCTATGATTTTCCAAAGATGGTGAATCTCTTGGCTGCTCAGAAACCATTCTGGGAACCGGGCACGGCTGTTGGATATCACGCGATTACCTGGGGCTATTTCCCCGGAGAATTGATTCGAAGAATTACGGGAAAATCCCTCGGTAGCTATTTCCATGAAAAGGTGTCAGATCCTTTGGAAGCGGATTTTTTTATTGGAATACCGGAGTCACAAATTAGCCGATGTGGGGAACTGATTGGTCCAAATAGAGCGCGGAAGGAGACAAAAATGCAAGAACCACCGCGATCGGCAAAGTTTTATGATGTCGCTCTTTTGAACCCCTCTATTGCTCCTTATCGCGATGCAAGCAGTAATGCTTGGCGTCGTGCAGAGATTGCGGGAGCGAATGGCCAAGCTAATGCGCGAGGTATCGCGACCATTTATGGCGCTCTCGCAAATGGAGGTGATCTTGATGGTGATCGTATCATTTCGTCCGAGGCTATTGCTGCTGCAACAAAAATAGAGGTTGATGGAGAAATTGATAATGTTACTGGTACCCGGGTTCGTTGTGCACGTGGCTTCATGCTAAATTCAGAAAACGCTCATGGTCCATATCCGGGCTCCTTTGGCCATGGTGGGGCAGGAGGTTCCTTGGGGTTTGCAGACCCATTGAATAACGTTGGATTTGGCTATGCAATGAATCAAATGCAGGCAGATGTAGCTGCCCCATCTCGATCATCAAAGTTAGTAAATAGTTTTTATGATTGCATTGCTAGCAGATAATCAAATATTTTTTTAGCTTCTTCAAAATGGATTCGATGGTGAAATATGCCAAGAATTGAAACGATTAACCTTTGTTGGAGAACCTTCTGAAAATAGGCTAATACCTAGACTATTTGATGATGGATAAATAAATCGCATAAGTGCTTGTCTTCGGTTTACGAAAACTTCTACTACTGATTTGTCCACGAAAACTCGAAGTTTTAGGGGCTCATTTTTATCAAGAGAAAAAGGACCTTCCTCCACATTCTTGGGTTCTTCGCGCGCGCCAGATTGGCTCGCATCTATCCTGATGACTTTTCGTAAGGGGTCGTAGGAAATTATTGTTTTTTCTTTACCATCTGGTGACATACATACCTTTACGCCGTATTCTCTAGCTTCTTCACTTTCCATCTCGATCGAAAGCTCTATGCTATTAGATCTGATACCCTCGATCGTAAGCTCTTTATTAGCTTCTATCTTTAAGTTATTTCTACTGAAAGGTCTATAGCGCAGAGCTTCTATTTCTTCAGGAATATCTATCAGCATCATACCGTTATCACTGATGGATAATACTCGAGGTAGACTCATAGTCCCTGTCCAGCCGCGTTCCCAGCCTTGACGCCAGTGCACGACATCCATCAGCCATGCCCACATAATTCGTCTACCCTTGTCATCAACCAAGCTTTCTGGTGCGAAAAAAGAGTTGTCTTTCCAACTCATTTGCGCGTGAGACTGCGGATAGAATTGTTCGTCTTTCCACTCACCAATATAATAGCGGCAACCAATTTTATGGCTAATACCCATCAAAATATCCCTGTTATCTAACTTAAAGAGGTCAGCACATGAGAGGTCTTCATCTAAGGCTATGCCTTCGACTCCGTGAGCAAAAAGATCTCCTGTGTAGTGCCACCCACCTTTCAGTGTTTGAGATTTTGCAATCCCCGGATTTTTACCACCAAAAATAGCGTAATAGGTGTCATCTTCAAGCCACCCAAACGGGTCCCAAGAACGGTATTCGTCATGGTATGCATCACCTTCTTTTGTCTCTGGAGTTATTACTTCTAGTTTCTTCCACTCATTTAGGTCGTCATCAAGAGCTATCGCCATCGCATTTCCTTTATCAACCTGGTGATAACAGATAGTAGGTATCCCATCTTTATTGATGAAGCAATTACCACTGTACATTCCTACTAGCAGCGTGGTTGGGTGATGACGCCAATGGAAAAGATCCGTGCTTGATAGATGTCCCCAATGATCTAATTTTTTGCCGAATCGTTGATCTTGAAATATGTAAAATAGATGGTATCGGCCTTTCCAGTAGATTGCGCCATTTGGATCAAAAGGGGCGCCAAAGCCTTCAGGAGATACTATGTGGTAGCCCGGACGGTGTGGATCGCTCATCACTTGTTCACGGAATCTGCGAGTAGCAAGGGCCGATTGGGCTATAGCGGCTTTATCCATTCTTCCCTCATCATCCAGTGGAAATGTCTCCCAATCTATACCTTTGGTATAAACTAGGCGCCAAACGCCATCCGCTTCTTTTCGCAGGGTATGTGCATAGCTAATACTTCCGCCAGATGAGCTGTGTATCACGGGTGTGAAGATCGCTTTATCATCTTTGATTTTTAGATGGGCTGTACTGATATCGATATCCTGAACGTTTCCTGATAACGATAAGTCCTTTTCCTTGTCTCCAGTCTTCTCAAATCGGTGCTTCAAGCTATCTTTTGTAGCACCATGATAGTCTCTCCAGTCTTTTGAGTAGAGATCGAGCAAGACTGGAAAATCTCCTTTTTTCATAGCGTCAGAATGGGTTCGCATGATTTCCAATATTTCAGCTTCTTCGCTTTTTACGTCCAAGAGGAATATCCTTTTTATTAGTAATGAAACGTGTTGGGGTGGTTGTTAGAACTTCCGACCAAGGGTGTCATATGAATGTCATACTGATTCCATCTAGTCAAGAGTTATACTCTAGTCGCGGAATAAAGTATTACGATATGAAAATCAGAACAACGAAGTTTACCGGTACCGAAGTTATTAATGGCCGAGGGTTTCTATTTCTCTTCGACAACATTTAAGTTGCGAGTATTCAAGATTGTCTAAGATGATCATTATCACATTCGAGTTTCGTTTTAATGCGCTATGTCTCTTGGTGCTTAATGTTGAAAATTTTTTTGTAGTTGAATTAATTACCCATTAAAGTCTTTGATATGTTGCATGTTTTAGTCTTAATTTTTTTCAATTCTCACAGATGTGTCCTTTAGACGAAACTATCTGTGGAGTCATGGAACACTATTTTCGTAAGAAATGATTGCTCTTGTTTTCGGCACTGAACAGAGACTTTCGTGCTAACATTATTGTGTTTCGAATAGGCGACGGTGTATTTGTGGGAATTAATCTTTACCAAAAAGTATGGAATGACCATGTGGTTAGGCAGCTAGATACAGGGCAGTATCAGGTGTTTATGGCCTTGCACCTCATTCATGAGGTAACCAGTCCTCAGGCCTTTGGCATGCTAAAGGATAAGGACCTGAGGGTGGCTTTTCCAAAGCGCACTTTCGCGACTGTGGACCATATCATTCCAACGGATAATCAGGAACGTCCTCTCGCCGATGATATGGCTGAAAAAATGATTCAAGTGCTAAGCTCCGCGACCCAAGAATACGGAATCGAATTCTTTGCGCCGAAGTCGGGTGCTCAGGGTATTGTCCATGTGGTGGGCCCGGAGCTAGGGCTTACTCAGCCCGGGATGACAATATGCTGTGGAGATTCACATACCTCAACACATGGAGCATTTGGTTGCATCTCTCTTGGTATCGGTACAAGTCAGGTGCGAGATGTCTTGGCAAGCCAGACCTTGGTTATGGATCCATTAAAAGTACGTCGCATTAATGTAGAGGGAACTTTAGCTGTTGGTGTCACTGCTAAGGATGTAACCCTGCATATTATCCGTACCCTTGGTGTCAACGGTGGAGTTGGCTTTGCCTATGAATACGCGGGCTCTGTTATAGATCGAATGTCGATGGAAGAACGCATGACAGTGTGTAATATGAGCATTGAGGGCGGAGCACGTTGCGGTTATGTAAATCCTGACGAGACAACATTTGATTACTTAAAGGATCGACAAAAGGTTCCAGTCGGTGCTGATTATCTAGCTGCCGTTGATCGTTGGCGTTCGTATGCTAGTGATTTTGACGCAGATTATGATGACATTGTGGATATTAGCGCAAACGATATTAAACCTACTGTTACATGGGGAGTGACACCAGGGCAGGCTTTGTCCATAGAAGAATGCGTTCCAGATCCTGATGGTGTCGAAGGTCTTGAGAAAAGCTTAATTAATGATGCGCTAAATTATATGCAGCTTACTGCTAATCAGCCAATAAAGGGTACTAAGATCGATGTGGCTTTTATAGGCAGCTGCACCAACGGGCGACTCAGTGACTTTAAAAGTGTGGCAGCTGTTATTGGTGGAAAGAAAGTTTCCTCGAATGTTCGCGCAATTGTGGTGCCTGGATCTGAAAAGGTTGATCGGGAGGCAAGAGAACTTGGTTTGCACGAGGTTTTTGAGGCAGCTGGCTTTGAATGGCGTTTGCCGGGTTGTTCGATGTGTTTGGCTATGAACCCTGACAAACTTGTAGGGGATGAAGTTTGTGCATCGAGTTCTAACCGTAATTTTATTGGGAGGCAGGGCTCACCTACGGGAAGGACTATTTTGATGAGTCCTATTATGGTGGCGGCGGCGGCGGTTGAAGGATATGTAGCAGATGCAAGGGAAGTATTTAATCTTGAGGGGGGTGAAGTATGAGTGGTATGACTATAGATAAGTTAAGTGGGCGAGCTGTGTATGTTGAAGGTAACGATATTGATACAGACCGAATTATCCCTGCTCGCTACTTGACCTGCGTTACTTTTGATGAACTGGGCCCGGCCCTTTTCTACGATGTTCGCTTTGATGAACAGGGTAATTCTAAGGGGCACGTGCTAGATTCTCCTGAATATTCTACCGCTGAGATTTTGATCTCTGATAATAACTTTGGTTGTGGTTCTTCCCGCGAACATGCGCCTCAAGCCATTATGCGTTTTGGGTTGAAGGCAGTCATTGCAGGATCATTCGCTGAGATTTTTCACGGAAACTGCACCACGTTAGGTATACCTTGTGTGGTAATGAATGACTCCAACCGCTCAGAGTTATCCGATTTGATTATGCATGATCCAACGCTTGATATTATGATTGACATAGTGAAACTCCACTTAATTTGTGCGAATAAAGTATTTCCTATAACTATGAAAGATAGCGTCCGTGAGGCATTCCTAAATGCAACATACGACCCCTTAGATACGCTTCTTGCCTCCCAAAATGAAGTTAAAGAGGTAGCTGGGAAACTTGGTTACCTATGAAGAAGATAGAAATATACGATACAACATTACGTGATGGTACACAGGGAGAAGGTGTAAATCTTAGTTTACAAGATAAGCTCGATATTACTGTTGCACTTGATGAGCTCGGTGTTGATTTTGTCGAAGGCGGCTGGCCGGGTTCCAATCCTAAGGATGTGGATTTTTTTAATGAAGTCAAAGATCTTGAATTTAAATCCTTAAAAATTAGTGCTTTTGGGTCGACTCATCGCGTTGACTCAGAGCCAGAGGATGATTTTTTGCTGGCCAAGCTGATTGAGGCAGAGGCAGATCTAACCTGTATATTTGGAAAATCGTGGGATCTTCATGTAGGGACCATAGGCGCAACGCCTGATCGTAACCTAGAAATGATTCAAGGTTCGATAGAGTACTTGGCAAAAAAAACATTAAAGCCCGTATTTTATGACGCGGAACATTTTTTTGATGGATATAACAGTGATCCTGGGTATGCAATTGCCACAGTTCAAGCGGCGGTCAATGGCGGAGCAGAGCGCATTATTCTATGTGATACTAATGGAGGAGCATTACCCCATGAAATCGCGGTGGCCATTAAAGATTTGGTAAAATCTGTCCAAGGTATCAATCTTGGTATTCATGTCCATAACGATGGTGGACTTGCAGTTGCCAATACTCTTCGGGCGATCGAGGAAGGTGCTATTCAGGTTCAGGGTTCTATAAACGGTATAGGTGAACGTTGCGGCAATGTCGATTTGACTACTGTGCTCGCAAACTTGGAATTAAAGCTTGGTTACCGATGTTTGCCTAAAGGACAGATCAAAGGACTAACTAATTTATCGAGAAAGGTCTGGGAGTATTTGGGTTCAAAGGGACCTCTTGGCCAACCCTTCGTTGGTCCCTCTGCTTTTGCACATAAGGGTGGCGTGCATGTTAGTGCAGTACAAAAGAACCCAGAAACCTACGAGCATGTAAGTCCAGACGTTATCGGTAATTCTAGAAAAGTATTAATTAGCGAGTTATCCGGAGGATCTAATCTTCGTGCTAAGTTGGCAAATAGATATCCCGAGCTAGAGGGTAAGACGACTGTTAGTTCAATTTTAGGGGAGATCCAAGATAAGGAGCATAGTGGTTACTCGTTTGAAAATGCGGACGGTAGCTTCGATCTAATCGTTCGAAGGTATGTAGGAAAATATAAACCTGTCTTTAAGCCGATTTATTACCGCATCTATGCCCTAAATAATGAAGACTATTCAACAGCTAAGGAATTTAGAGAAGGTCTGATAGAAGCTGCGGTTAAAGTCCGTGTTGGAGAAAATACATCTTTGTGTGCTGCAGAGGGTCATGGTCCAATTGATGCTCTTAACAAGGCTCTCCAAAAAGCTCTTCGAAATGAGTATCCGGTTATTAGCGACTTACACCTAACTGACTATAGTGTAAAAGTAATCAATTCTTCTGAAGAGACAGCAGCTAAGGTGCGGGTGCTAGTTGAGCATAGTTTTGAGGGTGAGAAGTTTGGTACGGTAGGAGTTAATACAGATATTATTGAGGCGAGTTGGAACGCATTAACAGAAGCTTATCATTACTCCTTGATGCAACATGTGGAGTTTGTTCGTGAGCTGCACCGATGAGATAAATTGATTTGGAGTGACTCATGAAAGTAGATGGTAATTTGTCTGCAAGTTTGGAAGAGATACCTGAGATTATCAGAAGTTTAGAGCAACAGGGCTATGATGGTGCCGGCGCATCGGAATTGAGCCATGATCCTTTCTTCCCCTTGCTTCTGGCGGCGGAACACTCCGAGAAGATAGATCTTTATACTAGTATTGCAGTGGCATTTGCACGCAGCCCAGCTAACTTAGCTAGCATGGCCCATGATTTGAATGCTTTCTCGAGAGGACGATTCACTCTAGGGCTTGGTTCTCAGATTAGAGCTCATATCACAAAGCGTTTTAGTATGCCGTTTTCTGACAAGCCTGCTCGACAAATGCGTGAGCTTATTCAGGCTATCCGAGCAATATGGGCAAATTGGTATGAAGGAGAAGTAATGCGTTTTGAAGGCGAATACTATTCTCATACTCTAATGACTCCTGCATTTACTCCTGAAGACATACATTATGGAATGCCAAAAATTGTGCTTGCTGCAGTCGGTCCCGTCATGACGCAGGTTGCGGGGGAAGTGGCCGACGGGATTATTTTGCATTCATTCACTAATGAGAAATTCATTCGTGAAGTGACTTTGCCTGCTATAAAAAAAGGCTTAGCAAAGTCTGAAAGAAACAGGAAGAATTTCGAGATCATTTATTCTCCCTTTATTATCTCTGGAGAGACTGAAGAGAGTTTCGAACAGAATAAGGAAGCTGTGAAAAATAGAATATCGTTTTACGGATCGACACCTGCTTATAAGGATGTGCTTCAGATTCATGGTTGGGGTGATCTGCAAGTAGAATTAAATGTGATGTCTAAGCGCGGCTTGTGGAACGAGATGTCAGATTTGATCTCGGATGAGATGCTAAATACTTTCGGCATAATGGCGGAGCCAGTAAACATCGTTCCTGAAATTAAGAGGCGCTACGGGGACTTTATCGATCGTACTGATGGCTCATTTAATTTTGTTGGTTCTGCGGCTAGGGCGAGTATGGTCGCTGATCTTCGTGGGTAGCTTTCTGATTCGAGGCAGTTTGAAATACCTATTTTTTAATTAGTAGTACTAGGCTATTGCTGATGAGAATGCATAGTCTCATAGCTGTAAAAGTTCTCAAATAGTGGGGGACCAACTTTTGATAAGAGCTGAAGCAGAAAGACTAGGGTCATGATGAAAAATAAATTAAGCTAATGCGAGACAATAAAACGGGAAGGCACTATGTCCGAATATAAGCCAATCATCTACACTGCTATCGTCGCTGGGTTAATGGTTGTGCTGTTTTTTGGATATTCTATCATCCAGCCAACCGATGAAACTGTCATTATATCTCAGCCAGTAAGTGCGGTTGATCCCCAACCGGAACAAGTAGTGGAAGATGGCCCTGAGTCTGAGATATTTCCAGTTGAGGTAAATTTCCAAAACCGCCCTAAAGCGTCAGTGGAAAAGGTTATTATGACCAAGAATGAAACTGAACCATTCTTGTTTGTGCTGCCTCTTCTAGATGATAGTGACCAATTGATTAGAGACGGGGTTGTAAGTCTGACAAGAAATGAAGGAATTAATTTCTGGCTCTCACCGGCTGAACTGATACGCAAGTTTGTGGTATTTGTAGATAATATTGCGAAGGGGAAAGTGGCTCGAGAAGCGATCTTAGTGATAGCACCAAGCGACCCTTTCATTGTAACGACAATATCGGAAAAAACGTTTCTATTAGATCCTCTGTCCTATGAAAGATACGATAATTTTACTGAGGTGGTAACTTCGATAGATGCGAGAAGGGCAGCTGAATTCTACGAGTTGTTGCAGCCGCTGTTCCAGGAAGCATTTGAGGAGCTAGGTTATCCGGAGCAAAACTTCAATTCCGTAGTGTTTCGAGCGATAGGTCAACTACTAGAGGCGCCAGTCGTTAAGGATCCTATTTTATTGACGCGTCCAGTTGTGATGTACGAATTCTTGGATCCTAGTCTAGAATCGTTAAGCGCCTTACATAAGCAAATGATTCGTATAGGACCAAATAATACGAAAGCTCTTCACCTGAAACTTAGTGAGATTGCTGTAGAGCTAAGATCGATTTTAGAGAAATAATGAAACGACTGTTACCTTTATCAAGATATACTGTGCTTGATTTGACACTGGCTCGAGCTGGCCCCACAGCCGTGAGACTTCTTTCAGATTGGGGCGCCAATGTAATTAGGGTTGAGCCGCCTATAAATACAGGTACGTCATCCTCTGGTTTGACCAAAGATAGGAAGACTCCTGACTCCCAAAATCTTCATCGTAATAAAAGAAGTATTACTATCAACCTCAAAACTCAGAAAGGGAAGGCTTTGTTCATGAGTCTTGCTAGTCAAGCTGACGTCATTGTTGAGAATTTTCGTGCCGAAGTTAAACATCGACTTGGCATTGATTATGATTCAGTCAAACGTGTTAATCAGGCCGTTATCTATGCAAGTATCTCGGGTTTTGGGCAGACTGGACCTTATAGCAATCGTCCCGGAGTAGATCAAGTGGTACAGGGGACTAGTGGACTTATGAGTATAACTGGGGAGCCGGGGAAGGGCCCGATGCGAGCTGGAATCGCGATAAGCGATACTTCTGCAGGTATGTTCCTCGGACAGGGAATTTTACTAGCTTTAATACATCGTGAGCAAACGGGTGAAGGACAATGGGTTCATACCTCGTTGCTTGAATCTATGTTGTGTAAGATTGATTTCCAGGGGGCCCGTTATACTATGAATGGGGAAATTCCCGCTCAGGAGGGTAATAATCACCCAACTAATGCGCCTATGGGTGTGTTTGAAGTGACTGATGGTCAGGTAAACCTTGCAGCAAGTTCTCCAAAAATGTTCAAGTCTTTTTGCCAAGTAATGAATTTGCCTGAGCTTCTGGAAGATGAGCGGTTCAGCACCTTCGAGAATAGGTTTCTCAACCGTGATCAATTGTGGGAATTAGTTAATAACGTGACGCGAAATTTTTCAACTTCTGAGCTTGTCGAGAAACTGAATGCGGTGGGATGTCCTTGCGGTCCTATTTACAATATTGGGGAGGCATTTGAGGATATTCAGGCTAGGCATTTGAAAATGCAAAAATCTGTCTCTCATAAAACTTTAGGAACTTTGAATCTTGTCAGATCTCCAATAAATTTAACCGCTTTTCAGGACCTAGATGAGTTCGATCGGCCAGGTCCTGAACTGGGTGAGCATACAGAAGAAATCCTCTTAGAAATGGGATTTAAACAGAAGGAAATAAATTCTTTGAGGGACGAGCATGCAATATGAACGCGGGTGATACATGGAATTAAGTACCGAGAAAATGCGTGCTTATGTGGATGATGGAATTGGTTGGGTCGTATTTAATAATCCCGCTCGTCATAACGCCGTTTCTCTTGATATGTGGCAGGCTTTGGGACTGATACTGGAGTGTTTCCACAAGGACCAAAGAGTCCGAGTAATAGTTATGAAGGGCGAGGGCGGCAAGGCGTTTGTCTCTGGCGCAGATATTTCCGAGTTCGACTCTAAGAGGGGCAGTGCTGCACAAAAGCGAGAGTACGCTAAGGCGTCAGGAAATGCTCATGAGTGGATTGAAAAACTGGAAAAACCATTAATTGCGATGATTCAAGGCTACTGTATTGGAGGTGGCCTTGCTATTGCCATGGGAGCTGATATTCGGTTTTCTACCCCTGAATCGAAATTTGGTATTCCTGCAGCGAAACTTGGTTTGGGTTATGAATTCAGCGGACTCAAAACGCTTTGTAGGTTAGTGGGTTCTGCCAGAGCAAAGGACATTATGTTTACTGCAAGATTTATAGATTCTGATGAGTCATTAAAGATGGGTCTTATTAATTTCATTGTCGATAAAGATGCGCTGGAGAATAAGGTGAAAGAATACGCTAAATTAATCGGAAACAACGCTCCATTGACCGTGAAAGCAGCTAAGGCGGCTATAAATGAGATAAATAAGGATGACTCAGAGAGAGATCTAAATAAAATTCAGTTGATGGTAGACCAATGTTTCGATAGCGAGGATTATAAGGAGGGGCGCCTTGCGTTTAAAGAGAAGCGTGTCGCTAAGTTTAAAGGTTACTAGGATTTTTTACTCCTAAATCAAAAAAATAGGGAGTGCTCAACTCACTATTTTAACTTGTTTTTTGTATTGTTCATTCGTATCTTTTATTTTAAGCATTGTCATCCAGTACTTCATTCCATTCTGCAAGCCGAGATGCTTGGGCTTCAAATAATTCTTCTGAATCACCGCTTACTGTTATGCTCAAGATCTTGTCTCCTTGGCTTATACTATTCACTATAGTTTGGTCTTGCTCACTAATTATTTCGCCAAAGATAGTATGTGCATCATCAAGATGGGGCGTTGGTACATGGGTAATGAAGAACTGACTACCATTTGTATTTGGACCCGAGTTGGCCATCGAAAGCTTGCCGGGTTGATCATGTCGAAGAGATTGAAGGAACTCATCCTCGAATTTATAACCTGGGCCACCAGTGCCAGTACCTAGGGGGCATCCTCCCTGAATCATGAAATCCCCAATAACCCTATGGAAATTTAATCCATCATAAAAATGTTTAATGGCCAAGTTAATAAAGTTTGCAACTGTAACTGGTGCTTCATTTGGAAAAAACGAAATATTGATTGGACCTTTATCTGTTTCAATCTGTGCGGAAATATTCATTGTGAGCCTTAACGTTTATTTATTGTTATGTAATCTCGTGCAGTTGGGCCGAGATAAAGTTGTCGGGGTCTACCAATTTTAAAACCGTTGGTGAGCATTTCATCCCAGTGGGTAATCCAGCCAGGCATCCGGCCGAGTGTAAACAGAACGGTAAACATTTTCACAGGTATGCCAACAGCTTTGAAGGTAATACCGGAGTAAAAATCCACATTAGGATAGAGTTTGCGTTCAATAAAGTAGTCCTGCTCTCTCGCGATTGTCTCCAACTCTTGTGCTACCTTTAGCAGCGGATCAGCCAGACCAAGCTCATTGAGCACTGCATGACAGCTTTCCTGCATAACTGTCGCTCGAGGGTCAAAGTTTTTGTAGACGCGATGGCCAAAACCCATAAGCCTAAACGGGTCATTTGGATTTTTTGCCTTTGCAACGTATTCTTCGATACGTGATTCATGGCCTATTTCGGTAAGCATATCTAAAACAGCTTCATTTGCGCCGCCGTGAGAAGGTCCCCAAAGTGCTGCAATTCCCGCCGCAATTGCAGCATAAGGATTTGTCTCGGTAGAGCCAGCAAGTCGCACCGTTGAGGTGGAAGCATTTTGCTCATGGTCTGCATGTAAAATAAAAATTTTGTCCATTGCCTCAGCGAGGGTAGGACTCACGTTAGCCATTTTTCCTTTCGTGCCAAAGCACATATTTAGGAAATTCTCAGCATAGCTGAGCCCTTCCTCCGGTTGAATAAAGTCCTCACCAATTGACTTCTTGTAGGTCATGGCTGCTATTGTTGGTATCTTCGCGATGAGGTTAAGAGCAGCTTCTCTCCTGTGATCCTTATCATAGATATCAAAACCTTCGTGATAACAGGATGCTAGTGCCGCCACTGCTGCACAGGTCATCGACATTGGATGGGACTGTTTGTTAAAACCATCAAAAATATGTTGGAAATCTTCTTCGATGGGCATGCGATTATTGATTTCTTGTTTAAATTTTGCGAACTCTGATGCTGATGGAAGCTCTCCATTCAGCAAAAGGTAGCAAACCTCTAGGTGGCTCGAATCAGCTGCAAGTTGTTCTATTGGGTAGCCGCGGTACAAAAGAATACCCGCTTCACCGTCGATGTAAGTTACAGAGGAATCGCAACTTGCCGTTGACAGAAAGCCTGGGTCGTAAGTAAACATACCTTCTCTAATGAGCTCTCTGACATCGATAACATTACGTCCCAAACTGGCCTTAAGAACGGGCAAGTCTATCGTTTTACCATCGATGATAATTTGAACTTTTTGAGTCATTTAATTTGCTCCATCGCAGACACGCTCTTTCATATGTTTGGCTTAGGTCGCGGGTTTAAGCGTGCCAGCGACAAGCTACATGAAAGCAAAAGCAGTGTTACTTGTAAAGGTCTCCTAAAATTAACTTGGTTTGCCTTTTGGGTTTGTTTTTTTTAAATAAAAAATCTAATATTCGCCTCCCAAGTAACTTTTCGGTATTTTAGAAGTTTTTTGAAAATTCACAAAAGACCTATCAATGTCGGGATTCCGGATCTACTAGTTTTTCGTTTCCCAATCACTGCAATCTCTTCTATCTCGCATCGGATAGCTGGCGTTGCATTATTTCTCGGTTTATCCGTCATGTTATTCGCATTGCAAAAGTCTTTGCAATCAGAGGAGAGCTTTAATCTCATTAGAGAGGCGCTTGGTTCGCCATTGGGTTTGTTTATATTCGTTGGTTTAATGGCGCCGCTCGTTTTTCACTTTGTCGCTGGTTTGAAGCATCTCATTATGGATCTCGGTTTCGGTGAGACTTTCGAAGGTGGTGTTCTAGCAGCTAAATTAGTTTTTGCTATATCAGCCCTTATCATTTGCTTCATTATGATCTGGTTATTACCATGATCCTCGGAAAACTTAGACTTATGGGTGTTAGTGGAGTCATAGATTGGGTCATCCAAAGGATTTCCTCGGTCGTAATTTCCTCGTACGTGCTTTGGCTCTTCGCTTGGATACTAACGGCCGATTCCGTTGACTATCAGGCATGGAAAGCACTTTTCTCTAATTTTTGGATGCAGGTTTATACAGTGAGTACTGTTATAGCGACGTGTGCGCATGCTTGGGTGGGAATGTGGACGATAGGGTCCGATTATCTTACGAAAAGACAGTTTGGTGACTCAGCGTTTTTGGTGCGGGCTACTTACAACGCATTTTGCGGTTTGCTCCTGTTTCTTTACGCATTCTGGAGCTTTTATATTATGTGGACCCTAACGTGACAAAAATTCCCGAACTTAATTTCGATGCAATCATCATTGGCGGAGGCGGTTCTGGGATGCGAGCGGGGCTCCAGCTTGGGCAATCTGGCTTCAAGACAGCTGTGCTATCAAAAGTATTCCCCACCCGGTCTCATACGGTCTCGGCACAAGGAGGTATAACCTGCGCTATTGCAAGCGAAGACCCAGATGATGATTGGCGTTGGCACATGTACGATACGGTCAAGGGTTCTGACTACATAGGGGATCAAGACGCTATTGAATATATGTGTAGTGTTGGTCCAGAAGCAGTTTACGAGCTCGAACACATGGGTTTGCCGTTTTCCAGAAAGGAGAACGGTCGGATTTACCAGCGTCCCTTCGGCGGTCAATCGAAGAATTTTGGTAAAGGAGGTCAGGCTGCTCGGACATGTGCTGCCGCAGATCGCACTGGCCATGCGTTACTTCATACTTTATATCAGAGTAATCTTAAGGCAGGAACTGTATTTTTTAGTGAATGGTTTGCCGTTGATTTGGTGAAAAATGCAGCTGGAGATGTGGCCGGCGTCATAGCTATTTGTATGGAAACAGGCGAAGTTCACTACATAAAATCGAAAGCAACTGTTATTGCCACCGGAGGGGCCGGTCGTATTTACGCCTCTACGACAAACGCGCTTAGTAATACTGGGGATGGAACCGGAATGGCCCTTAGGGCCGGATTTCAGATGCAGGATATGGAAATGTGGCAATTCCATCCAACAGGTATTGCTGGAGCAGGCACCCTGGTGACTGAAGGCTGTCGCGGTGAAGGAGGCTTCCTTATAAACAGCGATGGGGAAAGATTTATGGAAAGATATGCGCCGAACGCCAAGGATTTGGCGGGGCGTGACGTTGTTGCTCGAAGTATGGTTCTTGAGATTATGGAGGGAAGAGGTGCAGGAAAAGACAAAGATCACGTGTTGCTGAAACTTGACCATCTGGGTAAAGACATCCTTGACTCCCGGTTACCTGGTATTCAGGAATTATCGAAAACATTTGCTCATGTGGATCCCGTGAAGGAGCCAATTCCTGTTGTTCCCACTTGCCATTACATGATGGGAGGGCTCACAACGAACATCCACGGGCAAGCTATTATGGTTGACGAAGCTGGAAGCGAGAGGATAGTGGGCGGGCTGTATGCGGTGGGTGAAGCAGCTTGTGTTTCTGTCCATGGCGCTAACCGTCTCGGCGGCAATTCGTTGCTCGATCTAGTGGTATTTGGTCGTGCAGCCGGTCTCTATATAACCGATGTCCTTTCCTCAGGAATTAGTATTAGTGAGCCATCGAATGAGGATCTAGAGCTGGCGATGTCGAGGCTTACACGGTGGGATGAGGCCCCACACACAAGCGATTCGGTCCCGCTCTTGAAAAAAGAATTACAGAATTGTATGCAACTAAATTTTGGTGTTTTCCGAAAAGAAAAAAATATGCAGGAAGGAATGATGAAACTGTCGGAGTTGAGGGGCAGAATCAATGAGGCTGGTCTTTCAGATAAAAGTAAGGTTTTTAACACAGCTCGTTTCGAAGCACTCGAGTTGCAAAATTTGTTAGAGATCGCTGAGGCTACGGCTATTTCTGCCGAAGGCAGGAAGGAATCCCGTGGTGCGCACGCTCGTGATGATTATCAGGAAAGAGACGATGAAAATTGGTTGGCACATTCAATCTACGATCCTTTAACCAAGCAGCTTCGAAAACGAGATGTTAATTTCAAACCCAAAACGATGGAATTTTTTGAACCAATGGCAAGGACGTACTAGGAAGATTATGTTAGTCAGTGTATATCGTTTTAATCCAGAGGTAGACTCCGAGCCCTATATGCAGGATTTTGCTTTGGACATTCCCCAGAACCGGGATCTAATGGTTCTAGATGTGCTCGCGATGCTTAAAGAATCAGATGATTCGCTGAGTTACAGAAGATCATGTAGGGAAGGTGTTTGTGGTTCGGATGGCGTCAATATGAACGGTAGGAATGGGCTGGCGTGTACGACCCCGCTCTCGACAGTTGTAAAGGGCGACAAATTAAAGATTAGGCCTCTCCCCGGGCTTCCCGTTATCCGAGATTTAATCGTTGATATGGGTGATTTTTTCAAGCAGTACGAGAAAGTAAAGCCCTACCTGATAAATAATGACGAACCACCGAAGCAAGAGCGGCTTCAAAGTCCAGAAGATCGTGAGAAGCTCGACGGCCTCTATGAATGCATCCTTTGTGGATGCTGTTCAACTGCATGCCCGTCTTTTTGGTGGAATCCCGACAAATTTGTAGGGCCTGCTGGCTTGTTGCAGGCTTATCGTTTTCTCGCCGATAGTCGGGATACGGCGAAAGAGGAACGTCTCTCTGAACTTAAAGATCCATTTAGTGTGTTTCGCTGCCGCGGAATTATGAACTGCGTGAGTGTATGTCCAAAGGGCTTAAACCCAACTCGCGCGATAGGCCACATTAGGAATATGCTGCTTAACAGGATTGCCTAACGACGAGTTAGCAACCATCCAAAATACTGAGGGCACCTCATGAAAATAGGTGCCGTGACGGCCTTTTGTCAGTACAATTACTATTTTGAATTATCCAGGTCATAGGTTATGGAAGACGGGATTATGGCGCGTCTATGGCGTTCCGGGCATATTTCTGGTGGAAACGCATCCTATGTTGAAGAACTTTACGAAAGTTATCTGGAGGATCCATCCAACATACCTGATCAGTGGAGAAGTTATTTTGATACGCTCCCTTTGGTTGAGGGGTCTCTTGCAGCAGATATCTCCCATAAGACTGTCCAGAACCACTTTCTGCTTCTTGCAAAAAACCAAGCACGTGTGGCCCCTGTTTCTGCCAGCAGTATTAGCGCAGATTACGAAAGGAAACAGTTTGCAGTAAGCGAGTTGATTAATGGGTATCGGCGTCGAGGTCACTTGAAGGCAAGCCTCGATCCTTTGAGATTAGTCGAAACCCCAGAAGTTCCAAAACTTCAGTTAAATCACCATCATCTTTCTAACGCTGATCTTGATACTCAATTTCAAGCCGGGAATCTGTTCTTTGATGGGAAAGACGCTGCTCTACGAGATATTGTTGATGCTCTTGAGGCTACTTATTGTACCTCTATCGGGGCAGAATATATGCATATTAGTGATGAAGCGGAAAGTAATTGGATTCAGCATCGAATGGAAAGCACGCGTTCTCAGTTTTCCTATGGTGATGGAGTGAAAAGCCGGATTCTGGATCGCTTAATAGCAGCGGAAGGGCTTGAAAAATATCTTGGAACTAAATATCCCGGAACAAAACGGTTTGGCCTCGAAGGAGGTGAGAGTTTCATTTTGTGTTTAGCAGAATTAATTCATCGGGCAGGTTCTGCGGGTATTAAAGAGACTGTAATGGGAATGGCTCATCGCGGGCGAATCAATGTTTTAGTAAACCTAATGGGTAAGGACCCAGCTGATTTATTCGATGAGTTTGAGGGTCGATATGAGCCTGGCTTTGGCTCTGGTGATGTTAAATATCACCAAGGCTTTTCTTCTAATCTCATGACTCCCGGTGGCGAGATGCATTTGGCTCTTGGCTTCAATCCATCGCATCTGGAGATTGCTGCGCCAGTAATAGTGGGCTCAGTTCGTGCGCGCATGGATCGTAGAGAGGATAACTCGGGAAATAAAGTTCTAGCGATTAATGTGCATGGCGATGCTTCTTTTGCCGGTCAAGGTGTCGTAATGGAAACCTTTCAGATGTCGCAGACAAGAGGATTTTATACTGGTGGAACTATTCACATCATTATCAATAACCAAATTGGATATACCGTCAGTAATCAGGAAGATGCCAGGTCTACGCGTTACTGCAGTGAAATATCTAAAATGGTTCAGGCCCCTGTTTTTCATGTTAATGGAGATGATCCTGAGGCTGTTTTGTTTGTGTCTCAATTGGCACTAGATTACCGCATGGAGTTTAAGAAAGATGTGGTCATTGATATGGTCTGTTACCGTCGTCGTGGGCATAACGAGGGGGATGAGCCTTCGATCACGCAACCAATTATGTATGAAACTATTTCTAACCATCCTACAGTGACGGAAGTTTACTCAGAGAGGTTAATCACGGATGGCACTATCGATGAAACTGTATACCATCGGCGCGTAGAATCATACCGCGACTCACTTGATGCTGGGAATGCAGTTGCATGGGATTGTTTAAAGGAACCTGACGCATCACTATACGTTAATTGGAATCCGTACCTTGGTCATCCATGGAATACTCCAGCGGACACAACAATTCCAGCTAAGCGTATAAAAGAATTGTCAAATAGTATGAATGAGGTTCCCGAAGGGTTTTTGTTACACAGACAAGTTGCAAAGATTGCTGAAGATAGACGAAAGATGGGTGCCGGTGCCTTGTCGGTGAATTGGGGTTTCGCCGAGGTGATGGCTTACGCGAGTCTTATTTCGGAAGGTTTCCCTATTAGGTTGACAGGTCAAGATGTGGGAAGAGGTACTTTCTCCCATAGACATGCTGTCTATCACGATCAGAGGAGTGGTGATACTTATGTGCCTTTGCAGCATATAGATTCAGGTCAACCAGCATTTATGATTTACGATTCTTTCCTATCTGAGGAAGCCGTGCTAGCGTTCGAATATGGGTATGCGCAAACGAGTCCACGAACACTTGTAATATGGGAAGCTCAATTTGGTGATTTCGCAAATGGAGCGCAAGTAGTTATTGACCAATTCATAGCAAGTGGCGAGCATAAATGGGCGAGATTATGTGGTTTGACATTGATGTTGCCTCATGGGTACGAGGGTCAAGGTCCAGAACATTCCTCCGCTAGGCTAGAGCGTTATCTGCAGCTGTCTGCTGAGCATAATATTCAAGTATGTGTGCCAACGACACCAGCTCAGATTTTCCATTTACTGCGTCGACAGGCTATAAGGCCAGTTAGAAAACCACTTGTTATTATGACACCAAAAAGTCTGTTGCGTCATAAGGAAGCAACGTCAACACTTGAGGATCTGTGCAATGGTTCATTTCGGACAGTGGAGCCAGAACCAGATGCTCATGACCCCCATAAGATTACCCGAATAGTATTGTGTAGTGGGAAGGTATATTACGATTTGCTGGTGAAGCGGCGTGAGGATCAGTTAGACAATGTAGCGATTGTGCGTATTGAACAGTTATATCCTTTTCCCGAAGCCGATTTGGCAAAGCTTTTAGCTGAATATAAAAATATTAATACGGTCGTCTGGTGTCAAGAAGAACCGATGAATCAGGGGGCTTGGTATAGCAGCCAACATCATATTCGGCGAGTAATCCATGCTAAATATCCCTCGTTATTTTTGCACTATGCCGGTAGGGAGGGATCTGCCGCTGCCGCTGCGGGGTATATGTCCCTGCATGTGAGGCAACAAGAGCAGTTGGTTCATAATGCTCTTTACGTAGAAGATTTAGATTAGCCTAAGTTTAGGATTGAAAGATGATTGAAATAAAGACGCCCGTTTTCCCTGAATCCATTGCTGATGGGGAGGTTGCAGCCTGGCACGTTGAGGTTGGGGAGACGGTAAAACGTGACCAAGTATTGGTCGATATTGAAACAGATAAGGTGGTTCTTGAGGTAGTTTCTCCAGAAAATGGCACTATGAAAAAAATCATAAAACAGGTGGGTGAGACTGTTTTGGCAGAGGAGACTCTCGGCGAATTTGAACCTAGTGATATTGTGCAGGCTTCCCAATCTTCTGAAGGCAGCCCAGAACCAACAATCGAGGGACCTGCTGTTTCTAAGGAAATTTTAATTAGCCCTGCCGCAAGGAAATTAGCCGAGGAGAACAAGATTAAGGTTGATGATATTAACGGTACTGGTAAGGGGGGCAGGATAACAAAAGAGGATATTCTAAGGCTGGTCGCAGCTATTGAGCAGGAGGATGGGCTAGTCGATATTCCTCCTTCTTTTTCTCGGCCGATGGTGTTACCGATAACGGATTTAGTACCGGAGGAGCGAGTAGAGAGGCGAGTGCCGATGACTCGACTTCGTGCGAGCATTGCTCAAAGGTTGGTGGAGGCGCAACATAATGCAGCTATGCTTACCACTTTTAATGAGGTGGATATGCGGTCTATTATGGATTTACGAACCCAATACCGTGAGGCTTTTGAAAAGGCGCATAATGGTACTCGACTTGGTTTTATGTCTTTCTTTGTTAGAGCGAGTGTGGAGGCCTTAAAGCGTTTCCCTTCAGTAAATGCCTCGATTGATGATAACGATATTGTCTATCATGGATACCAGGATATTGGTGTGGCAGTTAGCTCTCCTCGCGGTTTAGTAGTCCCTGTTATACGTGAAGCGGATAGTCTAACTCTTGCTGAAATTGAGGATCAGGTGCGAGATTTTGGCACGAAAGCGCAAGAAGGTAAGCTATCAATCGACGAGATGACTGGAGGAACTTTCACTATATCAAATGGTGGCGTATTCGGATCATTGATGTCTACCCCAATCCTGAATCCACCGCAGACTGGAATACTGGGTATGCATAAGATTCAGGAGAGACCAGTGGTAGTTAATGGCCAAGTTGAAATTCGTCCGATGATGTACCTCGCCCTTTCATATGATCACCGATTAATAGATGGTTCTGAGGCTGTTCGTTTCTTGGTAACAATAAAAGATTTCCTCGAAGAACCAGCGAGGATTCTCCTTGATATATAAAGAGAAGAATTGATGGCGACTAAGTTTGATGTAATTGTGATTGGTGGAGGTCCGGCTGGATATCATGCCGCGATCAGGTCGGCACAGTTAGGATTAAAGACAGCTTGTATAGATAAGTGGATTAATCCCCTGGGAGAGCCAGCCTTTGGTGGGACATGCCTTAATGTAGGATGTATCCCATCCAAGGCATTATTATCAGCCTCTCAGAAATTCTTTGAGGCGAAGGAAAACTTTGCAGAAATTGGTATCAAGGTATCAGATTTATCTATCGATGTGCCTGCAATGATTAAACGGAAGGAAAAAGTTGTAGAGAATTTAACGAAAGGCGTGGCCGGACTCTTAGCAACTAATGGAGTAACTATCTTGCAGGGAAAAGCTGTTCTGCATGCTGGCAGAAGTGTTGAATTTTCTTCTCATGACGGCGAAGTTAGTTTGTTCGAAGCGGATCACATAATTATTGCTACAGGTTCTGTGCCGGTGGATATCCCGCCATGCCCTCTAGTGGATAATATGATTGTTGATTCGGCAGGTGCTCTAGATTTCTGCGCGGTGCCGAAGCGTTTAGGCATCATTGGTGCTGGTATTATTGGTTTGGAGTTAGGCAGTGTCTGGAGTCGCTTGGGATCTGAGGTTGTTTTGCTTGAAGCATTAGAAGAATTTTTACCAACCGCAGATACCAATATATCTCGAGAAGCTGCTCGACAGTTTAAGAAACAAGGTATAGACATTCGGCTAGGAAGTCTTGTTACTGGCAGCTCGATAAAGAAAGGGAAAGTCCGGGTGAATTATCTGTGTGCGGACAAAGAGGAGACAGAAAGTTTCGATAAGTTAATAGTAGCAGTCGGGAGACGTCCTTATACGGAGGAATTATTAGTGGTGGATAGCGGAGTCAATCTTGATGAGAGAGGTTTCGTTTTTGTGGATGATTATTGTAGTACAGATGCTCCTGGTATCTACGCGGTCGGTGATGTGGTTAGAGGACCTATGCTTGCCCATAAAGGAATGGAGGAGGGAATTATGGTTGCTGAGCGTATTGCTGGTAATAAACCACAGGTTAATTACGAAACTATCCCTTCAGTCGTTTATACGCATCCTGAAATAGCTTGGGTAGGTAAAACCGAGCAGGAGCTAAAAGCGAGTGGGGAAAGTTATAAAGTTGGTAACTTTCCTATGGCGGCTAGCGGGAGAGCTATGGCGAATAATGACACTAATGGTCTAGTTAAGGTTATTGCTGATACTTTAACTGATAGAGTTCTAGGTGTTCATATGATATGTGATCATGCATCTGAGCTTATAGCAGAAGCTGTAATAGGAATGGAATTTGGAACTAGTGCAGAGGATCTTGGTTTAACTATGTTTGCTCATCCTACTATTTCTGAGGGTCTGCATGAGGCGGCATTGGCAGTATCGGGTCGCGCAATTCATGTAGCGAATCGTCGCCCTAAAAAATAAATGTTTGATTATCGATAAGGAATTTTATGAATCTTCATGAGTACCAGGCAAAAAAACTTTTCAATGAGTATGGCTTGCCTGTCTCAAAGGGTATTGCAGTTGACACTGCCGATGAGGCCGTTGCCGCGGCAAAAGAGTTGGGGGGCGTGCGTTGGGTAATAAAAGCGCAAGTCCATGCGGGTGGTCGAGGTAAAGCCGGAGGTGTGAGGCTGGTAAATTCGGCCGATGAGATAAGACAGTTTGCTGAAACTTATATAGGGACAAATTTAGTTACGGCTCAAACAGATGAAAGAGGACAGCCTGTTAGTAAGATTTATGTCGAAGAGTTTACAGATATTGCGAGAGAACTTTATTTGGGAGCGGTTATTGATCGTTCAAGTAGACGACTAATTTTTATGGCATCAACAGAAGGGGGCGTAGAGATTGAAAAAGTTGCTGAAGAGACGCCGGAAAAGATCCTGCAAGCAGTTATTGATCCAGCTATAGGTCCTATGCCATACCAAGGGAGAGAACTGGGATTTAGGCTCGGTCTTAGTGGTAAGCAGATTAATCAGTTTGGAAGTATATTCATGTCTCTCTCTCGATTGTTTGAAGAACGCGACCTTGCATTATTAGAAATTAATCCTTTAGTCATAACATCAGCGGGCGATATTCATTGTTTGGATGCAAAGGTATCGGTTGATAGTAATGCCCTCTACCGTCAGAAGTTTTTATCAGAAATGCGTGATGTTAGTCAGGAGGATAAACGCGAAAGTGAGGCATCTAAATTTGGTTTAAACTATGTGGCGTTGGAAGGCAATATAGGGTGTATGGTTAATGGGGCGGGGCTCGCCATGGGAACTATGGACCTGGTTAAGCTGCATGGTGGGAGTCCTGCTAATTTTTTGGATGTAGGCGGCGGTGCCACCAAACAAGCGGTTAGCGAGGCATTTAAAATAATTCTATCGGATAGTGATGTTAGTGCGATTCTCATCAACATTTTTGGTGGGATCGTACAATGTAATATTATTGCTGATGGCATCATTGGGGCGGTGAAAGATGTCGGAGTTAACGTTCCAGTGGTAGTGAGATTTGAGGGAAATAACGCAGAACTTGGCGTTGCCACCTTAGCTGATAGTGATGTGGACATAATTGCAGCGATGAGTTTGACTGATGCGGTAGAACAAGTAGTAAGGGTGGCGGAAGGATAAGATGAGCATACTCATTAATAAAAATACAAAAGTTATTTGTCAGGGATTTACTGGTTCCCAGGGAACAATGCATTCAGAGCAGGCGATTTCTTATGGTACTCAGCTTGTGGGAGGCATTACTCCTGGGAAGGGTGGGCAAGTGCATTTGGATCTGCCCGTATTTGATACTGTTGGAGAAGCCGTTGATGCAACGGGTGCAGATGCTTCAGTTATCTATGTCCCAGCACAGTTTGCTAAAGATGGCATATTTGAAGCGGCGGCGGCGGGGATTAAGTTAATTGTATGTATTACTGAAGGGGTGCCAACGCTCGATATGTTAAGTGTGAAGGCAAGCTTGGATTCGAGAGGGATACGTCTTATTGGACCTAACTGCCCCGGCGTAATAACTCCAGGTGAGTGCAAGATTGGTATTATGCCGGGGGATATCCACCTGCCGGGGAAAGTGGGTATTGTGTCACGGTCAGGGACGCTCACTTATGAAGCAGTGAAGCAAACTACCGATCTTGGCTTTGGTCAGAGTACATGTGTCGGTATTGGCGGAGATCCAATTCCTGGAAGTAATTTCATAGATATTCTTGCACTGTTTGAGAAAGATCCTTTAACCGAAGCTATTGTTATGGTTGGAGAGATAGGCGGCACAGCAGAAGAAGAGGCTGCCGAGTACATAAAAAAATATGTTACTAAGCCA
This sequence comes from Gammaproteobacteria bacterium, assembly GCA_002690865.1. Classification (GTDB taxonomy): domain Bacteria; phylum Pseudomonadota; class Gammaproteobacteria; order Pseudomonadales; family Azotimanducaceae; genus UBA7455. The sequence continues at coordinate 29,372 of NZGG01000041.1, read as the reverse complement.
GTGGTCGCCTATATTGCCGGTGTTACAGCTCCCCCAGGTAAACGCATGGGGCATGCCGGAGCAATTATTGCTGGAGGGAAAGGAACGGCCGAAGATAAGTTTGCCTTTCTTAAGGATGCGGGTGTGCAAACTGTTAAAAGTCTTGCAAAAATAGGATATGCATTACAGGAGGCGACTGGTTGGTAGAGTTGAAATTTTCCAATTAGACCCAATAATGCAAAGTTAAATCGCGAGTTTAGGAAAAAGTATAAAAAAATGAGCAACAGTGACAAGGAAACTCTGGGTTTTCAATCAGAAGCAAAACAGCTACTGCATATGATGATACATTCTCTTTATTCAAATAAGGAGATATTTCTGAGAGAGCTAATCTCGAATGCATCAGATGCGATAGATAAATTACGTTTTGAAGGCCTATCAAGACCCGAACTTATAGAGGAAGACCTAGGAATTCGGATCGATGTGAATAAAGAAGATAAAACGATTACTCTTACTGATACGGGTGTTGGCATGACGCGTGAGGACGCAATTACCCATTTGGGTACTATTGCTAAGTCGGGAACGGCGCAATTCTTAGAATCTCTTACTGGCGATCAACAGAAAGATACGCAGTTAATCGGCCAGTTTGGGGTTGGGTTTTATTCGTCCTTCATTGTATCAAATAAGGTGGTGGTTGAAAGTCGTTCCATCAATGCCGAATCTCACGATAGTGTGCGATGGTCATCGGCTGGTGGTGCAGAATTTGAGGTAGAGACGATTGAACGATCAAGCGTGGGCACTTCTGTAATTCTTCATATCAAACCTGAAGAACAAGAGTTTCTAGATGGTTGGAGGCTCCGTAATATCGTCAAGAAATACGCGGACCATGTCCCTGTGCCTGTAACAATGCAAAAAGAAGCTGTGGGAGATCCAGATAATCAAGAAACTGAAGCTAAGGAACCGGAAGACGAGGTCGTAAACAGTGCGCAGGCAATGTGGACGCGATCAAGAAGTGATATCAAAGATGAGGAGTATAGGGAGTTCTATAAGCATATTGCCCATGATTTCCAAGATCCGTTAACTTGGTCACATAACAAGGTCGAGGGAAAACTAGACTATACCAGTCTGGTTTATATTCCCTCTAAAGCGCCATTCGATCTATGGCAGCGTGAGGCACCTCTTGGTCTAAAATTGTATGTGCAACGGGTATTTATAATGGACGAGGCGGAGCAGTTTTTACCCTTGTATCTCCGTTTTGTTAAAGGTGTGATAGATTCAAACGATCTCTCCTTAAATGTATCAAGAGAAATTTTGCAGAAAGATCCTGCGATCGATTCAATGCGCTCCGCCCTTACCAAGCGAGTACTAGATGTACTTGAGAAGTTAGCGAAAAACGATGTCCAACAGTATCAGCTATTTTGGGACGAATTTGGTCAAGCGCTTAAAGAAGGTGTTGCCGAAGACTTTTCAAATAAACAGAAGATCTCAACGTTATTGCGCTTTTCTACAACTAAATCTGACTCTGAAGTTCAAGATCAGTCTTTGAAGGCTTATGTTGAACGTATGCAAGAGGGACAAAATAAGATTTATTATGTGACAGGAGAAAACTATCACACAAGCTTGAATAGCCCTCATCTTGAAGTATTCAAAAAGAAAGAAATAGAAGTGCTATTGCTGCATGATCGTATTGATGAATGGTTAATGAGCCATCTAACGGAATTTGATGAAAATCAGTTCCAGGATGTTGCACGTGGAGCACTCGATTTGGGTGATCTTGAGGATAATGAAGAGAAAGCCGAAAAGGAGAAAGTGGAGAAGGATTCCGCAGATTTGATTGCAAGGATCACTACTTTGCTTGGAGATGAAGTGGAGGAAGTGAGAGCAACCAGCCGCCTTACGGACTCACCGGCTTGTCTGGTCATTACTGAAGATGATATGGGAGTGCAGATGCGTAGAATTATGGAAGCTGCAGGTCAAAAGGCTCCGGGAGAAAATAAACGGATATTCGAAGTTAACCCCGGTCATCCACTGATAGAGAAATTGAGTGGAGAAACTAGCGAAGATCGGTTCTCTGATCTAGCTAAATTACTTTATGATCAGGCGTTATTGGCTGAAGGTAGCCAGTTACGTGAGCCAGCAACATTTGTTCATCGTTTAAACAAACTGCTACTCGAACTATCGCCGGGCCATTAAAAAAGCCAATTTAATGAGTACTTGTTTGCGAGGATAAGTCTCCAAGGAAGGTTCGGGTTCAACAAAAAAGGGTATTGAAGAGAGTAATTGTAACTTTCGTTCACCGCGGACCGTTTTTATGAGGGGGAGACGTGCATTTATTAATTATGCGGCATGGAGAAGCATTATCGGGAGTCAGTGATTTTGATCGACCGCTTTCCCCTCGCGGTCTTGATGACATAAGAAGTATTGCGTCTCGTTTAGGCGACCGAGGGACGACTATAGATAAAATATTATGCAGTCCCTTGAGACGCACCAGACAAACGGCGGAGCTAATTAATAATTTTTCATACTGTAATGTCACCGTTGACCTTTGTCATGCGCTAGCGCCTGGAGCAGATTGCGAGGGTGTGGTTAAAAAACTTAAATCAAAGAGAGCTGATACTCTGTTACTCGTATCCCATCAGCCGCTGGTAGGTAATATAATTCATTATCTAACTCGCGAAATTTTATCTATCACCGTAGGGATGGTTGCTTGCATAAAACTAAAGTCATTTAATCCCTATGGTGGGGAGTTGAAATGGGTAATTCAATAACAGCTGTAATATTATTTCTGGTTTCTTTTTGTGTTTTTGCAGATCCACGACTCGATGATTATCCTGGTGTAGAATTGGTCAGTGTGGAGGCTGATAAGTCTGTTGCCTCCCATCGTATCATCTTGGGGTCTTTAAAAAAAATTAACAATGTAGTGGAGCCCGAGCATTTTGATTATGTTTTAGGTAATAAAGGATCTAAAACATTTTCCGTCCCAGAAGCAAGAAGTGGTGATCTGATTAGAGACTTTTATCGATTGCAGCTAACGGCTCTGGGGGAAATACTTTTTGAGTGCAGTGGTCGCACCTGTGGTTCAAGTAATTACTGGGCAAATACTGTATTTGTAATGCCTGTTCTGTATGGTCCGGAACAATTCCAGCACTACCTCTTAGGCAGATTGAAAAGTGGAGATTATATCGCTGTTTATGTGGCAATGCGCGGGACGAAGAAGGTATATGTTCATATTGAGACCATTAAAAAAAATCAGATTAGACAGGAACTCGCTCGATCTGTTTTTTTTACCAGTACGGCAGCAGTCTCTGCTGCACAAGAGATGCTAGATAAAAATAAGGATCTGATATTACACGTTGTGGTGCATCAAGAATTCGAAGAAGGAAAATCGATGGCATACTTAATAGAGGAAAGTAAGCAAATTGGTGATAACCTCAAAGCACTTCTCGACGATAGCGATCGAGTATTTGTTCATGGGCTTGGAGCATTAGCTCCAAGCCAAAGTGAGGGGGTCGATCGAATAGAGCTTTTAATGATTAGGCGCTAGATACGGAGCGAATAGCATTAGCGATTTGTTTTGTGAGTATCTCTTGCATTTGTACTTTCCGAGCAAATACGTCAGCAGTGCGTGCTCCCTTAGAAATTCCCAATTCCTTCCCCCTAGGAATATACTCAATATGACACTTTCCAATTAAAGGTAGTATAAGATGTTCGCAAAGCGAATAGAGTTCTATATTGTTCGTCATGATCATCTCGTTAGGATCAGATTCAAAAAGAACATTGTTAACAACGGTATCTAGAGTTTACACATAATATCTAGTTAGGACCTCCGTTGTTTCCACTGCAATGTTTGGTGTGTCCACAAGTCCGTCTCGGCTTATATTTTTTAACCACCTTAATAACTTTTCTAAACTGTTCTTCGATGAAGTTAACTATAATGGACGTGGGACTTACCAATAACCGATCTCCACTGATTAGTAAGGGGTAAGTGCTCAAATAATGTGTCAGGCTAAATTTCCGTTATAATGTGTAGATATTAAAGTATTTCGAGAATTAATTATGCCGGGAAGTAGTTTAGGTACTATGTTTACCGTTACAACTTTTGGGGAGAGCCATGGGAAGGCTTTAGGTTGTATTGTCGATGGATGTCCTCCTGGACTTGAACTATCTGAAGAGGACCTGCAATTCGACCTGGATCGTAGGAAGCCTGGTACATCTAAATATACTACTCAGAGAAAAGAGGAGGATCAGGTTTCTATTTTGTCAGGTATATTTGAGGGAAAAACAACTGGCACTCCCATCGGCTTGATTATTCATAATGAAGATCAAAAGTCTAAGGACTATACAAAAATAAAGGACGTTTTCCGTCCAGCTCACGCTGATTTTACTTATGAAAAAAAGTTTGGGTTTAGAGATTACCGTGGCGGAGGGCGTTCCTCGGCTCGAGAGACTACAATGCGAGTTGCAGCAGGTGGTATTGCCCGTAAATATTTACGAATTAAATATGGTGTTGAAATCAGGGGTTGCTTATTACAAATGGGTAATATTTCAGCACGAACTATTGATTGGAAAGAAGTGCCCAAGAATCCATTTTTTTGTCCCGATGCCTCGATAGTCGCAGATATGGAACATCTTATAGATACCCTGCGGCGCGAGGGGGACTCTGTAGGCGCAAAGATCATGGTAACCGCAACTGGCATGGTGGCTGGATGGGGTGAGCCAGTATTTGATAAACTAGACGCTGGCGTGGCCCGCGCGATGATGAGTATTAATGCTGTGAAGGGTGTAGAAATCGGAGCTGGCTTTTCAAGCATAACTCAGCGTGGAAGTGATCATCGAGATGGAATTACACCTCAAGGCTTTGAGTCGAACAATTCGGGCGGGATTTTAGGTGGTATTTCAAGCGGGCAGGATATTATTGTCAATCTAGCGCTTAAACCAACTTCTAGTATTACACAACCGGTACGGACTATTGACCGTAATGGTGCTGAAGCTGAGGTGTCTACGAAAGGAAGGCACGATCCTTGTGTCGGCGTTAGAGCTACTCCGATTGCCGAAGCAATGCTGGCGCTTGTGTTGATGGACGAGGCTTTGAAGCACCGAGGTCAGAACTTAGACGTGCAAAGCAACCTGCCTGATCTTACATGAAATTAATATAAAATAAGTTTTGGAGAACTTAATATGGATGGTTACAACGTTGCTGTTGTCGGAGCTACTGGTGCAGTGGGCGAAGCAATGATTCAAATACTCGAGCAGAGACAGTTTCCGATCAAGGAATTATTTCTTCTGGCAAGCGAACGGTCCGCAGGAGCGCGGATTCAGTTTAAAGGGAAATCAGTTAGCGTAAAAGATCTCGAAAATTTTGATTTTTCTCAGGCTCAAATTGGTTTGTTTTCTGCGGGGGGCAGTGTTTCGGCAGAATATGCGCCTCAGGCTGGTGAAGCAGGGTGTGTAGTAATTGATAATACTTCTTGTTTTCGACGTGATGAAGAAGTGCCCTTAATCGTTCCTGAGGTCAATGCTCATGCAATAGAGAATTATCGTAATAAGAATATAATCGCTAATCCAAACTGCTCCACGATACAAATGCTTGTAGCACTTAAGCCCATCTATGACGCGGTTGGCATTAGTCGTATTAACGTAAGCACCTATCAAGCAGTTTCTGGGGCAGGGAGAGGGGGTATTGAAGAACTAGCGAGCCAGACAGCAGACTTGCTAAATGCCAAGCCGATTCGTAGCAATGTTTTTACTAAACAGATTAGTTTTAACGCTATTCCTCATATAGGAGACTTTCTCGATAACGGCTTCACCCTGGAAGAGATGAAAATGGTGTGGGAAACGCAGAAAATCTTTGAAGATCATGAAATACAAGTCAATCCAACATGCGTGAGGATTCCTGTGTTTTATGGACATTCTGAAGCTTTGCATATTGAAACATGCAGCAAGATTAGCGTTCAAGAGGTGGTGGAACTTCTCTCTATCAGTCCGGGAGTTCATGTGATTGATGAGATGGGCGATGGAGGCTATCCGACGGCCGTTACAGATTCTGCGGGAGAAGATGGGGTTTTTGTAGGTCGAATAAGGGAAGACCTCAGCTTGGATAGAGGCCTAGATCTTTGGGTGGTATCCGATAATGTTCGTAAAGGAGCTGCCTTAAATAGCGTGCAAATCGCCGAAATTTTGACAGAATACTTATAGTTAATACAATGGTCGAACCACTTTAATAATGATTTTGTTTTTATTGTTAAATGTTTTTGATATGCAGCTAATACCGCCTAAAAAACGCTCTATAAAGTGTTCTGTGTGTGGTTGAGAGGAAAAAATGATCCGAAGTCGTGAGTTACTGTTGGTAACTTTGCTAACGCTTTACTTTCCCTCGGCATTTGGGCTTGGCTTGGGGGAATTAGAGGTAAAGTCTAGTCTGAACCAAACTTTCAAAGCTACAATTATGTTAACGGATACCTCAACGTTAATGCCCGGGGACATTGATGCATCTTTAGCTTCGGCAGAAGACTTTAATCGGTTTGATTTAGAGAGATTGAATTCTTTAACGAATTTAATTTTCACGGTTCGTGGGGATAGTCGCAGAGAACTTTACCTTGACATTAGAAGCACAAAGCCAATAAGAGAACCTCTCTTCAACCTTGTCGTAGAAGTTTTATGGCCCAGTGGAAAATTGCTTTCAGAGTACGCAATATTTTTGGATCCCCCTTTATTTGACAATCAAGATGTGGCTCCCGTGGAACTTGCTATTGCCAGCGAAAAGATAACTCGTGGTAAGAGAACAGAGCTTATTAAACCAGAACAGACTGCGAAAAGTTCGGCTTCAAGAAGTGATCGACAGGATGCGGAAGTCGAATTCGGTATCACCAAAAGTGGTGATACTCTATGGGATATTGCTTTGAAAGTTAGAACTAATAAAACCGTAAGCGTTCAGCAAACTATGTTGGCTTTACAAAGGCTAAACCCTGACGCATTCATCAATAATAATATTAACCTTCTTAAGGCGGGTTACGTTCTGCGTATTCCTTATTCTCCAGATATGATCAAAGACTCGAAAGCCAATTCTATCGCACAGGTTAAATTGCAGAATCAGCAGTTTCAGGAATATAAGCTGAATAGAATATCGCAATTAGATGCTACCCAGCGTCAACGTAGTGAGGTTTTCCTTGCAACTAATGCGCGAGATGGAGAGCTAAGATTGCTGGCTGCTAATCTTAGTAGTGGTCAACGTGCTGGAGCTGTTGGTTTGCAGGATAGTGAATTGCAAAATGAATTGGATCTCACTCGAGAAGAACTAGATGGAGCTCGTCGTTCAAATAGCGAGCTTAATAAGCGACTGGATGATTTGACTACCCAAATTGAAACGTTAAATGAACTCGTCAAGCTTAAAGATGATCAACTAGCTGCTTGGCGCTTGGAGATGCAAAAATTAAATGAATTAGTGAAAATTACTTCGGCCGAAAAAAAAGGGGCATTTTTTAAGGATCCAATTTTTGTTAGTTTGCTTATTGTTATCATAGTTAGTGGGATTGTCATAGGTATGCTCTTAATTCAAAGAAGAACTGGACGTAATAATCTCGACGATGCAGGTCTTTCAGTATTTTCGCAAGAGAATGGAATCGATTGGGTTGAAGATAGTACTCGAATTAAGATCAATGCTGATGAAAGGGAAGTTTTGACGGGAACTAGTCCCGTAGCGAGCGAAGCTAATTCGGTTGATGATATTAATCAGAGTATCGGTGAGCCAAATATCGATGAGGATGCAAACGGAAAGCTAAACCTGGCAAGAGCTTATGTAGATATGAATGATCACGAGAATGCTCGGCCTTTGCTGAACGCAGTTCTTGATGAAGGAAATATGGAGCAGGTTCAGGAAGCTAATATCCTGTTGGAAAGGCTTGACTAGTCTAGGTAGGTTAAAAAAAATCGCTTTAAGCATTTCTTATAATGGTGCCTCATATCATGGTTGGCAGTACCAAAGAGAAGATGTGCGGACTGTGCAGGGTGCTCTAGAGGATGCGCTCTCAATAATAGCAGATAGCCCAATTCGTGTAAGTTGTGCCGGTCGAACAGATGCGGGAGTCCATGCAACTAATCAGATCGTTGATTTTTCTACGAACAGTAAGCGAGATATGAAAGCATGGGTAAGCGGTACTAATTCTCGTTTACCAGAGAGCATCTCTGTTAATGCTGCCGCATTTGTCCCTAGTAGCTTTAGTTCTCGGCATTCTGCCATAGCGCGACGTTATCTCTATGTGATTTACAATAGTCGTATTCGCTCTGCTCTTTTACCAGAGTATTTGAGTAGAGAATATCGCGATCTTGATCACGAAAAGATGCACGAAGCGGCACAGTTGTTGGTGGGGGAAAAAGATTTCACTTCCTTTCGAGCGTCCAAGTGTCAATCCAATACTCCTATGCGTAATGTGTTCTCCGTTAGGGTATGGCGAGAGCGTGATTTGGTGCTAGTAGATATCACAGCAAATGCGTTTTTGTTACATATGGTAAGGAATATCGTAGGTGTTTTGCTGGATGTTGGGGCGAATGAAAAACCGATATCATGGCCCGGTTCATTACTTGCGTGCAAGGATCGTTCTAAGGCTAGTAAAACTGCTCCTCCGAATGGGCTTTTTTTGGTGGGCGTCAAGTATGAGGTTGGTGTCGGCGTCGAGATTCCTGCTTTAGTCTGGCCCCATTTTTTGCGGGTAAGCAGCTGAATTTCTGATACACTATTTGTTTAACATCCAAAAATTGCTGATGCGTACTAGGATAAAAATCTGTGGAATGACATCTTTAGATGTTGCTCTAGACGCTGCCGATGCCGGAGCTGATGCGCTTGGATTTAATATGTACGATTCCAGTTTACGTTATATTGGCATCGAAAAGACAAGAGAAATTTTAGAGGCGCTGCCGTCATCGGTTACTACGGTGGGACTATTTGTAAATCATGGTCATCAGGAAATTAGATCTGTCATTGAGTATTGTAATTTTGATCTCTTGCAGTTTCATGGTTCTGAGGACAATGCTTTTTGCAACTCATTTCCAATACCCTTTCTAAAGGCGATCCCTTTTGTTTCTCGATGGGAAACCCAATACGAAGCCAAACGATATCCTGACAGTGTTGGAATTCTTCTAGATAGCACTGTGGCAGGAAAATTTGGTGGGACAGGCATCTCTTTTGACTGGAGTAGCGTACCTCAAACTGATTTACCGATGTGGTTGGCTGGAGGATTAAATGCAGGAAACGTCGCGCGCGCAATAGAGATAGCTAGGCCCTACGCCGTAGATGTTAGCGGAGGCGTCGAATCTAGCCCAGGCGTTAAGGACCCCGAGCTGATAAGGAAATTCGTACAAGTAGTGCGAGACACAGAAAAATGGGAGGGATCCAAATGAGTAGTATTGGAAACAACGAGACTCTGTATTCGTTCCCTGATGCGTCAGGGCACTTTGGCGTTTTTGGGGGTAAGTTTGTGTCAGAAACGCTTACCACTGCGTTAGCGGAGCTAGAGTCTACGTACGAAAATTTGCGTGAAGACGAGACTTTCTTAAGAGAACTGAGAGAAGATCTAGCCTATTACGTAGGAAGAAGTTCACCACTTTACTTCGCAGAGCGATTATCCAGAGAAATGGGTGGTGCGAAGATTTTCCTCAAGAGAGAGGATTTGAATCATACAGGGGCGCACAAGATAAACAGCTGTATTGGGCATGCTCTGCTCGCCAAACATATGGGCAAACCAAGAATTATTGCGGAAACTGGGGCGGGACAGCATGGCGTTGCTTCTGCGACTGTGGCGGCCCGTTTTGGTTTGGAATGCCAGGTATATATGGGCACCGAAGACATTGAAAGGCAATCCCTGAATGTTTATAGAATGAAGCTGTTGGGTGCGGAAGTTGTCCCAGTCAGCTCTGGTTCTAGAACCCTTAAAGATGCGTTGAACGAGGCAATGCGTGATTGGGTTACAAATGTTGATAACACCCACTACATTATTGGTACTGTTGCTGGACCACACCCTTATCCGAAGTTGGTAAGAGATTTCCAGTCGGTGATTGGTCGCGAGACAAAAGAACAATTTAGAAGTCAAAATGGTGGCTTGCCTGATGCGATTGTTGCCTGCGTTGGTGGTGGTTCTAATGCAATGGGTATTTTTTATCCATTCCTTGAAGATAAAGCAGTTCGTCTCATAGGGGTTGAAGCGGCGGGAAGAGGGCTAGAAACTGGTGCGCATGCGGCGCCCCTGAATGAGGGTAGTATTGGTGTTTTGCACGGAAATAGAACATATTTAATGCATGATGAGAATGGTCAGATTCTCCCAACGCACTCTATTTCTGCGGGCCTTGATTATCCTGGAGTGGGGCCAGAGCACTCCTGGTTGAAGGATATTGGAAGAGCTGAGTATACGGCTATAGATGATAATGAGGCACTAAAAGCCTTTCGGAAACTGAATCTGTTAGAAGGAATTCTCCCCGCGCTGGAGTCCTCGCACGCCGTAGCGTACGGGATGAAGCTTGCGACATCGATGTGTCCTGATCAATCTATTGTAATTAATTTATCCGGTCGTGGTGATAAGGATATACCTACTGTCGCTCGCCTGGACGGTATTTCAATCGATTGAGAAAATATTATGAGTAGACTTAGTGACACCCTTGAAGGGGAAAGAAAAAGTTTGCTGGCCTATATTGTTGCGGGAGACCCCAACAGGGTGGCGACGATAGAATTGATGCATGATATGGTCAGTGTTGGTGTTGATGCGATTGAATTGGGAATCCCTTTCTCGGATCCCGAAGCGGAAGGTCCAGTGATTCAAGTTGCTCATGAGAGAGCTTTGCAAAGCAACACATCTTTGGCGGATTGCCTTGCAATAGTAAAGGCCTTCAGGAAAACGAATGACCAAACACCTGTTATCTTAATGGGTTACCTAAATCCTGTTGAGACGATGGGTTATCAGAAGTTTGCGGACCAAGCCTATGAATCAGGCGTAGATGGTATGATTATTGTAAATCTTCCTCCAGAAGAAGGTTCTGTATTAAAGGAATCGCTTAACAGGAATAGTTTAGACCTTATCTATCTTGTCGCGCCGACGACGACACCTAAAAGAGTGGAGATGATTTGCTCGGAGAGTAGTGGATTCGTCTATTACGTATCTCTAAAAGGAACAACTGGAGCTGGAACTCTTGATGTCAAGGAGGTCGAAAGCAAGTTAAAGCAGATTCGGTCTGTGAGTAAACTTCCCATTTTGGTGGGGTTCGGTATAAAGAATGGAGAGACAGCGGCAGCCGTTGGGGCCCATTCAGACGGAGTTGTTGTAGGGTCTGCTATTGTTGATGTAATAGCCAAACAAAAACCCGGTTTCGCAAATAAAGATGTTTGTAATCTTTTGAGAGAGATTCGACAGGGTTTAGATGAAATCTCTCGATGATTGGCTGAGTTATATAGAAGAACTTCATCCTAAGGCATGGGACTTAGGTCTTGGTCGAGTTAATCAGGTTGCCGAGGAACTTGGTTTAAAAGAACATACTGCCCTAGTTTTTACTGTTGCAGGTACTAACGGTAAAGGCTCCACTTGTGAATTTATAGAGCAATTCTGTCTAGAAGTAGGGTACTCCGTGGGGAAAAGTACCTCTCCCCACATTTTGAGGTTTAATGAAAGAATTCAGATCAATGGCAAGGCAGTTTCGGACCAAGATATAATAAGCGCATTTGAGACGATAGAAACCGCTCGGGGAAATGTTTCTTTAACTTATTTTGAATTTTCTGTTTTGGCATCGGTATTAATCTTCGCGCGTGGCAATGTCGATGTCTGGGTTCTTGAGGTTGGTCTGGGGGGGCGGCTTGATGCCATGAACATATTTGATCGTGACGTGACTGTTGTCACGCAGATTGCTCTTGACCATCAGGCATGGCTCGGTAGTACGCGAGAACTAATTGCTTTAGAGAAGGCAGCGATTCTACGATCGAACATACCGTGCATAGTTGCTGATCCTGATCCTCCCTCTTCTTTTAAGCAGTACGCGAGTAGGATTGGGTCACAAACGTATTATATTGGTGATGACTTTAATTATGAAAATAACATAATTGATATTCAGGGTCGTGTAATTTCTGAGGTGCCAGTATCACATCTGCCAAAAAGTAGCGCCGTTGCGGCTCTTCAGGCAGTTTCCTCCTTGGGTATTGTAATAAGCGATTCTCAAATTTTCGATGTTATTAGTCGCACTAGGTTAATGGGTAGGCTTCAATGGTGTGATACGACTCCCAGAGTTCTATGTGATGTTGCTCATAACCCAGCAGCAACTATTTATCTTAGGGATTACGTGAAAAATTACTTACTATCATTCGAATCTAAACCGCGCGTCCATGCTTTAGTGGGTATGTATTCGGATAAGGAAATATCAAAGGTAATCCAATTGATGTCTGAGACTGTGCATCAATGGTACTTCACTGACATGGATGATTCTCGAGCAGCAAACGCGGAAGATTTACAATCGGTTTTAGATGATAGGTCCCATGTTGTCACCTGTGATAACATAGGAAGCGCACTTAGAGAAGCCAGAAAGGATTTAGCTATAGACGATTTAATTGTTGTATATGGTTCATTCCCAGTCGTGGCTGGTGTTCTAGGATCACTATCAAAATTTCATCTCGAAGAGTAGCTATGAACTCTAAATTGCGGCAGCGAGTTATTGGAGCAGTAGTCCTAACAAGTCTTGCTGTGATTCTATTACCCTTTTTTCTTGATGGCTCAGTTCAGGATAGAGAGAGTTTTATTGCAACCATACCGGAGCCACCGAATATTCTGCTTCGAGATTTTAGCCTAGGCGACATTAAACAAAAGATGAAACAAATGGAACAAGATAGCGCTGCGAGGTTGCCGCGTGAAATTGTTGATAGAACAGATTACTCCAAGGATTTAAAGTTTTCTCTTGATCAGAATAGATTGCCAATTGCATGGTGCTTGCAACTTGGTAGTTTTGAAGAGGAGAAAAATGCTCTCATTTTACGTGCCTCTCTGCGTGAAGCAGAATATAGAAGCTACATTTTGCTTAGTAAGACGCGCGACGGCGATAGATTTAAAGTGTTTGTTGGCCCCATGATAGACAAGGCTTCTTTAGAAGCTATTAGTATTGATATAAAAGCCCAAATGAATATCAGTGGGCTGGTCGTTAGATACCGAATTGAAGATGATAGTTCTCAGCTGGGTGGTTAGGTGGGTTTCGCTGATTGGTTAATATTGGGTGTGATCGCGGTGTCTACACTGCTCAGTATTAGCAAAGGTTTCTTAAGAGAAGCCCTATCTTTAGGTATTCTTATTGTCGCAGTTGTGGTAGCTCGTATTTTTGGGCCAAACCTTTCTGTTTTGCTTGTGGATTTTATTGAAATTACGAGCCTGCGTGTTGGGCTTGCGTATGCCTTTATGTTTTTTGGCACACTCGTTGTGGGTGGTCTGATTAATCGATTGTTGGCTAGGGTTATAAAGATATCGGGTCTCGGAGAAATCGATAGATTTCTGGGTATATTTTTCGGACTTGCCCGCGGAGGATTAATTGTTTTAGTTTTTGTGGCCATTTGTCACTACCTGGTTCCTGTTCAGAACGATGTTTGGTGGAAAGAATCAGCATTAATTCCCCATTTTATAAGTGTGGTAGAGTGGCTTGGCCCTATACTATGGGAGCAAGGTGAACAAATATTTGAAGAAACCGATGGGAGGGTGACTTGAAATGTGCGGATTAGTCGGAATGGTTGGTCGCAAAAGTGTTCAATATGACTTGTATGATGCGCTATCCATCTTACAGCATCGGGGTCAAGATGCAGCGGGTATGGTTACTTGCCAAGGTGATACTTTAAATCAACGAAAAGGTAATGGTTTGGTTCAAGATGTCTTTCGCCAACAACATATGAATCATCTGACAGGAACTATGGGGATTGCTCATAATAGATATCCCACAGCAGGAACTTCTAGCTCCGCAGAAGCGCAGCCAATGTATGTAAATTCGCCATTTGGAATCTGCCTTGCTCACAACGGTAATTTGATTAATGACGATAAACTGAACGAGGACCTTTTCAGGGCTGATCGGAGACATATTAATACTAGTTCTGATTCTGAAGTTTTATTAAACGTATTTGCCCATGAACTTCAAAATGTTGCAGGCTTAAGGTTGTCACCAGACGATATATTTAAAGCTGTTGAGCGTGTTCATGAGCGAGCAGTGGGTGCTTATGCTGCTGTTGCTCTTATCACCGGCTACGGTATTGTTGGTTTTCGGGATCCATTTGGGATCAGACCGATGGTGTTTGGTAAACGGGAGACGCGTGATGGCATCGAGTACATGATCACTTCGGAAAGTGTGGTGCTCGATATCCTTGGATTCGAACTGATAGATGATGTGGCTCCGGGAGAGGCTATTTATATTCAATCAAATGGTCGTTTGTACCGTCAGCAGTGTGCTACTTTTACAAACTACAGTCCCTGTATCTTCGAACATGTTTACTTCGCTAGACCAGATTCTGTAATTGATGGAGTTTCAGTTTACAAGGCTAGACTAAAGATGGGGGAGAAACTAGCTGATAAAATCTTACGAGAATACCCTAATCACGATATCGATGTAGTAATACCAATTCCAGATACTAGCTGTACGGCAGCTTTACCAATTGCTCACCGGCTTGGTGTCAAGTATAGAGAGGGTATTGTAAAGAATCGTTATGTAGGTAGAACCTTTATTATGCCTGAGCAAGAGCAAAGACAAAAATCGGTAAGACGTAAGTTGAACGCGATTGATCTTGAGATCCGAGGGAAGAATGTGTTACTCGTAGATGACTCAATAATTAGGGGAACCACTACCAAGCAGGTAGTGCAGATGGCACGAGATACAGGTGCTAAAAATGTCTATCTAGCATCTGCTGCGCCGGCAGTTCGTTATCCAAATGTTTATGGTATTGATATGCCAACTGCTAATGAATTCGTAGCCAATAATCGCACAGAAAAAGAAATTGCTGAATATATCGGCGTTAACTGGCTGGTTTACCAAGATCTGGATGACTTGGTCTCGTGTGCTCAGGGTATCAATGAGAGGATTAATCGGTTTGACACATCCGTCTTTGACGGTAAATACGTGACAGGTGGTGTTGACGCAACCTATCTTAACCGGATTGAAACGCTACGTAATGATGGAGCCAAGAGACGACGGGAAGCGGACGTTATTGAGTTTCATAATCAGATCTAATGGCTATTAGGGATGGGTTGACTCGGCTAATTGACCTCCACTATGTTTACAGAAGGGATAATGGCTGTATCAGCAGTTTGCTTAAATGCAGCAATTTCATGAAAATTTAGATACCGATAGATATCAGTAGAAGTTGCATCTAGGTCACTTGCATAAGACATATATTCCTCAGGACTTGGTAGATAGCCTAGTATGCTGGAGATAGCTGCAAGTTCTGCGGATGCGAGGAAGACATTGGCACCATCTCCAAGTCTATTTGGAAAATTACGAGTTGATGTTGAAACACAATTAGAATCAGCCGCGACTCTGGCTTGGTTGCCCATACATAGAGAGCAGCCTGGCATCTCCATTCGAGCGCCAACTTTACCGAATATGCTGTAAACGCCTTCTTCCATTAGTTGATTTTTATCCATCTTAGTTGGTGGTGAAATCCATAACCTTGTCGGAAGATCATCAACTTGACTAAGCATTTGCGCTGCGGCACGAAAGTGACCGATATTCGTCATGCAAGATCCGATAAAAACTTCCTCAATTTTATTACCAGCTACTTCTGACAGAGGTTTCACGTCATCAGGATCATTCGGACAGGCGAGCAAGGGTTCCTTTATTTTACTCAAATCAATCTCGATTATTTCAAAGTATTCAGCATTTTTGTCTGGTTGCAACAGAGTCGGTTTTCGCAGCCAATCTTCCATTTCTCCAATGCGTCTTGCCAAAGTTCGCGGGTCCCCATAACCCTCAGAGATCATCCATTTTAGTAGCGTTACATTAGAGGTGAGATATTCGATAATTGGTTCTTTGTTGAGACGAATTGTGCAGCCGCCGGCCGAGCGTTCTGCTGAGGCATCTGATATCTCGAAGGCCTGCTCGACTTTTAGATCTGGCAATCCTTCTATTTCTAGGATGCGACCAGAAAATACATTCTTTTTGCCTTCTTTTTCAACGGTAAGTAGGCCTCGCTGAATGGCAGCATATGGTATTGCATTAACTAAATCTCTTAATGTGATGCCTGGTTGTATTGTTCCTTTGAATCTTACAAGAACTGATTCCGGCATATCTAGTGGCATTTGGCCAATCGCTGCAGCGAAGGCTACAAGCCCTGATCCCGCGGGGAAACTAATTCCTATGGGAAAGCGTGTATGAGAATCACCGCCGGTCCCTACGGTATCGGGCATGAGCATTCTATTTAACCAAGAATGGATGATTCCATCACCGGGACGAAGTGCCACACCTCCTCTTGTTTGAATGAAATCTGGCAATGTATGTTGGGTATCGATATCGACGGGTTTTGGGTATGCAGCGGTGTGGCAAAAAGACTGCATTACTAGATCAGCATTAAATCCAAGACAGGCCAGTTCCTTTAGTTCATCACGAGTCATTGGGCCCGTAGTATCCTGAGACCCGACTGTCGTCATTTTGGGTTCACAGTATGTTCCAGGTCTAATTCCATCGACGCCACATGCTTTGCCCACAATTTTTTGAGCAAGGGTGTACCCTTTATCAGAATCATCTACAGGAATAGGGCTGCGGAAAGCTTCGCTTGGCCCTAATCCTAGTGCTTCTCTAGAACGGTTCGTTAGCCCTCGACCTATGATTAATGGGATACGACCTCCTGCCTGAACTTCATCAAGAAGCACTTCAGTCGCGAGGTTAAATGTAGCGAGTTCTTCTCCCGTGTCCTCACTGACTACTTTGCCTTCATAGGGATAGATACTGATCACATCTCCCATATTCATCTTTGTAACATCACATTCAATTGGGAGCGCGCCTGCATCTTCCATAGTATTGAAAAATATCGGCGCAATTTTACCTCCCAGCACAATACCACCGTCTCTTTTATTGGGTATAGTAGGGATATCATTTCCTATGTGCCAAAGAACAGAATTTGTCGCAGATTTTCGAGATGATCCTGTGCCAACAACGTCTCCAACGTAGGCGAGGGGGTGGCCCTTCTTTTTAAGTATCTGGATCGTACCTAACGGGTCATCCATTTTTTTGACTAGCATGGATTGTGCGTGCAACGGTATATCGGGCCTACTCCATGCATCTCCAGCCGGAGAAAGGTCATCAGTGTTGGTTTCACCATCTACCTTAAACACGGTAACCGTGATTTTTTCTTCAACCGGTGGCTTCTTTGTAAACCACTCAGCATCCGCCCACGATTGTAAAACAGTCGCTGCATATTTATTGGTTTTCGCTTTTTCAATCAGATCAATCCTAAAATCAAACATGAGAAGAGTTCGAGAAAGGGCCTCTACTGCCTTGTCTGCAACCTCTTCATCGTCTAGAAGTTCAATTAAAGGCTCTATATTGTAGCCCCCAAGCATAGTTCCCAGTAATTCCGTCGCTCTCTGTCGATTAATAAGTGGTGATGTGGTGTTGTTTTTGGCAATATCTGTAAGGAATGCAGCTTTTACGTAAGCAGCATTATCGACCCCGGCGGGGACGCGGTTCGTAATTAGATCTAGAATAAGTTCTTCTTCATCGGTAGGAGGCTCTTTTAAAAGCGCTACAAGTTCATTAACTTCTTCATCCGTAAGTGGTTTTGGCGATATACCTTGAGCTGCTCTTTCGGCAACATGTTCTCTATAACGATCAAGCAAGAAGAACTCCTAGAGCAAGTTTATGGAAGAAAAAGAAGTGTACCTGATGCATACAGTAAAGTTAAGCTAAGGATATTGTAAGGCTATGAATGTCAACAGTTTTTTGCTCTGTGAGACTCCCTCTCAGTGGCTCGAGGTAGTATGTCACCAAATTCCAACGTTACTTATTGATCATGCCAATTGTGAAAAAAAAGCCGCTGCAACAGCTTTAAATCTACTTTATCGCTACGTAGACAAGCCTGACCTAATATTAAGACTCTCGAAGTTGGCGAGAGAAGAGCTACGTCATTTTGAGCAGGTGTTGGGCTTTATGGAGAGTAGGAATATTTCCTACCAACATCTCCCACCGGGTCGATATGCGAGCGCTTTGCATGAAAATGTTCGGAAGAATGAGCCCGATAGGTTGGTTGATGTACTTCTAGTAGGTTCGGTAATCGAAGCAAGGAGCTGCGAGCGCTTTTCCAAGCTGATCGAAATTTTGGATGATGAGTTGGCTAGCTTTTATGATTCACTTCTGAAGTCAGAGTCTCGACATGCGGGGATTTACTTAGATTACGCAAAGCGATTTGGAGGGGCTGATTTAGATCAGCGTTTGGCAGTATTCCTAGATATTGATCGGAAGCTCGTTGAGTCTCCAGATGGTTTATTTCGATTCCATAGCGGCATTCCTTATTAATCGATTATCTTTACTGATGCTTAACCTATTGGGAAAGACTCTAGGGAGAATCCCTCCTTAGTAAGTTCCAGAAACCAACCGTGAGTATCCCAGTCACCGAGCACCACGCGTTGGCCATTAATTTGCGGTACATTATGCACATTAGGTCGATGGGTATGCCCATGTATGAGTAGCTGGGATCCATTTTTCTTCATGCTAGTGACAACTTCTTCCTGCGTGACGTCCATGATATCTATTTTGGTTTGTCTTGTATGTTCTCTGCTCTGGTTCCTAGCATTGGCTGCGATGGTAGCGCGGTCTTGCAGGCTTTTAGACAAAAGTTCCTTTTGGAATTTTGGGTTACGCAACATATCCCGAATTTTTATGTATTCCACATCGCCTGTGCATAGGCTATCGCCATGCATTAATAATACGGGTTCATTGAAAAGTAGAAGACGAGTTGGATCAGGTAAAAGGGTGAACCCAGTTTGTTTACAGAATGCTTCCCCGATTAGAAAGTCCCGATTGCCATGCATAATAAACCGTGGCATTGATAGTGACTTTAGTGCGGAGATTATGCTCTGACTTAATAAGCTATCGTTATCATCACCAGGCCATACTTCGAAAAAATCCCCAAGAATATATAATCTTTCTGCTCTGTGTGAGATGTTTTCGATAAAAGTCAGGAAAGCCTGTGTGACATGAGGCCTGGATTCATCGAGGTGTAAATCAGAAATAAAAATGTAACTCACAAGTTGGTTTCTCCATTTGCTTATAGCTGCAATTACAGGTGATTTCGCATTAATCTGTTTGACGTGATCAATGTCTGTTAAGTAAACTGCCTCACCTCAAGCTTTGGCTGTGGCTTTACGTCAGCCATTATCTGGTGCTTGGTGTGGATTATGCAATCCTTGTCGGGTTATTGTATCGGGGTATAGCGCAGTCTGGTAGCGCGCCTGCTTTGGGAGCAGGATGTCGGGAGTTCAAATCTCTCTACCCCGACCAATTTGTTTAAGTGCGCCCGTAGCTCAATCGGATAGAGCATCGGCCTTCTAAGCCGAGGGTTGCAGGTTCGATTCCTGCCGGGCGTGCCATGAAAAATTAATGGTGGGCGTAGCTCAGTTGGTAGAGCTCTGGATTGTGATTCCAGCGGTCGTGGGTTCAAACCCCATCGTCCACCCCAATTAGATTAATTACTTACCGTATAACTGCTGTATATATAAACATGTAGTTGGTAATATACAGTAGGTAGCTACAGCGATTTATATGACCTAAAATGGCCTGTAAACCGAATAAACTTTGGGATGGCTTTTGGATTGTGATTCCACCGGTCGTGGGTTCAAACCCCATCTTTCATCCCATTGAAATCAAGCACTTGTGCCTTGCTACGCTATAAAGAAATGTGTGAAAGGTAAGGTACAGATGGTGTCATCTTATTGAGTTGGATTAAATTAAGTTTTGTTTGAATCACTTCAAATCAAAGATTTTCGACTTCTGTGGATGTCTACCGCCTGTCTTGCTTTCGGTAGTCAAATGCTGAATATCGCAAGGGGTTGGTTAATTTATGATATGACGGCATCGCCGATGGCGTTGACTTGGGTAATGATATCTTTCATGTTTCCTTCTGCCGTTTTTTCGCTGGTCGGCGGGGTAGTCACCGACCGAATGAATAAAAAATCCCTCATGATTATGTCCCAGTTATTGAACGCAATGGCAACGGTCGCTCTTTCGTATGTCACGTATATCGGTGAAGTTATGTTCTGGCATTTTATTTACTTTGGAATTTTTAATGGAATTCTCGGATCAGTCAGTATGCCGACTCGTTTCGCCATAGTACCTGAAATCGTTGGTGAGAAGAATGTAGTAAATGCATCTGCTTTGCAGATTGCTACTTACAACTTGTCTCGAATTGCAGGGCCTATTTTAGCTGGTGGATTGATCGCTGTGTTTGCTGCGGGAGATACAAACTCAGTTCAGGGGGTTGGATTAGTGTTTTTCCTCGTCTCTGGACTTTTACTCATGTCCGCAGTCTTTACGGTATTTTTAAAGCACCAGGGAAAACCGATTTCTGTGACCAAAACGCCGTTAGAAGACCTTTTTGAGGGTTTGCAGTTTCTTGCAAGGGAGAAGGTGATTACAGGACTTATTATCGTAGGTTTTGTTCCCTCAATTTTCGGTACCACTGTTAATTTTCTGTTGCCAGTATTTAATGAAGAAGTAATATCAGGGGGTCCCGAAGACCTTGGAGTTCTATCAGCAGGCATGGGGCTTGGTGCACTTCTAGGTTCTTTATTGTTGGCAAAGCTCGCTGACTTTGGGAGTAAGGGCCCAATTATGTTTTTTGCATCCTATGGTTGGGCTGTCGCTATCGCTATTTTTGCTTTTATGGGCCACTTATATTTAGCAATGTTCGCTGGAGCGCTTATCGCTTTATTCCACAATTTTTTTGGGTCACTCAACATGAGTCTGACTCAAATGATGACACCACAGTTTGTGCGTGGTCGTGTTGCGAGTCTCACATTAATGGTTCATGGATTAATGCCGCTTGGCGCTATTCCAATTGGTATCATGGCGGAAGTTTTTAATATTCAAATTGCCCTTTTTTTTGGTTCTCTTATGATGCTGGCTTCGACGTTAGTCCTTAGTCTGCTTTATCCTGAAACTCAGAAAATTGATAAAGGACACGGATAAGTCAGCAAAATCATTAAGAATGCTTTGCGCTGACCGTTGTCTTGTATTGGTAGTAGTGTTAAATCTTCTATTCCTATCATTATGTTTCTCACTATTCCCAAAAATTGATCTCTCTTTTGTACTCCCTTAATTCGCTTCGGGTCCAAATAACATGAGTATACATTTGTTAAAAAAGTCGGATTGCTGAGTCAACTCAACATATACAGTTTCACTTTTAATTTCTAATATAATGAACTCTATATTTGAACTGTGTATCAAAGCAATGAACTAATCGACTGAGGAGCTTGTGTTAAAAAAGTCTGGTTGGCTGCAGAAATTGGCTTTGGACAAGGCTGAGGTAGCCAAAAAATAAAACCTTTGGGACTTTGATCTGCTGAATAAGCATCCCAAAAAAGTTGCTTCTGCAAATGAGCATTTTGACGTTAATATAAACCTAGAGTAGTTAACGTCATTATTTGGATACTAAGTTGTCACAGAAAAAAGCAAGGCAAAATGATCATATCTCACGGAGCTTGTTTCTAGGATGCTAGCTTCCCCTCTAAAGGGTACTATTGTGCACCACAAGAACTTCTCTTCTAAGTTCGTGCCATCAAGATTGATTGATGTTTGGCTTCCCGAAGGTATTGATACGGAATCCAAAGAATCGCTACCAGTTATTTACATGCAGGATGGCCAAATGATGTTCCATTATCCTGAATCGATTTTCGCGGGGAGGGATACGTTTTGGGATGTGGATAAAGCGATTGCACGATTGGTTCAAAGTGATGAGATTAGGCCTCCTATTATAGTGGCCGTAGCATCAGCATTAGATCCAAGTCATGAGAATTGGCATAAAGATGCAAGACGCGCAGAGTATATGCCGCAAAAACCTGTCGAAGAATTCTTAAAAAACGTTTTGGAACTAGGTGAGAGTATTCCAACTGATATCGGTGGAATTGACGAGGAGAGTTATGTCATTTCATCTGATAATTACCTCAAGTTTCTCGTTGATGAGCTTAAGCCTTTTATTGATAAAACTTATCCTACTCTAAGCGCTCAAGTAGATACTTTTGTTATTGGATCAAGTATGGGTGGATTGATATCGGCTTACGCTGTTGCTGAGTATCCGCATGTTTTCGGCGGTGCTGCCTGTTTATCCTCTGCATGGACTGCGATGGATGGCGCCACATCAGATTGGCATAACGATACTGTTGTTGAGTGGTTTGGCAACCACTGGCCTTCTGCGGGCAGAAACCGAGTCTATTTTGATTACGGAACGAGGGAGCTTGATGCTAAGTACGAACCGGGTCAAAAAAAAATGGATGCGGCTTTGCGTAAGCACGGATTCAAAGAGGGAAAAGATTGGATAACACGCCGATTTGCTGGTGCAGGTCACCGACCAAAAGATTGGCGGGAGCGTCTCCATATTCCCCTCAAGTTCTTATTGGGTGTTGATTAACTTTATGGCAGTTCTATATCCTTAAAGTTCTTGCCTGCAGGATTCAATGAAGCTTCTCACTTTTTAGGGTTGTTTTTCCCCTTGATTGCTTCAACCGATATACGAAGACTAACCTTCATATCGAAGCCCATGAATTTAGCGTAATCAATACCGAAATCGTCGCGCATGATAGTGCCTTCCGCAGTGGCTCCGCAGACTTGTTTTAGTTTGAACGGGTGGAGCATACATTTTGCCGTTTTTATCTCTAATGTGAGTGGTTGAGTGACTCCACGTAGCGTTAGTTGACCCATTACTTTTGTTGGCGCTTTGTTGACGAATTCTACTAGTTTTCCCTCAAAGGTGGCATTTGGATAGTTTTCGACATCAAACATATCGTCCCGTTTTGCATGGTCATTCATCTTCTGGTGTCCGAAATCTATTGTTCTCATATCCATCACGACAGTCACTTCACCAGTATTCAACTCGGTATCAATCGTGATTTCCCCCGTAGTTGAATTAATTTTGCCTCGCCATAGCGATAAGCCACCCATATGATCAGCCTCAAATGAGGGATAGGTGTGGCTTGGATCTATCTCATAAGTTTCTATTTTCGCTTGGGTCTCTGTACCGAGTGATAAAAGTAAACTGCAGAACGTGGCTATAGTGGCCAAAGGGAACTGATATTTCATTTCTGTGATGCCTCCATAAAGTGTTTCCAATAAGATAAGCCAGTAGGTTAAAGCTAAGCTTTAAAGGCTGACTCAATCAAGCATGCTCCTCTCGTCTTTTTTCTTTCCCAAGTTTAAAGGTTGGCTAGCTCAATTGCCTTACCAGTTTGTGCAGATTCATGAATAGTAAAAATTAGTTTCATAAAGCCAATGACCTCCTTACCACTAATAATTGATTGTTTATTTGTCAGGCAGCACTAGTGACTTGGCAATCCGTAAGTACCGGGCTCCAGCGTTACCAATCGTCCCATAATGTCCTGCTCACCCGAAATGGTCGCCTTGGTAGTTTGGTCGCTTCGGTAACGTATATAAAGCACCTTTTTCACCAAAGAAGTCAAAAAGATTAGTAAATTATATTAAATGGCATTACCTTGCCGCTTTATCGGAAATTATTTACTTATACAGTAGCTGTCGGGTGCTTAAGAAATTTCTTTACAGAAAAATCGAATGTATTGATGAAATTATTTGATTCGCATAGTAACTTTTGTCTTACCGAAATGTCATATTCGTGTTCTTATGAAAATATTGTCTAGTATTTTTTCTTTTCTTTTTATCGCGTTGTTTCTCTCTCAAGGAGTTGCGCAGCAATCTCAGGTAATTACTGGTCCGTTCTTAGTGAGAGAAGGGGTCACGTTTGACCAAAATACCGATGAGCCTATTACTGGCGTTGTACAAACTTATTATGAGCATGGTCAGTTGGCAACAATAGAAAACTATAAGGATGGAAGACGAGATGGAGTTTCAGAGGTTTTTTATTACGAGAACGGAAACTGGAAACGCAGAGGGAATTACAAGGCGGGTATGCGGGATGGTCTCCAAGAGAAATTCTACCAAAATGGTCAGCTACAGATAAAAGAGATCTTTATCGATGGCCAAAAAAATGGCTTGCGAGAAGAATTTCATAGTAATGGCCAACTGCGAAGTAGGCAGAAATATAAAGATGGAAAGCGGGATGGTTTCCTTGAAAAGTATAGTGGTCTGGGCCAATTTTTATCCAAACAGTGCTTTCAAAATGATATAAAAGCGGACGTCTCAGCATGCACTCCCTAAGCTCTTGAGGCCTTTTTCCTAGTTAAAGATTGTTGCCTCGCTATGTTCAATAGGTGCTAATGAGTTCAGCATAAATTACGATTTGATCTCCCATGATCTAGGCAGCGTACATTTTTCTAGGAAGAGATTTGGATTGTTCAGCACCGGTGATTTTTTTCTGGTAATCAGCGGGGCGGTCTCCAGACTTCCTTTGCCTGCATGCTTTGAAATATTACTGTATATATGTACACTATATAGAAGTTCTAGTCTGTCCTACCAGAAGGTTTAGATGCAGCTTAATTGGTTAGAAGAAAAAGCTTCGGCTCTGTCGGAAAGCTTTCCAGAAAAGATGGTTTTGTTTGACTGCGAAACAACTGGTGGTAGTGCGAAGTACCACAGAATTATCGAAGTTGGATTGATCATTATTGAAAGTGGGGAAATAGTAGAAACTTTTCAGTCGTTCTGTGATCCTGAGCGTCCACTACCTCAAACAATTCAGAATCTCACAGGTATTAACTCAGAGGATCTGCGCGAAGTACCGCGTTTTTATGAAATAGCTGATAAGTTATTAGAGTTGTTAACAGGGCGAGTCCTCGTTGCCCATAATGCACGCTTCGATTATAGTTTTCTGAAAGCCGAATTTGCTAAGATCGATATTAAATATCGAACTAAGCCGTTGTGCTCGGTCAAGTTTAGCCGATTAATGTACCCGCAGTTCTCTCGCCACGGTCTTAGTGAAATTATCAAAAGATTTAATTTCGATATAAAAAATCGTCATCGAGCCCTCGATGATGCAAAGGTTATCTATGATTTTTTTCTTGAGTCGTCAGCATTGTTGGACGGTGAAGAAATATCGTCTGCATGTAAAAGCATCATGCAGACGAGCTCATTGCCTGCCTCGTTGATTTTAGGTGAAGTTGACAAGTTACCGAACAGTTCAGGGGTTTATTATTTTAGAGATAAAAGGGGGAAATTACTTTATGTTGGTAAAAGTGTAAATATAAGGAATCGTGTATTAAGTCATTTTAGTCAGGATTACAGGACCACAAATGACCTGCGTATCAATTCGCAAATAGCAACGATAGATTACGATATAACTCCCTCGGATTTTGGTGCCCAGTTACTGGAGAGTGAGCAGATTAAGTCGCTTGAGCCGCTTTACAATAGGCGATTAAAGCGAGCAAAGAGGTTATTTCAGTTCCAGCAGGATAGTGATTATCGAGGCTACGGCATGCTGGAGATTACCCCATTATGTCTCCAACAAGATGTGCGTGGAATCGGTTTATTCAGATCCGCACGACAAGCAAAGGAAGTGCTCCTAAAATTAGCGGATGAATATTCTCTATGTCATCGATTACTCGGGTTAGAGAAAGCTACTCAGCAATTAGAATCGAAACCGTGTTTCCGGACCCAATTGAATAAGTGTCATGGAGTATGCTGTGGGAGAGAACCTACATTTGAATATAACGATCGGTTTCATCGGGCATTGGAAAAATATCAGATTAAGGTTTGGCCATGGGGATCAGCTATTTTGGTGGAAGAAAGGGAACTGAATGACAGTGAACATTATGCTCACCACTTGATCGATCGCTGGTGCTACTTATCGAAAATTAATGATATTCAGGAGTTATATGATGCTGGCTATGCCCCGAAATCTGGGCAGTCTGAAATTAAGGAAAGTATGAAGTCCGACATCAGACGGGGTGAGTATCCGATGGATCTAGATACCTATTTTATTCTTATTCGTTTTTTGCTTCAGCCAAGTAAGTTACTCCTGAATAATCTGAAAATTATTCAGCTAGAGCAATATAGAGGAGGATAGTTGGGAAAGGGTCTTTCAATCAAAGGGTCCAGTTCCTTCGATATACGCCTCATATGCTTCGAGAACAGACATACTTTGGTGCACCTGTTGTATGCAATTTCTTCTGGCTTGGTTATAGTATCTAAGATTGCCCTGCACAGATATCTCTGCGATCGCTACCTCGCTTTCATACTCCTCAATCTTTTTCTCAATATAACTCGATTCGATGGCCACTGGGACGTCTTTGCAAACTTTTGTGCCATACCAATCTTCCGGGTCTCTTTGGGTAATACATTGAACGCGTCCGTTACTACTCTCAGTGCACCTTGTGATTTCTCGGTATTGTGTTTCGCAGCTCTGGGCTAGCCGGTAACCCTGCTGCAGTATTTGTCGCTCATTAGCTAATAGCTGACGATAATCATCAATATAGCGTTCTCTATCACGTAAATTTTTTTCCATAACCTTTTTAAGCTTAGCGTTATCACATACCAGATAGCTCTGCTCTACTTTGCTGAGAGCATTAAAATCCTCAAGTGATTTCGTTGTTGTGCACGAGGTTAATACACAAAGAAAAATAACAGGTGCTAGCAGATTATAAGTTTGCATAGATTAGTATCAGATTCTCGTAATGCTAGATTTACTATCCTAAACTAAGAAACACAAGGATATAGTCACCTGTATTGTAAAAAATTGAGTGAGCGGATAATTTATGAAAGTTATTGGATCAGTATTTGGTTTGTTATTAGTGATAGCGGTCATGAGTTTAGCGTTAAAGAAAAACGATGATGATATTCTAGGAAATGAAAAGATGAGATACACTCCTATAATGAATCCGAAAGAAGCAAAAAAGAAATTAGAGAAAGAAAGTCAGGAGGCAAAAAAAAATATTGCTCGAATCGCCATACCTCCTTTGGAGGGCTCGCTTGTTCATTATAAAGACTTTCCTTCGAAGTTAATTCGTCCTCGTCCTGTCGATATTTGGTTTCCTGAGGATTACGATGCTGGTTCCAACGATCGCTATCCTGTTGTTTATATGCATGATGGCCAGATGATATTTCATCATGCTGATTCTTCTCTTGCGGGAATGGATGTGTTCTGGAATCCGGATAAAGTAATGACTCGCTTGATAAATAATAACGCTGTTAGGCCTGCGATTATTGTTTCGATCTGGATGGCAGACTGGACGGAAGGTGCTCGAGGGGAAGAGTTAATGCCACAAAAGGCGGTGACTGAAGAAGTTTGGAAAAACATGCAGGAGCATAACCCGAAGTGGCAAGCGAAAGCAGGTGTTGAAGTCCTCTCGTCTGATAAGTATTTAAAATTTATCGTCACAGAACTCAAACCATTTATTGATGAAACCTATCTCACGCTGACAGACCGACCCAATACCTTTGTGATGGGCTCTAGTATGGGTGGATTGATCTCTGCCTACGCGATCGCAGAATATCCTGATGTCTTCGGTGGTGCTGCTTGTCTGTCGACGGATTGGACCATAGGTGATGGAGCTGTAGCCAGATGGTTTGGTGACCATTGGCCTGCGCCTGGTAGAAACCGTATCTACTATGATTACGGCACTGAAGGGTTTGAGGCTTACTACGAGCCTTATCAGCTTCAAATGAATGAAGTGCTACGAGAAAAGGGATATACCGACGGTGATGACTTCATGACTCAACGTTTTGAGGGTGCAGATCATTCTCCCAAGTCATGGAATGCCCGGTTACACGTTCCTTTAAAATTTTTATTGGGTAATATCTAATTGTTCCGACTTTACCTATAGGGGGTCATGTCCATTCCAGGGTAACGCTGTCCTACTGCATCAAGCGTTTCTTTAGTCCAGTAAGAATTTCCCGGGGCAGCAAAACCAAGGACAGTCCTTTGCAAAACACTGAGCTGCTCGAGATAGCAAGTCTGCATTCCGTACATTTTTGGCGCTAATGATTGCCAATTGATCCATTCCGCATTTCGATGTCGCCATACATGATGATGGGTATACCTGACTTTACCGAGTGCAGCAGGTGTGCCGCGATGCCAGGCATTAAGGCCGTAAAGGATACAAGTACCAGGTTTGTAATAAACAGGCTTTTCATCTTCATATAATCGTTCGATATTCTCTTTTGACCTTGGATTTGGATGATCTCGACTACCGTTGACATTATTGAATCCTGGCGGATTGAATCGTTTGGGATCGTAGCTCGTGAGTTCACCTGGGAGAGCCTTAGCAAAGTGCGTTGCGCCACCACATTCATCCACATCACTATAGTAGCAGAGACATGCGATCGCTTCGGGTGACGTAGTTATAGGAGGAACTAATAGCGTATTGTTACCATAATCCACGTGAAGCTCTTGGTCTCCTGTAATATGGCCATGATTTGGATCTCCAGGTTTATCTATTTGAGCGCCATATTTAGCTATGATATGCGATTGACTCAGGCGAAGATTCATCTCTTCGGTATTCATAAGCTGAGCAACTAATGTCAGTGCTCGGAGGTGAATTGTCATGTGGTTAAGTGCAGCGTCAGGTCCTCTATCATCAGTGCCTCCTTTACTGGCGAAGAAGGGCATGGGAGTGGCAGACTGGTGTTCCTCTATTACCTCCTCGGGAGGATGCAATACTCTTGCTTCTTTTGATGCTCGTTCGATAAGGTCATTTGGCCAGAGCCCAGAAACCACAATAAAACCATCCTCATGAAACTGTGAGAGCTGCTCCTCATTAAGTACGGGATTTTCTGAAGATAACTCTTCTGGATGCCACCAATCTGTATCTTCGAGATCCCGATACGGATCTGGAAGCGTATTTCTCACCATCTCATGTTCCTATTGCTTATTTATTGATTACAGTTTTCATACACGCTGATAAAGAAGGAAACTTAGGATTCTTTGATCACAAAAGTATCCCATAAGTTTGCACTTTTTTGAAATCGAAAAGCTTATTGGTTCTTGATTAGAATGCGTTAATGCTTCTTTTAAATATGGGTAAACATGCGCCTAGCGCGCGCGAGTGAAAAAATAAAAGTACATCAGGTTTCAGCAAGATAATAGAATGAAAAAATATTATAGGTACTTGACTTTTTTTATTACCCTAAACGCAGACGATCACCCTTAGGGCGATATTCCCCAAAGTATATGTTTCATGATTTAGTGGGAGGCAGCCTAATTAGGCTCTAAGCCCTTGAGTTCTTGTGCATCTAAATACTTTTCGGCATCTAGGGCAGCCATGCAGCCAAATCCGGCGGAGGTAACAGCCTGTCGATAAATT
>NZGG01000040.1 GCA_002690865.1 Gammaproteobacteria bacterium | reverse complement strand
TTGGGCTGGGTCATGGTGCGGACGACTACCTCAGGAAACCTTTTAGTCCTAGAGAACTTATTAGTCGTGTGAAGGCGGTGTTGAGGCGAAGTGAAACTATCCCTGGGTCATCAGATCTTAGTAAGGACATTATTACCATTGGTGAGCTAACCATAGATCCCCAGTCTTACCTCGTTAAGATAGGTAGTATCCCTGTAGAACTGACCATGACAGAGTTTAAGATTTTATTTCAACTTTCTTCCGGTCCAGGACGAGTATATACCCGACAGCAGATTCTTGAAGACGCGCTTTTCCAGTCTGGGCATGTCCTTGATCGCAATATCGATGTGCACGTTAGGGCCATTAGACAAAAGCTAGGACCTTATGGGGGAATGATAGTGACTGTTCGAGGCATCGGTTATCGCTTTTCGGATACATCTTTATAATAATTAGGGCTGGTCAAAAAATTCAGTCCCTAATATCAGTAGGTAAAAGAATGTTGAAGAATCGCTATTCCATGAACGGAAAGATTTGTGTGGTAACCGGCGGTTCTAGTGGGTTGGGTAGCTATATGGCTCAGGGTTTTCTGGAAGCAGGCGCCGCCCCCCCTTTTTTTATTACCGCGTGACCCGAAGATAACTTAGAAGCCAAAGCAGAGGGGTTATCAGCATTAGCGAATGGTAACTGAATTGTAATATCAATAGACTTCAATCTTAAAAAAGGGTTCAAGTCTTGGCTGCCGAGCTAAAAAAGAAAAAAGAACTTATCGATATACTGGTTAATAACGCTGGTATTGGCGCCGGAGCGTTGTTTCGGGGTATTTTGATTTTGAAGATCAGGACTTTTCTAAATTATTAACATCACTATTAAATTCCAATGCTTAACCGGATAGTATTTGTCATTGTTGAGACGGCATGGATATAGAGGAGAGTTTAAAATGCTGATATCAGAAGCGATGCAGGCAGCTATGACGCCCGCTTTTTTAATTGTTGGTATTGGTGGCCTCCTAAATGTGATGACTAGCAGATTAGGTAGGATTAAAGATCGTGAGCGTTCAATTTATTCAATTATTCATAATGCAACTGGTGATGACCATATCCTTGCTAAGGCGGCAATTGCGAAATTAGCTAAAAGAAGTTTCCTCATTTCAATGGGCATTTGGCTTTCAACGGGAAGTGCTCTATTTGTTTGCCTGCTTATAATTATTATGTTCTTGGGCGCAATGATCGTAGTTGAAATTTCAGGGGCGGTAGCAACATTATTTATTATAGCTCTGTTGTTTTTAGCGGTTTCACTCATTTTGTTGGTATATGAGATTTTTCTGGCGACTAGAACGATCCATAACAACGAGGCCTCAAGTGAGGTGGTCTTCGCTAGACTTAAATCAGTCCCTAATGTATCTGAGCGTTGACTTATAATGTCGTTTGAGAGAATTTTTTTACTGCTTGTCGTAATACCGATGAGCAAACAAAATTCATTAAACGAAAGTTTGAAAGTTAAAGAAATATGATACAGAAGACTCGGGGTATCAATTATTGCTTTTTGGATAAACTGCTATCTTTAACAGTTTTGAGATGAAGGCTCAGCGCCTTTGGGTGGTCAGGGGAAAAAATGTTAGAAAAGCTCTATTCCATGAATGGAAAGGTCTGTGCGGTTACCGGTGGTTCCAGTGGGTTAGGTAGCTATATGGCCCAGGGATTTCTGGAAGCAGGCGCCACCCGCGTTTACATTACCGCGCGATCCCAAGATAAGTTAGAAGCCAAAGCGGAAGAGTTGTCAGCACTAGCCGATGGTGAATGCATTGCAATATCAGGTGACCTCAGTTCTATAAAAGGTATTCAAGCATTGACTAATGAGCTAAAAGAAAACGAAAAACATATCGATGTATTGGTGAATAACGCCGGTATCGGCACGGGAGGTTTGTTTGCTGATATGCAGCCGGAAGTCTGGGATATGACGATGGACCTTAACTTGAGATCGCCCGTATTCTTGACGCAAGCCCTGCTCGATCTATTAAAAGCTAAAGCCACCTACGAGGATCCTGCAAGGGTAATCTTCACGAGTTCTGTCGCTGCAAGTGAGAACAACACCCAAGTGATGGCTTATTCAACCAGCAAGTCTGCAATTGAAAAAATGACGCCGCTGCTGGCGCTTGCGCTGTGTGACGACCATATTCTAGTAAATACAATTGCTCCAGGGGCTTTTTACTCGGAGATGACCCGCAATACTTGGGAAGACCCAGATCGCCTCCAATCTCTAATAGAACGAATCCCTGCGCACCGTTTCGGTGAACTGGAGGACATTGCAGGTGTTGCTGTAATGCTATGTAGTCGGGCTGGCTCCTACTTTACGGGTGAGGTGCTCAATCTGGATGGTGGGCACCGATTAACATTTGGGTAATATAGGAAGTAACAAGTTGAAACTTAACAAGTCGCGCTAGTAAGTATATCTCAAGATTCTTTGCTATTAGTGCAGGTAGCTACACACCGTAAGTCTGCTTTAAACAAAAGCTAACATTTCACTAATGCCAGGAAATTTAGTCGAACAGTCCTCGTGGACTTTTCGATAAAAGTCCGGATTTGGGTCCTGTTTTATCCCATGGGTAAGGCATCTTAGCACCTAACAAAACTTGGAAACGTTCATCATTAGTATGGCGGTTTAGCATGTCTTGCGGGACGTTTCCTGGGTGGAACTCCTGAGTTTGAATATACTGGCGGCAGCAGTACATTGCTAAGTTCATCCTTATTCCGGGAATTTCACGAGCAAAAGAACCATGCCAAGTATTGCCATGCCAGATCACGCAATCTCCTGGTGCGAGGTCCATTGCTACAGCATCAGGGTTTGTGTTGTCTCCACTCAACTGCGTTTCTGCTGGAGTCGGATGTCTCCCATGCCGATGGCTACCCGGGACCATTACCAGCGCACCTTCTCTTTTTGAATAAGGGGTTAGGGCATAATTAATATTCGCTATCTGAGCATATGACGGAAATGGTTGAGGTATGCCATTAGCGTTGTCTGAATGCAGTAGTAAAGGTTCGCCACCCTGACCTTTAAAGTGACAGCCGACAGAGGACAGCAAGCAGCTTTCACCAAGGAGATAGGTAAGCAGAGCAAGCGGTTTAGGTGCCATCAGAATATCTTCAAAAACTTCATCGTCGTACAACAGGTGCGGTACGTAACGCCATCCTCCTTCGAATCCCTTGCCGGTTATTAGATCAACCGGTTTACCTGATTTCTCTTCGACGCGAGCGATAATAGCTCGTTTCGAGGACTCAATCTGAGTTTTTGACAGCACCCCTGGGAGGGCAGTAAAACCCTTTACTTCAAGTTCTGCGATATGGCTTTTGAGATCAAGCTTAGCGATGGTGTCCATCACTCTGTCCATTGCAGTCGTCAAGTTATTCTCCAATCAATAGTGCCAGGATAATGTACGCTGAGCTCTTTTAACATTGACGTAAGTTAGCAGATCAGGCCTCTTAGTCAAAACCACAACCACACAAACGCATTTTCAAAAATGATAAGGGGAGTGGCGATTAGGAATCATTTTGTTCTCTCTTAAAATATAATTAACGAAAAAGTGATTAATTCAAAATCAGCTGACTGAAGTATGGGGGAGGGCAACGAAAAACATCAGCATAAGGGGGCTTGTACCTCGAATTTGATGATTTAACTTTGTTGCAGTTTTTACAAGCTAATCTTTCAACTTGGGCAGGGTTTTAGCAATCTCAGGTTTTCCAGCTGATATTTCTTCCATGCTCAATCCTGACAGTTCATGTGGAAAAACTAACCAGCTATCGGTCTCGTGAATAAAAAAGTCTGGAATAATAGTGGTCGCATTTCGACTTGGCTTATACCAGGGGGTTGCAATTTTTATGGTTTTAGGGAGGTTTGCCCTTGTTTTTTCTTCCAACTCCTTAATAACCGCAATAATACTTCGTCCCGAATCAAAAACATCATCAACTAATAGCAATGCATCGTTTGCATTAACATTATCTATAATGTAATTCAGTCCGTGGACTCTTACTTCTTTGTCTTGTAACCCAATCCCATAGTAAGAGGACGTTCGTATAGCTATATGATCAGTCTTTATACCTGCGTAATCCAAATATTCTTGGACTGCAATTCCGACAGGTGCTCCGCCACGCCAAACTCCCACAATAAACTGAGGGCGAAACCCGCTCTCAAAAACTTTTTTAGCTAACCTAAACGAATCGATCAGCAGCTCGTCAGCGGAAATATAAATTTTATCCATGAGTAAGATTAACATTGCTGGCCAGTGCTTGTCATGAACTCGAAAATGGCCCGAAAACGGCTGCGTGACTATTTCTCTTTTTTGAATCAAACTTTCATGAGAACACACGGGAAGACATAAACTCACCGATAGATACATACTCCTCGATTCGATTGTATTGTGTTTGCTATACTTCTAGGATCTAAGCCTGATAGGTAGCCTTCGACCCGTTATTAAACTATTTAAGACAGTAATTTATAATTCTATTTTAATAATAAGGATAAAAAATGTCAGCAATCTCAGGACCTTCTGATGGACCTGTAGCGGTAACTGGTGCTGCAGGTTTCGTAGGTGCACATGTGGTTAAGAATCTCGTTGAACATGGTTATGATGTACATGCCTGTTTGCGCGATACGGGTCGAGAAGACAAGATGGTTTACTTGCGTGAAATCTCTGAGACCGGTCCAGGTAGCGTAAAGTTTTTTTCGTGTGATCTTTATAACGCAGCTGATGGCGTTTATGACGAGCCATTCTCGGGCTGTTCCGCAGTGTTTCACGTAGCTGCAGATATTGGTAGTGATGCGACCACCTACGGTCGTATTTCGCCGCTAAAACAATACGAGGGTATTGTCGATATGACGGCGGCGATCTTAGAATCCTGTCGGAAAGCAGGAACGGTAAAGCGAATTATCTACACCTCTTCCGTCGCAGCGATTCTGGGTCCGGGGGCTCCTGATCGAGCCGAAGATCACATATTTTCTGAAGATGATTGGTGTGGCGGCACCTACGAGACTCTGGAGGAGCGTCATACCAATGAGAAAGGGGAGATGAGCTGGACTAACGAGAAGAAAGCATATGGCAAAGGTAAACTTGACGCGGAACGGCTGTGTAATCAATTCGGTAAGGAAAGCGGGATAGATGTCATTTCTATATGCCCGTTTTTCATTATGGGTCCGTTATTGGGCGTTCCTCACGACACGACCTGGCAGCATCGTCTGGGTGTGGCGCTTGCTGGTGATCGTTCCATGGAATCGCGCCGCACCATTAATTGGAACATTACTGATGTCCGAGACATTGCCGAAGCGCAACGACTTGCGGTCGAAAGCGACATTGCCACTAATGCATCCCGTTACTGTTTGGCTGCTAAAGATGAATTGGGGGAACCAACCGGGAAGGAGTTCCTCAATATTTTGCAGGGCCTTTTCCCTAATCACAATGTCTGTGGTGGCTACCGACCAGAGCAGACGAGCGAGCGTAATCGATGTCGCTGTACCAAGGCAATAAATGAACTCGGCCTGAAGCCTTACAGCCTCGAGGATACGCTTCGGGATACGGGAAATTCGCTGATTGAATTGGGTTGTGTCCCTACGTCGGCTTGAAGATCAAAGTGATTATCTCGCTATAATTATCTGAAAATCAATGGTTTGGTTAAGTAAGTTGCGTGCAGGTCAAGATATAACCTGCAAAAAGGAGACGATCAACTTGGGTCTAGTTTGGCAGACTACGGTTCTGTCTTTATACTCAGAGGGGTACGGTGCGTAATTATTGAGTTAAACGCCGTGTAGCATTATTTATAAATAAATAGAATGCGATTAGTAATCGTTTTTGGAGTGAACTTTGGACAGAGCAGAAAGACAAGCAATTGAACACGACTGTACGAAACTAATAAACCGTTTCTATCATCTTTTTAACCAAGACCTTGCTTTTGTAGTAGATTTGTTTACCAAAGAAGGCACCTTAGCACTTGGAAAGTGGGTCCTTGGTCCCGGACACGACGAGATGCGTGAGAGACTCCATAAAGGGAGTAAAAATATGCTCGACGGTGTTGAGGTTGTTCTAAATACTGTGAGCAACATAGTTGTTGATGTCATCGATGAAACAACGGCGAAGGCAATATCCCACGATACATTCTGGGAATGGGGATACTATGATGGTGATCTTCAGGGGCGGCCAGCACCAATTAAATCTCCCATTGGTATAAATACCTGGGAGGACGAGCTCAGGCTAGAAGATGGAGAGTGGAAATTCCACCATCGGCATATGCAGGCGGTATTTAGCAATAAAGCATGGAAGCTGCAACGCATTCGAAGCGGATCAAAGTAGTTATTAAACTAACGTGCACTGAGGCCTTAGCTGAACATTTACTTAAAACTCAAACAAAATTTTCTTACTAGTATAGTGGGTAGCTCCTTTAGTGGGGTTAGCCATATATCGAAGAGAAGTTTGAATCTTATCGCTTCCACCAGATATTGGTCTTATGGGAACTAAAGCCTACGCGAAGTTTAGTCTACTAGCGGCTCTTGTATGCAATAGTCTAGCTGCCGAATCTGATAGATCTACAAACCTTTATTGGGGTGATACCCACGTCCATACCTATCTCTCAGCAGATGCCTATGGGCTCGGGACGCGAGTTACGCCCGATACAGCATACCGCTATGCACGGGGAGACGTTGTTACCGCTGACAATGGCATAGAGGTGCGGATTCGGAAACCTTTGGATTTTTTGATGGTGTCAGATCATGCCGAAAACCTTGGCGTTCGCGGCGCCATCGCAGCAGGTAAAAAAATAAACCTTACGGCAGCTGGAGAAAATGTAAAGATCGCTATGGAGAAAAATAATGTATCTATACGGGATCTTGTGGCAGCGCCAACCAAAGAAGAGCAGTACCGTCTTCTCCAACTAATTGGTAAAGCGAAGGGTGATTGGAAGAGTCCTTTGATGGAAGACGAGGACTTCGCACGTTCCGTCTGGCAAGACGTCATAGCTGTAGCGGAGAAATATAACGACCCGGGTAAGTTTTCTACGTTCATTGGTTTCGAGTGGACAGGACTATATATGATGCATCGCAATATTCTGTTTGTTGATGGTGCAAAAAAGACTAGCGCGGTTGTTCCTTATTCTCTGATTGATAGTGCCAATCCAGAGGACCTCTGGCAGTATTTATCAGAGTACGAAAATAAAACCGGTGGACGTGTTATGGCAATTCCGCACAACGCTAATCTTAGTAATGGAGCGATGTTTTCATTGCTCGATTTTACTGGGAACGCGATAACCAATACCTATGCAAAGACTAGATCTAGATGGGAAAGGATCTATGAAGTGACACAATACAAGGGTGATAGTGAAGCACATCCTGATCTTTCAGTTGATGATGAGTTTGCAGATTTTGAAAAGATGGGGAGCACGTCCAGTATTCGTCGGCAGGTCAAAATCACTCCGAAAGCTAAAACCAGTGATAAAGACAGCACTAAAGGTAAGGCCATTGTAAAGAGCAACCAAAAGAATTCTCAAGATAAGGTTCCGAACGAACAGCAGAATCGCTTGAAAGGTTCTTTTGCGCGTCCAGCACTTAAACAGGGTCTTCGTGAACAGGTAAAGCTGGGTACCAATCCCTTCAAGCTAGGTCTCATTGGCAGTACAGATTCGCATATTGGCTTAAGTAGCGCTGATGAAGCCGGCTATATTGGTAAACAGGGTGCCTTTCGTGCAGCCAGTACGGTGTGGAATGCTGCCGGGTTTGCTGGAGTCTGGGCTAAATCAAATACTAGGCAAGCCCTTTTTTCTGCTATGCAACGCCGGGAAGTGTTCGCCAGCACTGGACCGAGGATGGAAGTGCGGTTCTTTGGTGGTTGGGATTTTGAGGCTAATGATGCATTAACGCCAAACTTGGTTGAGGTCGGTTACTACAAAGGGGTCCCGATGGGAGGAGATCTGACCCATGCGCCCAAATCTCGTTCACCTAGTTTCCTTATCCATGCCAAAAGGGATCCCGATGGTGCTAATTTAGATCGTATCCAAATTATTAAAGGCTGGCA
Organism: Gammaproteobacteria bacterium; assembly: GCA_002690865.1. Classification (GTDB taxonomy): domain Bacteria; phylum Pseudomonadota; class Gammaproteobacteria; order Pseudomonadales; family Azotimanducaceae; genus UBA7455. Next base: position 33,393 of record NZGG01000040.1, on the reverse strand, counting down.
TGATAAGAAGGGAGAGCTTCACGAGGCTATCTACAACGTGGCCTTGTCCGATGGTCGAAGAGCCAACGTATTAGGCGAGGTAGAGCCGGTGGGCAATACAGTAGACATAAGTGATGCTACTTATACCAACCAAATAGGGGATCCAGAGCTCAGACAGGTTTGGACAGATCCAGATTTCGACGCTGGAGAACATGCTTTTTACTATGTTCGCGTATTACAAATTCCAACACCGCGTTGGACCACCTTCGACGTTGTCAAAAACAGTGCGAAGCTAAGTCCAGAGATTCCTCTGACGACGCAGGAACGCCTTTACACATCGCCAATCTGGTATACGCCCCTGTAAATGATGCTCGATATTTAATCAAGTGGAGGCTGCGAGCGTATTGCTAAAGTTCATTTGTTGGAACTCCCTCGGATACAATCTGTATTTGCGGACGACCAACCAAGTCTCTCGATGGGAGAGAGGCTGGTGCGAAAGGTTACCAATATTCTGAATCGTCCTGAGTCACTGGACTCAGTTTTACCACTCAGCTAGACTTTCTCTATAGTCTCCAAGTTCAGGAGGGACTAGAATCTAGGCTTATGTCTTACTTTGTGTCTCAAAAATGCCGTTAATAAGCGTAGGAGCGTATGCTAGTAATCGTCGTTGTCCTAAGCGACATCCTGGTATTTATTGTTTCTGGCCTATAAAGTTCTCTTTGCCTTGGGCATTATTGCTTCTGCATACCAGTGTATTTGCTAACGAATTTCTGGACTCGCTAGAATTCAAGCATGGTATAGCCTTTTACCATGAACTTAAGTACCCCAGTGATTTTAAACATTTCGACTATGTTAATCCGGAAGCCCCAAAAGGCGGTAAATGGGTAGTTCCGACACAAGCCAATTTCAATTCACTGTCGCCATCAGGTCAGTTTGGTATCGTGGCGCCTGATGCTTACTGGATCACACATGACAGGCTGCTTGAGCGGTCTGGTGATGAATCTAGTGCTTTCTATGGGAGATTAGCAAACGGTATTGCCTTAACTGCGGATCGAAAGACCGTTATATTCAGGATTCATCCCAGTGCTAGGTGGCATGATGGCGTCCCCATCACATCGAGAGATGTCGCGTTTTCTATCGAGTTTCGTAAAGCCGATATCGAGGGACAGATGTTTTACTCCTTCATCGATCGTCTTGAAGAGATTAATGACCGTCATATAGCGATGCATCTTCGCAAACCGATTACTTCAGGCGATATTATTACCCTACAGTGGACGCCAATATTGCCGTCGCATTACTGGTCAAAACATGACCCTACGGCAGTAACTATGAAAGTTCCGATAGGAAGTGGACCGTATCGTATAGGGCATGTTCAGCAAAGCCGCTTTATAGAATATGAACGGGTTGAAAATTATTGGGCCCGAGATCTTCCGGCGGTGCGAGGGCGCTACAATTTTGATGTGATTCGCTATGAAGTATACCGTGATGCCACTGTTGTGCGTGAAGCGCTCCGCAAAGGTCTCATTGATGCTTGGACGGAACCGGACTTTCGTTACTGGCATAGCGCCTATGAGATCCCGGCCTTGCAAAAGGGATGGTTAAAAAAGATTCATCGTAACAACGGCATGGAAATTGGAATTCAGCATATCGTCACATTTAATCTACGTAAAGCTAAGTTCACTGATAGACGTGTGCGCAGGGCACTGGCCTTGGCTATGGACTTTGAGTGGTGGAATAAGACGTTGCAGTTTGACTACGGTACGCGGGCTCATAGTTATTGGCCAGATACAGAGTTAGCGGCAGTCGGACTTCCTAGTGAGGATGAAATTACCCTAGTTGACGAGCACAGAGATCTAATACCTCCTGAATTTTTTACTGAAGTATTTCGATTTGTCGAGGTAACGACTGAGGGACAACATCGCCACAATATGGTTAAGGCCCGCGAACTTCTTAATGAGGCAGGTTTTACTATCCAAAATGGGATATTGCGCGGTCAGGACGGCAAAAAATTTGAAATCGAATTCATTTCGCAAAATTCGGAAGATAAGCGGTTGCTACTGCCATATTTCAAGAATTTGCAGCAATTGGGTATTCATAGCAGAGTTCGTTTAATGGATTCTAGCCAATATATTAACAGGTTGCGCGAGTTTGATTATGATGCAATGGTGCGTGACAGTACGTTCATTGCACCACCAGTGCTGGAGTTGAAATCATTTTTTCATACTGAATCGGCGGTAGATCCTTTATCGAGGAATCCCGGAGGCATAAGTCATCCCGTGGTAGATATGCTTGTCGAAAAAGCAATTACTGCAAGTTCGATGAGGGACGCAGTTGCGGCTTGTCGTGCGCTCGATCGCTTGCTTCTTTGGGAGTATTTCCAATTACCCCTCGATGCCGTGGCACGTCCCAAAACCGTGTACTGGGATAAATTTGGTCGTCCTGATGTTGAGCCAAAAATTTGGCCCCCTTTCCCGGATGGTTGGTGGTACGATCCTGATAAAGCAGCGCGAATTGGAATTCTGAATTGAGATCGCTCCCTCATGAGATACCTACTAATGTAGCGAGAATATTGCGGACTCCTAAGGAAAGGCTATGAGCAAATTTAAGTATGGCTGTGAAAGTTACAGCTGGGTTATGTCTGGGGACAAGTATATTGGCGATATTCCCCATTTGTGTGAGGTGATTAAAAGAGCCGGTCTGGCGGGTATTGAAACGTCCCTGCGTATGGCTGGTAAATACGGCAAAGACCCGAGATTATTGGCGGAAGTGCTCGAGAAATATGAGATACCATTGGTGGCGACATCGCTAGGTGGTAATTTTGGAGAACGTCCGACTTTGACTAAAGAAGAGCGAGACGCTGCAGAGCAGGTGTTCGAGTTTATCTCATATTTCCCCGAGCCCAGACTTAGCCTATCTCATTACTCCAGAGATAGGGACAATCTTCTGGAACGTCAGCGTAATGCCATGTCCTGTTATAACCAAATAGGACGAATGGCTACTGATAAGGGTATCGCGTGTGCTCTGCATCCCAGTTCTTACCCGACTTCAATTTTTATTACCGCTAGCGATTATCATGTGATGTTAGCTGAATTAGATGCTGAAGTAGTTAAATATTGTCCGGATACAGGTCATATCGCCATGGGTGATATGGATGTTTATGAGATCTTTTCTACCTATATGTCGATGATTGGTCACGTTCATATGAAGGATATTACTAAGGATAAAAAGTGGGCAACCAATGGCGAAGGTATTATTGATTTCACGGTGCTTTTGGACATGCTGAGTCAGGCGAACTATGCAGGATGGATTGTATTTGAGGAGGAGTCGGATTTAGCGAAGGAAGACCCTGATGCAGCAACTATAAAAAATGGTCTGTATCTGCAGGACACTCTCTTGCCATTAGGTTACTGATGAGGTGAGTTGCGATCCGCTGTTAGTTCTTCGTCGTATAAGTCGGTAGTTTGTTGACTACATTTGCCAAATGCTGTGTTAAAAAGCTCGCAGCCTTAACAGTCGTTACGGGGGGTAACGTTACATGGTCACTAAGAATAGTTTGGGGATGACAATTTTTGCCATGCTTTTAGGGGGCTGTGGCGGAGGGGAGGGCCAGGTGTCTACTGAGCAGGTCAGTAATACTGAGACTCCTTTCAATTCCCTTGCTAATGATATTACAGACGTTTATTTCAGCAGTCGAAATACGGATTGTGGAGAATATGGCGATACATATCGTTCATCGGTAAGAGATCTGACGAGGGTGCTTGACTTCGACGGCTATTTAGAGATCGTCACCGAACACTCTTGTACTATCTCAAGTAATAATATACCCAATCATAATTTCAATGACTCATCAGCGAACTTCAAAACTCAAGTCGCTCCCGTAGAGAGAATATTTAACGTAGATCCCTATCCTGAATTGGCAACTGAAGAGACTGCATTAAGTCGTCAAATGTGGGACGGCGTTATGCTGAATGGCGTCGTGATCGATCTACAAAGTGGTGGCTGTTATTTTCCTACTGATCCAAGGGCCGATGAGTATGGGAATACTGAGGCTGGTTGCCCAACAGGCGTTAGCTGGCGTTTGGTTCCACTTGAATATACAACAAAATTTGGTGTAGATGTTCACAATGGTCACGTGCAGCCTGATGGGTCTTACCATTATCATGGTAATCCGAATGCGATGTTCGATGGAGCTCCCACCGGGGATGGTTCGCCTGTGATTGGTTTTGCCGCCGATGGTTTTCCCATATTTGGCTCTTATATTGTGGATTCTACCACTGGTGACTATCGCAAAGCTCAATCAGGTTATACCTTGAGAGAAGGGTCACGAGGAGATAGATCTGATACGAATCCGGGAGGAAGTTTTACTGGAGTTTATGAGAAAGACTGGGAATGGACTGGTGTAGGAGATCTAGATGAGTGCAACGGAATGTTTTACAAAAACCAATATGGTTATTATGTGACTGATAGCTATCCATATATATTAAACTGCTACAAGGGATCCCCCGACTCATCTTTCGGAAAACAGGAAATTCGAACTAGCAGCGTTAGTCATCAGAACTAATGGCTTACCCTTTTCATTCTGAAGTTGAGTTTCGGTTGCATTGACACCAGAAAACTTGCGTCGCTGTCATCAATTCCGATATTTAAAGACTTTGCCGAGACGGGGTTCTCAGAAAATGAACTGCGCTGGAAACACTCTTACAGAACCTCGCTAAAACTGCTAAGAATTCGATTTGGGCTGAGTCGCCCGCACCGTTAGCCTGTCCAAAAATCACCAGATTTCATCGAACACTGAGCTAAACTCTGTTTTGGGTGGGGCCGTGCAACTGGCTGATCAAGCAGAAATGGGGTTAATTCGTCGTATACCCAACCAGTCAGAGTGCTACAATCAAGCAGGTGCACTGGAAGCCAGATTCATTGAACTTATGGATCAATGGAAGCAATTAGAAGAATCCTAACAACGAACATCAGGAGACAACTATTCAAACTGTTGGTACCAATCAGACTATAGAAGCCGACGGTCCTTGTCTCGGGAAGGCCATGCCAAGCACAGTGGGCGTGGCGGTCAAGTTAATGATTGCTGCCTTTGTCGTCTCGCTGGCCGCAATGGACAGTACCTGGGCTGAGCATGATTCGGCGCCAACGCGTGAGGCGTATTCTCCTTATGTCGATCATTCCTACCCGACTCGTGTCTACTGGGGAGACACACATGTGCATACGTCCAACTCCAGTGATGCCTTCGTTGCTGGTGCACGTTTGACGCCGGACGATGCCTATCGATTTGCCAGAGGGAAAACGATCTCCGGCAATAATGGCAAACCTATCAAGCTGATTCGTCCCCTGGATTTTCTGATGGTCTCTGATCATGCCGAGAACCTCGGCGTACTTTCCCGGCTAGCAGCTTACGACAACAATGTACCGGACACAGAAGATGGCCGGTACTGGGCAAAGGTTCTGAATGAAATTCCTACGCTTGAACAGATGTATGAAGCTAAAACCCTGAGCTCGTTCAATGAAATGAAATCGAGACGCTACTCCGCAACGGGTGCCAGACACGCTGATTATGAACTGGATGACAGATTTAAACAGCTGGTCTGGGACGAGGTTGTTGCCAGCGCAGAGCGACACAATGAACCCGGCAGTTTTACGGCGTTTATTGGTTATGAATGGAGCGCGACTTCTCCCGTTCCTGGTGGGAAGGGGAGTATGGTACACCGAAATGTCCTTTTTGAAGGTGGAGCGGACCAGGCTCAGCGAGTCTTGCCCTATTCGCGATTTGACAGCAGTGATCCGGAAGATCTTTGGAATTACCTTGAGAACTATGAAGCGATGACCGGTGGCAGAGTGCTGGCGATCCCACACAATACCAACTTGAGTGGCGGTAATATGTTTCGACTCAGTACCTTTACTGGCCAGCCCTTTACGACGGAATACGCCCAGATAAGGAGCCGATGGGAACCTGTCGTTGAAGTGACCCAGTACAAAGGAGATGGTGAAACGCATCCGCTGGTATCCCCTGACGATGAGTTTGCCGATTTCGAACAAACCTATCCCACTGATCTACAGTCAGCGAATTCCTATGCCCGTCCGGCATTAAAAAAAGGCCTGGCCCTTCAGGCTAAACTGGGTGTGAACCCCTTTAAATTCGGCATGATTGGTAGCACGGATACCCACAACGGGATTTCTACAGCGAGAGAAAAAAATTACCTGGGTGCTGGTGGTATGGATGAGCCGGGGCCGTTCAGAATGATGGGTGGTGCAAGAAATACCAATGCCGCAGGGTATGTGGCGGTCTGGGCGAAGGAGAATACACGAACATCCCTTTTTGACGGGATGCGTCGGCGGGAAGTGTACGCTTCAACCGGGCCGCGTATTACCATACGGTTCTTTGGCGGCTGGAACTTCACAGGAGATGACTCTATTGCGCCAGAACTGGCGGAGATTGGTTATTCCGGCGGTGTGCCCATGGGAGGAGATCTCACCCTGGCACCAAAGGGTAAGTCTCCTTGTTTCCTAATTCGAGCGGTCAGGGATCCAGATGGAGCAAACCTTGATCGTATTCAGATGGTCAAGGGGTGGCTTGACGGCAGTGGAGAACTGCGCGAAAAAGTCTATGACGTGGCCCTGGCAGATAATCGCAAACCCAATGCAGCAGGTATTGCTCCGTCAGTAGGCAGCACTGTGGATGTTGAAAAGGCGATCTATACAAACAGTATCGGTGATCCCGAACTGGCCGTGGTGTGGGCTGACCCTGACTTCAATAGGGACGAACTGGCCTTCTATTATTTACGTGTGCTGGAAATCCCAACACCTCGCTGGACAGCGTACGATGCAAAGTTCTTTGATTTGAAAGATTTGCCTGATGAAACCCCTATGGTGACTCAGGAGCGAGCCTATACCTCACCGATCTGGTATACACCGTCTTTCTAGGAGGGGCGTCGCCCATACCTGGTCGGCCCATGAGGAATTGTGGTTTATAATTTCGCCTATCTAGTAATTACAATACGGCATTGTTCTAATGCGGAAACCACTCCCCGTAGAGCAAGTTGAGAGCTCATGTCGCGCCAGGAAAGCCAGGAGATGAACCGGAGCAGGATTTACAATCCGGCAAAAACAAGACCTACTGAATGAGGTAGGCCGAGCGGTTGAAGCGTGTCTTCGCCATTCAGGATCATTTAGGGTTTTCTTCAAGAATGATACTAACCGTCGTCAATTTCCGCTAATCTCTCCCTAGCAGCTTCGCTGATCTCACTATTGTTATGTTGGGCTAGTATTTCTAGAGATTCTCGGTGGGTACACATACCTCTAGCTAATTCGAGTAAAACAAAATCTTGATTAGAGCAGTGCTTCATTACTAACTGAGCAATTTGATCGCTACTAACTAAATCAAAAGATTGGCAATAACTTGCAATGTTAGCTCTTGAATCATACAACTGATACTCCTCTGGTTCTCCCCAGGATTCATCTTGGGCATGTAGGACTTCTCTTGTCATAATTTCTCTTAGAGTGTCTATTGTAACGATTTCTTTAAACCGATTAGTGGTCACCAAGACATTTAAAACTTCCATATATACATCAGACATTAGTTTGGTGATAGTGTCGTCATCGTAAAAGTCTTCGTCTATTTTCTCGACAGCGAGAGCGCGTAATTTTGGATTTTTACTCTTGATTAATACTGTAAATAATTCTTTTTTTGGCTCTATATTAGCCTCGTCTTCAGAATACATTACCGAATATACCGAATTCACCACAGTATCATCATCATCGGCTAAGGAAAATTCGATATCTCTTCCTTCATAATTAAATATCATTTTAATATTCATTGCTTAAACCCCTTTTTGTCTTTACCTCCGTTAGAGCCATCAGGGCTAACGGGTAAATCTTGATGTTGGTATTTGTTTTAAATAACCGGTAATTTTAATAGGCTTATCCCATGAGACCATTAGTCTACGCGAAACTTAGTCTTATACGAGTATAGGATACAAAGAAATGAGTACGATAAACCGAATTGTAGTGAAGACTTATGCTTATAAGCTGAAAGACTTCAGCTCGATTTCGGTTAGGAAGAGAGGTGAAGAAATCGAGATTTCTAAGTTTGGTATCAGTATTGAAGCAAATGATTGATTATCCGGGACTTATGCACCACATTTTGGTGCTACTGATCAGGCTCTGGCGCAGGTCTCGGACTGATCTACGACTGGGATAAGATCAAGCACTGGGAAACAGGACGAGAAATATATAAATAATGAACTGGTATTTTTAGCAGTTATTAGTTTTTCCGAGACCTAATTAGAGTCTGATGTCTTTTTTCGGTAAACTGTCACGATTCAACCAATACGAATTTTAATTCTTATCAGAGGTTAGAGGGGATTTATGTCTGAAGCAATTAATGAAAATCAGTCTGAAGAAAGCAAGCAAGAACCGGAATTTAACGGTAAGCGAGCCATGTCGGAACGTGGACCCTTTGAGATTAACGAAGCTCAAGCATGGAAGGGGCCTTATCCCGTCGGAACATTTGAGGGTAAAAAAATTGTCGCCGAAAGTTGGGATATTTCTAAGTTAGTGGAAGATGGTAATGAGGAAGAAGTGTGTGAAAAGGTAGGGGAGATGCTTGAACTCGCCGCTTCCGGTTCAAGTGAAAACAAGTTGTTGAGACAGGACGAAGGGTTTGAGAACGGGTTCAGATCGACACATGTTTGGTTTGGACCCAATTTCGAGCTCTTTCGGCACAGCCATCCAGCGGGTGATTGTATGTATTTAATTATGGCTGGTGAACTTACCATGGGCAAACGAACCCTAAAGGCTGGCTCTACCGTCTTCGTCCCGAATGAAATGCCTTATAAATTTGTAGCAGGACCCGATGGTGTAGAGGTTGTAGAATTTCGATCTGGTGGTCGCATAGCTGGAAAGCCTGGTATGAGACTTGAAGAAAATTCTCTCGAGGCTGTTCAGAAACTTATCGATGGCTATAAAGCTAATGCGCATCTCTGGAAAGCGCCCCCTACGTTTAGCGATACAGGGCACATCAAGCCTCACCTAGAGAATTAATAGCAGCTTCAGAATTACCCCTTACTTAAAAATTGCTAGCTTTTTAGTAAGGGGTATCATTAGCTTATTGGCGCGAGTTATAAGGTAAAAAAAATAGAGGCGGATAGACCTAAGAGAATAAAAGCATGGTTTACTCAGGATGAGTTAACCCATCAGTTGTCAGATCGAGATATTCTCAGCTGGCTCCTCGAAGAAGGGTCTATTACCAAGCGAATTTCCTCAAAAGCGGCTTTTAGGCTGCAAATTCTCTTTGATTCTCTCGGTCTGGCTGATGAAGATGAGTACACGTTTCTCGACTTGGACGAAAGTCCTATCCGTATTAGAGAGGTCAGTTTGTACGGTGACGAGGAGCCCCTTGTTTTTGCGCGTAGTGTCATTCCAGAACTCACCTCAAGGAAGGGTTCCCCTAGTTTGGGCACTATTGGATCAAGCCCTCTTGGCGACCTGCTTTTTCAGAGCGACGTTTTTATCCAAACTAACCGGTGGTTTGCCCCATTTCATAATGCACAGAAAAAAGTTGTCTGGGGTAGATTAACCCGTTACGAAGTGGAAGCTTACCCATTGATCGTCATGGAAGTATTTTTGTTGCCCGATGACGAACATTAGCGAGCCTTCCTAATGATTCGTTAGCTTGATGATTCGACAACTCCAAGCCTAATTAAACTTTCTGTAGATCCCTGAATGGCTTCCGAGGCTGGTCTTGGTTGCCACCCCAGTAATGTTGTTGCTTTTGAGTGATCGTAGGTCGATGCTGCACCTAGCATCGGTACCGCCAGCCGAAGAAGAGGATCGAAAAATGCCGCAAGCTTGATGAGCCAATTGGGTGCGCATCGATTAGGTAGTCGTTTTTTGTATTCAGGATATAGTTTTTGAACAAGCTTGCTAACTTCGAGAACTGACAAGGTTTCTGAATTGCAGATGAAACGGTTGCCCGGTGATTCTTTGCACGTCATTGCTAAAAAGTGCAGTTCTGCGACATCTCTAACATCGACGATTCCGAAATTTAGTTTAGGTGCTAGCGGATATTTACCTTCCAGCATTTCTCGTAAAACCCCTACGCTCTCTCCGATATCTTTCTCTAGAACCGGTCCGAAGACAAGGGAGGGGTTGATCGTACAAATTTCCATTTCTGTAGATCCCTTCCCTAGAAAGTCCCATGCAGCACGCTCGGCTAAAGTTTTGGACTTTTCGTAGGGACTACATTCACTGTTTGTAATATCGCTCCAAATATCTTCTGTGAATGGATTATGGTTTTTGTGATGACCTGCGGAAATTGCGGCGATTGAAGACGTAACTACTGTTCGTCTTACCTTAGCCACCGAAGCGGCTTTGAGAACTCTGAGGGTCCCATTTCGAGCTGTAGCGATGAGCTCATCTTCTCCATATACAGAAAATGTCACTGGAGAGGCCACATGCAGCACGTAGTTGCAATCCTTGACTGCCTCTATCCAGCCATTATCAGTATTTAAATCTGCTTGGTACCAGTTGATATCAAGATTGGATGTTTGATAATATTTTTTTAAACCTGCTGATAGAAGTGTTTCGAGAGAGGCGACTCTTGAAAGGTCCCGAACAGTTCCCCGGATCTTATAACCTTGAGAGGCGAGTTTAAGGATACAGTGGGTGGCTATAAAACCTGATGCTCCTGTGACTAGAACTGTTTCCGGTGAAGCCATGTCTTCTCCTAAAATTATTACTGATCGGGTTCTTGGGTATCGCCATGCAAAAGCTTAACGATACTAGTATTTCTTATGTAGGGGCAATACACGGCTTCATTGTTTCGATCTCTTTATATATGGACTTAACTTTAATTTAGAGAAAGTTGTAACGGAGTTCAATCGTTCATAGCGGAGGTTAGTCTTGTTCCGAGGATTCTTTGAAGGAGTCCGTCCGTTATTAAGTCCTATCTAATCATCGCTGTGATTCTGTTCTCCAGTTCCTATGGTGGTGGTAAGTTGGATTCTATCCGAGGGGTTAACTTATTTTCGAAAGGCAACGCAGACCATTACTTAATCTAATCTGGTCTGCCAAGCTTTTCCGATATTCTCTTTTATTCGATTGAGATTAGAAACTTGTTGCATCCCTAGGAGTTTAAAGAGGAAAGCTTTCTCGCCTGCATTCCATTTGTAGTGGGTGTGAGCCGATCATTTCTAGGTATTTAAGGGCACCAGTGTTTCTCTTTAGTGTTAACCTATAGCTATGAATACAAGTGAAGGAGCCAAACTTGAAAAAACGCCATCGCGGGACTTTTGATTCTTCTCATCCAGCACCCTATGAGCTTTCTAGGTCCAGAATTGAGAACTTTATCAAATGCAAGGCGTGTTTCTGGCTTGAGCAGCTAAAGGGAGTGAAGCCTCCTGAAATACCCTCTTTTACCTTAAATACGACCACCGATATTTTGTTAAAAAGAGATGCTGATGCCGTTCGAGGTCATCATTCTCTGCCATTGTGGGAAGCGCATGGGCTTGGTCATATGATTCCTTTTGAGCACCCTGACCTTGAGAAGTGGACCAATTCGATGCAGTTCGGCACGAACGATAGTTATTTTAACTTTGTGCATGAAGAAACGAATATTAAGATTGGCGGAGGACTAGATGATGTGTTTTTGAATTGTGAAACAGGGCAACTACATGTCATCGATTATAAAAGTACCGCGCAAGGTACGAGAAGTCCTGAGAAATATCAGAAGAGACCGGTGTCTATCAATGAGCCTTGGAAAATGAGTTACAAGCGTCAAATGGATATATATGTTTGGATCATGCAGAACAAGGGATTTGATGTGTCCAACACAGGGTATTTTGTTTACGTTGACGGGCAACACAAGGGTATACAAGGTATGTTACGTGGTAGGGATACCTTGAAAGCCTGGATGGAATTCGCTGTGTCAATTATCCCATACTCGGCTAATACAAGCTGGATAGAGCCGACCTTACGGGAAATAAAGGAGTTCCTAGTAAATCAAAGTACTTGCCCCTCACATGAGCCGCGAGGAGATGGTTTTTCTGGTTGTGATTTGGGGCGTTATGCTGAAGAGATGGTGGCGGCGATTAGTATTTGAGGATAGACCTTAAAGGCATAATCAATGAATAATACAATTTGGTGATTTTTATGATTAGTAAAGGGAGGGTTAAGTAATACCACCTAAGATCGTTTTAATTGCTTGAAGCCACTCGAGTTTGTCCTTCTGATATCTTACTGCATCAATATTTTCTTTCCTGAAAAGAGGTGTTAGGTCTTGATTCATCATCGTTTCTAGCTCCGATCTTGACAGTTTCGCAGAAAGCCATGTAGCTTGTTCGTCGTCTATACCGAACTCGCTATACTTTTCGACAAGCTTCATGCCTAAAATATAGTTCGTCACATAATCATCATTGATTGTTTCAAAGTACTCGATGAAAGTTTTGATCCGTAAATTGCAGTTGTGTGCCCAGATTGCAGTAAGCTTTAAAATATTCAGTTCTAAAGCAGCGTATTCTTCTTCTGTTAAATCATTGGGGCAAACCTGCGCTACAATGATTTTGATCCAGCTAAATGCTCCAAAGCTGTCATGCTGGCTCTTCTCACGATCATTGGAGATACCTGATAAATCTTCCAAATCGTACCGCATTGCGCCCACATCAGTTCGAAAGTCAGGAGCATGGAAATCTAGACTGGGTTGATTATGGCCCTGTACTTCTCCTGAGATATGACGTCGGGTAATCTCCCAGACATCAGCTAAATGGTTTTTTGATTCATTCATGTTTGTACTCGTAAAGCAGATTGTTATGGTTTAGGTAGTGGTCATCAGCCCAAGTCAGAAGCCCCATAGATATGGTAGCATGCTACGATGACAATAAACTTGAAAAATCTTGAGTTGGCTGCAAAAGCTGCAATCCAAACGTGGGCGATGAGGGAAGAGGAAATATCTGAGCAGACGAGGACTATAGCAAGAATTACTGAAACGTTTCTTCAGAGTTGGCTGGGTTATTGGATGCTAGCCAGATCAAATCCAAGATCCCTTCGTGCACCCTTGGCGGAGTATCTGAATGATAAGGTAAGACCAGTCTTGATAGATTCAGTTACGTCTGATTTACCCTCTCAAATACCAATTTTGGCCAACATGCTCCACGAGGCAGGTGCGACCCGCGGTATACAGACTAGTCTCGTTTCTAAGTTTGCCTTTTGTCTTAGACCGGAAATGATTGTTCCATACGACCAGCATGCAAAGCGTGCCTTGAAAATAGCCTACGAAACTCAAATCACTGATCATGACTATGAAACATACTATGGATTGTTTTCGCGACTAAAAGATTCGGTTTCGGAAGAATTAGATGCTTCAGGAATCCCAAAAAGGCTTGAGGAGTACTGGGCGCCAAAGATGAGCAAAAAGTTATTCCACGCTAGGACGGCAGATAAATTTCTAATGTTGCTTGGAGGTTTCTCGGCCGACACTATGCAACGAGACCTAAAAAAATTCTTTCAGTAAACGCTTTATGTGTTCGCTTCTTTGTTGATGCCTTAGCAAGTTTTTGAAGTTAACGGTCTGTAATTAGTTCAACTAATCTCGTTAATACTTTTCAATCCAACCAAGTGTTTCTTTGATCATCTGATTTCTGGGAAGAGGCCAGTGACCGGAATTGAAGAAGATCAACTTTTTGTCCTCGATTGGTGTACCGAGATCATTGAAAAATTTCTCTACCCTTGTTTTTGGGATAATGTAATCTTGTTCGCCATTCAACATGAGGATTGGCGTCATAATTCGGGGAATGTGATTGTGTCCATCTGATACAGGGGGTTGAGAGTAAGGTGTTCCTCCCCCGACGTAAAGAACTGCGGCTTTATAACGAGTTTCAAATAAAAGCGTATGCGTTGGTGCGTTGGATCCAGCGCTCATTCCCAAATAGAAAACGCTATCAGCATCAAAATCTGGACGTTCCTGTAAGTAATCAATCGTCCTATGCGTATCAATTCGCCAATGGATATTTGTCTCGCGGATCGCTCTGGCTTGCTCACTCCACGGTGAATCTTTAGTTAATTTCGATGAGAAAAGCCTATTCATGGTACCCTTTAAAGCCGGCCAAACCACTGCTCGTCCACTCTTGACTATGAAGTCGAGCCCGAACTCACCAATACTGACTTCGTCGATATCTGGTGGAGACATATAATAATTCAATCCCGGATGAAAGATGACCGACTCTAAAGGCTCAAATTGGTTTTTGGGTCGAAAGATTAAAATATCCATTGTCGACGATTCATAACCAAGTTCAATATTGACTCGTTCCTTAATCCAAAGATCGTTAGATTCGTCCTGATAGAGAGAATCTGCTTTCAGGTCTATTGGGCTAACGGAGAAGGTACTGGAATAAAGTTCAAAGACATCGTCGCTCATTGTTTTGTATGGAACCTGCTTCCCCTTGTTCTCGTAGGATGCCACGGGACGATCGAAAGGGGTCATATCTTGGGGACTTAAAAGACGCGCCGTTCTGAAGCCATTGATTAAGGAGCGATCGAAACGGGGTAGAGGGTTCTGCATCGCCGCCATATAACTTGGATCGCTATAAGCGCCCCCCATCGTCATGCCAACCCCACCAAAAATATTCCATACCCACTCCCGAGCGTTCCCCACCATATCATAGGTGCCGTAGGGGCCAAGGCCATTCTTTCCGGTCCTCCTAAGCCTGGTATTAGCAAAGTTGCTGTTTGGAATTAGCTTAGGGGAGATAGGCGCTACTATTTCAAAAGGAGGATATGCTGCAGCGGCCCAATGATTCATAGGGGGTAAAATATTTCCACGAAAACGGGCATAAGCTAAGGCTTCGTACCAAGTTAACCCAGTGACCGGCATTTCTCCTTGGCCATCGAGATAAGTACCGACTTCCCAACCTGCCGGTCCGATTAGTCCTGTACTGTCAACCATGTATTTCTTGGCTTCTTCGAAAGTAAGACTTACTCCCTCGCGGACGATCTCCATGTTTTTCCAGAATTCTCTTTTTTCATACCCGCCTGCATCAATGAATTCTTTGAACAGCTTGTTACTCACCTCATTCTTGTCAATGTAGAACGGTCTTAGATTGACTTCACTAATACCATCACCAGCTACCGGGATATGACTACCCGGACTTACGTAAACCATTCCAGGAGGTATCGAGCCAACCGGTTGCAGCTCGACAGGAGCAATTTTGGGTGCGGGGTTGAACGACATATTATTAAACCTAGGACTCGGATTTGCCGAAACGATATGGGAGGTTTCATAGCTTTCTTTTTCAAGCTTAAGCTCGACGAGACCGTTGGGTAAACGAAATTCAGATTGTGGAGAGTGACCGAGATACTCCCATTCTGTATAGGATTGTTCCGCATATGGACGCCAATATATGGCCGCATCAGATTGGGTCACTTCGATTTTCGCGATCGTACTTATACTCTCATCCAGAAGTTTTGTAGATGAGAAGAATGGTGCATACGCATCGATTTTTTGACTTGCTTTCCAAGCTGCTAGGTAATCGTCTTTTTCCAATGCGCTCTGAATGACAGGCATAACCGACGCTTTCACCCAGATATAGGTTCCACCTCCGTAGGTGAGAAGGAGGAGCCCCCCAAACACACCAAGTATTTTCAACGTACTGAATCGGGAGGAAACTGCTCCAGCAACAATCAGTAGGATTGGAAACCCAATTAAAAATACCCAAATAAGCGTCTGCATGAAGGCTTGATTTAGGCCAAATGGATCTTGAATTAGGGTGGCAACCTGAACAACGATAAAAGCGAATACTGCATAGGCTGCGCCAGCTCTAAATACCGGGCTCTTTCTAGTCCGATTAGAAAGTGTGCCCAAATCAATCATGAGATATACCCTTTTTTATTGTTTAGTTGCAGTACGCTCTGGAGTGCGTCGCATAATTTGCGGCAAGCTTCGAAGTATAGACGGTAGCAGCCCCATACTCATATTCCGCTTTTAAGTCGCCTTCCTTGCGGGCCGCATCTGATTTTTGAATAAAATCATAAGACAATTTTGTAAAAAATTGAGATGCGTCACTTACATTCCTGCAGTCATCTTCTTTCCAGACTTCGGTTTCAGCACAATAAGCGACGAATGTCTCTGCATGATTGGTGGCAATTTCCGAAAGACTGAGTGCACCTGCTGATTGCTTATCAGCGATTTCTGTCTCACCTTTTTCGCGAGCTGCATCTGACTTCGCTATGAACTCTCCAACACCCATTAGATAGAGACCTGATGCTGAAGCTAATTCGTTGCAGCTTGCCTGATCCCATGTGGCGTTTTTCTTTATTTCTGAAACCTCAGGACTGGTGCAGGCAGTAAGTCCAAGCGCGGCCAAAATCAGAAACATCCCATGTTTAACAATACTGATATTCTTTCCTATTCGACACATATACAGCCTCCACCTATTTAAGAAATACCGATCCAATACTCCATAAAATCATCTGAAGCGCAAGTTATCAACGGAGAGCTCACTTATTTTTTTGGCCCCAACCAATCTCATGTCACGCTCAATATCAGTGCGCATGATCTCTAAGGCTCGCTCGACACCGGCCTGACCTGCTGCTGCAAGTGCATATAAATAAAAGCGTCCTCCACCAACAGCTTTTGCGCCAAGAGACAGTGCTTTTAAAACATGACTGCCCCTTTGTATTCCGCTGTCCATAATGACATCGATATCATTACCGACAGCATCAACAATTTCCGCCAGCTGGTCGAAAGAAGACCGACTGCCATCAAGTTGCCTTCCACCATGATTTGATACGACAATCCCAGTACAACCAATATCAACTGCACGCTTTGCGTCACTGACACTCATAATACCTTTAAGACAGAACTGTCCGTTCCAAAATTGAACTATTTTTTCCACATCATTCCAGGTCATCGTGGGATCAAGCATATCGGTAAAGTATTTTCCAACGGAGACTGATCCGGAGGACATATCGACAAACTGATCAAGTTGAGGAAAGCCAAACTTGGGATGAGTGATATAGTTCAGTCCCCAGTTGGGCTTAATAATAAATTGTACAAGTCCACTTAAAGTAAGCTTAAAAGGAATTGAAAAACCCGTCCTAAGATCTCTCTCCCTTTTACCTCCAGTGATGGTGTCAACAGTCAGCATAAGAACATCAACATCTGCATTTTTTGCTGACTCAAGCATTGACTGATTTAGTCCTCTATCCTTGTGAAAATAGAATTGAAAGCACTGAGGACCATGATATTGCTTTCTGATATCGCTAAGACTTGCAGTACCAAGAGACGATACGCCAAATAGCGTTCCATACTTGCTAGCGGCCGCTGCGACGGCATTTTCACCTTCGTGATGAAAAACCCTTTGTAATGCTGTTGGTGAACAGTAGATCGGCATCTCAAGTTTCTGGCCCATAACTTCGACGCTTTGATCGATCTTCTCTGTTCCCCTTAACACATTGGGCACAAGATCACACTGCTCGAAACTGGCAGTATTTCTTGCGTAGGTTGTTTCGTCTTCTGCAGCTCCATCTATGTAGTTAAAGATCGGACTTGGCAAGCGACGTTTCGCTAACTTTCTAAAATCATGGAAGTTGTGGCAATCATTCAATTTCATTCTTAGTATCCATCCTGTCGACGTTTCCATTAAGACTTGAAAAAGCTCGTTTAGTCGTCACAATAATCCAAGTCGGCCATTGCTCTTTGTAACGAGCTTTGTAGCGTGATATTACTACATTATAGCTTAGTAATAAGCTGATGAATCTTCAGATGTATTGCACTAAAAGATGTCCGTGCGGTAAAGAACCGTAACTGACATTGGGGAGATATAAATTATTGGGTACTTATTAATTTTACTGGCCGTCTTCTTACCGCTTTTTGTGGGCGTTATTTTGTTTGGCTGGCAGGAAGAAATTAAGATAAGGCATAAAGAGTCAGGAATCGAGGGCACACTCTTCGTTGGATATACCTGGACCTATTTTTTGTTTGGTTTTTTTGTGCCTATCTTCCGCGGTGAAATTACTATTGGTTTATCACACCTAATCCTATCTTTATTGACACTCGGGTTGTTCCAATTAGTGATGCCTTTTCTTTATAACAGACAGTATTCCACCAGACTTTTAAATGATTCGTGGGTATTAAATGATATTCCGGAAAAGAACGAACTCGCGGAAGCGAGATTGGGGATTACTGCAGCCTAGGTGTTAATTTTCCCTAGTACTAGTCTTTGATGAGAGAGAGGACCAATTCTGATTGGGCGTTGGATTGCGAAAGCATTGCCGTTGTACTTTGCTTGAGGACCATGCTTTTTGCGAGACGTGCACTTTCGACGGCAAAGTCCGTATCTTGAATTCGTGAGCGCGCGGCTTCGGTCGCTAAGCCAGTACCTAGCAAATTAGAAACAGAAAATTGCAATCTGTTTTCAGTGACGCCCAGTCGAACCGCTCCAGTATTGAGTGAGCGAAGTGCGGCATCAATACTAGCCAGTGCTCCAGATGTCTTATCTGAATTAGTAATATCTAAATTAGCCAAGCTTTTGCTACCACCATTACTGATGAGATTGAAGCCGCCACCCTCAGGAAACTCAAATTCTGCCACGACGAAAGCGAGGATATTATTACCTGCAAAGATACTTGCTTGATCCTCTATCTGTCCATTGAGCGTTAGTGTTTGAGAGCCATCTTCATTATCGACCACATTGACAATTTGATATCCCTGCGTCCCTGTCTCTGAGTGGGGTGGATCAAAGGTTGAAAATAAAATAAGATCATTGACCGCAAACTTATTGGAATTATCATCCCAATTTCCGCTGTTTACGGTTACGGAAGATAGTGAATCTGTAATAGTGCTAGCGCTTTGAACGTTTGCTAAAGCATTGCCTAGGAAAGATGAGCTTACATAGTTAGTATGGAAATGAAGCTGGTCGCCATCGTTTATGCCAGTCTGAATTGAATACATTGTATTCCCGTGATAGTTCTGGCCATTAAAGCTTGACTGCGTCGCGATCTTATCGATTTGTGCCACTAATGCATCAATTTCTAGCTGTAAAAATTCCTTATCTGACTGGGTGTTTAATTCGTTCAGACTTTGAACGGTTAATTCGCGAATCCTTTGAACAATATCTGTGATTTCTTTTGTAGTCGCTTGAGCAGTAGTGACTAACGAAATTGCATCATTGATATTTTGCACGGCCCTATTTAGCCCCTTTATTTGAGAGGTCATAGTCTCGGCGATAGAAAAGCCTGCTGCATCATCGGCTGCTGAGTTAATTTTTTTCCCGGAGGCAAGCCTCTCCATTGCGATTCCTGCTTCCTTGACTGCAGTGTTGAGCGCCCGGTTTACTCCAGGGGCCGATGCATTAATGGAAAGGATACCAGTCATATTTTTTACTCAATTGACTACTTTGATCAAAAGAGCCTCAAAATAGTGCGTTTCTTAAATTTTGGTGGCAAACCTCTGCCGCTCGTAGTAATAATCGGCAATAATTTACCTAACTTTAGTGATTTATAGGGGGTTTTTGATTTTTCAGGAAGGGTTATTAGTGAATATTTACGTGCGTTAGTTAGGACGGGAACAGTTCCGTTATAATAAAAGTGTTTATTTTTGGTGCGAAAATGAATTGTCCTCTTTATATTTGGTTACAACATCGTTTGCTATGATGTTCACCATTGCTCCTCAGAAAACTTAGTTTCAGATGGCTATTGATCTATACAAGGTGCTAACGCTAGAGGAATGGGAGAGAGCCTCAAAGACAAGTTTCGTTGTTACAGACCTAGACCGAAAAGACGGGTTCATTCATTTTTCGACTTCTAGCCAGTTGTCTCTTACATTAGCTCTCTTTTTTTCCGAACATGCGCAGGTAGTGCTGCTTCAAATTGATGAAACTGCTTTGAAAGGAAGTCTCATTTTTGAATACTCTGGTTCGACTGGCGAACGTTCTGGATCGTTTCCCCATTTATATGGTGATTTATCCATATCTCAAGTGGTTAAGCGGTGGCGCATCGAAAGAGGAGCCTTTGCTCTACCAAAAGATGTTCTACTCCAGAGCGAGCAATAGGTTCTTCGGTTTAGCTACTATCATTATGGACTGATCTCGTTTAGTTCAAAATTCCAACAGATTGACCCCTGACTGCCCCCTGGTGGACAGAGTGGTATTTGTTCAACATCCCAACAGATTGACCCCTCACTGCCCCCTGGACAGGGTGTTACTGGTGTTGCCCTCGGTACCATTGATCGTGTTATTACTTCTGTCGCATTGGAAGCCGAAAAGGAAGAGTGATCAAAACTAAATTGTAGGGTATCGCTGTCTTCAGCATCATCGATACCGTCATAGTCGGAATCGGTGTTTCTCTCAGCATCGAGAGGAAAAGCGTCTTGGAAGTTCAAAGTTCCATCGGAGTCTGCGTCGTCCAGAGGTAAGAACTCGTTTCCAGAAAAGACAGGATCTCGATCGGCGTCGTCCTTCCAGCTGTTGGCAAGAACAGCGCCGGATGGCGGAGTATTCGTTTCAATCCAAGTGTTTTCAAAGAAACTGTGATTCGGCGTCTTAACAGTTCTGAGTCCGCTACTACCAGCATCCTCGCCCGCAGCTTCTCGCAATTCCATAAATGCGGTTGTCTCACAGACAGCCATGTCCACTTCAGAATAGGCGCGCCGCTCAACCAGCTGCCTGACGAGATATTCATTACCTGAGGCATCCTCGATCGTCACAAGATCTGATATCTCTCCTGTCGGGAGATCTGCTATACCACTACCATTTGAGGAAGGGCAGGTATCTAAATTTGTATCATATAGTACTTGTCCGTCCTTAAGAGATCGACATGCCGTTGGCGTAACGAGATAAAAGTCACCCTCTCCGCTCACATCTGTCCATTGAAAGGAAATTGTATTACCACTGCTATTCGTCGTTTGACCAATGAATTCTGTCGTCACGCGATCTCCATTTTCATCATAAACACCGTAGCCAAAGGCAGGCACATAAGTCCAGTACTGGGAGCGATTAATGCAAGCTTCATACGCCACTGCTTCGGATCCAAGATTACCAGAAAGGTTTAAATCCCGTGTACGGACTGCATAAATATGATTATCGTCGAAAGCCACGTTGGTTGCTTCAGATACAATTGGGGTCCCAGAGGGATAAAGACCGCCACCGAACGAACTATATGATGTGGATCGAAAGAATTTTGAGATAATGGAGCCAAAACCAGTCCCTGTATCTGTGTTATATAGGATATCGACCCCGTAGAATTCTTCCTTTTGTCCAGGTTCAAGGGTTGGATCTATCAAGACGCCATCTAAGTACTCTGCAACTTGATAACGAATTGTTTCTTCTGTGAATTCTTCGGAGGTTGAGAACCATTTTAGGAGCATTTTGTTAGAGAGGAGGCCTATGATTTCGATATTGAGATTCATAATACCGAAGATGTTTTCTTGAGAGGCCTCCTCAAAAACTTCCACTTCTATATTGTTGCGTGTGCGTTCGCTACTGGGGCTTCGCCAGAAGTTAAGCTTAATTGGTGAACTAGGACTTGCCTGACTAGCTTGAACGACGCCACCCTCGTTATACATATCTATCCCACAATCCCGCTCTCTTACATTGGTGAGGTAGGCATGCGCAGGAGTCTCGTTACTACTGTTTAGGTTGGTATATTCCTGATAATTGGTCTGTGAAATTAAACATAAGTGTTTGTTTAATTGATTAAAAGGGATATTCACTTGGAATTGGTGGATGAGACTCAGCCAGTGATCGGTCCAGACTGGTTTATCTTTGGCCATGTCATCTCTATTTAAATCAGCGAGTGATGGAGCCGAGAGGATAATTACGAATATTCCTGACAGCGTTAGAAGTCTGCTCATCTAGGTTACCTCTGCCTTAATAATTCAATCGTTTCTGGTACTGCTTTTGATACTGAGTGTTCTGCATTTCCGGGGAAAGGGTCCTTGTAGTCCAGAGCACCGTCCCCATCCGTATCAAACTCGCTTGGTGAAGTTGATGCTTGCGCTTCGTTGTTCCCGGTTCCGCTTTGCTCCTGAGGTGGTGGTGACTGAGAATAACTTCCGCTGCCGCCACCTCCGCAACTAATGCATGCTTGTAAAATGACTGCTAAGAGTAGAGTACGCTTCATCGGTGAATCTCTCTCGTTCGTTATTCCTAAAATATACAGAGTAGTATTCGAAATTAACATTAATTTTTTTGCAAGAAAGCAAGCGGTGCCGATTTTCTCGTACTATTATGATTATAGTCTTTTTCTGAGCGATACATGGTTATTCGGCAGTTGAAGAATCCTGCAAACGAACTCGTAGCCGGGCGTCAATAACTAATGGACTTACCGCTCACTTTTCGTGGAGAATCCCAAGACCTAACGTTCTCTACAAATATTAGCTCAATACTGGCTTTGCTTAAAACCAGAACTAATAGGAATAGCTGTTCGGTTGAGTTCGGATCTTGGGTATCGAGTTTACTTGGACACTTTGAGCTCAACGAGCACCTTCTAAATCGATGGTGATTTGTTGTCGCACTTAAAGCACTTTCTCTTCCCTCGGGATTTTTATTGAGTCGCTATCAATAAACGATTCAAGCTGGGAAAGTTTGTGATCCGCCATCGACCCGTAACAGTTGGCCAGAGATATAGGACGAATCACTCGTAACAAAGAATTCTACAGCTTTGGCTACCTCGATAGGCCATCCATACCTTGATAAGTCTCCGGTTACCTTCTTTCGATCTTCATCGGTTGGCCTGCTTGCTTCGAACCGAGGAGTAATTATTTCCCCAGGAGCAATTACGTTTGCATAAACCCCATCGCTTCTGAGTTGTGATGCTAGACATCGCATATACTGATGAACCGCAGCCTTTGAAACGCGGTAGGATACGTCAGCAAAACTACCCGATAAGCCAGCAATACTGCCAATCGTAACAATCCAGCCTTCCTTACGTTTTACCATCTCCGGGGCTACCTCACGGCAGCACAGGATACAGGTCATCAGATTACGGTCTATAATTGTCTTTACGTCATGCAAGGATATTTCCAACGCATCATTCACTAGAGGCTTACCGGCATTTTCTGCTGTGACACCCTTTGAGCCAATGTCTCCTCCTGCATTATTGATTAAAATATCGATGCGGCCAAAATGTGTTCTGATTTCACTAACGATGTCCATGACCACTTCTTGCTTTGTGAGGTCACCATGAACTGCCCTAACCTGCACCTTATGCTTCTCGGAAATTTCTTCAGCCACAGCAGAAAGAGAGTTAGCCTCATTGAGCTGTCGCGTTGACGTAGGCGTCGTACCATGAATAATCACGTCTGCTCCGAGACTTGCTAAATGATCGGCAATAATCCTACCAATACCTCTCGAAGAGCCCGTTACCCAAGCTACTTTCTGACTAAGTCGTTTTTCCATCTTTAATTCCTATTTAGGGTAAATCCTGTTCGTAAAACAGGATCAACTTTACCTATCAAGATCAACGATTCGGCCATATCTCTTAGTGAAACATTGAGATCACGATAGTTAATACCAAGAGCAAGCGTTCGATCATTACGCAGATCTGTACTTGCATAAACTCCACGACGTCGTGCGCGGCGTTCAAGACCCTTTTCATCAAGGTCTTCAATAACATTCGGAGTTGCATAGCCCAATTCGGGCAAAAGATGATTA
Source organism: Gammaproteobacteria bacterium (assembly GCA_002690865.1). Taxonomy (GTDB): domain Bacteria; phylum Pseudomonadota; class Gammaproteobacteria; order Pseudomonadales; family Azotimanducaceae; genus UBA7455. Next base: position 9,766 of record NZGG01000040.1, on the reverse strand, counting down.
ATACCAAGACAGACATCTTCAATATCAATTCTTTGCCCATTAAAAGCGATATAGCGCTCACCATTTTGAACCATAACGCTCTCTAGGATTGCGATCTGCACCGCAGCGGTGTCCCTCACATCAACAGTATGCCACGGTCGATAACCATGAACTGCTGGGTTACATTGCCCGAGTAGCATTTTTTTCATCAAACCTTGCCAAGGGCCTCCATCAGCGTGATGCTCTGCTTGAATAGGACCGACATTATCTCCGGGACAACAGATAATCGCATCCCATCTGCCATTCTTCATCGCGGCTTCCTCGAATAGATGTTCAGCATATTGTTTGCTTCGAGAGTATCCCGATAATCGAGGGTTATCCTCATCGGGGTATCTGTCCTCATAAATGACTGGTCGTTTTTGCATTTCTTCGGGATTTGATTCTGACACTACCGCTGCAATACTTGAGGTTACGATCACCCGAGAGACAGATTCGGCCTGATTAATACTGGCCAGAATTTGAGCATTGACCCTAGCGACATACTCGTCGTTGCCATAGCCACCATCCTTATGGCCTTCACCATTGATATGAGAAACATGCGCCACTCCGTGACATCCGCTGAAAATATCATCAAAAGCACCAGACCTGTTTAGGTCAGCCGAATGCAGAGTAAGACGCCCTGAGCAAAACCCGCCCATGCTTTTTAGAAAATTACTCTTCGCCTCGTCGTTTACATCTCGAACGCAGGCCCGAACACGGTACCCTCCATCTAGTAACTTTCTTACCAACCATCCGCCAATATAACCGGATGCTCCGGTCACAGCGACGACCCCGCCCTTTGGAATTGGCGCCATTATAAACTCCTGATAAAGCTGATTGATTTTAAGGCTTTAGTAGCCCGCGAATAAGATAGCACACTGTTTCTAGAGCAGAAAATGCACCTAGATAAGAGGTTTGCTTTCCACTCTTTTATAATAGATGAGATTTTATCGGTAAGTCGAGATAGTGCCTACCTACGAGACTATAAATTTCAGGGCGCCCTTGCATATGTTGAGATATTACATGGATATCTTGGAATCTTTTTTGCAAATCATTTGTCTGGAGAATGCTATCGGTGCTGCATAGATTATAAACTAGATCAGTTACTGCTTTTGCCTGATGTATAGTATGCGTACCAGCGAGACGAAGAAGGATCCTATTTTCTAGAGAGCATTTCGAATCCTCACAGATATCTTGCCAAACTTTTTGTACCTGGCTTTTAAGGTAAAGGTTTGCACTTTGCCACAATGCTTCTGCTCTCCCAATTTGGTCTTGGGTAAGCAGGTCATCACTCATCTTCTTTGTTTCCATCCTTTTTATTTTTGTTTTTACCCTCTCCTTTGCGAAATCGAGAGCCGAGCGAGAAATACCAAGGGCTACAGCTGCGAACCCACAAGCAAACATGAGATTTAAAGGGATCTGATAAAGCGGGGGATCTTCTTTTCGTATTTTCACTTCGAAGGTCATTGACTCAGGCACATGTAACTCTTTCACATCGAATTGATAGCTTCCTGTTCCTCTTAATCCTGCAACGTCCCAGTTTTTGAGAATCTGAGCCTCGGACTTTTTAAATAAGTGCCAAATAGCGCTCTCTGATTCCTTATTTTTTTTCAGCGTTGCAACCCCGAGAAGCCAAGTGGCATGGTTGATCCCGCTGCTAAACCACCAACTTCCTGAGAGGATAAAGTTATCTTCTACCTTAACGGTTGTTGCTTCAATCTTCGGTCCATTTGCTAGGCTAACGTCTGGAGTAGTCCAGACGGACTTAGCGACATCAGTAGGAAGGAATCGAGCAAGTGAAGAGAGTACCGAGCCTTGTGTTACACACCACCCGGCAGAGCCGTCGGCAGTGGCAACTGCTTGCGCAAATTCAATGAATGTGGGAAATGAAGGTTGCTTCCCACCTAAAAACTGGGGTAGTAATAAAGAAAAGCCTTGTTTTGCTCTTAAAGCCTTCACTACGGGATTCGGTAGTTCCGTGGCGGTACTTTGAGGACACTCCACCTCGACCGTCCTGAGTAAATGAGGGTCGAGTTCAAGATCTGTTATATTTGTATTTAAAGATGGCATATTCGTCTAGTGGGTCAGGACAGTGGTATTATAAAGTGCCGGGTAAATGTTCCCTAATTCCATTTCTTTTATCCCCTGTTCAACTTTTAATATCGGTCGCTGACTAATCATTTTTAACATCTTGATTGGCTTCTAAAATAGTCGTGAAGTCGGGATGGTTTTCCTCGTCGATTAGCTCGCTGAGCCTCTGAATATTGAGGTTTTGATTGACTAGGGCGTCTCGGCATTCCTGAAGTATCCTGAATTGCTCTATAAGGATAGAGCTATCCCCTGCAATAGCGCCCAAAACCTCGATTTGCTCATCGATATCAGCGATTAGTTTATCTAAAGCTATGTCTTCACTTATCATAAAAAGCTTCAGTCAGATTTTTTATTCACAATGATACAGCTTTGACCGTTGTTAATAAAAATGAAGTTGAGGTTTGGATAAGCAATATTATAACGACTTTTGAGATTAATTAATTAGGTGTATAGCTTGATTACAGAACACGTTATATTCTCGATGACTTAGATTAGTTTAGGACATCTTTTGCCAAACCATAATTTTAACTTGCCTAAGGGAACAGTTGAGTTTCTAGAGATTGAATCTCAGGCCCTAAAAAATAATGTCCTAGGCGATCCAACAAAACGTGCGATCGCAATCTATCTTCCCCCTGATTACGCAGCGACAAGCAGTGAATATCCATTGCTTGTTGATCTTGCTGGGTTTACAGGCAGTGGTTTTGGCCATTTAGCTTGGAAAGCATTTCAAGAGACAGTACCACAAAGAATCGACCGATTGGTCAGTGAAGGAAAGATGGGTGATGTCATTGTTGCGTTTCCCGACTGCTTTACATCACTCGGTGGGAATCAGTATATCAATTCTTCTGCGGTTGGTGATTGGGCAGAATTTCTAACGATTGAAATGGTCAATGCTCTCGAACATCGGTACCGGATCAGAAAAGGCAGAGGGAATCGTGCTTTATTTGGAAAGTCGAGTGGTGGATACGGTGCAATCATCCACGGAATGCTTTTTTCCGACTATTGGGGTGCCATCGCATGTCACTCTGGCGATATGGCCTTTGATCTCTGTTATCTTCCGGAGATGCCAAATCTCCTTATGAAAATAGCTCAAAAGGGCATTGAGAGATTTATTGATGATTTTAAGTCTCAGAGAAAAGTTGGTGATTTTCATACAATGATGATGTTGGCGATGGCTGCTACTTACGATCCTAATCCTAGTGCACCGTATGGCATCCAGCTACCGGTGACCTTCGATGAATGTAAGCTAATTCACGATCGATGGAAAAAATGGCTAGCATGGGATCCAGTTAATTTAATTTTAAAAAATGATGTTCAGAAAAATCTTAACCGCCTCAGCGGTCTGTACATTGACTGTGGATCGAGAGACCAATACAACCTTGTTTTTGGTGCAAGGCAGCTGGTCTCTTGTTTAGAAATTCATGGAATTAAGCACCACTACGAAGAGTTTGCTGATAACCATTCTTCTGTAGATTATCGAATGGATAAATCGCTACCATATCTGTATCAATGCTTAGATAGTTAATTACACCTCATCCATGACGGTCACCTCTGGTCGCCCTCCCGAGAGTGGACCCAGGGCTTTGCTTGTTTCACGAAATGCTTCATAACTTCCATGATGCTCAACAGCCTCAGTATCGGAGTATTGCTCCATGACATAATAAACTGTATCTTCCTTACGAGATTTGTGGAGTAGATAAAATATACAATGTGGTTCGTTTTCCTTAACAACTGCCTGTAGTTTTTTGAAACCAGCTTCAAATTCGGTGTTCATTCCCTCTTTACAGGTCAGTTTCGCGACAATTCCTATAGCCATTTTTTTCTCATATTATGATTCTTGAGCAGTAATTCTTCCTCTGGGACATCAATCCGTCAAGTTTTTAACTAACTGACTATTTTTGGTTATATTCGCAATATCAAATGAATTGCTTCCATTAAGGTGTTGTTTATCCATGATCGGGCTAAACTCTCTTCGTTAACGCAGAGTGGAGCACGTTAGTGCCGAGAGCCAGTGAACTAAAAAGAGGGGAGGTCGTCGATATTGACGGTTCCCCACATATTGTAAAGCAGTTAGAAGTAAAGAGTCCGTCTTCACGTGGTGCAGTGACATTATATAAAATTCGATTCTCAAATCTGCTAACTGGGCAAAAACGTGATGAATCGTTAAAGGGCGATGAGTTTCTTTCTCCAGCAGATTGTCAAAAGATTTCAATGCAGTTTTCTTATATTGATGCCGATCATTACGTGTTTATGGATAGTGATGACTATTCTCAGTATTCACTTGGCTTCTCAATGCTAGGGGATCATCTGGGTTATATTTATGAGGGTCTTAAAGGCATTAGTGGTCTGCTAGTGGAGGGAGAGTTGGCAGCTATTGAATTACCGCAGTCAGTTGTACTCAAGATTATGGATACAGCGCCAGCCATTAAAGGTGCTTCGGCCAATGCTCGCACTAAACCAGCAACTCTCGTAACAGACCTGGTCGTCCAAGTACCCGAATATATTGAAGCTGGAGAAGCTATAAAAGTGAATACTACAAATGGAAAATTCATGGGTAGAGCAGGATGATCACTATTATTGGTATTCCGGATAGCGAAATTGAATTAACTGCAATTAGGGCGAGTGGTCCAGGTGGCCAGAATGTCAACAAGGTGGCGACAGCTATTCATTTGCGTTTTGACATCAACGCTTCTTCGATTCCAGTTCATCTAAAGAAAAGTTTAGTGGCTCTAAGGGATCGCCGCATTAGCTCAGATAAGATCATTGTTATCAAGTCGCAGGGCTCGAGAAGTCAGGAGCATAATCGTATGGATGCTTTAGAGAGGTTAAATCAGCTTTTGGTCAAGGCTCAAGAGAGAGTCAGGCCTCGAAGGAAAACACGTCCTTCTAAAGCCTCTAATCGCAAACGTCTGGACGCCAAAACGCATCGTGGTCGAAAAAAAAATTTGCGAAAGCCTGTTAGTTCTTTTTAGTCACTAAGTTCCAGTAAAGTTTCCTGATCGTCGCTCAGCGACAGCTTCGATACCTTCCTGATGATCGTTGGTTCTTTGAAGTTCCTGCTGAGCTTTACCCTCGATATCAGTTGCTCTTTGAACGGCATCTATAAGCCCATTCCTCATTTGTTTTCTTAGAGCGACCACCGCTAGCGGTGCATTTTCGGCAATCTCTTTTGCCAGCTCTATTGCGGCTGCTCGGAGATTATCACTCTCTGTGAGAATATCGCCTAGACCCCAATGATAGGCTGTTTTACCATCGATACGGCGTCCTGTTAAAAATAATAAATTTGCTTTTTGTGCTCCTATTATCCTTTCTAACGTGTGTGTTAATCCAAAGCCCGGAGTAAATCCTAATTTAACAAAGTTCGCGGCCATTCTCGTATTAGGGGCCACTATTCGAAAATCAGCCATCATGGCGAGCCCAAGGCCTCCACCAATAGCTGCACCCTGAACGGCAGCCACTACAGGTGTTTCACTATGAAATAATCGAACGGCCTCCACATATAGGGGATTACGGGTACCTGTTTCGCGATCTGCATTAGCAGTTGAAGAACTAAAGTTGTTGCCAGCGCAAAAATGTTTGCCTTCGGAGCACAATACAATCGCCCTCACTTTATTACTTCTGTCAGCATCGATAAAACAATCGGCGAGATCACTAATTAACTGTTGGTCGAAGAAGTTATTTGGACCTCTACGAATTTCTACCTCTACAATATACTCTGCACAAAAATTAACGTTAATGTCCCCGTATTGCTCTTTCATCATGGTAAATGCTCTCTTAGATCTCGATATTATTCTTGGGTTTGATCCCGCAAATCTAGCATGAATTTTTTAACATCGTTTCCCGATATTCTTGGTGATTCTTCCATCGGAACATGGCCGACCTTATCATAAATTTTTAAAGTTGAATCATTTAAAAAAGGTTTGAAGTTATCCGCAATCGCCACGTCAATTATTGCATCTTGTCGCCCCCATATTATAAGAGTGGGGAGGTCTATTTTTTTCAGTTCCAACTTTTTTAATCCGTTTGCCCGCATAGATCGAGAGCGACTAGCCATTGCCTGTCGAGTTCCTTTACGCATGTTCATGTAATAAAACCGCAAGATCAATTCTTTATCAATTACTGGAGAGTTGTTATACGCCTCAGTTATTGCTGCAGAGATTAGGTAGTAAGGATCTACGACTTGTGCAAAAGGAGCGAACCAACCTTGTCTAAGAATATTAAACGCGAATGGCAGCTGATAAGGCTCATGCCATTCAGTCAGACCCGCTGCATTGATAAGTATCAGGGCTTTGGAGCGATCGGGATTCGTCATTGCAAAATGCCATGCAATACTTCCACCCATTGAATGGCCAGCAATCGTGAAGGCCTCTAAAGACAATTTATCTGCTAGATTCTCAATAGTCTTTATGTCGGCAGACAAGGAATAATCACGATCTGGTACTTCTCCAGTTAAGCCATGACCAGGAAGGTCAAAGGAAATAATTCGAAAATCGTTGCCGAGCAATTCTACCCATTTAGTCCACGTATGTAGGGAAGAGCCAAACCCGTGCACCAAAAGAATTGGTTCTCCAAATCGGTTTCCTTCATCCCGGTAGTGGAGCCGCGTTTTATTTTCTAATTCCATGAATTGTGACGAGGGGCTTCTATATTGAGTATCAATGACATCTTTTGGTATATCACTTTCATAGAGTAGAATCATCGCAATGCCGATGATCGTAAATACAGATATTGCCAGAGGCTTAAGTACTCTCATTACTTTAGGTTTAAGATTATTTTAAAAAACGAGGATACCTCATCTCCTCGTAGCGGCAAAATCATACTGAGGATATGGTTATCGCTCTTTAGACGAAATCACTGGCTGCTGTCTTAAAGAGATCAGACTTTCTTTTTCTTTCCATCTTTCGCTAAGCCACTCGGACAAATCTTCTATGTCACCCAGACGATAGACAGAGATTTTGACTTCGATAACGCTTGTTGCGCCGTGCAGACATTCCCAAAAGTTGCTGTTGCCCCCTAAATAGATCAGTGTGAGATCAATTATTGGTGTATCCGGGTCCCCGGCTTCTTTAAGAATACGGAGGCCGCCTATTCGAGGGTTAAGTAGATGGCGATAGGGAGAGCTCTGAGCTTTCTGCTTCGCCTCACTAAAACGGGTGCCCTCCGGGAAGATTAGTATAGCACCAGATTCCTTATTAGATTTTTCTGAGAATTTTCGTATGGTTGCATAATCTTTCTCGCGAGCGCCATGACCTTTGCCTCGATGTAAACGAGGGAACCCAAGTATTAGGCAAAGCCACCCGATTATAGGAACCCAAACTAGCTGGCGTTTTACTAAAAACTTAATGATCGGCCCCCTATCTGTTATCGCGTGATGGATAATAGGGATGTCAACCCATGATTGATGGTTGCTTATTACGATTGGAGAAGGATGTTTTTTGAATTTCCCTTCAATATTAATTTTTACTCCAATAACATGCTTCATCCAAATCGTATTACAAAATACCGCTCCATGATAAATAAAACTAACTACTCTCGACCAAAACTTGTTGGCGCTGTGAAATAATAATTTTCCTAATGACACAGGGATAAGAAGTATAAGCCAAAAAGTAAGCTGAAAAAAAACCCAAGTCACCGATGCAATGCTAAAGGTATGTAATAAGATCTTTTTCAAAATAGACTCGACCATTAATTTGACTCTTAAACGTTATGCGTGAAAAAATCCGATAGACCACTGACTCTAGTTCCTCTATTTTCCATACAATGCTTCCAAATAGATGCTGAACAAAAAATTTTAACCGTCGCTCGTGCTCTCGTAATCGCGGTATATATTAATTCCTGCGAGAGTAAAGCTCTGGTATTTTCGCTGGGATCCGCTGGTAGGATAAGTGTCACTCTTGTAAATTCCGATCCTTGTGCCTTATGGGCTGTCATGGCAAAGCAAGTTTCATGAGGAGGTAGTCTTGATGTTGGTATGAGTCTTGTTTTACCGGGCTTATCAACGAATGCAACTAATAGTTCCTTTAAATCGTTTATGGATACACAGATACCGACGTCGCCATTATATAAGTTTTGAGTATAGTCATTTCGGGTAATTAGTATTGGCCTACCATGGTAAAAAGTATCCAATGAGGTCTTCAGACCGAGTGATTCTAACTCCCTTTCTAAGGTTTGATTGATATCTTCAACGCCTAGTGGAGCATCACGAACCGGTGTAAGCAACCGATATTCTTCAAAGGTCTCCGCTAGTATTCTTGGGTCTGTTTCACCATTTTTCAAATGTTCTAAGTAGTCTTTGAATTCCGCTACTAAAAGGGTATTTTTATCTCCATGTAACAGGTCGGAAGTTGGATGGATCGAGGTGCTGCTATTAGTTTGGGGCAGGGAAGGGTTGCGTTCTTTTATATGGTTAGCAAGACTGCCAATGCCTACATGGGGAGAAAAGCGGTGACCTGTCCGTAATCGGCAGATCGAATTATCTAATGGGTTGGATGTTTTATTGAAGGATAAATCAATACCTAAAATCTGTTTGACGCAGTCACGAAAGCTATTGTTATACCCGGTCTGCTGCTTGCAAAGATCTGCCAGTACGTTTCCGACTTCTACCGAGGGTAGCTGGTCTGGATCTCCTACTAATATAAGTCGGCAGGCATCAGGGAGAGCTGAAAGAAGTCGATACATTAGTGTAAGACCAATCATCGAGGCTTCGTCAATAATAACTACATCACAGGGCAGTCTGTAATTATCGTTATATTTGAAACGACTACCATCTCTACTAATACCCAACAGGCGATGAATGGTTTTTACATCAGTATTAGTGCCCTTATGTTCAGTAATTGCCTGGCTTAGTCGGATTGCCGCTTTCCCCGTTGGGGCCGCCAATTCAATTCTCAAGGAGTGTTTCAAAGCAGTTTGCAATATGCCCGTAATGGCGGCAATAGTCCTTGTTTTTCCTGTTCCGGGCCCCCCGGTAATTATCGTGAGTTGCCTTGTCAAAGCTTGGAGCGTAGCTATTTTTTGCCAATCGGGCTCGTGACTACTATTAAAATCCTGGTTGATTGCTGAACGGATTTGGTCGCGATCGAAGACCAGTGACTCTCTATTGAATGAAATGAGTCGTTCAGCGATGAATTGCTCATAATGGAAATAACGGCTTAGATATATCTTTCTTCCCTGAACTGATATCGGTGCGCCGGCAGGACCAGATAGCTTAAGACTCTTCAATTCTTCAATAATTTCATTACCGGCTGTCCCATCCGACAATTCGATACAGCTATTATTCTCAGAAATTGCTTTACTAAGTTTGGACATAACTTTTAATAATTGTTCACTGCTGTCAGGTGCAATCCGAGATATGAAATCCTTAAAGTAATGATCAATATGACGTAGATCCATCAAACTCATGGAATGGTTCTTCCCATCATAGTATCAAGCTCTTCAATGAGTTCGGATGGAGGTAAATCGGAAAACACCCCCGATAAATTATTTTGAGACCCCCTCATTCCCCTTAGGAACAAATATCTCACTCCGCCAAAGGTTGATCCATAGTCATAATTCATAATTTGGGCCTTAAGATAACGATGTAAGGCAAGGCTATAGATTAGATATTGGAGATCGTAGCGATGATCTATGATTATTTTCTGAAGATTAACTTGAGTGT
>NZGG01000039.1 GCA_002690865.1 Gammaproteobacteria bacterium | reverse complement strand
GTCCCTGCGGGCAGTTTTGCGAACGCTGCATCGGTCGGCGCGAACACAGTGAAGGGCCCTTCGCTCTGGAGAGTTTTGACCAGGCCGGCAGCATCGAGTGCCGCAGCAAGCGACTTGAATGTGCCCGCCTCGATCGCGACTTCGACGAGGTTCTTACTTCGGGTGTCGCCGTCCGTGGCATAGACAAGCGACGCAGGGGCGAGCGCGAGAATCAGGGTCAGCGTGGCGAGGTTGCGCATGGGCTCTCTTTTACTTATCTAAAAGTCAATAAAACTAGGCCTTTTAACCTACTATATGGTACCGAGGGTCGGAATCGAACCGACACTCCCGTGAAGGAACCGGATTTTGAATCCGGCGCGTCTACCAGTTCCGCCACCCCGGCACGTATCGACGTGATTATAGCAAGGTGTTTTTTTTGTTGATACGGGATTTTAGTTTTTGGTTGCCCACCAAAAAGGTTTTCTCCCGAAAATAGCATCTATCGGCCCTCCTGAGGCTTTAACTTTCGATGGGTTTTGTGTCATCGTTAGCTATTTCCAGCTACCAATTCTTTTTTATGCGTTTAAGTGATTTTGACTTTGAGCTTCCCGAGCGTCTTATTGCAAAAACTCCGGCGCAGGTTCGATCTGGAAGCCGCCTTATGCATCTCGATGCGTTAACCGGAAAAATTTGCCATTACCGCTTCTACGAGTTACCTGAAATATTGCGCTCGAATGACTTGCTTGTGTTCAATAACACTAGGGTTATTCCGGCGCGTTTTTTTGGACATAAATCTACTGGTGGAAAGGTCGAGATTTTATTGGAGCGTTTAATTGATTTCAGGCGTGCTTTAGTCCAGGTCAAAAGTAGTAAACCTCTTCGAGCGGGGTCAAAAATAACCCTTGATGGCAGTAATCTAGCGATAGAAATTATCTCTAAAGCTGATAGTTTTTATCTCGTTTTTTTTCCCGAAATAGGTGTTATTCCGATAGCAGAAACGTATGGTCATGTGCCACTACCACCATATATTAATCGTCCGACCAGCGAAGAAGATAAGGAGCGCTATCAGACCATTTTTGCATCAAAGTCGGGGGCGGTTGCGGCGCCGACAGCGGGTTTGCATTTTGATAGTTCTTTGATGACGGAGTTGGAAGAGAGGGGTATAGATCGAACAGAACTTACGTTACATGTGGGGGCAGGAACCTTCCAGCCCGTTCGGGTAGACTCTATCGAAGAACACAAAATGCATAAGGAATATTTAGAAGTAGGTCAGAATGTTTGTGATGCGGTGACCGCCTGTCGCGCTCGAGATGGTCGAGTGGTATCCGTAGGCACTACCTCGGTGCGCTCACTGGAAACTGCAGCTGAAAATGGTCTTGCGCCTTATTACGGTGAGACTGATATTTTTATTTACCCAGGCTATGAATTTCGATGTGTCGATACACTAATTACTAATTTTCATCTGCCCGGATCGACACTGATGATGTTGGTGAGTGCGTTCGCTAATACCGATATGATCAAAGAGGCCTATGATGTCGCTGTTAGGGAAAGCTATCGCTTTTTCAGTTATGGTGATGCGATGCTTATTACGCGGTAAATGTATGGAGTTTGAAATAAGTCATACTGACGGTGAGGCTCGAGCTGGCATTTTGCAGCTGCCTCATGGCAATGTCGAGACACCAATCTTTATGCCATGTGGTACCTACGGAACGGTCAAGGGTATGACACCAAATTCTCTTAAGCAGGTTGGTGTGCAGATATTACTTGGTAATACGTTTCATTTGCTGTTGCGCCCAGGACTTGATGTGATTCAGAGTCATGATGGGCTTCATGGCTTTATGGCTTGGAATGCACCAATTCTTACCGATTCTGGTGGTTTTCAGGTTTTTTCTCTCGGTCATATAAGAAAAATTAGCGAAGAGGGTGTCAGTTTTAGATCACCCATTAATGGGGATAAGCTGTTTCTGACTCCAGAACTATCAATAAAAATGCAGAACAAGCTGAATTCTGACATTGCTATGGTATTCGATGAATGCACCCCCTACGAAGCCGATGAAGATGCAGTTGCGCGCTCTATGGAGTTATCTTTGCGTTGGGCTGCTCGGTCCAAAGGAGCATTCGAGGGGGGTGCGAATGCCCTTTTTGGCATTTTACAGGGGGGGGTTTATCAGTATCTTAGAGAGAAGTCTCTAGAAGGTCTTTTAGAGATTGGATTCGATGGATATGCAATTGGTGGACTTTCTGTGGGAGAACCCAAGTCCGAGATGTTAGCTGTAGTATCAAATTTTGCTCCCCTGTTACCCGAAAAAAAGCCTCGTTACCTTATGGGCGTTGGCACACCAAAAGACCTTATTGATTGCGTTTATCGTGGCATTGATATGATGGATTGCGTTATGCCTAGCAGGAATGCTCGTAATGGACATCTATTTACTTCTCAGGGTGTCGTCAAAATTCGTAATGCTATTCATAAGTCTGATACGAGCCCTTTAGATCCTTGCTGCAACTGTTATACCTGTTCTAATTTTTCCAGAGCGTATCTCCATCATTTAGATAAATGTGGGGAAATTCTCGGTGCAGAACTAAATACGATCCATAACTTACATTACTATATGGGTCTGATGAGGGGTTTACGGACAGCAATTATCAGTGGTCGTTTGAGTAGTTTCATAGAAAAAACCTATTTTAATTGGGGGCTCGTTCCAGATTTCTAAAAAATTTTTTTATTAAGGCGTAATGAGGCCGTGCAGATCTGTCTGCTTTCAGCGACAATACACACGAACTAAAAATATTTGGAGGGGAAGTGATCGATTTTTTTATTCCTAGAGCATTCGCACAAGATGGCGCGCCGCCTAGTATGATGGGGCTGGATATTTTCATTATTGTAGCTTTCATTCTTATTTTTTACTTTATAGTCTGGCGGCCTCAGAGTAAGCGTGCCAAGGAGCATAGAGAGCTGGTAGCGAGCCTCGCTAAGGGTGATGAAATTGTTACCAATGGAGGACTCATTGGTAAAATAGTCAAAGTTGAAGAACAATACTTGGTATTCGAAGCGGCTGATAACGTGCAGCTTAAACTCCAAAAGGGTTCAGTTTCTGCCGCTTTACCGAAAGGAACTATTAAGTCTATTTAGATAATATTTTGATTAATCGCTATCCCATTTGGAAAAATTTACTAATCGCCATGTTAGTTACTTGGGGTCTAATCTATGCCTTGCCAAACATTTATCCACCTGACTTTGCTATACAGATTTCTCGAGAAGAGGTTGGTACCGTTGCAGAAAAGAGTGCTTTAGATGCTGTCACTGAGGCTTTTCAAGAGCAGGGGATCAAATATTTCGGGGCTGGGTTTGTAAAAGAAGGGAAGTTACTGTTTCGCTTCTACGATGATGAAACGCAATTACGAGCCCGCGAGTCAGCGCAGCGAGCTTTGCATGAGCTCCCTAATGTTTACATCGTTGCCTTAAATTCTGCAGCTACAACTCCAGCTTGGCTCCGCTCGATTGGAGCTGAACCAATGAAATATGGTTTAGATCTGCGAGGAGGTGTTCACTTCCTTATGGAGGTTGATACGGGCAAAGCTATTCAGGACCGAGTTTCTGGAATGGAATCAGAAATAAAGCGTATGCTTCGGCAGCGTGATGATCGTATTCGTTACTCGAGTGTAGAGAAGCCAGCTGAAGGTGTTCTAAAGTTCGTTTTTGCCAATAGTGATCTGCGGGACCGGGCCAGAAGAAAGATCGCTGAACAATACGGGGAGTTTGACATTCTTTCTGGTGAGGATGCATTTCCCTTTGTGCAGCTAACTGTGACGGATTCCTCAGTTAGGGAGATGGAGGACTTTGCTGTTTCACAAAACCTTCAGACTATCCGTAATCGAGTAAATGAGTTGGGTGTATCAGAACCTTTGGTTCAGCGATTAGGTCGTAATCGTATCGTGGTAGATTTACCGGGAGTTCAAGATACTGCTGAAGCGAAAAAGATTCTGGGTAAGGTAGCAACGTTGGAATTTCGTATGGAGGCATTGCCCGATTCTCCCCGCAGCACCACGATCGCTCAAGAATATGAGGGGCGAAATACATATCTAGAGAAAGACGTAATTTTGAGGGGTGATAGAGTATTTGATGCTCAAGTTGGTTTTGATCCTGATTCTGGTTTGCCTCAGGTAAATATAACCCTCGATAGCGATGGTGGTGAATTGATGCACCGATCTACTCGACACAGTATTGGTCGCCGTATGGCTGTCATTTTTATAGAGACTAAGACCCGCGACAAATACGAAATAGTAGATGGAATAGAGGTTCGCAAACAGATTCCATATATCCAGAAAAAAGTAATAAGTCTCGCGACAGTTCAAGCTGCTCTTGGTGTTAAATTTAGAATTACTGGTCTAGACGCGGGGGAGGCAAGAGAATTAGCACTATTGCTTCGTGCTGGAGCACTTGCGGCGGATATGTTTATTGTCGAGGAAAGAACGGTCGGCGCTTCTCTAGGAGCAGAAAATATTCGCCTTGGAGCAGTATCCGTTATGGTAGGAATGACATTGGTGCTTATTTTTATGTTTATTTACTATCGAGTTTTTGGGCTAGCAGCGAACATAGCTCTTGCAGCAAATCTGGTATTGTTGGTGGCAGTTATGTCTTTGCTTGGAGCAACCTTAACGCTGCCAGGAATTGCGGGTATTGTCTTGACAGTTGGGATGGCAGTGGATGCAAACGTACTTATTTTTTCACGTATTAGAGAAGAGTTGAAGAATGAGATGTCCCCTCAAGCGGCTATTAATGCTGGTTTTGAGAGAGCTTTTGTTACGATTATGGATGCAAATTTGACTACACTCATAGTAGCTGTGATTCTCTATAGTATCGGAACGGGTCCAGTCAAAGGCTTTGCTGTGACTTTATCTATTGGTATTTTGACCTCTATGTTTACTGCTATCATGGGTACGAGGGCCTTGGTTAACTTGTTGTATGGCGGCCGCAATGTGCAGAGATTGTTGATCTGATGGACATCTCTAATCTTAATTTGAATTTTATGCGATACCGTAAAATTGCCGGTCGCAGTTCTATAGTATTGGTAATGTTATCACTGATTTCCCTTGTCACGCTGCAACTTGAATGGGGTTTGGATTTTACGGGAGGCACTCTCGTGGAAGTTTCCTATGTTGATCCAGCTGACCCAGAAGTGATTCGTATTCAGTTGAGTGAAGCTGGTTACGAAGGCCATGTGGTGCAGTATTTTGGTTCGGATAGAGATATTTTAGTGCGAGTCCCTCCACAGAAAAGTCTTGATACGAGAGACAATGCTGCTTTAGGAGATAGAATCATCGTGTCATTGAGGTCAGTGTCTGACACGGAAGTGATACTTCGCCGCTCTGAGTTCGTTGGCCCAGCGGTAGGGGAAGAATTGACGAACCAGGGTGGGATGGGGATGCTCGGGGCGTTGGGGATGGTGTTAATTTATGTCGCATTTCGCTTCCAGTATAAGTTTGCGTTAGGAGCAGTTATAGCATTATTTCATGATGTCCTGATCACACTTGGTGTTTTCTCTATTGTTGGATGGAGCTTTGATTTGACAGTATTGGCTGCGCTTCTTGCAGTAATTGGTTACTCGCTGAATGATACTATTGTGGTTTCTGACAGGATTCGTGAAAATTTTAGGAAATTGCGGCGAGGTAGTGCTGAAGATATTGTAAATAAATCACTTAATCAGACTCTAGGTCGTACTTTGGTTACATCTTTTACGACTCTTCTGGTTCTTTTTGCCTTGTTGATACTCGGCGGTGAATTGATCCGCGGCTTCGCAATCGGACTTATTATAGGGGTGGTGATTGGAACATATTCTTCAATTTACATAGCAGCTAATATGCTCATGGTGCTCAAGATTTCGAAGGATGATTTGGCTCTACCAATTAAGGAAGGTCTTGGCGAGGATGTTCCAGATAGATACTGAGTGCAGCAATTTCTCTTTAAGCGCAGTGTCTTCTTACAATTGAGGTCAAAGCTTTAAAGCATTTAGGATTTCCTGCAACGATGTTTCCATTTTTCATAAAGTCTGGATCGCCATTAAAATTACCAATTAAGCCCCCTGATTCAATAATCATTAACGCGCCTGCCGCCATGTCCCAGGGCTTAAGATTGTGCATCCATAGCGCATCTAGGCGACCACATGCTACATATGCCATTTCAAGACAAGCGCTTCCCGGCTGCCGTATTTTCGATTTCTCGGAAAGAAGTTCTCCATAAAGCTGGCTCTGTTTTTCCGCGTCAGGAATCGCGCCCCCCATTCCTATGAGCGCGCCGTCAAGCTCTTCTTTGGGGCTGACCCTAACGCGCTGTCCATTTAGTTGACATCCCTTGCCACGGCTGGCGATGAATTCTTCATTTCGCATCGGGTCGATAATTACGCCGTGTTCAAGCTTACCCCTGTGCAGACAAGCGATCGACACGCAAAAGTGAGGAACTTGTCTCACAAAATTGAAAGTCCCATCAATAGGATCAATTATCCATGAGTGGTCTGCATTTTCATGCAATTGATCATTACTTGACTCTTCTCCGGTGATATTATGATCTGGATAGGCTGCCCGCAGTGTTTCCACAATCATGAGTTCGCATTCCCTATCAACATTAGTCACAAAATCGTTATGTGATTTTTCTGAAATTTTTACCAGATCTGGGCGATCAAAACTTCTAGCGATATGGGTGCTAGCTTCCCGAGCTGCTCGGAGTGCTATGTTTGCCATTGGCTCCATATCTGACCCTACTTGAAGACGTAAGTTTGAAGAATGCAATCATATCATGGCGAATGCTGTAAACTTCGTTTCATGCGAACAAATCTATTCCCCAACATAAGTATCGTATTGGTAGAAACCTCCCATCCAGGAAATATTGGTGCCGCAGCTCGAGCAATGAAAAATATGGGGGTTGCTAATTTGGTTCTCGTCAGTCCAAAACAATTTCCAGATGAAGTGGCAGATTTTCGGGCTGTTTCTGCGATTGATGTTTTGCAGCAGGCTAGGGTTGTGGAAAGTGTCGAAGAAGCGATAAAGGATTGTCAGCTAGTAATCGGCACCTCTGCGAGAGACCGAAGAATCCCGTGGCCAATGCTTGACCCGAAAAGTTGTGGAGAAAAAGTTATACAAGAATCAGCCGGCGATCATTCTATCGCTATTCTTTTTGGTAGAGAGGATCGGGGTCTTTCAAACCAAGAGTTGCAGCAGTGTCATTTCCACGTAAATATCCCAACTGGAAAGGAATATAGCTCACTTAATCTCGCAATGGCTGTCCAGATCGTCTGTTATGAAATTCTTCAGGCAACTCTTAGTGAAACACCTGAGCAGATGTGGGATCTTGATTTTGCGAATTCCGCAGATATGGAACATTTCTATGAACATTTAGAAGAAACATTAATTTACCTTGGGTTTCATGATCCACAGAACCCTCGGCAATTAATGAATCGGCTAAGACGCCTTTTTAACCGAATACGACCCGATAAGATGGAAATTAGCATCTTAAGGGGCATTCTTGCAGCAATAAATCTAGTTGATAAGTAACTGCGTAAAGCTAGTAAAGAATCGGAGAGTCGGAAATTTATTGCTAAAAGGTCATTGCTATCCTGTATTACCTGACTAAAATAGTCAGGTAATACATTGGGTCAGAGATAGGAAATGGCCCCTCAAAGCCCGAAAGGGTCGGAAATGGTTGTTTGGGAGATAAAAGTGAATGAGGCTTACGGCGAAAGGTAGATATGCAGTCACGGCGATGCTAGATGTAGCGGTCCACATGAAGGAAGGACCAGTTAGCTTAGCTGAAGTATCTAAACGACAAGATATAAGTCTCTCCTACTTAGAGCAGCTGTTTGGGAAACTGCGCCAAAGAGATCTGGTAAGGAGTGTTCGGGGTCCTGGAGGGGGATATAGATTGATACAAGACCTCGAGGATATATCAGTGGGGTCAATCGTAGATTCTGTTGATGAGAACGTTGATGCTACCCGTTGTTCGGGTCGAGCGGATTGCCAACACGGAGAAACCTGTTTGACCCACGAGCTTTGGGCTGATCTCTCTGATGAGATAAATAATTTTTTGAATAGTATTAGCCTCGCTAGCATCATCGAAAAGCGACAAGTACAAATGGTTGTGGCACGCCAAGATGCTGCAGAATCGTTAGCCCGCGCTGCCAGGGCAGGAAATAAATTAACAATCGTAGAAAATTAGAAGTAAGGAATTGTTGGAAGAACCTTAAAGAGGGAATATAGAGACTGAAATGAAGCAACCTATTTATTTTGACTATGCATCGACCACCCCGGTGGATCCCCGTGTCGCTCAAAAAATGAGCGAATGCCTATTAGCAGAGGGGAAATTCGGCAATCCTGCGAGTCGTTCGCATAAATTCGGCTGGGAAGCTGACGAGGCCGTTGAGCAAGCGCGGAGGCAGGTAGCAGACCTGGTCAATTGCGATCCACGAGAAATCGTTTGGACTTCTGGCGCAACAGAGTCTGATAATTTAGCAATAAAAGGGGCAGCACATTTTTACAAGAAGCAGGGTAAGCATATTATTACGTCGAAGATTGAACACAAGGCAGTATTGGATTCTTGTCGTTATCTCGAGGGTGAAGGCTATGAGGTTACATATCTAGAACCTACTAGGGACGGGGTCATATCTCCTGAAAGCGTGGAGAAGGCGATTCGTGTCGACACTATATTAGTGTCTCTGATGCAGGTAAATAATGAAATTGGTGTGCTTAATGATATAGCTGCGATTGGAGAAATTACTCGGGCTCATAAAATTTACTTCCACGTGGATGCTGCTCAGAGTGCGGGAAAAGTGGATATTGATTTGAACATGATGAAAGTAGATTTAATGTCTTTTTCAGCTCATAAAATTTATGGACCTAAAGGTATTGGTGCTCTTTATGTCCGCCGGAAGCCGCGGATTAGATTAGAGGCGCAGCTCCATGGTGGTGGACACGAACGTGGTATGAGGTCAGGCACTTTGGCGACGCATCAAATTGTTGGTATGGGGGAGGCCTTCCGCATAGCCAAGGCAGATATGAAAGAAGAAGCGGATCGTATTATTGAATATCGACAACGATTATGGGATGGTTTTAAGGATATGGAGGAAGTTTATGTAAACGGTGATCTTTCTAGCCAAGTTCCTGGGATTATTAACCTTAGTTTTAATTTCGTGGAAGGTGAATCGCTTATAATGTCACTCCCGGAGCTAGCCGTTTCCTCTGGTTCTGCGTGTACTTCTGCAAGCCTAGAACCATCTTATGTTTTGCGTGCTCTTGGGATGAACGACGAATTGGCGCATAGCTCCCTGCGCTTTTCGATAGGCAGATTTACCACTGAAGAAGATATTGATAATGCGATCTCTCAGGTGCGGGGAGCGGTTGAAAAGTTGAGGGAATTGTCGCCATTGTGGGATATGTATAAAGACGGTATTGATATGGATAAGATTGAATGGGCAACACATTAAGAGGAAAAAGTTATGCCTTACAGCAGCAAAGTATTAGATCATTACGATAATCCTAGAAATGTGGGTAAGATGGATTCAGACAGTGAAGATGTCGGAACGGGTATGGTTGGGGCGCCAGCTTGTGGCGATGTAATGCGTCTTCAAATAAAAGTAAGTGAGGATGGCGTTATTGAGGATGCCAAATTTAAGACTTATGGTTGTGGTTCGGCAATCGCCTCAAGTTCACTACTTACTGAGTGGGTTAAGGGTCGAACCCTTGATCAAGCAAAAGATATTAAGAATACCCAGATAGCGGAAGAATTAGCACTGCCACCTGTTAAAATTCATTGCTCTGTTTTAGCCGAAGATGCTATTAAGGCAGCAGTGGAAGATTATCGAAACAAACGCAATGAGGATTTGGAAGCCCCAGCTGAATAGGGTTGTTGCCAGGGGAATGAAATAGTCATTTAAATTTGAGTAAGGTATGGGCGTTAGTCTCACTGAAAAAGCAGCACTTCATATTTCGAGCTACCTCGGTGAGCGTGGCAAAGGATTAGGAATACGCCTTGCGGTAAAGACGACAGGATGCTCGGGGTTGACGTATGTTCTCGAGCCTGTTGATGAACCTCAACCTGAGGATCTTAAATTTGATAGCAAGGGTATAGACGTCTACGTGGATCCTAAGAGTCTCATATATCTAGATGGTACGGAAATGGACTACGTGAAACAGGGGTTGAACGAAGGCTTTGAGTTCAAAAACCCTAATCAGGCTGGGGAATGTGGATGCGGTGAGTCGTTCACTGTATAGCTAGTTGGTGTGGATTTTAGTCAAAATTATTTTGAGATATTTCAACTTTCTGTGTCTTTTGATCTGGACACAGAAGACTTGTCCAAGAGATACAGAAGTCTTCAGTCTCGGTTGCATCCTGATAAGTTCGTTGATGCAACAGATCATGAAAAAAGGCTCTCGCTTCAGTGGGCAACGCGAGTTAATGCTGCTTACCAGATTATTTCCTCTGACCTTAGTAGAGCGATATATTTACTTGAACTAAAAGGTGTTCTTATTCAAGAAAACCCAAAGCTACCTAAAAATTTCCTAATTGAACAAATTGAGCGCCGTGAGGAACTCGATAAAATCCTCGAGGACGGATGTTCTATGGAGTTGCTTGCGGCTTTCAAAGGTGAGATTGATAAGTGTACTGCAGATTATCTTGCAGAATTTTCAGAAATCTATCTCACAAACTTGAGAGATGCAGAAATAGTTGTATATAAGCTTCAATTTTTTAATAAGTTGAGTCTGCAAGTAAATAAAATAGAAGACAAGATATTGGGTTACTGATGGCTTTACTACAGATAACAGAGCCAGGGCAGCGAGTAGATCCTCATCAAAGGAAAGTCGCAGCAGGCATTGATCTAGGCACCACGAATTCTTTAATAGCGAGTGTTCGGGATGGTATCGCCCAGACTTTACCAGATAGTCAAGGACAGCATCTTTTGCCATCGGTCGTGCAATTTAAGGAAAAATCCACTCTTGTAGGTCAGTCTGCTTTGGATTCAGCAGAGGAAGATCCGTTAAACACTATTCTGTCTGTAAAGCGGATGATGGGACGAGGTATTGATGATATTGAACGTTTGGGAGAGCGATTGCCTTATGATTTTGCAAATACCGAGAATGGTATGGTTAAAATTAATACGGTGGCGGGCGACAAGAGTCCAATTGAAATTTCATCAGAGATTTTGAAGGAATTAGTTGGACGAGCACATAGGTCATTTTCAGGGCACCTTGATGGCGTTGTTATTACAGTGCCAGCTTATTTCGATGATGCGCAGCGTCAAGCTACTCGAGATGCTGCGCGCCTTGCTGGATTAACGGTACTTAGATTATTAAATGAACCTACGGCCGCAGCGGTCGCTTATGGTTTAGATTCTGGTTATGAGGGTCTTGTCGCTGTTTATGATTTAGGTGGTGGCACTTTTGATATTTCCATATTGCGGTTGACTCGAGGAGTATTCGAAGTAGTGGCGACTGGAGGGAATTCGGCTTTAGGTGGCGATGACTTCGATAAGTGTATTGCGGAATGGATAATTACTGAGTCAGGCTATAAGCAGGACCTCAGTCCCCGGCAGTTAAGAAGCCTGATTCTTAAGGCGCGTGCTTTGAAAGAATTGCTTTCTGATAACGATGTCGCGGATGTGGATGTTAGCATTGATGGTCTTTACTTCTTAGGACAGCTAACTCGAAATCATATGAATGAATTGGTTGCTAATCTTATTACCGATTCTATGAATGCTTGTAGACGGGTGCTGCGCGACGCAGATGAAACTGAGATTAGTAATGTTGTCATGGTAGGAGGATCTACCCGGATGCACGCAGTTCGGCAAGCAGTAACTGATTTCTTCGGTGTAGAACCTTTAGTGAATATCGATCCTGATCAAGTAATTGCGATCGGAGCTGCTGAGCAGGCCAATATTTTGGTTGGTAATAAACCTCAAGATGAGATGCTCTTGCTTGATGTTTTACCTTTATCTCTCGGCATTGAAACAATGGGAGGGTTAGCGGAAAAAATTATTCAACGAAATACTTCAATCCCTATTTCTAAGTCGCAGGAATACACTACATATAAGGATGGACAGACAGCTATGCTTTTCCATGTGGTACAAGGAGAGAGAGAGCTAGTGTCAGATTGCAGATCTCTCGCTAGCTTTGAACTTCGGGGTATTCCAGCTATGGTTGCCGGTGCTGCTCGTATCGAGGTTACTTTTCAAGTTGATGCGGATGGCTTGCTATCTGTGTCAGCTCGAGAATTGACCACAGGCATAAATACTAGTGTTATGATAAAGCCCTCTTATGGACTGAGCGAGTTAGAAATTTCTGATATGTTAAGGGCTTCGATAGACTTTGCAGAAGATGATGTCAAGGTAAGATCTCTGGCAGAAGCAAGGGTTGAGGCAATGAGCCTTATTGATGCTTTAGAGCTTGCCCTTGGGCAGGATGGTGATCGACTTCTCCAACCTGATGACTTAGCTTCGTTAGAAGAAGGAATATCGATCCTAAGAAAGGTCAGTAGAACAAACGATATCAATGCGATAAATGATGAGGTAAGGACCTTGTCGGTAACTAGCGAGAAATTTGCAGCACTTCGCATGGATTCTGCTGTTAGGAGCGCTTTTTCTGGACTTCATATTGATCAGTTGCAAGAGGATTAAAAGTGCCACAAATTATTTTTTTGCCTCATGACGAGCGTTGCCCGGAAGGTGCTGTGATTGATGTTTCTAGTGGGGAAAAGCTAATTGAAGCCGCGCTTAAAAACGGGATTGATATCGAGCATGCTTGTGAAAAAGCTTGTGCTTGTACGACATGCCACGTCATTATCCGGGAAGGTTTTGACTCTTTGCGAGAGTCTAATGAAACAGAAGATGACCTTTTGGACAAAGCTTGGGGATTGGAGCCTGATTCTAGGCTGAGTTGTCAGGTTGTTCTGGGGACTGAGGATCTGGTTATAGAAATACCAAAATATACAATAAATCAAGTGTCTGAGAGCCGCTAGTTTAAATGTTGAGAATTATTTAATTGAAATGGACTGATACCGTTGATATTGCTATCGAACTCACTGAAGCCTATCCCGAAATCGATCCTCTGAAGATCCGCTTTACGGATTTGCAGGCCTGGGTTATGGCCTTGCCGGGGTTTAACGATGACCCAGATAGATGTGGTGAGCGTGTATTAGAAGCTATCCAGATGGCTTGGCTAGACGAGTTAGATTAGCAAGGAGTATAAGCTTGATAGACTTTGAAGAAAGACATTTTCCTTTCGAGGGTTGTTTTAACTTCCGTGATGTCGGTGGTTATCCTGCGGCTAATGGTCGACGGCTTCGTTGGGGATTTTACTTTCGGGCAGGCAGACAGGATCGTATGACCCTTAAAGATCATGAAAAGATAGCGGATTTGGGTATTAGAACTCAAATTGATCTTAGAAGACGAGATGAACTTGAAGACCAGGGTCGAGGCCCCCTTGGATCCATGGGGGTAGACTATAGATGGCACTCTGTAATACCGCCTAATGGATCTAAGGTATTAAATGCGGCTGCAGGTGAGGGTATATCAGGGCAACGATATCTTCGGTATTTGGACTTTGATTCTACGCCCTGGCTGCATGTTTTTGAACTTCTAGCGAACCCTGAGAGCTATCCAGTGGTTGTGCACTGTACTGCAGGTAAAGATCGAACTGGCGTTACTACAGCGTTTTTGCTGACGGTGCTAGGCGTGGAACGAGTATTAATTGAGGAAGACTTCATTCTTAGCAATCGAGATCAACCGCGGCATGTAAAGTTTCTTGAGAGTAAAGGCCTTTCATCAGGTTCGGTTCATCGAAATCTGGGCGTCCCAGAGGATGCAATGAGTGTTTTTCTTGATGGAATGGAAAAAGAGCATGGCGGAGTACTTCCGTATCTCCGCAGAATTGGGATTGATGATGAGATGCAGGCTGCTGTTCGTAGAGTGCTGTTGGAGGATTAACCTCTCTCGAAGATGTGGGCTCTCTGTTTAACAACAGTCCTACGCCCTCTATAATGCTGTCTAAATTTTTTTAAGTTGGAGTAGTTGGATGGCAAAAGAAAGAACTCTTTCCATTATAAAGCCCGACGCAGTTGGAAAAAATGTCGTGGGCGACATCGTAAGCAGATTCGAGAAAGCTGGATTGCAAGTTATAGCTATGCGTATGGAGCAGCTTTCAGAAGGGAAAGCGAAAGGTTTTTACGCAGAGCATGATGGTAAGCCTTTCTTTAAAGACTTAGTAAGCTTTATGACCTCTGGGCCAGTGGTATTGCAAGTTTTGGAGGGAGAAGATGCTATCTTGAAAAACAGAGAACTGATGGGTTCAACGAATCCCCAGGAGGCCGAAAAGGGAACTATCCGGGCCGACTTTGCAAACTCAATTGATGCAAATGCAGTTCATGGTTCTGATTCACCAAGTTCGGCGGCTCGTGAGATTGATTATTTTTTTAGCGAAGATCAAGTCTGTAGTAAATGACCTTATCAGCAAAGTTGGACCTGCTTGGATATACGAGGGCACATTTGTCAGCTCTGCTCATAGAGAGGGGAGAGAAACCCTATCGTGCAGACCAAATACTTAAATGGTTACATCATCGGTTTGTCACAAGCTTTGAAGAAATGACTGATATCAGTAAGGAACTCAGGACATACCTTACTGAAAACGCTGAAATTCACGAGTTGGAGGTGCTCGATGAAAAAAAGTCAACTGATGGTACTCGTAAATGGTTGCTGAGAGCCCGCTCAGGTAGTGCCATAGAGATGGTTTTTATTCCTGAAGAAGGCCGTGGGACCTTGTGCATATCATCACAGGTGGGTTGTGCTCTCAACTGCAGTTTCTGTAGCACTGGTAAGCAGGGTTTTAATAGTAATTTAACTGCCGGGGAGATAGTTGGCCAAATTCGTCTGGCAGTGCAAACTCTAAAGGATGCCTATCCCGGCCGTGTTAGAATAGTAACTAATATAGTGCTAATGGGAATGGGTGAGCCGTTGCTTAATTTGGATGCTGTCTTGCCAGCAGTTGAATTAATGATGGACGATCTTGGATACGGAATTTCTAAACGAAAGGTCACTATTTCTACTGCAGGTATAGTGCCTGGAATACGTAAGCTAGCGGAATACACTGACGCCTCTTTGGCTGTTTCCTTGCACGCACCGAATGATGAAATACGTAATCAACTAGTACCCATAAATCGCAAGTATCCTATTGCTGAGTTACTTAGTGTGTGTCGGGAATATATAAAAGTTTTGGGTGAAAAGCGTACAGTGACAATCGAGTACACATTGTTGGATGGTGTTAATGACCAGCCAGAACATGCAGCCGAACTTGCTGCACTGTTGCTTGGTTTTCCATGTAAAATTAACCTAATACCATTCAACCCATTTCCAGGATCAAATTTTCAGCGTCCTAGCCGCAAGGCTGTGCGAATCTTCCAAGAGTTTTTAGTTAACGCGGGTTTATCGACTATGGTGCGCACAACTAGAGGCGATGATATTGATGCGGCATGTGGACAATTAGTTGGGAATGTTGAAGATAAGACAGGACGTAATATAACTTACCATCAAATTGCCAGTAGCTAATTAATGTGTTTAGGAATTATTACATACATTATTCTTAACGTAGTTTGAAAAGAGGTGCCGTATGGAAGATATATCTGCCGGTGAAACAGTTTCAGAACTCTTAGTTAGTGCCAGAGAGAAACTTGGACTAAGCCAGAAAGATGTGGCAGATATGCTGTTCCTACAAATTACATTTATTCAAAGCATTGATGAGGGGTTATTTAACGAACTCCCCAAGCGAGCATATATAAAAGGATACCTTAGATCATATGCACGCGCCTTAGATCTTGACCCAGATTATATTATTGGGCTTTATGAATTAGAAAGTGATTCAGAACATCTTTCAGATGTCCGGGACGTAATGGAAGAGCGGGTAGGGAAAGTGCTGTTTACAGGGCCTTTATTGCAGGCAGGTGTTTTTGGACTTTCGGTTATCTTTTTTGTTTTTTTGCTAGTTTGGTTTTCTTCTGATGACGGTAAAGAAATAGAATTTGTGGATGATTTGAGTAACCTAGGTGAAGTGGTCCAGTCGGATCCGGAAACCACGGAGCAAGCTCAAGTTTTTGAAACGGAGAGTAATCAGGCTAATCCATTACCCCCCGTTGAGTTAAATGACGCTGGATCAACTTCACAAGAGGAAGGTGTATTAAATGATTCGATGGATGGGAAGACAGCAGAATCCGGTCTTAGTATAGAAGACATCAAGGGTATTACGCTAGAACGGTCATCGAAAGACGGAAAACAATATATATTAGTTCAGGCTGGGGGGGAAGATCACCTTGTATTTGCATTTCTGGGGCAGTGCTGGGTTGAGGTTGAGGATGCAGAAGGTTACTCAATTTATGGTGATCTTAATAGTGAAAATGATGTCCTCAATATATATGGCATGGCGCCTTTTAACGTTGTTCTTGGCCGAGCAGCGGTAGTAACGATGAGCTATAACGGGGAAGAAATCGATTTAAGTGAGTATACAGAGAGCGATCAAATAATAGAGATTAAGTTAGGTCAAACATGAAGCAAGAATCGAAAATTCGACGTCGAAAAACTAGGCAAGTAATGGTGGGGAATGTCCCTGTGGGTGGAAATGCGCCTATCTCTGTGCAAAGTATGACTAATACTGAAACTACCGATACGGTGGCGACTGTCGAGCAAATCAATCGGTTGGTGGATGCAGGTGCTGATATCGTTAGGGTTTCCGTGCCGAGCATGAATGCTGCTAGTGCGTTCGGTGTTATCCGTAAAGAGGTTTCAGTTCCGCTTGTGGCAGATATCCACTTTGACTACAAAATAGCTTTGAAAGTAGCATCTTTAGGGGCGGATTGCTTGAGGATTAATCCCGGAAATATTGGCAATCAAAATAGGGTAAAAGAAGTGATATCAAGCGCTAAACATAACGATATCCCGATTCGTATAGGCGTCAACGCAGGCTCCTTGGGAAAAGATTTGCTGCGAAAATATAAGGAGCCTAGTGCAAAAGCTATGGTAGAGTCCGCCATGCGCAATATTGATATGCTCGATTCGGAAGATTTCCAGAACTTTAAGGTCAGTATGAAATCTTCTGAAATATTTATGGCGGTTCAGGCTTATCGAACTATAGCTGATCAGATTGATCAGCCTTTGCATCTTGGTATTACAGAAGCAGGAGGTTTGCGCTCAGGTACGGTGAAGAGTGCTGTAGGTTTGGGTCTATTATTAATGGAAGGCATTGGTGACACAATCAGAGTTTCTTTAGCAGCAGATCCTGTTGAGGAAGTCCGAGTTGGTTTTGATCTCCTTAAAAGTCTGCATCTTCGAAGCAAAGGGATTAATCTTATAGCTTGTCCAAGTTGTTCTCGTCAAAACTTTGATGTTATTGGAATGGTTAATGAACTGGAGCAGCGTATAGAGGATATTACGACACCACTGGATGTTGCGGTGATTGGTTGTATTGTTAACGGACCTGGCGAGGCTAAGGAAGTAGATATTGGGTTGACGGGAGCTAGCCCAAATAATTTGATATACGCATCTGGGAAGCCACATCACAAAGTTTCGAATGAGGAAATGTTAAACGATTTAGAGAAAATGATTCGTGATCGTGTCTCTGAAAAGGAACAGTTTCAAGAACAACTCATAGTAAAAAGTTCTGCAGACTCGTGAAGATTCAAGCAGTAAGGGGTATGCAGGATTTACTGCCCAGAAAAAAGAAAATATTTCGCTTTATTGAGGATAAGGTGCGCGATGTTCTCGATTCATACGGCTATAGGGAAATAGGAATCCCCGTTCTTGAATCGACTGATCTTTTTTGTCGCTTGGTAGGGGAAGCCACGGATATCGTTGAAAAAGAAATGTACACGTTTGATGATAGGAATGGAGATAGTTTAACCCTCAGGCCGGAGGGAACCGCTGGTGTTGTTCGTATGGGTCAAGAGCGAGGTTTGCTTTTTAATCAAACTCAAAGGCTTTGGTATGCAGGGCCAATGTTTCGTCATGAACGTCCACAAAAAGGGCGCTATAGACAGTTCGAGCAAATTGGTGTTGAGTGTTTTGGAATGGCAGGTCCTGAAATTGACGCGGAATTACTGTTTATAACATACAGGATATGGCAGGTGTTAGGTTTTGCTGACGGAGTCAAGCTAGAGTTGAATTCTATAGGCAGTAAGGCATGTCGCTTAGAATATCGGAATAAATTAGTCTCCTATTTGAGCAGATATAGAGACGCTCTTGATCAGGATAGCCTGCGAAGATTAGATAGCAATCCTTTGCGAATATTGGATACCAAAGATAGTGCGACTAGGGATTTGCTAAAAGATGCCCCAGTAGTTACAGACTTTCTGGATAGAGAGTCTCGAAAACATTTTGATGGCCTGAAGAGTTTGTTAGATCAGCGTCAAGTTCCTTATAATATAAATGGATCGATTGTGCGCGGACTTGATTATTATAATAACACTGTATTTGAATGGGTGAGTAATGACCTTGGTTCTCAAGGTACTATTTGTGGGGGTGGCAGGTATGATGGACTTGTAGAGCAGGTTGGCGGGCGAGCGACGCCTGGTGTAGGCTTTGCTATAGGCTTGGATCGTCTAGCCATGTTGCTAGAAGACCATTGTGAAACATCAAGCGAATGCGATATATATGTAGCTTCGCTGGGTAAGATCGGAAAAGAAAAATCGTTGTTGCTCGCAGAGGATCTTAGGGTAGGGTTGAAAAATATAAAAGTTATTGTCGACTGCACTGAAGCAAAGCTAAAGAGTCAAATGAAAAAGGCGAATGCGGATGGAGCCCGTTTAGCGATTATTATTGGAGAGGAAGAAGCTACTAAAGGAGAAGTAATAGTAAAGCACTTAGAGACTGGTTTACAAAGTCAAGTGAGCTTTAACTCGGTAACTGATTATCTGGCAAAAGCATTGCCTGAGGGATAGATGTGGCTGAAACAGACGAAGAACAGATAGAGGCAATAAAAATTTGGTGGGCAGAGAATGGTAAATCTCTGCTCTTAACATTGGTCTTAGCGATCGGTGCGGTATTTGGTTATCGAGCATGGGAAAATCAGGCTTTAGAAGATGCTGAAACCGCTTCTAGCCTATATGAAAGTATGACCGTGCCAATGGTTGGTGAACAAATAATAGATCTGTCGGCCGAGATTATAGAATCCACTCGTTCTGTTGGAAATCAGCTGAAAATTGATCATTCTGAAACTACCTATGCATTTCTTGGCGCTCTATATATGGCCAAAATCTCAGTAGAAATGAATGATTTAGAATCGGCAGAGACTGAGTTGCAATGGATGTTAGATAACGATGTTGAAGATACTCTTAAACCGATTGTGCTTATTAGGCTGGCATATGTGATTGCGGCCCAAGGTAAACTTGAGGAAGCGTTGTCATTAGTATCTGAGGATCAAATAGAGCGCAATGTCAAAGCACATTCATCATCTTGGTACGAATTACAAGGTGACCTCTACTATCAGTTAGGCAAAATGGAGAAGGCACGGAAGGCCTACCAACGTGCAATCGATTCTGTATCGGAAGAGCGGCTAGACAGAACTCTCCTTGCAAAGCTTGAAGACATCACCTACGTCTCTGCAGAGTAGACTAAATAATGTTACGTTTACTGCTATTTTCTATAATTTTACTGACTTCGAGTTGTGCGTGGTTAACTGATTTAACAAGTCTCAGAGAAGTGGATGAAGAGATCAAGCCGAGAGAACTTGAATCATTTAAAAAAGAGATAGAATTAAATCGCCTCTGGAGTACAAAGATAGGCAAGGGTGCTGGTGGTCAGGTAGGGAGGCTTACCCCGAAAATTTTTAGCAGCAGGATATTTGCCGCTTCGCCAGACGGCACTATTAAAGCATTGATGGTTTCTGATGGTAGAGAAGTTTGGAAAGTAAATGCTACTGAATTTTATCAGGATGCAGATCGTGCGAACGCATTTGGTAAAGATGTCGACGTGATTACTGGTGGTTTGGGGTTAGGAGAAGGATTAGTTGTCTTAGGCACAGCGGCTGGTGAAATACTAGCTCTGAGTCAAGAAGATGGTGAGCTTGTTTGGAGAGCAAAAACCAGTAGTGAAGTATTATCACCGCCTCAAATAAGAGGTGATTTAGCAGTAGCGCATAGCATTGATGGTAATGTCTCGGCTTACAATGCCATTAATGGGGACCGAAAGTGGACTTACTCCAGTATGCTGCCTCCACTGAGCTTGCGCGGTACGGCAACTCCTCTTTTGACATCTCAGTATGTCGTTGCAGCTTTCGCCAACGGAAGACTTGCAATTCTTAATCGCGAATCAGGCCTAGCAGGTTTTGATCAGGCTATTGGTATATCTAAAGGGAGGAATGATCTGGATCGTTTGGTGGATATTGATGGCAATATGGTTTTACTTGGTCAGCGCCTATATTTCGTTGGTTATCAAAGCAGACTAGTAGCTATGAATTTGAATACCCTTAGAGTTGACTGGTCGAAAGATGTGTCTAGTATCGTAGGGCTTTCTGAGGGGTTTGGTAATGTTTATGCAGGCCATGCTGATGGCGTAATCAGCGCCTATGATGCAATCACAGGAAAGATCGCTTGGGAAGTTGATGCATTAACTAACAGAAATATTACTGTACCCGTTGCGTCAAGCAGCTATTTATTGATAGGTGATTTTCAGGGGTATCTACATGTTATAGCTCAATCCGATGGTCGGTTTGTAGGTCGGAGAAAAGTCGACCGTAGTGGTCTTAATGGGGGGGTGGTCAGCGATGGCGCTAGAGTTTATGTAATAGGTAATAATAGTAATCTTTCAGCCTACGAGATTCGGTAGGTAATCATCTATGCTTCCTGTCATTGCCCTCGTTGGACGTCCCAATGTAGGGAAATCAACACTATTTAATCGATTAACTCGGTCCAGAGATGCCATCGTGGGCAGTTTTTCTGGGTTAACCCGTGACCGCCAGTACGGAAGAGGAGCGACTGGCGATATTGATTATGTGGTCGTAGACACAGGAGGGCTGACGGACGAGAAAGGCGGCATCGATAAATTCATGGCAAATCAGGTCATGCAGGCTATTGATGAAGCAGACCTCATCATTTTTATGCTAGATGCAAAGGACGGTCGTTTGGTTGGTGATGAAACTATTGCCGAGATGTTGCGTCTGCAATCAGTTCCAGTACTGCCTGTTGTCAATAAAATAGATGGACAAGATCCAGCTATTGCAGGTAGTGAATTTTTTGCATTGGGCTTGGGTGAACCAATGTATATATCAGCGAGTAATGGGCAAGGAATAACTCAGTTGATCAATTATAAGATCGCTAGTTATCCTATTTTTTCGGTGGAAATATCGACTAATCCTGACGAGACTACTGCACATGGTATCAAGATTGCCGTGGTTGGAAGACCAAATGTAGGAAAGTCAACTTTGGTCAATAGATTATTAGGAGAAGATCGGGTTGTTGTTTTTGATTCAGGCGGTACAACACGAGACAGTATTTATATTCCCTTTGAACGAGAGGGTCAAAATTATACGTTTATAGACACAGCTGGTATTCGGCGAAGAGGTAAAGTGGCCGAGCGCATTGAAAAGTTTTCTGTAGTAAAAACTCTGGATGCAATTTTAGATGCTCATGTCGTTATTTTGATGCTTGATGCTAGAGACGGTGTTGTAGAGCAGGATCTACATCTTTTGGGCCATGTTCTGGATGCGGGACGAGCTTTGGTTATAGTAATAAATAAATGGGATGGCTTAGATTCTGAGTTACGCGAAAATATTCGTTTCGAGTTAGAACGGAGACTTACTTTTATTGGTTTTGCGAGAATTCATTTTGTATCTGCGTTGTATGGTTCAGGTGTAGGTAATCTATATGATTCCGTGCATCGCGCATATGATTCGGCTACACGGGGGATAAAGACATCGGAGTTAAATAGCGTACTTCAAAAAGCTATCATGGATCATTCGCCACCATTAGTGAGAGGACGTCGCATTAAGCTCCGCTATGCCCATCTTGGTGGAATTAACCCTCCTCGGATTGTAGTACATGGTAATCAGACTGATGCAGTTCCCGCATCTTATAGGCGTTATTTAGAGCATCGCTTTATTGCAGAACTTAAACTAGAGGGTACGCCTGTTCATTTTGAATTTAAGACCGGTGAGAATCCATTTAAGGAACAAAAAAATCAGCTTAACCGTCGTCAGATCTCTCGTAAGCGTCGATTAATGGATTTTGTGAAGAAAAATGAGCGCCGTCGCAAACGCAGACGCTAGTCCTTTATTGCTTCAAAAGCTATTCATCTGATAAAAAAAGCCCAGGGTCTATTCGTGCATTATTAAGGCTAACGCCCCAATGTAGATGTGGACCAGTTACCCTGCCTGTCTGACCAACGGATCCGATTATTGATCCTTTATTCAAGCGATCATCTAAATGGACAGTAATATTCTCTAGATGGCAATAAATTGTCACTAGTCCGTATCCATGATCGATAAGTATCGTTTTGCCATTGAAGAAATAGTTACCTAATGCCACGACTATACCGTTTGCTGGTGCAATGATTGGCGTACCCTCAGGTGCTGCGATATCCATTCCGCTGTGCGGGTTTCTGGGTTGACCATTAAGGATTCGACGTAAACCAAATGAGCTAGAACGACGTCCTTTCACAGGAGGTATGAAATTTGTGTCGGGAACTATGCTAGTTGTGAATCTGCGGAATGCCGAGTTCATTTCTATTCTCTCGCGCGTTATTCGCTTAAGATCTTCTGGAAGAGGATTTACCTTTCTGCGATTTTTAATAGTGAGGTGCTGGGTTTCATAGGTGTATTTTTTTATCGTGAAGCCTATTTTGCGCTCCCCAGCGATGATTTCGGAGTTACCGGGCTTGGCAGAAAGTGGTATTCCCACTATGGCATAAGCGCGGCTGTTATTTTTGAGGGTTAGTATGCGAGTTCCGTTAAAGATTGCGTTCTCTAACATGTCGATTGGTATTACCGCCACGCCGCCGGGAACTGGATTATGAATTGGCATTGTGAGCCCCATAATAGGATAAGTTGCCATCACTATTACTAAGGTAAGTTTATTAATCATAAATCTTCTTTACCTCGGCAGAGATAATACCGGTGCTGAGTCTGATATCTATGGCATCACGCTTTTTAATATTATTAGCGTTAGTTATTATTTTCCCCCTCTCTCCCGTGGGGCTTGTTATTGAATAACCACGTTTGAGCGTCGCCAGAGGGCTTAGTGTATCTAGCCTGTTTGCTAAGCTCATAAAATGATTATTGTTTGTAGTCATCTTATTATTTATGTTGTCGATAAGCTTCTGTTGAACGCGCTCAATTTTTCGCTTAGTTTCATCAAATCTTGATTTGTTGATCAATCTTAATTCTAAATTATCTAGTCGCTGGTTAAGTTCCTGAAGTCTTTGACGAGGATGCTGTAATCTTTTTTTTAGATGCCGAACATGGGCTAAATTATTTTTTAATACAATTGACATTCTTTGATTCAATCTTTGCTTATTCCGTTCCAGGTTATAATTCCATTCGTATTGATCTGGACTTATTAATTCCGCCGCAGCGGAGGGTGTTGGAGCTCGCAGATCTGCGGCAAGATCTGAGATTGACGTGTCGGATTCGTGACCAACAGCCGAAACGATTGGGATGTTTGTTTCTCCAATCGCTCGAGCAGTAATCTCAGAATTGAAGGGATAAAGGTCCTCAAGAGATCCTCCTCCACGTGTGAGTATAAGAACATCGAAGGGTGGCTTTGTGTAGTTATTCGCAAATACTAAAGCCTCCCTGATTTTTTGTTCTGCTCCCTTACCCTGAACTTGAACGGGTAATATAGAGACCTTGATCGCTGGGAAGCGTCGTTTGAGGATATTTAGAATATCTTGTATGGCAGCACCGCTCGGTGAAGTTATAACGCCAACGTGTGCTGGTAATTCAGGTATCGATTTTTTTTTTGCTTCGTCAAATAGTCCTTCTTTTTGAAGCTTAACCTTGAGTTCCTCAAAAGTTCTAAGAAGTTCACCATCTCCGACATCTTCGAGGGTATCGGCTAGAAGTTGGAAATCCCCGCGTCCCTCGTACAAACTTATCTTTCCACGAACTAATACTTTCAAACCATCTTTAGGTATTACTTTCTGAACTTGGTTACGGTTGCGAAACATTGCACACCTAACCTGAGCCGATGAGTCCTTTAGGGTGAAGTACCAGTGTCCAGATGACGGTTTAACGAAGTTCGAAATTTCACCTTCGACCCAGATCATTGGAAACTCCCCCTCGAGCAGTCGGCGGGCCATCTGATTAAGGTTTGCGACAGAGATTACCGCTCTATTATGGCCCTTATTAGTACTTAAGTTATCTAGAGCCATTTATTATTTATAGAATGAGATATGGTAGTTAATTATTTTAGAGACGAGCATCTTTCTATTACCTTAAGTAATATTTTTAGTAAGGATCGACGCTTATTTGAGCGCTTTATGATTTTATTTATCGGTTTCTTCCTTAACTTCTTCCTCGTTCTCTTCCTCTGCGTCTGATCTAAGAAAGTTCAAGGGATGAATTGGATTCTGCAAATCGAGGGATTCTGAGATCTCAAGACTTGTTTTATCTGCAAGCTCTAAAACCTGGTTGATGGTGAGCTGTGCAGATTGATATCGTGATCCGAGCTCAAAGAAATAATTAGTATACTTCGGCGGTAGATAGACGCAGACTACCCCACCAACAGTTTTCACATTCTTAAATGGTGCAGATTCCATCTTTATTCGCGAATTTAGGGGTTGGGTTTTCTGCAACGCTTCAGTTTTATGAGCGCCCTCTATGAAGGTTGTATCGATGAAAGCTGTTAGTCTCGAACTCATCAAGGCCTTAAGCTTTCGCACCTCTCTTGGCTCCAGCTTTAATGTAGGCAATCCGAGATAAAAAGACTTGGCCTTCTTCTTTACATTTCTTTCTTTAATACCACTTAACAGACTCATCTTAGTCAACCCCCCAAAAGAGCCGCTAATTATTTATAGGAGTCAATCTTTTTTCTTAGCTTAGACGCCGTTTCGCTCAAGATTTGACTTACCCGAGATTCAGACACGTCTATCACTGCTGCAATCTCTTTTAAGTTTAGCTCATCTTGATAATAAAGAGATAGAACTAATTGGCTCCTCTCAGGTAAGTCTTCGATGGATGATTTAAGTAAAGAAACTAATTCTCTTCTCTGAATATCTTCTTCGGGTGATGCTTCAGTTTGCTGATCATCAAAGTCGGAAATTTCCGCTGCTTCGCTTGTTACGTGGTCCGCCCCAGCAATAATAAGTCTTTCTTTCTGGTAAGTCTCAAGGTCCTTTCCGAGGTAAGAGGCAACTTCTTTTCCTGTTGGTTCGCGCCCAAAGCGAACCGTTAGTTTTTCTAGCGCTGCAGAGTGCTCTCTCTTATAGGCTATGGTAGTTCGGGTGGTTTGCGACATCCTTCGAACATCATCCAGCATAGCCCCTCTAATACGTGTTTTAGCAAATTGCTCTAATGTTATATTTCTTCCTGCATCGAAGCCTTCCATTGCCTGTATTAAGCCTTCATGGCCAGATTGTATTAAGTCGTCTAAATCTATATTTGAGGGAAGTCGACCTTTGAGATGGAGCGCTGTTCTCTTCACCAGGGAAATTAATTCTGGGCTTATTCTATTTTTAGGGTTATCGGACAAATAAGAGGCGGTCGCCCGGGATTTGTCAGGATTTCCACTTCCAGATGATTTCCGATCTATACTCATAATCTAATTCGAAACAGTAGGAGTTTTTTCCCTTGAATCATACTCCATCACCTTATGGGCTAAGGTTTGAATATTACACCAAGCTGTTGAATTGGGAAATGAGTAAGGTAGCGGTTTTCGACTCCGAATCGCGGACCTTACCGCCTTATCTTCTTCAATTGAACCCAAGTACCCTACTGGCCTCCCTAAAAATGACAGACAAAGCGAATTCATCTTCTCATAGAAAGATTGACCAGAGGAAAGATTAGATACCTGGTTTGGGATTAGATAAGTTTCTGAAAGATGATCACTTTTATGAAGAAGTTTAAGTACGCCATAGCTGTCGGCTATTGATGTCGGTTCATCTACAAAAATCACAATACGGGTGTCACATAAAGCAAGAAGATGCATATTCTGGGCTGATATACCTGCAGCAATATCGAAGATCACGACAGTATCGGTATATATGGTTTCAATAACATGACACAGATCTGATAGTGATGCGAGGGGCATATTCACTATGTTCGCGTCTCCAGATGCGCCTGCGAGAAGTTCTAATCCTTCATCTATTTGCGTAATTACCTCGGTTATGGGTTTTCCACCCAACACATAGTCGGATATTGTTGATTTTGGTGAGACTCCTAACATTAGCTGAGCATTAGCAAGCCCCATGTCTGCATCAACAATAAGTACTTTCTTTCCTAATTTATGTATTGCTATGCCTAAGTGGGCAGAAATAAAGGTTTTTCCAACCCCGCCTTTCCCACTACAAACTGCAATTAGGTGCGTCAATTTAGAGCCTCACTTTGAATAACTATTTATCGTTAATCATCAACCACTTAATCTTAGACTGAAACTAGTAATCTTCCCATCTATTCCGAAAAGACCTGATACGATTCCTTTACATCATGTTTTTCAATACCGCAGCGCTTAGGGTTGTTGGTTCGCTGGCTTTTATTTCTGAAAATAATTTAAGTAGAAGCTTGGTCTGTTCTTGATCTTCATTGATAAGATAGTTGAAGCTAGCCTCAAGCCAGGTTATTTCCTTATTTATCGTTAGTTTTGGAAGTATTGAGAGATCTGCCTCTATCACAAGCAAGCTATCCCGCCCTAAAAGTTCTACCATCTTCTCAGTTTGGTCGAGGTAATTGATATATATTAGGTTTGCAGAATATCTTGAAGCAATGGCGGATAGATGAGGATCAATATTGCTATGTTTATGTGGAAGTCTCATTATCGTTATATCTTCACTACTATTTTTTCTATCTCTCAGGAGTTGTTTGATTACAGTCGATTTGCCAGATTCTCTATCACCCCATATGATATAAGGTCCCTTACTAATGTTTAGATCTAGACTTGGAAGATTATTTAGATGGTCTGTTTTTTCAGAGCTTGAGACTCCTTCCTTTTGAGAGTTCTTTTGAATATCAGACCTAATTTTAGGGAGTTGATCTAGAGAAGACTTAATATAATTAATTTCTTGATTGATGCTTTGTATGTAGGTCCATGGATCTACATCTTCGTATTGTGATGTTGGTTTCCCCTGCGATGACATAAAGCTGGAAAAGCTTTTACTTGAAGCGGCTTCCGCAACTTCTTGTTGAACATCTATATTTATTGCAATATCTGAATCGTCGCCAATTTTCACATTCGAGTCAGACGCCGCGATAATTTCTGTCTTTGATCCTACTTTTGTATTTGAAACAATCAAGGCTTCTTCGCCTAGGCTTGTTCTAATTTCGTCAAGAACAGATTTCGTATTTTTACCAACAAATCTTTGTAGTTTCACAATATAACCTCAATTATTCTCGTTCTTTTAATTCAATAGTTCGTAAAATCTTTATGGGTTGATCATCAGGAACCTCTCGATAAGATAAAATGGATAAATCCTTCTTGAGTTTACCTATAAACTGGGAAAGCCAGGTACGGATCATTGGGGAAACAATTAGTACTGCGGGCTTCTCACTTTCTTGAGCGGTAGTGACTTCATCGGATAAAGTTTCTATTAACGTTTGAGCCAGATTAGGTTCTAATGTTACGTCTTCGCCATTCGGCGCTGATTTTACGAGATCAGTTAGCATTTGCTCGAGATTAGGTTCTAATGTCATTACTTCAAGCGTGTCTAGCGGATCACAAACTAGTTGGACGATAAGACGGCCGAGTTTTGTTCTTACATAGTTTGTAAGTGCTTCAGGAGATTTCGTTGAAGGAGCTATATCTGAAAGCGTTTCAAGTATAGTTCGCATATCTTTTATCGGGACTCCCTCGCTCAATAAGTTTTGTAATACCTTAACGATAATACTCATTGATAAATTTTCAGGGATTAGTTCCTCTATAAGTTTGGGGGAGGTTTCCTCTACTCGGTCGATTAAATGTTGGGTGATTTCGTAGGTGAGCAACTCCTCTGTATTGTTCCTTAGTACTGAATTGAGATGAGTTGCTATGACTGTACTTGTGTCAACGACTGTATAACCTACTGCTTGAGCATATTCTTTATCCTTAGAGTCGATCCAAACAGCATCTAAGCCAAAAGCGGGTTCTTTTATTTGGGTACCAGATACGGTCTCGAGCACAGATCCTGGGTTAATAGCTAAAAATCTACCGAGCTCAATATCGCCAACCCCTCGAGTAGAGCCATTCACTACTAATTGATAACGATGAGGAGGAATATCTAAGTTATCTCTGATCCTAATAGTGGGTAGCAAGAATCCGTATTCTCCCGACATTTTTTTTCTAATACCTTTTGCTCTCTGGAGAAGACGCCCGTGACGTTCTTCTTCTATTAGGGGAATTAATCCATATCCGAGTTCTACACTTATGACATCGACTTGACCAGCATCATCCCAATCCAGTTCTAATAGTTCGTCCTCCGGCCTTTCTGCGACTCCCTGTTGTAATTCTTCACCTGTTGTTATCTCCGCTATTTGTTTTTTCTTGAGCAAATAGCTCAGTCCTATAGCTCCACCTCCGAGAATGAGGAATACGGCATTAGGCATCCCAGGAATTACTCCTAAGGCCACTAGTGTTGCTCCCGCGACTCCAAATGCTATTGGATTACCTAGCTGCTTAGTTGCCTGTTCCGGTGCTGATTCATCTGTCGAAACTCTAGAAACAATAATGGCTGTTGCGAGAGATAAGATTAATGCGGGTATTTGGGCAACAAGACCATCTCCGATAGTGAGCAATACGTAAGCCTCGGCAGCATCTCCGAGTGAAAGATCATGTTGCATCATCCCTATCACAAGTCCGCCTATAAGATTAATTAAAAGAATTAAAATACCCGCTATAGCATCTCCACGAACAAATTTTGATGCCCCATCCATAGAACCGAAGAAATCAGATTCTTGAGTCACTTGCGCTCTTCGAATTCTCGCGGTCTCTTGATCTATAACGCCAGCATTAAGGTCTGCGTCAATAGCCATTTGTTTGCCAGGCAAAGCATCCAGTGTGAATCGAGCAATTACTTCTGACACACGACCAGCACCCTTGGTTATTACTATGAAATTAATAATGATTAGGATACAAAATACGATAAATCCAACTGCATAATTACCACCAATAACAAACTGGCCAAAAGCCTCTATGACCTGTCCGGCTGCATCTCCACCCTCGTGGCCCTCGAGTAATACAACGCGAGTTGAAGCTACGTTGAGACCCAGTCTCATAACTGTGGCAAAAAGGACTATTATGGGAAAAGACGAGAAATCCATGGGCGTCGCCGTATGTATCGCAACCATAATGATTAACAGTGCTAAAATGATGTTAAAAGTGAAAAAAACATCCAGTAGTACAGGCGGTATAGGCAGTACCAGTAAGCTCAAAACGAGCAATACTATTATCGGAATTACGAGCGAGCTAAGTGGAAAAATACTTAGCTGGTGTCGAAAATTCGTCAATGTAAAAAGTGATAAATCCATAAGCTATTGATCTATATAAATAAAAATTTCTTTGCTTTGCTTCGAAGTCGTTTGGGTATGTAAATGCATGAATCATGCCTAATCTAAAGAAAAAGCTCTGACAGCCGATACATAAGAGGTATCTAAGAGGAAAGAGTGGCTCAGGTGAAGACTTCAGCTTTATTAAAAAAACAACTTTGCACCTTTGGTGTTGTGGCGATCCTTATGAGTTCTGGATGCGTTACTAATCAATATCCCTACGCGGAAGTAGGGCGAGTAAATGAACGCATTATCGGCATCGGTTATGCGGTCATTAATGCACAGCCGGGAGATAGCCAAGAGCAAAAACGTTTAATGGCGATAAAGGCATCTAAACTTGAGGCTTATAAATCGATTGCTGAGCAGCTTTATGGGCAATATATTGAATCTCGAGGGAGATTAACCAATTCAAGATTGGAGCAAGAAGAATTAGTTACCAGGGTAGAGGGCCTTGTGTTGGGGGCAAGATTAGTCAGTATAAAGCCAATTTCTGAGGACAGTTACGAAACAAGGCTTGAAATCGGACGGTCCGACTTGTTCGCCAGAATTGACTCAGCCGAAGCGGACGCAGACGCGGGTTTGGAGACAGAATCCAAGATGTCTCTATCGTCGACCTCAACATTTCATCCGGTAAAAGCCGGCTCTCGCAGATAATGTGGGAAAGGTGATTTTCGAAAAACTTCAGAGTCTACGTATTATGATAAAAGTTTTTCCCCGATTACTGGCTTTAATATGCTCAGCTTTCCTGCCGTCTATTGGGTTGGCATTCGACAGCTCAGTTTGGCTTTCAAATTTAAAAAGTGAAGTTATCAGGCTTGGCATCAATGAGCGCAGTTACTTGCACTCTGTCGGTAGAATGCGAAATTCAATCATGCGGAGCGAGGATCTCTTTTTTGTGTCCGCTATAGATTTAGAGGAACTTGATATTCGCTTTTTAGCCAATGGTGAAGTTCAGGTATCTAAGCAACTAATACAACCGTATTCAAGGAGTCCTGGATCCTTGACTAAAAATTTTAGCACGGGTACAGAATCTGGCTGCTCAAGTTTTACAGGTAAACCACCAAGAGTATCCTTAGTGGTTGAGGAGTCGCCGATAGGTGGAAGAACTTTGACCTCTCGCGAAAGAAATTTAAAACATCATGTTAGTTCGTTAGTAAAGCAACGATTATCAGATACTGATTTAGTTAAATGGTCGCCTGAGAATAGTAACGTTAGTCACTATGAAAATTTAGTAAGAGGAAACGCGTGGTCTCAACCCAGATACCGAGTCTCAGCAAAAGTTAATTATGAGAGTACCGCAAGAGGTAAGATAAGTCTCGTCTCTGCAAATAATCCGAGGACCGGTTTTCGAGAGCCGAGTAACAATTCTCATATTTCCGTTAATGTCGAACTTACTGAGCACGGTATACCTTTAGAAACTTTAAAAGAGACAGTCTCACTGGGCCAGATACTTCCAGTCTCGAGTCTAAACATAGGAGCAAATTTTAATAAAAGCTCTCGAACTGAGCTTAATAATCTTGTTTTAAGATTGAACGAGTTCGTAGCTGATCTGACTTGTTATATTCACCACTCCAATTTGGTAGTGGTTACGAACGGGAAACTGATACTTGATGCAGGCTTCGATGCAGGCTTCTACGAGGGCGATGAATTGTTAATGCTGCCTAAAGCGAGTTACTTGAAGAAACGAGGTTTGTTGCCGGGTGTCGATAGACTTGCGATTGCGCGCATCATAAAAATTGATAAGTATAAGTCTGAATTAGAAATACAGGAAGGCGATGTTCAAATAGAAAATGGTGTAGAATTTTCGGTACGACCATTGCTGGATTTGATATGAAATACTTAATCTTTTTATTTTCCTTTGGACTTTTGGGAGGATGTAGCCAGATGAGCCCAGTCCCTGAAGGAGAGCATGAAGAATCAGCAAAGGATCTGGAGCAGAAACCTAATGCTGCGCTGGCAAAGGTAATTGGAGATTCCAAGTATGTCGCAGTGGAAGGTGAGTTGCAGTCTATAGCGGAATCATCAGAATTAGAGATTGCACTGGAAAATATGCTATCTCGATTAGTTAAGTCAGTAGATGTCGTTAATGCTGAAGAGAAAGGATGGGTAAAAGGTATCTATCAGGTAAAAAAAGGAGATACTCTTTCCAAGATAGTACAAGAATCGGTCAAGGGCACACAAATTCGACCAGAGTTTATGTTAGACGCTATTGTAAGGCTTAATCCTTCCGCCTTCGTAAGAGGAAACCCTAATTGGATGTATGCAGGATCAAAATTACGTTTTCCGGGTGCTGAGGATTTTTCACAATTGATCTTCATGAACTCTAGCGAAAAAAATGAAGGTAAGGAAGCAGAAGATCCATACTCAGGTTGGATCAAGTATCCTTAGGTTCTAATTTGATAATCACTGATGTAGTAGCTCAACCGGTTAAAGCGCTCGGCCAAAGTGTTGAGCCAGGGCAAAGCGTTTATGCATTAAGACTAAATCCTCCTGACGCTCGAAGCCTCGGCCTTCGTGAGGGGCAGACAGTCAATGCTGTTATCGAGAATAGGTCCGACGGGAATATTCTTCACTTGAACAAAAATATTGCAGTGAAACTTCCCTTTCAAGTTCCATTTTCAGGGCTACTTCAGCCTAAGGTGAGGATGGAGTCCCTTGCCAACGGAATCCTCTCTTTTTTATTTATGAAAAAGCCTGATGTTAACGATAGATTAGTGCTCGATCCCTCAGCGCGCCTGGCTAGACTCTTATCTAAGGGATCTAATACGGGTAGCTTAGAGCTGCTTTTGAAATCAGATAGTTTCTTAGCTGGAACGGCACGAGATTTACAGGCATCCTTAAATCCGTTCTCTCTCAGAGATAGTTGGTTCAGAAGATTTGATTACAGTGCGATTTATTCGAGCCTGCTAAAAAGTGGGTTGTTCCATGAAAAAGATCTACGTGAAGGGAAAGTAAGTTTTCCTAATTTAAAAGAGCTGCTACTCAGATTAGTGAAGAACTCAAGTCTAGAACGATCAGAATTATTATTTATTTCTTCTGCAATTGAAGATATTGAATCTAGCCAATTAGAGTCCTTGGGACATCAATTGAATAGAGCTAGTCAATATCATTGGTTGATCCCAGTTTTCGGGGAATGGCCGATTGATGTTCAATTGTTTAGTGAAGCAGATAGTGAAAATGACGATAGTGATGAGAACATATTTCAGTGGAAGGTAGTGATTCAAGTTAAAGTGAATGAAAAGGAATCTATAGACTTGTCTGCTCTTTTTACTGAAACAGAGGTTCTCAGCCTTTATGTAGGTATGCCAAACGAAGAGCTCGCTGTTTTAGCTGATTCTCATAAGAACTGGTTGCTTAGTGAAATTGAAAAAATTGGAATTAGCATAGATGAATTTAAGGTTTTTCAAAAAGAAGACGCTTCTTCATCTAATAAGCATATTGGGTACGCATCTAATTCAAATGAAAAAAGGTGGATAGCAGATGCTTGATGACCAAAGCCGAGTCGCTGTTGCTTTATTATATGATAAAATTAGGTCTCCAAAAGTTGTTGCTAAGGGCCGATCTTCGCTCGCAGAATCCATCCTGACGATAGCTGAAGCGGCGGATGTCCCAATAACTGAAGATCACTTGTTGGCCGAGACTCTTTCTAAGCTTGAGTTGAATTCAGAAATACCGGAGTCACTTTTTCGCTCTGTAGCTATTATTTTAGCTTGGGTGTATCGCT
Organism: Gammaproteobacteria bacterium; assembly: GCA_002690865.1. Classification (GTDB taxonomy): domain Bacteria; phylum Pseudomonadota; class Gammaproteobacteria; order Pseudomonadales; family Azotimanducaceae; genus UBA7455. The sequence goes on along the minus strand of NZGG01000039.1, from coordinate 30,439 downwards.
TGCAGGGTAAAACGCCTTGGGACACAGATGAGACAAATAGCCGAGAGCTCTGATTAAGTAAGTTTTCCTAATTTGTCATAAACAGAGGCATTATCCGAAGTTTTTCGGGTTATTGCGTTTAGAAGATTCCGTGTTATCTCCATCTGTTTATTCAGCAACAAGGAGTTTCTCAAATGTTTTTCCCTACATACTCCTAATTTTTCAGTCAACTCACTAATAACTTGTGCTTCGGAGTCTGATATATCTTGCCTCATCAGATCCCAAGCAAGCTGTAATTCTTGCATTAGGTTAAATTTGTTATTTTGAAGCTCTTCAACTTCATCAAAAGTTTTTTCCTGCAATGCAGAGAACTCTTGATCAAGAAGTTGCGTTAAGCGGTCTGAAAGTGTGGAGACCTTACTTAAATGTTCCAATCTGGGTCCGCCTGCTCCTGGATGTTAAAGAAGCTGCTCAAGATCAGCAAACTTTTCAGCCAACTTTTCCGTATCAATCGGGTAAGATCCCCTTTCTATCTGGTCCTTCAATTCTCGAACTCTTACTGCATCGAACTCAGCTCGTTCCTCTGAACGTTGAATTTCTTTGCTTAGCTCAACCTCGACCGCTCGCGGAGCGGTTGTGTTTGATTCACCTGAATCGACCACACTAGAACTCGGATTCGATCCTTGCCTTGGTTTAGCCGTTTGATTTGCTTGTTGAGATTGACTAGCCCCAACGCGACTTACGTCATCAACCATGTCAGTTTCCTCTTAATTTTTTTTCACTGAGAGTAAAATCGGTCAATTAAAGAAAAGCTTTAGCAAAACTTTCATTAAAATCACAATTATCTTAGGAGATTTTATGAGTTATATCCACTTTATGTCATTTTAAGTCAACTTTTCGCGCTCGCGATGACTTATGGATCAGCGATAGGACTAGCAATAATTTGGACTTTACCTCTGTAAAGTTTCATTCTTGCCTTGTTAAAAAATTAGTGGGGGAAGTTTCTATGGATTAATTTCGCGGAAGCAATATTATTTATTTGTTATCAAATTAAAATCAAAGTCTGCTCTAATTATTAGTGATCTCAACTTTTCCTCGACCCGTTACTATCCCAATAATGGAACGTCCGCTTTCTAAATTCACTACCCTGACTCGCTGACCGTAATACCCATCCTGAAGGGAAGTACCTGAAGTTAATATTTCCAGAGATGCACTTTTACTCACTATCGTAATTGGGTCATCTCTACGCACTAATTTTGCTTTTCGTAGATGACGCTGCCTTAGTATTTCTCCAGCCATTATATTTCTGTTAAGTTCCATAAAGTCCCATCCCTTCATTTTTTTAAGGGCGTCAGTGGGAACATCTGAGAAACGAGTATCCAAGGTAGCAACTTCATTTGTGAGTGATGAACCGGAGGGTATTGCGATTCGGGCAATTAATACCACTTGTCCTGAAATCACATCTGTTATTAATAGAGGGTCTCCGGAGCGAAGGACACGCGATGAGACCATAGGGGCGACTACATTGAGATCCTGAAGGAAGATCGTGGTGTCTTTAACACTGATTCTGTTGCGTGTCAGATCCTGCAGAGTGATCTCTTCCTCTTTCTTTATATCCCGGTTGAGAATGAATGCATTAATAATCGTTTGAGTTTCAATATTTATCTTTTTCTCTTCAGGATTTTTTACGTTAATCCATGAGGGCTTCTTGACAAACCTTCGCCAATTATTTTCGCACTCGACCTTTATCATTCGTTTACTTGCTGAAGTGAAGGAAAACGTAATCGGTTTATTACATGTTTTCCTTTCTAGGTTTCGATTAAGTGTTAGCTTCTCTTTTATATGAGAAATTTCATTCTGTGAATTTAATGTTAGCCAGGTGATTAACTCAGTTTTTAATTGATACTCAATTAAATGTTGTTCAACTCCTGCTCCAGACGGATCGGAACTATCTTCGTTTACAGTTGCTGCTCTTAGAGATAGACAGGTAATCAGCATTAGACCTGCTAACTGTATCGATATACGAATTGAAAAGAGTCTATATGTCACCGGCATTCAAAGTTTTCCTTGGCCACAATTATCCATAGAGTATTGCAGTGATTGAATGTTCCTTCGAGTCCTTCTTGAGACTTTCTGGAAAATTTTTGCCGGTACTTTAAATTTTTTGCCGGCATTGCCTTGCCGAGTACGGATTAAAAAAAATCTAACTAAATATAAATTTCTTATAACTTACTGAAAAATATGGTTTTTCTAAATTTTTAAGAAGTTGGCACAGGGTTTGCGTAAGTGAACTCGCACGAAAAACAAACTGACAATTAATAAATCGGTTAAACGAAAAATTACTTTAGGGAAACTTTGAGCAGTGTCGACTTTTGGAAACATTTTTGGGATTCATGAGCAAGCGCTTCAGCTTCGTCAGGAGCGGATGCGAGTGCTGTCTGAAAATGTGGCGAATGCGGAGACTCCTCATTACAAATCCAAGGATATCGATTTCAGAGCTGCGATGTCAGCGTCAGTTAGGGACATGGCGAATCTTAACAGAACAAATCAGTCTCATATGGAATCACGTGCGGTTAGTGGAAACTACGAAGTTTTTCGCAACCCCGTTAATACTGCTGCGGATGGTAACACTGTTGAATTACATCATCAGCAAATGGAGTTTGGTAAAGAGTCTAGTCGTTATTTAGCGACTGTTCAATTCATTGAAAACCGAATCGGCGGAATTCGTCGAGCATTAAAAGGAGAGTGAGCACAAGTTGCTTAATCAAAATAAGGTAGTCATATGGCTTTAGTGATTAATACAAATGTTTCATCTTTAACTGCCCAAAGGGCACTGTCTGAATCCAACGTGGAGTTGCAGACTGCTATGGAGCGCTTGTCCACTGGCTCCAAAATCAACAGTGCTGCTGATGATGCGGCCGGACTAGCAATGACCCAAAGGATGACCGCGCAAGTTCGCGGACTAGCTATGGCGGTCAAGAATGCTAATGATGGTCAGGCATTAACGCAGTCGGTTGAAGGGGCTCTGGGAGAGGTTTCGGACATGCTTCAAAGAATGCGAGAGCTATCCTTGCAAGCTGCTAATGGAACAAATAGCTCTGCGGATAGAACATTCCTGCAATCTGAAATTAATCTCCTCGTTCAAGAGATCACTAGAGTTGCTACGAATACGCGGTATAACGGCGAATTAATCTTAGATGGCACATTTCTTAATAAATCTATGCAAGTGGGAATTGAGGAGGGGGAGAATATTATCTTCTCTGTTGAGTCAGTCGCAGCTGAAAATGTTGGCGCGCATACTCTTGTAGGGGATGGCCAAGGGGCCTTAGCCGCCTCTACGACTGCCGCAGCTAACCCATCCACGATTGCAGATGATATTGAGATATTTGGTTTCCTTGGGACGAAGGAAACAGCGTCTTCTGTAGGAGATTCCGCAAAAGAAACAGCGGTAAAAATTAATAACCTCACTGGTGAAACTGGCGTCAGGGCCTATGCAAAAACCTACGCTGCTCTGTCCTCGTCCGCCGTAGCAGCCAAAACTTACAGTGTCATGATTAATGGGTACCAGACGGGAAACTTTGTTATATCGAGCGGTGATTGTGAGGCAGCCGTCGATGCAATTAATCAAATTTCTGGATCGACTGGAGTTACAGCGAGTTCGGCGAATAACAAGGTGATTTTATTTGATAGCAATGGTGACGATATCACCGTCGAAAATACTCAAACGCTTGCAGGTCATTCTGACTTGGTTGTAGAGAAACTAGGAGAGGATGGTGCAATTACTAATATTGTCGGTGATGCAATTTCCTTACAAATTTCCGGTGCTAATGACTCGACCAGGGTAGCCGGATCTATAAAAATGGTCTCGCCTAATTCGTTTTCAATCGATCAAAAAGCGGTTAACCATAAAGATACTATTACTACCGGCACGGTGACGGGCTACGACGGCTTGCTCACTGTAAGCGATGGTATTACAACAGTGACGAAAAGTTACGCAAGTGGTTCTCCAGCAAATTTGGATATTGTTCTTGCAGATATTAGGGCTCACGCCAGTTATGGAGACCTCTTATTTACAGTAGATAAGGCTGCGAATGGAACTCAGCTGGAATATAACTGGAAAGCGGCTGGAGCCGACTATCAAGTAGAAACTATAACTCCAGGAACATTGGGTTCAATGACCACGGTCGTCATAAGCGACGGTAATAGCGCCACCAACGACATCAGTATTAATAGTCCTGGAGGTAGTGGTTACGCAAACATAGACGCACTTCTTACAGCGATCAAGGCTAATGGGAATTATGGAGCTCAGGGCTTTACCGCACACAAGTCTTATGACGGCACCAAGATTGAATTAATATGGAAAACGCCTGGAGATCAGGCAAATTCAGCGACAATAGCGATTGGCGGTATAACCAATGAATCTATTGAAACAGCAACGAACAAGTCTCCGGGCTCATCACGAGCAACTTACACCGCAGTTGATGGTGGCGCCACTCTGGGGTCTATAGCGACAACTACAAACGGTGTTAACTCGCTTGGTTACTACAAGGAAAATACAAATACCGCGGATCTTATCAACCTAACTCAAGTCAACATTACGACGATGGTTCAGGCGGGGGATTCAATTTCTATTATTGACGCAGCACTCGATAAAGTCGCGCAGATGCGCTCAGACTTAGGTGCTATTGAAAACCGTCTTGCCTACACGGTATCGAATTTAATGAATATTGCTGAGAAGACAGCAGATGCAAGATCACGATTAGACGACGCTGATTATGCTCTTGAATCTGCTCGCTTGGCTAAGGCACAGGTTATCCAACAAGCAGGTACTCAAATGTTAGCGCAGGCTAATCAGCTGACTCAGCTTGTATTGGACCTTCTTCGATAAGTAACTGATTGAGTTGAGATCAAATTATGAGCTTAGAAAATATAATGAGTATCTCTGGGGTTGCTATGGATGCCCAGACGGCACGAATCAATCTTGCAGTATCGAATATAGCAAATGTAGATACCGTCGAGTCGTCAGCGGAAACCGCTTATAAAGCTAAAAGAGCAGTTTTCAAAACGATATTGGAGGGACAGGCTAATCATTCACAGGGTGAAATAGCTGGTGGAGTGAAGATTACTGAGATTATAGAGGATCAGGAACCTCATCCATCTTTCTATGATCCATCACATCCTCTTTCTAACGAAGACGGTTATATCTTTAGTTCCAATGTTGACGTAATGACTGAGATGGTCGATATCCAAGCAGCTTCACGTTCCTATGAAAGTGCGGTCGAGGCCAGTAACACGGCGAAGCGATTGATGACACGCACAATCGAAATGCTTCAGCGATAAAAGGATTTAATGATGAGTATATCTGCTATAGAAGGTATTAAGACGATGAGCCAGCTTCGTGCTGAGCAAAGTACACCCGTAGAACAGGATTTAGATCGGAACGCATTTTTACGTCTTTTTACGACGCAATTACAAAACCAGAACCCTCTGGATCCGATGAAGAACGAGGCTTTTGTCGCACAGTTGGCCCAGTTTTCAACTTTAGAAGCTACTTCCGCTATGTCTGCTTCGTTTGGTGATTTCGTCTCTGGCCAGCAGGAAGAAAGAATGCTCAGAGGAGCTAATTTACTGGGTAAGCAGATTTTTGCACCGGATGTACCAGTGTATCAACCGGGTGGGGTCACGCTCGATGGAGTAGTTCAGGTGGATCAGATGATTGACAATCTTAAGCTTTATGTTGTTGACGCTGAGACTGAAGAAATAGTGAACCAAATGGATCTGGGTCCGCAAAGTCCCGGAGAGGTCACTTTCGGCTGGAATGGCGGTAATTTTGATGGTGAGGCTGTCCCTGCGGGACAGTACCTTTTCAAGGCAGTCGGTTTAATTGGTGGAGAGTCCTTCGATGTGCCTGCAATGGCGCAGTCAAAGATCAAAGGGGTTTCCTGGGATCAATCACTTGGAGAGATTTTTGTCGAAATTGAGGATGGCCGTTCTATTGCGCTGTCTGAAATCTCTCATATATCAGAGTAATTTAAAGGAGTAGTTTCTAAATGTCTTTCTATACATCGCTTACAGGGCTCAAGGCTGCAACGACAGAGCTATCGATCACAAGTAATAACATTGCAAACGTGGGCACCTCGGGCTTCAAAAAGTCGAGGGCGTCATTTGGTGACATCTTTGCAACCTCCCCTCTACAGAAAGCAACCTCGGTTGTTGGTCAGGGTGTATCTTTGAAAGAGGTAAGACAGGAATTTAGTCAGGGTAACGTGGAATTCTCCTCGAATACCCTAGACTTGGCCATTTCTGGCGAAGGGTTTTTCCCGCTAAAGTCTGCGGATGGATTAACCGACATCTATACGCGTAATGGTTCATTCGTGCTCGACGAACAGTTCAGTGTGATCAACTCATCGGGACAAGCACTTTTAGCAGCGGCAGTTGACTCGAGTGGTAAAGCGGATTTATCTAAGCTAAACAAGCTTCAGATACCGACGACGACAGCCGGTGAAGCATTGCAAACGAGTTTAGTTGACTTGTCACTTAACTTGCCATCAGATGCAGAAGTTATAGACACTGAATTTAACCGGAACAATCCTAATACGTATAACAAGTCGACAGCACTCAGTGTTTACGATAGTGGAGGTAACTCTTATCTCGCAACGATTTACTATGTTAAAACAGCTAACGCGACAGCTAACTCGCCCTTTAATAAATGGCAAACCTATGTGTTTGTTGGAGACGATGCTGTAAGTGCCGCACTTCAGCAAGCGACTGATGAGAATAGTGAGCTTCGCTATGTCAATAAGTATGGTGAGCTAAAGCCGCGTTCTGAAGTGGAAGATTTACTGGTTAATAGAAAGACGCAAAAGTTTGCTCTTGACGATTTAACTGATATTCGAACCTCGGTTCCTGCTACTGTGACGGGTGGCGATTTGCCGGCAGTAGTAGACCTCTCTTCTGATCAGGGTTTTAATTTTACATCGGATAATGTTCCTGGCACTAGTTCTGCATTTACGACTGCTCAATTACAGAATTTTATGCAGGTCGATATCGATGATAGTGGTAATCCTGTAACAGTTGACTTGTCTGGACTCGCTGGACAGGGAGCTATCACCGGAGTTCAGATTGCTGATACGATTCAGGATCAGTTAAATACAAAATTTGGCGATGAGCGTTACTTCGATTTAACGACCACATCAAACCAAACTTTCAGAGTCACTGATGGTACTACTACTGCAAATATTGATTTATCGAATGTAGTATCCGCCGGCGCTTCTAATAAATCTCAAGTGACCGTAGCGGAAATGATTACTGGTATCCAGGCAGATCTTAATGCAGCATCGAATAACTTTGTCGTTGTTAGCTATGACTATGCGACTAGGTCATTTAAGTTTGTTCCAGCTGATATAGCTAAGACTGTTCAGTTATCGACGGCGAGTGGATCCAATGCTCTCTTTGGCTTAGGTGTTACACCGTTAAGCGTGGATTCAGCAACCTATAGTTATGGTACTTCAAATGGACAGCAAACAACGGTTACCCCAAATGGGGCATTAATTCGGCCGACTGCGCAACAACGGTTTGGAATCTCGGTTGTCTACGACGGAGCTCAAGAAAAGTTCTCAATTCAATCGGGGTCAACGGGTGATCAATCTGAGATAGAGGTCAACTTCAATTTTGGGGGCAGTGTTAGGACCCCCCAAGCGGCTTTCCTAGGCTTTGAGGCAACGGATGCAGCGAATTCAGTTTACACAGTTGGGCAAAGCACAGATGCGGTAAGGGGCATAGCTTCATTACCTGCGATTACAAGCGGCTCTTCAATTGCGGTAAACGTGAACAATCAGTTCTCTGTTGATGCATCGAATAATACCTTTGTGGTCTCGGTAGACGATGTTAAGGGTACGTTGAGCCTACCTATCAGCTCGGCCTATACACTCGATAGTTTTATAGACTCGTTAGAAAAAGGAATCAACCAGTTAGCAAGTGAGGCTGGCAGCAGTGTTTCTGGTGTAGACGTTCAATACGATGCAGGGACAAATGGCTTGGTTTTCACAACAGGCACAAAGGGTTCAGATTCTTTTATTAAAGTTTCGGGTAGTGCTACTTGGGGTCTTGCAAATATTGAAGCTGGTCGCGGAACGACTACTACCTGGATTAAGCCAACTCAGTCAGCTGATACGGTGAATGGTGTAGCCGTACAGAAATATATTGATGAGTTTGGTAATGAGACAGCAAGCGCCGATGGTTTCACAACGCTCCCTGAATGGTCTCCAATTTATTTGGATAAGGGGGAGTTAACTTTTAATACATCAGGAAATTTGGTATCTCCATCGGAAGGAGCAAAACTTGATACTGTTTTCCTTTCTGGTGGTCGAGGTGCTTTGAACTTGACGATTGATTACGGGGAAACAACTCAGTTTTCTCAGGCTTTCGCGGTGAAATCACAATCACAGGATGGTTCTCCCGAGGGAGACCTGGTTGGATTGGATATTGGAGATGATGGCCTTGTGGTCGCCTCTTATTCAAACGGTTCGCAGAACTCGCTTGGAAAAATTGTTTTGACAACCTTCGCTAGTAATGAGGGCTTGAGACAGAATGGAGATAGTTCTTACTTATCTTCTGCTAAGTCCGGTGTCGCAACGTTTGGTGAGCCAGGCACGGCAGGATTCGGAACGATACGAGCGGGTGCTAGGGAGAGATCGAATGTGGATCTCACCACAGAACTTGTTGGTTTAATAACAGCACAACGGAACTTTCAGGCTAATGCTAAAGCAATTGAGACTTCATCAGCATTGACATCAACGATTATTAATATCAGAGCATAATGACGGTAGATAACTGAGATGGACAAAGGAATATACACGGCAGTCGCCTCAATCAGGTCCGACAAGTTGAGGCAAATAAATCAAATGCACGAGATGTCAAATATCTCGACGGCTGGGTTTAAAAAAGCGTTCCAAATGACGAATGGAACTTATCGAGTGGATGGCGATGATTCTCTCTCATCAAGATTTTATAAAATCGCCGAGACGCTTGGTCGGGTAAATCTTACCCCAGGGCCAAGGATCGTCACACAGAACCCCCTTGATTTATATGTGGAAGGGAGTGGAGTGATGGGCGTATTTAATGATCAAGGTGAGATTGCTTTTACTCGGAGAGGTGATTTGAGATTGAATGCAGTGGGCACAATGACAAATGGCGAGGGTAGGGTTATTGCTGCAGATGGTGGTGGAGAAATACAGCTTGATCCAAATCTCATTCACCGAATATCAAAAGAAGGTGTTGTCTACGCTACTAATCCTGCTGAAGAAGTTGCGGAAGAAATTGAAGTTGCAAGAATAATGTTACGCAATGCTGACGATACCATCATGGAAAAAATGGAGGACGGCTTATTTAAGCCTGAAGGATTTGACAAGCCTGGTGATTTCGAGGGTGCTGAGGCGCCTGTTTATGTAACAACTCACGGTTTGGAGGGGTCTGCCGCAAAGACCTACGATATTCTGACTCAGATGATAGAACTCGAGCGATCCTTCGAAATTAAGGTAAATATTATTAAAGAATTAAGTGATTTGAGCCAAGACTCAAATACGCTAATGCAAGTGACATAAGGATATAAATCATGGATGCATCTCTATGGGTAGCTAAGACAGGCTTAAACGCACAACAAACGCGTATGACCGTAATCGCCAATAACTTAGCAAATGTGAATACGGTTGGCTTTAAGCGGGACCGTCCGGTTTTTGAGGATCTTCTCTATCAAAATATACGGCAAGCTGGAGGACAAACAGGTGCAGATACAAATGCCGCAACGGGTTTCATGCTCGGTACTGGTACGCGTATCGTGGCAACTGAGAAGATTCAATCTCAAGGCAACATGATGTCTACGGAGAATGCTTTGGATCTTGCTGTTGAAGGACCTGGATTTTTCCAAATTGTTCAAGGGGATGGAACGATTGCCTATACCCGTGATGGTGGATTCAAACTCTCACAGGAAGGTGAATTGGTAACACCACAGGGCCTTTTATTACAGCCGCAGATTGTAGTTCCACCCGAGGCGGCCTCAATAACAGTAGGTACTGATGGCACAGTCAGTGTTGAAATAGCCAATGGTGGAGGTAATCAGCAGTTAGGACAAATTCAGATCGCTCGTTTCATTAACGGGGCTGGCCTAGAGGCTTTGGGCCAAAATTTATTTCGAGAGACTACATCTAGTGGAGCTCCTATCGTGCTAGTTCCTGGTGAGCAGGGAGCAGGAGAAATCGCCCAGGGGATGCTTGAGGCTTCTAACGTTAATGTGGTTGAGGAGCTCGTAAACATGATTGAGACCCAGAGAGCATACGAGATCAATTCAAAGGCCATTAGTTCTGTTGACTCAATGCTTAGATTCTTGAATCAAAATCTATAAGGATGAAATTGGGTGATTAGGTTTATATATTTTTTAGCTTTCATTGTTATATCGGGATGTTCCTCCGTTGAAATTGAGAGGGACTACTTTGAAACTACTAAGATTATAGAGAAGGCAATGCCTATCTTATCTTATGAAGAATCGCCAGTGACAGGCTCGATATATCGTGATGCAGTGAGAAGTGCCAAGTTTGGGTTTCGTAAAAATTTCAGTCTTGGCGACATCATTACAGTAGTTCTTAACGAGAGCACTCAGGCGCAGAGAAGTAACGGCATTAATACTTTGAAAGAAGTAAATAATTCGCCGCTTAGCCAACTTCAGGCAACGTTTGGAGCAGGTTTGCCTGTCGGTAGTAGTGCTGGGAATATTATTAAGAGAGGTTTGAAATCGCTTACTTTCGCGGAGCAAAACCGGACAGATAAGGGTTTAGGTACATCTGATCAAACGGGTAGCTTGAATGGTGCTATCGCAGTAATCGTTACCCGGATATTACCCAACGGAACTTTGTTCGTGGAAGGCAAAAAAGATCTCATGTTCAGTGAAGGTCGGGAAGAAATATATGTTAGTGGCTTAGTAAAGCCAAACGATGTACAGCCCGACGATACTGTTCTTTCCTCTCGTATTGCTCAAGCTAGCATCGCTTATAAAGGTCGAGGTGATTTGGCAGATGTCGCACGTGCAAGCTGGGGAACTAAAGTATTCAATAAACTTTGGCCATTTTGATATGAAGAGAAAGATTACGTATTGCATAGTTGTTCTATTGTGTCTTGTCCAGGTAGCCCAAGCCGATCGAGTAAAAGATCTAACATCCGTGGCGGGAGTACGATCCAATCAATTAGTAGGTTACGGATTAGTCGTAGGATTAGGTGGTACGGGTGATCGAGATAAGATTAGCTTCACAGCGCAGAGCTTGAAGACTGTTTTAGATCGTTTGGGTGTGGATGTTGATGGCCCTGTATCCAATTATGACCTTTATCAGAGAGGTGTTGCGAGTTTGGCTTATGATAAAACCAAGCTTGATAATGTTGCCTCTGTTATCGTCACAGCCACATTGCCCCCATTCGCGAAGCCGGGACAGACACTCGATGTCAATGTTGCGGCGATAGGGCTGGCATCCAGTCTTAGAGGAGGAAGTTTAGTTCTCACTGAGTTAAGAGGTACAGATGGTCAAATCTATGCTCTTGCTCAAGGTGGACTAGCGGTTTCGGGTGTTGAAGTAACTGCTGCAGGTACTGAGATAACGGTTGGTGTTCCAACCGCTGGGCGTATACCCGGTGGGGCCATCATCGAACGTGAGGTTAATACACCCTTTGATCAATCTGAATTCGTTGTTTTAAATACAAGTCAAGCCGACTTCACTACTACTGCTGCAATTACAAGCGCTATTAATGAAAACTTCGGTGCAGGTACGGCGAGATCTATTGATGCAATATCTGTTGCCATTAAAGCGCCATTAGATACAAGCGACCGCGTTAATTTTCTAAGTATGGTTGAAAATCTAGAAGTGACTCCAGGTGAACCGAAGGCGCGAGTCGTAGTAAATTCAAGAACCGGGACCGTTGTAATTAGTAGAACCGTTCGTGTAACAGCGACTGCTGTCACTCACGGGCAGTTAACAGTAAAAGTATCAGCAACAAATGAAGTTGTTCAACCTCCTGCAGGTTTACTTGGAGTAGGTGACGGTGACGCCGTTCCTTTAGTTAATGCTGAGGTTGCGATAGAGGAAGAAGTACGTCCCATGTTTGTTTTTCAACCAGGAGTTAATTTGCGAGATATTGTTGATGCGGTTAATCAGGTTGGGGCAACTCCTTCTTCACTGATAGCGATTCTTGACGCATTGAAAAGTTCTGGCAGTCTTAGGGCTGAGTTGATCGTAATTTAAGTATAGAGATTGAGATGGATTCTAATTCATATTTTGATTTTGCTTCACTTTCTACGCTGAAGTACGCGGATTCTGTAAAGCAGCCCGGTACTTCGAAGGCTGTTTTACAGAAGTTCGAGGCATTATTTATTGACCAGATGCTTCAAGCAATGAGAAAAGCAACGATTCGCTCTGAGTTATTTGATAGTCAGGGGATGAAAATGTACGAGTCAATGTTCGATAAGGAAGTCTCAGAGGAACTAGCAAAAAGCGGTGGACTTGGGTTGACACAGGTCTTCGAAAGACAACTGGGCTTGGAGAGTAAAAGTCAAAACGAAAAAAATTTAACCTTGGAGCGATTGAATCGTTCAATGCCTTTAAACAAATCTAAAGCTGTCTCGCTTTACTCCGCACAATTAGCGGGCGAGTAGAAATATATGCCTGATTTATTATCCATTGGCGGTAATTCAGTCAAGACCAACCAATCTGCATTAGCAGTTGTTGGTAATAATATTGCGAATGCCAATACTGACGGATATGTTAGGCAGGAGCTTGATGTCCGAGAAAATCTTCCTACTCGGGCAGGTACCGTGTATTTAGGATCGGGTGCTTTAGCCACCGGAGTTAAGCGAGCTTATGATGCCTTAGTAGAGTCTTCCCTGAGATCAAGTTTTAGCGATCTGAGATCACAAGAACCGATCATCGATTTGACTACTCGAGTTGTTGATATTCTTGGAGATGAAAATGCAAGTCTAACTCCAGCTCTAGATGATTTTTTCAGTAGCTTCAGGGATCTAGGTTTAGATCCATCTTCACAGCTTCGAAGAGATATGGTCCTATCTGAATCGAAAGGATTAGCTAGTCGTTTCAATGAAATAGGGGCCCAATTGCAATCTATTGATATGGATTCTCAGGAGACGCTTAACTATCGAGTTACTGAATTCAATTCTATCGTAGAGCAGTTATATACTTTAAATACTAAATTAGGTAGGCAGTCTAAGCTAGAAGCTCAACCAGCGGATTTGCTTAATACTCGAGATAAATTGCTACACGATCTTTCTGGCTTAATGAAAATCAAAGTAATTGAAGAACAGAATGGAGCCATTAGCGTAACTGTAGGAGATGAATCAAGCGGATTGACGTTACTAAATAAGAATAGATCAACACAGATTAAAGTTGATTACCAACTCGGTTCGATACCTCGTCGAGTAGATCTAATTTTAGATCCTTATGGTAATCCCCAGAACTTAAATGGGATTTCTGGTGGAGAAATTGGTGGCCATATTATTTTTAGAGAATCTGTTCTTAAAACTGCCTATGAACAGGTTGATGTATTAGCGCAAAAGATAGCTACTTCAGTTAACGAAACTCTAACCCAAGGTATGGATCTTTATGGTTTGAGTGGTAGTGCCTTATTTGATATTCCACCGACTGTTATTGCCGATAAATCATTCGCAAAGTCCAATATTTCTGTATCGACGGCGATTACTTCACCAGAGAATCTTATAAAAAATGACCTAGAGGCTATGTTTGATAAGACAAATCAAAGATGGCTTGTGACAGATCTGGGCACTAAACAAACCTTCGTGACCAATTCAGTTAATGCCTTTTCCATTAATGGCGTAAGTGTTTCTATCTCTGGGCAGCCCATGGATGGCGATATTTTCACGGTGACGATACAAGACTCGCAGGCGTCAAATATCCGAGTTGTTATTGATGACTCAAAAAAATTGGCAGCGGCAGAATTATTTGGATTAACACTGGGTAGCCAAAATACTGGCGGTGCTAAGGGAAGGGTGGCAATGCTTAATCCGGCATCTGGTGTTACTACAAATAGCATCCAAGATATACTGGTAAATAATCTCCACGAGTCTTCAGCAAAAACCATACAGGCTAGTGTACTCACTCCTTCATTTACTATTCCAACGGGCACGACTGATTTAGATTTATCCGTGATGAGGTCGAACGGTAGTAACGCTGAAATGCAAGTTTTTACCCGTGAAGGAGTTCATCTTTTTGGGACGGGAGGTATAAGCCAAAATAATTTGAATGCTATGTTGATAGCGAATAACGGGTTTGAATCAACCGCTAACTATAGTAGTTCTTATTTGAATGGTAATGCTAATTACCTAGGGCATCAGTGGTCTCTTGGTGTATCAGGAAAATCTCTAGTTGATTTATCAGGTGATACAGGCATCTTAAAAAAAGAAGCAAGCATTATTGGAGAAAGCCTACCGACAACCCAAAATACGACAGGTGCGATAAAGACACTGATAGCTAAGGATGCTCTAAGTTTAAATGGTGTCAAATTAAACGCACTTCAATTGGGAGCAGGTGCTACTTTGAGTGTTTCCAATGTTGTGAATTGGCTAAATACAAATATCTCGCAGAATTCTTTGGGACTAACCGCTTCAGCTGAAAATATTATAAGTATCCCGCAAAATGAGATAAATCTTACCAGTAATTCGTTGACGATAAATGGAACGAATATCACAATTTCTGCGCCAATGGCGGATCTCTCTGTATTGGTCAACGCCATTAATTCCTCTGCGGCGACAACGGGCGTATTTGCTGGTATCGACCCTAATCAGCAATTGACCCTGCGTAATAAAAACGGTAGTGAATCGAATACCATCACTTTCGGCGGAGGTACTGGTGTTTTATCTAAAACTGGAGCGATTCCTGCGCAAATCAAGATAGAAGCGAATCGCGCTGGTAGCGATCTGTCTGATAAAACTGTTTCGCTAACTCGAAATGCGACGAGCACTTCGGCTGACTTAGGCATTCTTGGTTTCACGGAAACATTGTCGTTAAAAGGTGCTCTCGATGAAGATTTAATTATTTTCACCCAGGGCGCAACTAGTGAAAGCTTGGATTATTACACAGGCTATAAGAATTCTAGTATTAATTTTTTGCATCAGCGTGATGATATAACAGATGTTAAATTCACAAGCGCTACAACTTACGAATTAGTAGATCGTGCTACTGATACTATCCTTTCCACAAGGAATTGGTCCTACGGGCAATCAATTAACTATGGTGCCATTTCATTAACTATTGAAGGCCAACCTAATTCTGGCGATATATTTTCAATTGATGGTAACCAAGCAGGACTTGCGAGTAATGAGAACGCACTGCGCATCGCAGACATCGAGGATTCTAGAGTATTTGGAACCGGACAAACGGCAAAGGAAAGCTACCTTTCTATATTGACAGATGCGGGTAATGCTTCACGTCGTTCTTCGGTTTCTCAGGAAGCTCTAGATGTTGTATATCAGCAAGTAGTTGAGGCTAAGGATGCAAAAGCTGGTGTTAACTTGGATGAAGAAGCAGCAAGTCTCCTACGATTTCAGCAGGCATACCAGGCATCTGCTCGGGTTATGCAAATGGCGGGTCAGTTATTCGACTCTCTGCTAAGAATACAGTAACTACTTAGGCGCTGCTTATGAAAATTTCTAATTCATTCTTATTTGATCAAGCTACAAAAAATATTCAAACGGCCCAAAGTGATGTTGCAAAATCTCGAGAAAAGATAGCGACAGGAAAGAGCTTAGTTAGACCAAGTGATGATACGAGCAAGTTAAGAAGTATTGAGATATTGAAGTCACAACAACGGAAGATCGAGTCATATGATAAAAGTATTAACTTCCTTACAGATCGCTATAAACTTGAGGATAGTGTTCTAAGCTCCGCGAGCGATATTCTGATTCGACTTAAGGATCTGGCAATACAAGCAGCAAACGATACGATGTCAACTGCAGATAGAGACATCATCGCCGTTGAAGTAAAAAGTTTAAGGAATGAATTAATTTCTCTTGGTAATACACGCGATGTTGAAGGTAATTTTATTTTTTCGGGAAGTAGAACAGAGACTCAGCCATTTGTTATTGATGTGGCGACGGGCGATGTTGCCTACGCTGGAGATAATCGTCGGCTATTTGCAGCCGTTAGTGAGTCTCGAACTATTCAGTCCAACACAGATGGAACTGAAATATTTCAACCAGTGGGAAGAGCGTCTAAAACGTTTGAGTTAAGTGGGTTTGAGTCTGAAGGCACCCATAATTTTAAAGTGGGAGAATCAGTAATTGAATTTGAGGTTACTTCACCATTATCGAATGAACAGATAAAAACAGCTATATCGTCTTCTTTGCAGGCATCACAAATTAGTTCTTCTGTAGCGGTTAAGACAACAGAGACTGTTACGACTGGAACGGTCACGAACTATGACGGCGTAATGACGGTCAGTGATGGAATCACTACTGTTACCAAAGATTATACAAGTGGTTCTCCAGCAAATTTGGATGCTGTTCTTGCAGATATTAGGGCTCACGCTAGTTATGGAGATCTTTTGTTTACAGTAGATAAGGCAGCGAACGGAACACAGCTTGAGTATAACTGGAAGACTGACAGTGCTGATTATCAAGTTGAAACAGTGGCTGTTGGTACTCTTGGAAGCTATACAGCATTAAGTATTAGTGATGGTACAACCACTATCACACCTGCAGTTCCGGGTTCAGGAGCAGGCTACGCCAGTGTAGATGCTGCCGTGACTGCGATTAAAGCAGCAACTAACTACGCTAATTTGGGTTTTACTGTTACCAAAGCATACAACGGTACTGATATAGAATTTATTTGGAAAACCACCGGTGATCAGACTGCCACCGCGACCTACGCAGCGACGGGTGTGGCTAACGAAGCGATCGCCACATCAACAAACAAATCACCTGGGTCTACAAGAGCAATTTATTCTGCTGATGACGGCGGAACCTCCCTCGGATCGATATCGGGAGGTACACCAATGATTAATCTGACGATGACTGGTTCGCCAGGAATGGTTATGGACGGAGTAGATGTAACGCAAAGCCAAGGTGACTCAACCGCAGTATCCGTCTCAATGACGGAATCAACGACAAAAGGGGTAGATTTCTTTGGTATGATTGGAGATCTTTTTGATGCACTTAGTAGCGATAAACGCGGTGATATTGGACGCGCTGTCAGTGAGCTCACTTTTGCCCAAGAGAGTATGGCTATTGCCGCTGGTTCAATTGGAGCCAAGTTGAACAATCTGGAGCGTCAACAAGATATTAATGCGGATTTTCGACTTCGGGTAGATCAGTTGTTGTCGACAGAGGAAGATCTGGATTATTCTAAAGCGGTAACCCAATTTAATGCGGAGATGGTAAGGCTTGAGGCAACGCAGGCGAGTTTTGCGAGGGTCGCACAGTTATCCTTGTTTGAATACATTTAATGCAGCGTTGATGAACTGCGCGCGGATCCTATCACGGGTTTTACCGCCGATTTAATAGATCTATCCTCTAATAGAGAAATAATTCCTTTTCTCAGTTCCTCGGTTAGCATAACTAATTCGTCAAGTTCTTCTTGCACGGGCACCCCACAATTTTCCTCTAAGGTTTTTTGGAAATAGTCAAAAAGATCTGATATGTGATCGTGTAATCCTGGGACCGGAATTCGAAGCAGTGTCTTCTCTAAAAATCTTGATAGGTTTATTGCGTGCTTCATCGAGGGAGTTGCTCGAAGAATTGAGTCAGAACCAGCGTGCTTTGATGCCGTTTTTAGGCTGAGTAACAAGGAGTCAAACAGAAATACTAGCTCCGCATCATTTTCGGAGGAGAAAGTATTTATCTGTGATGTTAATTGATATAGCTGGTTCATTGAAAATTCCGCTCCGTTGACTTGTTAATCGGCTGATTTGCTAATTTCTTTAATGCCAATTTCAAAAAATAGGACAATCTTGATAGTCGGATTCGAGACATTTCTCAGAGAGCTTCTCGGCTTCTGCAATTTCTTTATCATCAAGCTGATAATTAAGGAAATCGACTAATTGATCCGCCATTTTCTGGCCATTACTAGAGGCCAACAATGAAAGAGTCAAAGCGGCTATTAGCTGATTTGATTCTGATTCTGTGAACAGCGCGAAATCAAAGGGGGATAACCGGGTAGAGGCGGTCTTATAATTACTTTCCACATCTCCAGAAGCTATCATATGCGAAAGCATGTATTGTGCATTAGCATCTCCAGACTTTGCCGCTTTACTGAAATGCTGCTTTGCTCTTGTGGGAGAGACTTGAGTCCCTTCTCCTTTTAAAAAAATGAGACCAACCATGTAATGTGAGTCTCGAAGGCCTTGGTTGGCAGATTTCGTGAACCAGCGCCTGGCATGAGAATAGCTCTGAGACAGGCCGTAGCCGCGGTAATTAAGCATCCCCATATTGTGTTGGGCCTCGGGAAGTCCCTGAGCTGCAGCTAGCTCGTACCATTTGATCGCGGTATTATAATTTCTCTTTACCCCAAAACCATTTTGATAAAGAAACCCGAGGTTGTTTTGTGCTTCTGCAATTCCATTTTCTGCAAGAGGCTTGAATGAACGATAAGCAGATGCATAGTGGCTTCTATCTATCGCATTTAGGCCTGCAACGAAAACATCTGCAGATAATAATGAAGAGCTTAGCATCAACAAAACAAACGTGGTAATGCCGTTCGTATATAATCTCAGCTGGTTCAGCTTTATTTTCACCTGACGGTTTCTTCTTCTCTCAAAGACTCTTCGATATTGAGTACCTCGGTGAACAGATCGCCCTCCGTAATCGCCCCGATAAAGGATCCTTCCTCTAACACCGGGATACTTTCACCTACAAAGTCTGAGGCTATTCCAAGTGCTTCTACCAGAGAATTAGACATGCTAAGACTGGTAGGTGAAAAATCTAATTGTTTCTCAAAATCATCACCATTTGCGATTAAAGTATGGAGATCAAGCTTCCCATAAAGGTCTCCATCCTCTTTCAATATATAACTTTCTGTAGTGTGTGCTTCCCTCATTGCTGTCAGAATTACGTCTGCTGATGCGCCCTGCTGAAAGGTCAGGCAATCACTTAGCGTTAATTCACTAACATAGACCTGAGTCATATGGATGTGTTCCCTACCGCGGGTTAAATCAACTCCACGGTCAAGAAGTTGCCGATCAAAGAAAGATAATCCAAAAAAGCGATACGTCAGCGTTGAGCAGAGTGTCACCGAAAGCAGCGCCATAAGGCCGTACTGATATGATCCTGTTAGTTCAACTACAATTAATACTACCGTTAGTGGAGCACCAATGACCGAGGAGCCAACAGCTGCTAAGGTGGCAACGGTAATGATGCTTCCATATTCATTACCAAGGCCAACTGCAATGAGTAGACTGGATAAGATACCACCAAGCGCTGCTCCTACGAAAAGTGCTGGCCCAAAAACTCCACCAAAGAAGCCAAAAGATATACAAGCGGCAGTGACCAGTATCTTGGCAAAAAAGATGATCAGCAGAAAGTAAAGCGCATACCCGCCATTAACCATTTCATTTATTTGAGGACCTCCTAAACCTAGGACTTCTGGAAGGAAAATACCTATTATGCCAACGACTGCGGCGGTAGAGAAAAGAAGAGTGTTGAATGAAAATTTACCTGAGGCTGCAAAGCTCTGGAATTTTCGCAGTATTACCATATAACTAATTGCTGCAGCTGAGCATATGGGTGCGAACAATATAACGAATGGAACCACCGCTGCCAGCTCTAGCTCTAGAGAGGGAACCTCGAACGCAAGATTAGCAAAGCCAAAATATTGATTTGATGCAGAAGCAACAATCGCAGCTACTGAAATAGGTGCTACCGCACCGACCGAAAACCTTCTCAGTAATGCTTCATGCGCAAAGAGAATCCCAGCTATAGGAGCGTTAAAACCAGAGGAGATTGCGGCAGCGACGCCACAGGCGATCAGCACATTTTTGCTGATCTGTACGCTGAAAAGTCGACTCAGGATAGTAGAAAGAGTTGATCCAAAATGAACTAGAGGCCCGTACTGTCCCACAGAAGCCCCCCCACCAGCCGAAACGAATGCGGCTAGCGTTGAACCCAGACCTAGGCGAATATCAACGCCAACTTTTGGCTGATGGAGTGCATAGATGCTATCTGCTGGGCCAGACCATTTGGTCACTCCCACAGTTTTTCTTACAACGATGATTAGACATGCACTAATTAGCATAGCTATCACCGGGAGTAGATTAAGTTCTGTATCACCTAACCTAATAGCGAGGCCATTGGCTGAGCTTTGTAGCGAGAGAAAGTATCTTGCTCCCTCAATAAAGATATTTGCAGTAATAGAGACAATAAATCCGACGATAACTGCCAGAATTGTCTGCATAATAAGATTTCTAATTATCATTCCACTCATCTTTTGCTCTCTCTATCTCGAGTTTTACTCATTTCTTTTTTTTCTTTAAACGCTAGGCAGTCTCGGTTATCAATCAGTTTTACTTCTTGCGAAGGGAGTTTGTTACTTTTGAATCCCATTTTGTTACATTGATATCGAAATCTTCGGTCCCAGCTAATTGCGAAAAACTGGCAGTTCCAACACGATATTTCTGTTTTATTCAAGGTTCTTCTCGATCTTGGTGCTCGAGTTCGAATATGCTCCTAGAGTGCTTAACCAAGTCTATAATTTGTGATTCAGATAATCCTAAAGTATGTCCCAGTTCTTGGATAGACCTTAATTCAGAAACATCGATATTTCCATCTTCCAAGGCATCGTCGATAACTAGCTGCAGCGATTCTCTTTTACGACGCATTTGTTCTGAAAATGCTGAGGCGAGTATTCCGGAGGGTAGAGCGACCATTCCGATCCCGACGATGGTAACTAAAGATCCAAGAACTTTCCCCGGCGCTGAAAGAGGATAGACATCTCCATAACCGACCGTTGTCAATGCAGCAATAGCCCACCACATGGCTTGCGGAATAGAACCAAACTTATCCGGCTGTATATCTCTTTCAACAAGATAAAGCGCGGAAGCAGCCAAAGTAAGAATCACTAGAAGAAGCACGAA
This sequence comes from Gammaproteobacteria bacterium, assembly GCA_002690865.1. Classification (GTDB taxonomy): domain Bacteria; phylum Pseudomonadota; class Gammaproteobacteria; order Pseudomonadales; family Azotimanducaceae; genus UBA7455. The sequence continues at coordinate 9,331 of NZGG01000039.1, read as the reverse complement.
AATACCAGCTAGACTTTTACGCTCCTCGTGCAGCACATTTAATAGAAGTTCGAACGATGAAAAATATCGCGTTAGTTTAAATACTCGTAATAGGCGAAGAATTCTAAGGAAACGAAGATCAATTCCAGGAAATAAAAGTTGTAGAATCGATGGTAGAAAAGCTAAGAGGTCAACGATTGCGAGTGGTTTAAGAGCATATTTAATTCTGGTTCGAATAGGATAGGCATGTACACCGTCTGATTCGACACATGACCACAGTCTAAGACAGTATTCTGTGGCGAAAATCATAGTTGATATGATTTCAATAACGAGGAATATCGTTCGATATTGAAGGTTTACCTCGTTTATTGACTCTAGGACAATACAAACAACATTTATCAAGATAAGCGATACGATAAATATTGAGAACGATTTGGACATAACGTCGTTTGGATTCGTCATCTCCAGAATGTCGTAGATCTTTTTACGCATAATTATGCTCTTTTGAGGCCAAGGAGTTTAAATCAATGGAACATAATAATTAACTATCGATTAGAATTTCAATCCGCCGATTTTGTGATCTTCCTTCTGGTGTAGTATTCGGAGCGATAGGTTTGGTGTCTGCAAAACCAATTACATCAATACGGTCTTCACTGACAGCGTTTTGCCCAAGTAAGAAATCGGCGACAGCTGCTGCTCTTGCTGCTGACAGATCCCAGTTAGAAAGGAATCTCTCGCTAAATGCTATGGGTATATTATCGGTATGACCGGAAACAGTGACTTTTGAGCCGACGTCCGAAATTGTTTTTGCCATAGCAGATAGTGTGGGTACAAAGTTAGGGTTAAGCTCAGCAAATCCAGAGCGAAAGGAGTCTTGCGTGGATAACTGCACTAATATTTGATCTCCAACACGTTCGACATTTGCCAGACCTTGATCAATTTGTGATTTAAGATTGGCGCGAACTTTTTTCAACTGTTTATCTATGAGTTCATCTTTTTGTTGATCTTTTTGATCCTCGAAGTTTGTTACGGCGTTATCATTGGTAACCATGACTTCGGATTCGATTTGCGACTGGGTTTCGGCCACCTTGGCGTACACGTTAATAAGGTCTTCTGAAATCAGGCCGCCATCTAGTTGTTCAGATTGTTCAGACTTTACTGATGGTGCTTCTAGGTTTTCTTGTGTAACGACGATTATGGTTTGATTTTGTACTTTAACTTCTACCTGTCCCCGAGCTATTTCATTAGCAAGGGCTTTTCTCAGAATTTCTGCATCTGCATTTGTTTCATAGTCTCCCATCATCGTGGTTGATTTCAGTTCCTGCTCTGTGTTTTCTTGATCTTGCGTTTCCTCGGCAACGTTAACAATAAGTGAAGGATCAACTTTCGATGTCTTGAAATTTTGAGCGATAATATTTTGGCCCATCGGAGGCTCAACGCTAGGGACGTCTCTTTGGACACCAAAAGAGTTGGACATTGATCCAGAGACTTCCTTGAATATTGAGGGTTCATCCATCTCTACAAAGGAGAGAATTAATACGAAGAACGCCATTAAGAGCGTTGCCATATCAGCAAACGTAGCCATCCAGGCAGGTGCTAATGAGGGACATTTAGGACAATCCCCACTGCTTTTTTCCTCTTCGAGTTCTTCCTCTTCGAGTTCTTCCTCTTCGAGTTCTTCCTCTTCGAGTTCTTCCCCAGAAGCACCTTCTTTTAATTCTTGTTCGTCTTCATCAGCCATCTACGATTACCTCGATTCGACGATTCCGAGCTCGACCTTCTGGTGTGCTATTTGATTCGATTGGTTTACTGTCAGCAAATCCAGCTACCGACACATTACCAGCATCTAGATTTGTTGTAGCTAATATATAGTCGGCGATTGCTGCTGAGCGCGCAGATGATAGGTCCCAGTTAGATTTATACCGTGAGCCGAATCCAACTGGTATGTTATCGGTATGGCCTTCGATTTTTACGATACCGCCAACATAGTCCATTGCAGCGCCAACTTGTTGAAGCGTATTTTCAAAGTTCGATTTAATTTGAGCTCTGCCTGAATCAAAGCTATCTTGTTGCCCCAATCTGAGTACGATTTTATCGCCATCGCGCTCGACTTCGACGAGACCCTGGTCAATTTGTTCGGAGAGGAAAGATCTGACTTTCTCGAATTTATTATCTTCCTGAGTACTATTTTGTTCTGCCAGTCTGTTTTCATCTTTAGAGACATCCCTAATAGCGATACTGCTTGAAATATCTTGTTTGAGGTCTGAGACTTTTTTCGCCACTTCTAATACTTCTTGGGGAATGATATTACTCATCCCGGGTTCTGTATCAGCGATAGGTTGATTATCGGAAGAATTAAGGATTTCCACGATAATATCCTCACCCTCTGTCGCCACTTCTACTAAACCAGCGGCTAGCTCCTCTTCAAGTGCTTCCATTACTTGTGCGAGTTCTTCTTCTTTCGTAAAAGGTGCGTCCTTTTCCTCCGTCAGATCTTTAATTCTCTTTTTTATTGTGTCTTCGGTTTTCTGACTTTTGTCTGGAATTAGGGTGTTTTCCGCATTTGTTGGCGTAAATTCGCTTCGCAGTAATGTTTCGCCCATTGGGATCTCTATCGCAGGAATAACACGTTTCACCCCGAAAGCGACTTTGAGAGAGCCGCTGACTTGCTCGAACTTAGGTACGTTGACGCTCGCAAAAGAGAGAATCAATACGAAAAATGCCATGAGGAGTGTCGCCATATCAGCGAACGTTGCCATCCATCCGGGCGCGCCACCTGGGCATGAACAATCGGGTTCCTCAGCTTTTTTCTTTTTTGGGGGAGGCGGCTCGTTAATTCCTTCAGCTGATTCTTCAGCCTCAGTTTCTTCCTCGATGACACCCTCTTCGGTTTCTGACATTGATCAGTTTCTCCAGAGCGTCAAGCACTCGCGAGTTTTTCTCTGTCGGCTGGGCTCAGTCGGCTTTTTAAAACGTCCTCTAAAACCCTTGGATTCATGGTGCCTTTTCTAATCTCTAAAACGCCTTCGATAATTAGATTACAGGCGTTTTGTTCATCTAATGAATAATTATCTAGTTTTTCCGCTAAAGGCCCTGCGATTACATTTGCTATGAGTGCACCGTACAGAGTGGTCAGAAGAGCAATAGCCATCGCTGGACCAATTGCTTTCGGGTCACTCATGTTCTGCAGCATTCCGACCAATCCTACGAGGGTTCCTATCATACCCATCGCTGGAGCGATATCTTTCCAAGATACGAAAACCCCTGATGCAGTCGAATGGCGATATTTCATCAGTTCAAGTTCATTATTTAAGGACGTCTCAATCGTTTCAGCATCTGTGCCATCAACTACCATCCCGATTCCTTTCTGAAGAAAGAGATTTTTTATTTCCCCCATTTGACCTTCAAGAGCGATGACCCCATCTCTTCTGGAAATATTGGCCATTTCGACGATTTGCTGGATAAGCTCACCTGAGGGCTGAGCTGAGTTGAGAATGGTTTTCATGAACACCTTAGCCCAGGCATTAATGAACTCAGGTAGTGTTGATCTCATTAATAATACGGCAAGAGAACCACCAAAAACGATGACTACAGAGGTTGGATCAATAAATGCACCAATACCTGCTGCATTATCCATCGCCCAGACAATGAGTCCTAGGGTCCCTACTAGACCAATAACCGTTGCAATATCCATAATTTTTCTACCTATTAACTGCCCTAGCCGGAGAGTTTACCCCAGCTTCTTAGTGAATCCTTCGGTTATACTCTATATCTCTTGAATATGAATTAGGTTTATTTATCGTTTTGGCAAAATATTAAGGAAATCGGGTGATGAAGCGACTTATTTGCGTACTATTGATTTTCACCATGCTAATTGGTTGTGGCCGAAGGCTGCCACCTGACTGCCGAGAAGTTATCGATGCGGCGGATTTTGGCCGGTTTGAGATTAGAGACGGTGGTATTGCTTTTGATCCGGACTTTGACGTCGAATGGTTTCGATGCTCTGTGGGTGAGCGTTTCGTCAATGATAGGTGCGTGGGAAGTCCAATGTTTCTGCAATGGGAAGATGGTGTAATTACGGTTGAAGAAATGAATGAAAAGGTTGCCGGTCGCTGGCGCCTTCCATCCCTTGATGAGCTTGCAAGCCTAAAAGTTAAAGGATGTGGTAATCCGAGTGTAAACACCAACGTGTTCCCAAGCATTCTGGTTGAAAATTATTGGGCGATTGATAAGAGTCCACATTATGGTTTCCGATGTGGAACGTATACCTATTCTGGTGCTACTTCTTGTCGACTATTTGATAATCTTGAACGACCCTTATTAATCGTTCGAGACATAGAGAACTAGATTTGATGACCAAGCACTACTTGATTGCTTCCCAGCCATCCCGTAATTCATTTAAAGCAGTATAAAGTTTCTCAATAGCTACGAGATCTTTTTCATTCCTTGCTTTTGAAAGGGATAGACCGATAGCTGTGTAGGTTTCATAAAGTTGAGCTGCAAGGTCGCCACCATTTTCGATGTCAAGAATACCTCGAAGGCCTACAACTATCTGCATAGCATGACTCGTTGATTTATAAAAGCCATCTGAGTCGTCTCTCTTAAGCTGTTCGGTAGACTGACGTAAAAGCACGCAGCCTTTTTCGAAAAGCAAAGAGATGAGGTGATGTGGATTTTGAACCGCTGTCTTGGTTTCGACATCGACTTTCGAATAGCTATCTAGTGCTGAAGCTCGATACATAGTTTTTGGGTCCTTTTTACTCAAGCTGCACTTCCTCTCGGATACAGCTTTTTAATTTACACTCTAACTAAGTCGGTTACAACAGACGTAACTTTAGGTTCATATTGGGTTTTAAACCCTCTCATCTAAAAAGCTACCCAACATTTTTGTTAGGTTGCGCATAAAATTAAGAAGTTCGTCTGTAGGTATTTGTCGAATCACCTCGCCAGTATTGTCATCAACGACTTTGATTACGTCTGCGCCAGACTCTTGATCCACGACGAACTGAACAGATCGATCCCTTACTTCCATCATGATCTCGACGGTTTCAAGTGCTTTAGCAACCTCCTCTTGGATATCTTGCGAACGTTGCTCTTTAGGATCTGCTACCGTCTGAATAACTGAAGTAACAGGTTGAATGGTAGAGACCTCCGGCGAAGCCGGAGGTCTCTCGACGGTTTCGATGCCTTTGTTTGGCATCGAGCCTGCGGGGTTAACTGTTGTTCCTATTGTTTCTATAGGCATGATTTTCCCTACCTTATTTATCCTCTTAGTAATTGTAATACGGTATCGGTTGAAGCGTTGGCTTGAGAAAGCATAGAAGCTCCTGCTTGCTGTAGCACTTGCGCTTTTGCTAACCGAGCTGTTTCAGCTGCAAAATCAGCATCAGCGATTCGTGATCTTGCTGCCGTGGTAAATTCAGTTACTTTAAGTAAGTTAGACACAGTGTAATCTAGACGATTTTGTAAGGTGCCCAGAGAGCCTCTTACAGATGACACGGTTTCTATTGCACCATCGATAATTGCCAATGCATTGGATGCCGTTATTTGTGTTAAAACACTCACCGAAGTGACATTAACAAGAGGTGCAGAGGTGTCTCCTGACGTAAAATATTCGGTCGAAGTTGCTTGATTGATCTTAAAGTCCTGATTAGAAGATAGTTTGAGATTACCTCTAATATTGACGGTATCAGTACCTGTTCCTGAGGCAGTGAAGGTAAGTTCATTGGTTCCATTGACCGCTGAATCCGCGTCGTATCCTGAGGGGGTTACCCCATTAACACCGACAGCTTGTATATCAAGATCCGTGCGAGCAGAAGTATTGATTAATACGATATCATCTCCATCCGAGTCTTTCAGAAGAATTTTATAGTCTCCTGTTGCACTCGCTTGGACGCCCGAAGTGGAAGATATCGCATTAATTTTTTGAATTGCATCACTGACATCATTAGCTGTCATAGTGAAAGATGCTGTCTCTGTACCGTTAATTTTGAGTCGAGCTGTAGTTGTAGTAGATGCGGTATCTGTAGAGAACCAAGCGAAAGACTTGGCTGAAGCCACTACTTGAGTTGAGGCTGCTACAGCATTAATTTTTCTAGCGACGTTTTTTGCCGAATCATCAAGTTCGACATCGATGGTCCTGGATATTCCGTAGGAGGTAAGAGAGAGATTTTCGTTATCTGCAACGGCATTTGTTGGGTTGGTCGCTGTTGAACTACTCGCGACCGCTGCCGCGGTCACTCCATCAATAATATAAGCGCCAAGCTTTGAAGATTCGATATTTCCAATAGAAAAATCGATGGTTTCACCAGCCTCTGTGCCTACTTGCAAAGATTTAGCTGCAAAGGAACCATTGAGGACCTGAGCTCCGTTATACCGGGTATTTAGTGACACTCGAGATATCTCTAACTGAAGTGATGCAACTTCATTATCAGCGAAGGCGCGTTCTGTTGCGGTATATGTGTCACTCGCCGACTGAACCGCTAGTTCTCGCATTCTCTGGAGCATACCAGTGACCTCTACAAGAGCATTTTCAACCGTTTTAATCAAGGCAATCCCATCATTTGCATTTCTAGTTGCCTGGCCTAAGCCTCTGATTTGAGTATTCATGCGTTCTACGATGGCCAGTCCCGCTGCGTCATCTCCTGCACTGTTAATTCTAGACCCTGTAGATAATCGCTCCATGGCGATTTCCATTTCTTTCCTCGATTCGCCCAATGCTCTCTGAGCCTGAATCGATGGAATATTTGTGTTTAAAACCATTCCCATAACTAAACCCCTTTAGCCATCCGTCGTTAGTGTAAAAAGCGGAAAAAAACGGCAGGCTGGTTGCCTCTTTGCCGTCTTTTTCGGACTTTTTTTGCCGCTTACACAGAAGTTATCGGGTTAATTTAAGAAAACTTTAGATCTTTTTAGTTATTGGTACTTAGACTCTTTCGGTTATTAACGACCCTTTTCCTTGTATAGACCCCAGACCGGGGGCTCTTTAACTGTTTCGAGCTAAAGGGGTCGTGAGCCCTCGGTCGGAGAAAGGTGAGGCCACTTGTTTTGGTAACAGCACTAACATTACCGTGGCCTCGTCATCGATACAGCGATCAAGTCACGACCTACTTGATTAGCTGCAGTGCGAGTTGGGGAGCAGCATTGGCTTGGGCCAACATTGCGGTACCGGTTTGTTGCAGAACCTGAGCTTTTGCGAGCCTTGCAGCTTCTACTGCGAAGTCAGCATCCTGAATCCTTGAACGAGCAGCGGTAGTGAATTCAACGACGTTCATAAGATTGGAAACCGTATAGTTTAGGCGATTTTGACCAGCACCCCATTCGGCTTTGTAGCTAGCTACCTGATCAATAGCGCCAGTAATAACCTCGAGGGCACCAGGAACTCTATTCACACTACCATCACCGGCTGGATCTGCATTTGCTGTCTGAGAAATATCAAGATAGTTCCCAGAAGAATCTTTAAGCGCGACAAGAATATCATCTCCACCGCCTGCAGTGTCAGTGATCTTGACCCCTAACTCAGTTGAATCAACATCATAAGTTTGGATAGCGATAACGTCGCCATCATTATATCCGACCTGAATGTTAATGAGGTTGGCGTCTGAACCTAAATAGGTGTTGCCGTTATAAGTAGTGTCTTCGGAGACACGAATAATTTCCTCAATCAACGCATTGGCTTCTTGCTGAAGATTCGCGACGTCACCAGAACTATTAGTGCCACTTTGGGCTTGCACAGCAAGTTCTCTTATTCTTTGCAGCATATCTGTCACGTCATTAGTAGCGTTCTCAATTACTTTGAGTAGGCCTAAGGCGTCGTTTGCGTTTTTTGCTGCCATAGACAGACCACGTACCTGCGCTGTCATGCTTTCAGCTATTGCGAAGCCGGCTGCATCGTCTGCTGCACTATTGATCTTACTACCCGTAGATAGACGCTCCATAGCGCTCTTCAGATCGTGAGTATTTGCCGCTAAAGATCGCTGTGCGTTCATCGAAGCAATGTTTGTGTTTACAACTATAGCCATTTTAAGACCCCTGTTCTCGTAAGTTCAGTTTAGCGGCAGGTTTTTGCCTGTTTGGAGGCAACCTCTTGCCGCGTTCAGACTATTAATCGGCAAATCCTTGCCGAACTTTAGAAAAAAAAGGAAAGAGATTGCCGTTACTGAGGAATTAGGGAAAGAAGTTGCTTATTAAGAAATTTTAGGGAAAAAAAATGCGAGCTCTGCTCGCATTCTTTTTTTGCTTTGGTTTAGGAAATCAGAGAGATTGCCAGCTGCGGCGATGCATTGGCTTGCGCCAACATAGCAGTACCGGTTTGCTGTAGAACCTGAGATTTCGCAAGTCTTGCTGCTTCAACAGCAAAATCGGCGTCTTGGATTCTTGATCTTGCAGCGGCAGTGAACTCAACGACATTCATTAAGTTAGATACAGTGTAGTCTAACCTATTTTGTCCTGCACCCCATTCTGCCTTGTAACCACCAACCGTATTAATTGCCGTTGATATACTATCCAAGGCGTTGGCGCTTGCAATATCCAGATATTCTCCAGGATCGTTGATTCCATCTGCATCGGCATCGGTGACAAGTCCTAGATCCATCGAATTTACCGAGTAGGTTTGTATATCGATACTGTCGTTATCGTTATATCCAACCTGGATAGAAATAGTGTCAGCATCGGCCCCAATGTAAGCAACCCCATTAAAAGTTGTGTTGTCAGAAACTCGCGTGATTTCATCCATCAAAGCATTGGCTTCTAACTGCAAGTTAGCGACATCACCGCTGCTATTGGTTCCGCTTTTCGCCTGCACGGCAAGTTCGCGAATTCTTTGCAGCATATCAGTGACATCATTAGTTGCGTTTTCTACTACTTTTAAGAGAGACAGACCATCACTAGCATTCTTAGCAGCCATAGAAAGGCCCCTAATTTGCGCAGTCATGCTCTCGGCGATAGCGAAACCAGCAGCGTCATCAGCGGCGCTGTTGATTTTTTTACCTGTCGATAGTCTCTCCATCGACGTTTGCAGCTCTCGGCTGCTATGCATCAGAGAACGCTGGGCGTTCATAGATGCCACATTAGTATTTACAACTAAACTCATGTTCAGTGCTCCTCGTTAACGTTACAAAAAGCTACTGGCGTTGCGTTTAGCCATGACGACCCTTCACGGATGATGCGACCCCACATCTGCACACCCGTAGAGACCAGAAGTGAGCAATCCTCACCGGCAATAAATTGCCGAAAATCTGGGAAATCGGCAATAATTTGCCGCTCTCAGGACATTAGTCGGTCGTGCTTGAGATTACTTTAGGAATATTTTTTATTTTTTTGAAAAAAAGGGGAGGGTTCTGTTTATGGGCCT
>NZGG01000038.1 GCA_002690865.1 Gammaproteobacteria bacterium | reverse complement strand
TGCGGAGTGATGCCATTCTTAATTTACTTATCTAAAGTGCCACTTATTGTGTCGCTGTGTACAATTGCTCACAACTCTCTAACGTGTCACTCACAGGAGTCATCATCTGATACATTTTTGCTAGGCCGCTGTTGGGGTCAATACCTGAGGCAAACATATTATCGAGTCTTGCTCCCGTCTCCGATGCCGATGGTGCCACGAACCTTACATGGAGTGTATCTGCCTCAAGAGGCCCTCCTCCTATCGGCAGAAAGACGCCTACCTGCAATTTTATTCCTGCTTCTTTCGCTTCTTCTTCGTACTGATTTGCAGCAGCGACAAATGCTGTGAGTTTTTCCGGTTCCACTTTCACGCGCATTACGCGTTCAAAGCCTGGTGCGATTCCAGTTGGGGCTAGATCGAACTGCTTAAGCGGCTTCCAAATAGCGTTATATTTCACATCGCGCATCGCGCTGAGCTTTTTTGGTGCGTCTGAAGGATCATACTTAGTCAATCCTTCTATTGCTCTTTCTAAAGAAGGGTAGCCGCTCCAAACCATCATTTGACCAGGATAGTCCGCGCCAGTATGCGTTATACATACACCAGCGACTGCTACTCCTATATTTTCAAAAAGCTGGGGCTGTGATGCAAGGTAAGCGGTGTAGTCCTTCGGATTTTTAGCGGCCACCATCAGTGTTGCAAAAGCACCTTGCGGCACTGATTCAGGGATAATGACTCCAGAACTTTTGTGGCCGTCTGCCCCTACCCACAAAGATAGTGTGGCCAACACAATAGCCAATAATTTTTCTTTCATATAGTGCTCCTAGTTAAATGATTTGGATCAAACAGAATTAACTGTAATTTAGGTGAAGATTTCAAGAAGGTTTTAACAAAATGTGGATACCTATAAGTAAATATAATTGGTCTCGGGATTGTGGATCCCTGCAAGCTATTCTTTTTTTGGTATAGGCGATCACTAAGTTGTGTAGAAAATTTGACCTGTCAGTCAAAAAGATTGATCGACATCAATTGCAGGAGCTTCACCATCCGGTTTTCCAACAATGACTGCAGGCACTCCAGCAACAGTAACATGTGGCGAGACAGATTCCATAACAACACTGCCAGCTCCTACCTTAGCTCCTTGACCAACTTCGACATTTCCAATAATCGAAGCGTTTGCTCCGATCAGAACACCGCAGCGTACTTTAGGGTGACGGTCACCACTTGCTTTGCCCGTACCGCCCAAAGTGACACCATGCATAATAGAGACATCATCTTCAATTACAGCTGTTTCACCAATGACTAGGCCAGTCGCATGATCGAGCATAATACCGCAGCCCACTGTGGCTGCTGGATGAATATCAACACCAAATATCGTGCTGATTTGATTTTGAAAATAAAACCCTAGAGAGTGCCTCTCTTGAGACCATAGCCAATGCGCGACGCGATGACTCTGAAGTGCGTGAAAACCTTTAAAAAAAAGTAAGGGCGATGAGAAACTATTGCATGCGGGATCTCTATTACGAATCGCTTTTATATCAATTTCCGCTGCGTGAATAAGGGATGGCTCGTTTTGGTATGCATCTTCGATAATTTCTCGAATAGCCATGCTTGATACCACAGGGCTATCAAGCATACTTGCAAGCAGGAAGCTTAGTGCCCCTTCTAACGTGTCATGATTTAATACGGTCGCATGGAAAAAAGTAGACATGATAGGTTCAAATTCTGCTCGAAGGGAGACTTCATGCCGTATCGCCTTCCAAAGCGATCCGGCTATTCTGAGTTCTTCATCCTTATATTCCTCAGCGAGCTCTTCAGCGTATCGTTTGTTAACTATTGAGTTCATATTGATATCAGGTGACTACTTTAGGAAGTTTCCCCTTTTCGTTTTTAATTTCAAGCTTCATGGTCTCTTTTCGTTTGAAAACATCATGGAAACAGCTTTTAATGGCTGTTCGACTAGTACAAAACACTAAATTATGCATTTTTCAAGTGTGGGCCTAATAGCAAAAACTGGGAGCGAACAAGTTTTAGAGTCGCTGCGTCGCGTGCAGACATTTCTGAAGTCGCAAGAATTAGATTTTGTTCTAGAGTCTGCATCTGCTAAACGACTAACTTATTCGGGGAAGGTTTGCAATTTAGGTGAAATGGGTGATTGCTGCGATTTGGTTATAGCGGTTGGTGGTGATGGAAATATTTTGGGTGCTGCAAGGGCTTTAGCTCCTGCGGGTGTTCCCATCTTAGGGGTCAATCGCGGACGCTTGGGTTTTCTTGCTGATATTTCTCCAGAGGATATAGAAACCCAGATTGGTGCTGTGCTAGCGGGAGATTTTGTTACAGAGGATCACTTCTTATTGGAGGGTGAGGTTCTGGGTTATGCTGAAATACATAGCGCGCTAAATGAAGTGCTTATTCATACTGCGAGTATGCCTAAGATGATTGAATTTGATCTTTATATCAATGGAGAGGAAGTTTATGCACAACATTCTGATGGTTTGATTATTTCCACTCCGACTGGGTCGACTGCTTATGCGCTATCGGCGGGAGGTCCTATTATGCATCCAAGCCTAGACGCGGTGGTTCTAGTGCCAATGTTTCCGCATACCTTGACGAGTCGCCCCCTGGTGATCCCGGGCGACTTTGAAATGAAAGTGCTTATTGCGTCGCCGGGAGACGTGGAGGCGCGGGTGAGTTTCGATTCGCAAGTCGAATTTAATATCCAGGCGGGCGATGAGCTTTTTGTGCGTAAAATGAAAACACCACTAAAGTTGTTGCATCCCCCTGGACATAGTTTTTACGATGTTTGTCGAAGCAAGTTAGACTGGGCGAGTCGGGTTGGTGATAAACTGCACATTAGCGACTAAAGATCGGTAGGAGTATCAATATCTCGAATCACGCCGTCGTCCTTCAATTCAATTTTTAATACGTTGCTCTGGTGTGCCTGAATTATGGGTTTTGCACCACAGTCTCCTTGCAGTTTGCCAATTTCTTCGAAATAGGCTCTATCGAAGATAACAGGGTGTCCAGTATTACCCTCAACAGTAGGTAAGACAATGGGGTGTGTTCGCCTGTTAGCCTTATAAGCCAAAATTAGTGCCTTCAGGGAATGCACGGTTACGAACGGCATATCTGCGAGGATTATCATAGCTGCGTGTAAATTATTTTGCGTCGCTATAGCATTGCTAAGGCTATGAGCCATTCCTAGAGCTGAGTCTGGTGCGAGAAAATAGGATACATTGGATAAATGAACTTGGTCCTGCAATTTTTTTTTGTAATTGCTATCGTCAGCTCTTAGGACGACTAAAACGGAATCCACTAGATTAGCCACATTACCAATTGTCGTCTCAAGCACCGAGGTCTTGCCATTGATTAGGGCTCTGCGCTTATCTCCGCCGAATCGCTGACTGGTGCCTGCTGCGAGGATGATTGCGCCAATCATTTAAAAGGTAATAACATCTCTGAAATCAGCACTCTCAACTTCTTCTTTTTTGGCGGAGCGTAGGGCAGTTAGTTGGGCTAGGATAGCGACTGCGATTTCTGCTGGAGTTTTACTTCCGATAGGTAGTCCTACCGGAGCATGGAGCCTTGAGATTTGTTTCTTGCTTAGTTCGAGTAATTCTAGTCGTTCTCTTCTTTTCAGGGATGTTCTAACTGACCCCATTGCACCGATAAAAAAGGCTTCTGTTTTTAGAGCTTCCATTAAACCCATGTCATCAATTCTAGGATCATGTGTCAGGGCAATAATAGCGGAAAAATGATCATTTGCGTTTTCTTTGACTGCATCATCAGGCATGCCAACAATTAACTGTACTCCCTCTACTGGCCATTGTTTTATCATCTCTTCACGAGGATCACAAACAACTACGTGGTAGTTTAGGGCCTGAGCAAATTGGGCAAGATACATGGAAACTTGACCAGCACCGATCAGGAACAGCTGGTAGCGTGGTCCGTAGGTTTGAGTCATCACTTTACCTTCATTGTCGGTAGTTTCAAAATCCCCGCTGAATATTAGATGCTGAAATCTTTCTTTTTCCTGCACCCGCATTTCGCCGGTGTCAATATCCACAGTGCGTTCGATACACTCTCTCAATTGAAGACATGAAATAATTCGATATAATTCTGGCAGATGGGTTTTAGTAGAAACAGGTTCAATTACGACGTGTAATTGGCCTCCACATGGCAATTGGAAACGTTCTACGTCCTCCTCGGTCGCTCCGTAGATTAAGAGTTCTGGTTTTTCTAAAGCGAGTTGTTTATTTTTCAGACGTTCTAGTAGATCCTCTTCGATACAGCCTCCAGAAAGTGAACCAGATACGAGTCCGTCTTTATTGCAGCAAAGAAGCGAACCAACAGGGCGGGGTGATGAGCCCCATGTCTTCACAACTGTGCAAAGCCATGACATTATTCCTTCTTCAACCCATCGGGTAAGCTGGTTGAGTACTTCAGTATCAGCATTTTTCATCGTTAAACCCATTTCCGCGTTGTTTCGGGTCTCTGCCCGAACAGTGGTAACATACAAAGAGTTTACAACTTTTCACCTATTGTCACTATTGATGAACTTATATATGGTTTCGGCTCTTGAAATCGGTTTGGAGGTGGATCTCCTCCAATTTTCTCAATATTTACAAGGATCAGATATCCCTCATCGGATTACTCAGGAGGGTTCAAAACAGGTGGTATGGGTTGGAACTTCAGAGCATGCTGCTAAAGTCGCTGAGCTATTTGAAGATTACAAGACAGGTATATTGCCAGAATTACCGATATCGCTTCATTCAACTGCGAGTTTTAAGATCTCTTTGTTAAGTCTGCGTTTCCCTCTGACATTTACGATAATTTTAATAAATCTTTTTGTTTTTTTATTAACTCAATATTCTGATGGGGGTAGTGTCATATTCCGACTTATAACATTTTCGGATTTTCGAATTGAGGGGGAAATAGTCTATTTCGACGAACTTGCAGATACTCTGGGTAACAGGGAGTACTGGCGATTATTTACGCCAATGTTTATTCATTTTGGTTTGATACATTTAGTTTTCAACTTGTTGTGGGTCTGGGAAGTTGGACGGCGTATTGAAATAGTAAGTGGAACATCAGTACTACTGTTGATCATAATAGTGAGTTCATTGGCAGCGAATCTGTTTCAATATACTATTTCAGGTTCATCTTTCTTTGGTGGTATGTCGGGTGTGGTGTTTGGCCTCTTTGGTTATGGTGCTGTTTGGAGTTGGCTTGTCCCTGGTAAGACTATAGGATTGGCGCCAGTGATTTATAAGGTAATGTTGGGATATCTGTTAATTGGTTTTACTGGTATTTTCAGTTTTTTGGGCTTAGGTGATTTGGCAAATGGCGCTCATCTTGGAGGCCTAATCGCAGGCTTGTTTGTTGGTTCTGTTGCTGGGCTGTTGTTTCGTCAGAATGAAGAGATTTTGTGAGCTGAAAATGAAGATAAGATTTAGATCACGCTTAGGCGCTAAGAGTTCGCTAAAATTCGGACCAATTTTGGGAGTATGCGTATGAAAGAAGGTCAGCCAACAACAATTCGTCTAAAAGATTATCGGGTTCCAAATTATCTTATCGATGAAACGGTACTATATTTTGATATACATCCTAAATATACAATTGTAACCGCAGAGCTAACCATTCGACGAAACGTAGCTGCCACGAGTTCCAATTCAGATCTCGTGCTTAATGGTGGCCTAATGATCACGAGAAATGTGTGGATTGACGGTCAAGTCTTGCTCTCAAATAGATATGCAATCAGTGACACTACTCTTACTATCTTTGATGTGCCGGAGTCTTTTATTCTTAAGACAGAGGTAGAGATTAAACCGCAGGAAAATACAGCCTTGGAGGGGCTCTATAAATCTGGAGATATGTACTGTACCCAATGTGAAGCTGAAGGGTTTCGAAATATCACTTGGTATTTAGATCGTCCAGATGTGTTATCGAAATTTCGGACCACAATTCTGGCAGATAAAGAATATTTCCCGATCTTATTATCCAATGGAAATGAGGTTGAGAGAGGTACGGATGGTCTTAGGCATTGGGTGACATGGGAAGATCCATTTAAAAAGCCAGCCTATCTTTTTGCTCTCGTTGCTGGAAATTTAAAATATATTGAAGACACGTTCACTACGATTAGCGGACGAGAAGTTACACTACAAATTTTCACAGAAGACCAAAATATCGATAAATTAGATTTTGCAATGCAGAGTCTTAAAAAAGCAATGTCTTGGGACGAACAGACTTATGGGCGGGAGTATGATCTTGATATTTTTATGATTGTGGCGGTCGATGCTTTTAATATGGGTGCAATGGAAAATAAGGGGCTCAATATTTTTAATACGTCCTGTGTATTGACGCGACCAGATACTACGACAGACGCAGGGTACTCTAGGGTGGAAAGCGTCGTTGCTCACGAGTACTTTCATAACTGGTCAGGTAATAGGGTTACCTGCCGTGATTGGTTTCAATTAAGCCTTAAAGAAGGTTTTACTGTCATGCGGGATCAACAGTTTTCAGCTGATATGGGTTCTTCTAAAGTATGCCGGATAATGGATGTGGTTACTCTGCGCAATGCCCAATTTCCAGAAGACGCTGGTCCCATGGCACATTCTATAAGACCAGATTCCTATATCGAAATAAATAATTTCTATACGCCTACTGTTTATGAGAAAGGAGCTGAAGTGGTCCGGATGATCAAGACCTTACTGGGCGAGGATAGGTTTCGTAAAGGTACCGACCTTTATTTCGAACGTCATGACGGTCAGGCCGTTACGACTGAAGATTTTGTTTGTGCGATGGAGGATGCGAATGGTGTAGATCTTGATCAATTTCGTATCTGGTATCGACAGGCTGGAACACCAGTCTTATCTGTCTCAAGTATCTATGATTCGAAGAATAAGATTTATACTTTAACGGTTGAGCAGTCATGCCCTATGACTCCCGGACAAACAATAAAAGATCCAAATCATATGCCCTTTGCTGTTGGGTTACTTGATTCGAGTGGACAAGAGATACGCTTCAGTTGCGAAGGCTTGCCTGTCTCTAGTTTGCACGATAATGGAATGAGCTACACAGCTGTATTGAATCTAACCGAATCTTCTCAGCAATTTATTTTTCAAGGGTTGGAAGAAGAACCAATACCATCATTGCTGAGAGATTTTTCAGCTCCAGTAAGACTTAACTATGCTTACTCTCGTGATCAGCTTACCTTTTTGATGGGTAATGATAGTGATGGTTTTGCCCGCTGGGAAGCTGGACAAAGATTGGGTGTGGAGGTTGTTCAGGAGGTAGTACAAAAACTTCAGATAGGTAAGAAAACCCAGGAGGGAGAGGGGGAAATTGATATAAAGGTTGATCATAGGCTTATTGAAGCACTCCATAAAAATGTTGATGAGGCAATAAAATGTAACGAGGATGGAAATTTAGATAAAGCAATGGTTGCAGAAATGCTTAGTCTGCCCAGTGAGGCCTACTTGGCTGAACTAGCAGCAACAATAGATCCTTCGGCCATCCACAAAGCAAGAGAAATTGTTCGTTATCAAATCGCGTTTTCTTTATCTGATCTTTTTCTTTCGATTTATGAGATGAACCAATCGAAGGATAACTATCAGCCGACCTCAGGTGCTATGGGAAGGAGAGCATTGAAGAATATTGTCCTAGGTTACCTAATGGCTCTGTCTGACGAAGACATTATCACCAGATGTGTAAAGCAATTTGAAAGTGCTGATAATATGACGGATCAATCGGCGGCGCTACGTTTGCTTGTGAACTCGAGTGCGGCGGAAGCAAGAGAGATCACGGAGAAGCTGCTCGCAGCTTTCTATACGCAATGGAGGGATGAAGCTTTAGTAATTGACATGTGGTTCACGATACAGGCTTCATGTACCTTGCCCAATAATATTTTGGTGGTAGAAAAACTTATGCAGCATGAGGCATTTGATATCAGAAATCCCAACAGATGTCGTGCATTAGTAACAGGATTTACTAATCAAAATCTTAACTTTCACAGCCAAGATGGATCTGGTTATAATTTTCTAGCAGATCGAGTGATCGAGTTGAATTCAGTGAATCCAATGATTGCAGCCAGAATTTTAGGACCATTGACACGGTGGCATAAGTACGATGAAGAGAGGCAAAAACTAATGAAGTCTCAGTTGTCTCGAATTCTCGTTACGAAAGGATTGTCCTCCGATGTTTATGAGGTTGTCACTAAAAGTTTATTATAAAGCAGTAGCGTCAGGGTTAATTCTCGTTAATAGATTTGTTTCCTCAATTTTTTCTGGCATTAAAGTTCTTAATCTTGTCACGAGTTTCAATAGATTATTTCCTTGCCAGGTTGATTTTTTCTCTTTTGCATAAAGTGCTCGTTCCAGTTTGTCGACTTCGTCTTTAAAACTATGTTCCTGAAGCCGATTTTGGAGTTCTTGTAATGATTTAGTCTTGAATTTTGTTCTACCCCAAAGTGCTAAGAAACGATGTGTATCGGCAGCATTATGATTAAGGCATGCATGCTTTAGCTTATGGAATGCAGCTTTCTCGTTTGACTCATTCGTTTCCTTAGGATAGTTTGAATTTTTAACTTTCAGATGGGCTAGTTCTTTGTCCATCTTTAGCCATTGCAGAGAGGCAAATAAAGAGTAGCCGGTAAGGATGATAATTAGGGAGATTAGTCCCCAAGACATAGAGTTACTTTGAGGTTTTATATCAATTTCAGGGAGCGTAGGTTCTGAAAGCGTTTTTATTGGGAAAATCTGACCGTTTTGAGTAGTTTCTACCGAATATGTCCTGCTAGGAATGATAGCGACTTCTTCCATGTTTGTTCTTGTATTCCACCAGGGGATTCTTATTTCCCGGAGTAAAATGGGGTCTGCTTGTGTCGGCACAATTCCTATCGTTGTTGAATTTGAGGAGATGATGCCGTTTTTTGTGAAACGCTCATCAACCACAGGAGGATCTACATAAGTTTTTGCATTCTCAAGATTTAATTCTTCAAGCATAGGCAACTGAGAGCGCGTGAGTCCTTTTGCCGTCATAGAAATGATTCTACTTACTGGTTCATTTACTTTGAACTTTGGTGGGTATTCTGACCAAGTTTCGTTTAAAACAAAGGACTCTGCTGCAATCCATGCGCTACCCGAAAAATTCTTGGGTGTTGGCATGATTTCAACAGTAATTGGATTTGATCTTACGGCTATTGTTTGCGTATTGCTGAAAAAATTTCCGCGACCAAGTGCCCCACGAAATTTTTCCTGTGGAATCGTTAGATACCCGCTTTTTTGGGGAAATATTGCGTAACGTTTTTCTAAAATTGAAAAACGCTGTCCATTGACAATAGCCTCGTTTCTAATTTCATTTTCGAGAACTTCGATTATTGTTTCAGGAATTTCGGGTGGGGAGGGGAAATCGCCGGTAACGACATTAGTATAATATAGCTTAACGGAGTAAATAATCTGGCTTTGTACGTACGCCTTGGTTTTGTCGACCTTCGTTTCAAAGAAGGCGAAACGGGCATCCCGTTGCAGGTCTGCTGCTGAGGGAGTTACTACATTGATAATAATTTCCTCGGTTACATGCATCCCGACATTAAGCTCAGGGATTATTAATTTCCCGATGCGTTTTGGTTCCAAAATAAGACTGTAGATCTGAACACGCAATATTTCTCTCTTGCCGCCAGAAATACTCATGGAGGTTTCGCTACGTTGTTGCTGTGAGATAACTTTGAAATCAAGTATGGATGAGAAATCAGGTGTGTCCTGTTTGCTGCCAGTTACTGTTACCGTTAGGGTAATATTTTCGTATTCACTAACAATAGTTCTGTCTACTCGTGCGTTCACTTCTGCCCGGATCGATAAACTTAATCCACAAAGTAATAGAGCAACCAGACAGTATTTAACTATCCAAATTTCTTTCTGCATCAGTTAATTCTCACCAGTCTGACCTTTGGGATTGTGATAATTGACCTTGATTAACTCTATCCTCATATTGTCTTTGAAATTTTCTGCGAAGCAAACCGCCCGGATTATCGGGTATACGCCTAAGCCATTGTTCGAGAGCTCTTTCTTCCTCACTTCCTAGGGAATCATTCCTTTGTACTATCTCCTGGTTTTGCTGCTCCTGGTTTTCTTGCTCCTGGTTTTCTTGCTCCTGACTTTGCTGTTCCTCGTTTCCCTGCTCTTGGTTTTCTTGCTCCTGGTTTTGCTGCTCCTGACTTTGCTGT
>NZGG01000037.1 GCA_002690865.1 Gammaproteobacteria bacterium | reverse complement strand
TCAAACCGAAAATTATACAAGTAAACTTTAACGGTTTAACTAGCGTTTCAGAAATAGGCTAATTAATTAAAGAAATCGGCGCGATTAGAAAATTTCTTGAAGGGATTGATCTATCTCAGTATCGTCGCTAATTACTTCTATGGGAGCATACTCTGTTCTGAAAATTTCAAATTCTCCTTCTAGATCCTGAGGATCCGCCCTTAAGCCCGTATCTCTGTCGATACGAACTGTTACCAGTCCATCCGGCGTGGGTACTGTCGAGGTTTCTTTTTCTGGCTGTATTACCTGATTCATAAAATCTATCCAAATGGCAATAGGAGTCGTTGATCCAAATTCTCTGCTACCAACCGGGCTATTATCTGAGAAACCAGCCCATACGGTAGCAACAATATCTGTGGTATACCCCGAAAACCATATGTCCGCATCATTAGTAGTTCCCGTTTTGCCTTTAATGTCGCTACGTTTGAATGCTCGCATCACTTTTCTTCCTGTTCCCTTACTGATGGCGTCCGCCAAGATACTGTTCATAATATATGCGACGCGTTCCTCGATGATTCTGGGTGCTGTGTTTATATCTTCACATTTGTTGACACACACCCGTTTCGGGTTAGCTTCTATCATTACATCCTGATCTCCAGAATCTATTCGTTCAATCAAATAGGGGGTTATTTTGAAGCCTCCATTAGCAAAACTTGCATAAGCGGTCGCTATTTCTAGTGGCGTAACAGCAATCGTTCCCCCTCCAAATGCTAGTTGGACATCATTCGGGAAATTCGACGTGTCGAAGCCGAAACGTGAAACATAGTTGACAGCATTTTCAGGGCCATAGTCTAGTATGACTCGTAGCGATACTAAGTTAATAGATTGGTACAGCGCTTCTCTAATACTGATGTTACCTTTGAACTCATCTCCCGAGTTTTTTGGCCGATAGGTTTCTTCTTGTCCTCCTCCAGGCAAAACGAATGGAGCATCATTATATATAGTAGCTGCAGTAAGTCCTTGTTCTAGAGCGCCGGCGTAGAAGAAAGGTTTGAAGTTTGAGCCAGGTTGCCGTCTCGCTTGAGTGGCGTGATTAAACTGGAGATTATTGAAATCAAAGCCTCCTACAAGAGCTCGAATCGCTCCATCATTCGGTGCGAGGGCTACTAGTGCTCCTTGAATTTTAGGTATTTGTCCTAGCTGCGGCGTTCCGTCGTTTGTCTTTATACGAATGAGATCTCCGACCGCAACTACATCTGCTGGTTTTTGGGGCCCAGGGTATTCCCGGGTGTTCACATCGATATATTTGCGTGCCCATTTCATGTCCTCCCAAGAGACTTCCTGGATTCTTAATTCATGAGTGAGCGCTTGAACACTATTTTCGTTTACTTCTGTGATAATTGCTGGATACATGCCCCCAGATGCTGGGGTTTTATCTAATGTTGACACCCAGTTTTCCGGTAGTCCGTATTCTGAAGCAGAAAGATATTCAGCTGTACCCATTAGACGTCGATATTCCGGACCTCTGTAGCCATGCCGACGGTCATAAGAGATGAGTTCTTTTTTTAGTGCTGCTTCAGCTGCTAGTTGCATTTTACTGTCCACAGTCGTATGAACTTTCAAACCCCTGCTATAAGCAGTACGGCCGAAGTCTTTAAGAATACTTCTTCGAACCATCTCTGCAATATATAGAGAAGGCAGTTCAATTTTTCGTTTGTGGACGCTTGCTGTGATAGGTTCCCTTATTGCTTCTAAAAAGGATTTCTGACTAATAGATCTTTGCTCTAGCATGCGCCTTAAGACTAGATCTCTTCTGGCTAGTGCCCAATCAGGCCCATTTATTGGATTACCTGCTTCTGGTTTTTTTGGTATCCCCGCAAGCATTGCCAATTGTGCTAAGTTAAGCTGGTCCACATTTTTTCCGTAATAGGTATTAGCAGCAGCTTGAACACCAAAGGCGTGCTTCCCAAATGGAATTATATTGAGATAGAGGGTTAAAATTTCCTCCTTACTTAATTCTTGCTCGATTTTTATTGCTAATAGCATTTCTTTAAATTTTCGAATAAAACGGACCTGAGAATCGCCAGAAATATTCTTTACTAGCTGCATAGTGATAGTGCTTGCTCCAGTCTGGATACTTCCTCTATTCCGTATTAGTTGCCAACTTGCGTTTAGTAGAGTAATCGGATCAATTCCGTTATGTTCAAAGAATCTTTTATCCTCCGTATCCAAAATTGCCTTGATATAGGATTGTGGTATTTCTTCGTATGTTATTGGAATAAGGCGTTCCCCAAATTCTTGTATTAGTTTCCCATCTTTGGAATAGATGCGCAGAGGTGCGCGAATGGTAACGTCACTAAATGTTTCTGTACCGGGTAGTTGGGGATTCAAATATAGGAACATTGCCGATAGGAGCAGAATACATCCGCTGACAAAAGCCGATATGACCCATGTTGAAAGCGTTACGATAGCCCTTAGCATTTGGAAATTTTTCCTAACTTAGTGCTTAGTATAGTTTGAAAGTTGCATGGTCAGAAACTTTATACGAGAAAAGATTACATTTTTGGGTTGATTTACTAGTGTAATTTACTCTTCATGAAAGGGCTTTGGAAGTTTTTAGCAGGACTGAATGAGGAATTTTCACTTTTTGACTGACTAAGATCTGATGCAGATATATTCGTTTCCTTTTTGTTGTTTACCCTGACTATAGGGGTATCATTTGACTGTACGATAGACTTTTGTCATACCGTTTTGAAACAGTGAGACGCTGCCTATGCGGCTAGATAGCGAGATTTTTGATAGTTTATTTTTAGTTGGCCCGATGGGGTCGGGGAAAACCACTATTGGTAAGCAGTTAGCTCGAGAGCTTTCGTTGAAATTTATTGATTCTGACCATGAGGTGGAAGTTAGAGCGGGTGCTAATATCCCTTGGATATTTGATGTTGAGGGAGAAGGCGGCTTTCGTTCGCGAGAAACAAAAGTTTTGGAAGAATTAACTCTTCTTCCAAATATTCTTTTATCTACTGGTGGAGGATCAATTCTTACGACATTAAATCGTGGATTTTTAAAATCTCGAGGGGTTGTGGTTTTTTTAGATACAACAGTGGATATACAGCTAAAGCGTATTGAAAATGATAACAAGCGTCCGCTTCTTGAGGACGTAGATAAGAGCACAGTCTTAAATGAGATGAAGCGATACCGTGATCCACTATACAATGAAGTCAGCGATGTAAAAGTTTTCTCTGGCGATTTTGGAAGTAAGCGAGTGGTCTCTAATATAATTAAGAGCTTGGTTGAAAAGGGTTTTGTTGATGAAGAGCTTTGATGGAAAAAATTAATCTTGATCTAGGCGAAGACTCGTATTCGATCTATATCGGCACGGGGCTTTTAAAAAACGTTGAGTTACTGAATGAAAAGCTTTCGCACAAAAGTGTATTTATTATTACTAATAAGTCGATTGCACCTTTGTATCTAGACCATGTAAAAGAAGTGTTTCATAGATGCCGCGTAGATACCTATGTGATGCCTGATGGTGAGTCCTATAAAAACCTCGATAGTCTGGAAAAGATCATTAGTGAGTTACTTGAGAGTAGGCATACTAGATCTACCACCATAGTCGCTCTGGGGGGAGGGGTTGTTGGAGATGTAAGTGGTTTTGCTGCCGCCTCGTACCAACGGGGTGTAGGTTTTATCCAGATTCCTACAACTCTCTTAGCTCAAGTGGATTCCTCAGTTGGTGGAAAGACAGCAGTTAATCATGTCCTCGGTAAGAATATGATTGGGGCTTTTCATCAGCCTAAAGCTGTTTATATTGATCTGAATACTCTTAAGAGCCTGCCTTCGCGAGAACTGTCCGCAGGTCTTGCGGAAGTGATAAAGCATGGGGCAATTATCGATAGCGAATATTTTTCTTGGATAGAGGAGTATATGCCTCGATTGTTAGCTCTTGATATGGATGCTATGGCAGAGGCAGTCCGACGTAGTTGCGAGATTAAAGCCAGCATCGTTGCTCGAGATGAAAAAGAAAATGGCATGAGGGCAATATTAAATCTTGGTCACACGTTTGGTCATGCAATTGAGCGCTGTATGGGCTATGGTTGTTGGTTGCATGGTGAAGCAGTTGGTGTTGGGCTTGTTATGGCGGCAGACCTTTCTGTGCGATTAGGTCGTTTAAGTTTAGAATCTGGGAGGAGAGTTAAAGATTTAGTTAAAGCGGCCGGCCTACCCATATATCCACCACCTTCAATGTCTGTAGATGATTTTATTGAGAGTATGTTGGTCGATAAGAAAGCAACCGATTTGGGTTTGCGATTTATTGTTTTTAACGAAATAGGGGATGTTGAGCTGGTAGAAGCCGTGAGCGACGAAATTCTCTTTAAGACATTGGCGGCAGGAAAGAATTTACTGGAGTTAAGCTAGCTGTGATGAACCCATTAGATCACGGTCTATTTCACGTGCAGCTTCCCGTCCTTCGTTAATAGCGCGCACCACGAGATCTTGTCCACGCCTGCAGTCCGCTGTAGCGTAGACTTTTTCACGACTCGTACGAAAATTCAGTTTATCTGCGCTAAAGTTTCCTCTTTCGTCCAAATCTAAGCCAAGTTTTTTATTTATATAATGTTCAGGTCTCAGAAACCCCATTGATAGGAAAATCAAATCCGCATTCCATGTTTTCTCTGTACCGGTGATGGGTTCCAGTTTTGCATCTACATTGATTGTCTTGATACCTAATAGCCTATCTTTTTTATCTCGCACAAATTCTTGGCTCATGATTGAATATACCCTTGGATCGTGACCAAATTTGGCATTTACTTCAGCATGGCCGTAGTCTACCCGATGTATTCGGGGATACAGAGGCCACGGGTTTTCAGGCGCACGGACGGCCGGTGGTTTCGGAAGCAACTCGAAGTTGATCAGCGACTTACACCCGTGTCTCATAGCTGTTCCTATACAGTCAGTACCGGTATCGCCTCCCCCGATTACAATAACATCTTTATCTTTAGCAGAAATATAATTTCCATCTTTATGTTTTGAATCAAGCAAGCTCTTGGTATTCAAGGTAAGAAACTCCATAGCTTTATGGACACCAGGCCCTTCGCGGTTTGCTATCGGTAGATCTCTAGCCTCTGTAGCTCCTAGCGCTAATAAGACCGCATCGTTCTGATCGATGAGCGCTTGGACATCAATATTTCTTCCTACATCGGAATTGATGTGAAATTCAACGCCTTCCTCACACATTAGGTTAACTCGCCGCTCTACAATGTTTTTATCAAGTTTCATATTGGGTATTCCGTACATTAGAAGGCCACCAATACGATCTGCCCGCTCATAAACGTTAACAGTATGACCAGCCCGATTTAGTTGAGCAGCGGCCGCCAAACCGGATGGCCCTGAGCCCACTACGGCAATAGATTTACCCGTACGCTCTTTAGGAGGCTCTGCTTTTACCCATCCCTCAGCAAAGCCGCGGTCAATTATTGAGTTCTCAATATTTTTTATTGTTACTGGTGGGCTTGTAATGCCAAGTACACATGCTCCTTCACATGGTGCAGGGCAAACCCTACCAGTAAATTCGGGGAAATTGTTAGTTTTATGGAGTCTATCTAATGCATCCTTCCAGCGATTCTGATATACCAAGTCGTTCCATTCGGGTATCAAGTTGTGTATCGGGCATCCATTGTCAGATTGGCAAAATGGTACCCCACAGTCCATGCAGCGTGATCCTTGGCTTGAAAGATGAGCATCCTTGTGCGGAGTGTAGAGCTCTTTGAAATCTAAGAGCCTTGCATGTTCATCTCGATAGGGCTCGACCTCTCGACCGATTTCCTTGAATCCTGTTGGCTTTCCCATATTCTCTGTTACTGACTATTTTGCTTAAGCGGCTGCATTTTCTAGCAGTGCGCGCTTGTAATCTATTGGCATGACTTTTACGAAAAAAGACAACTCTTTCTCCCAATTCTCTATGACTGATTTTGCGACTGTTGAACCCGTATAATTCAAGTGTTTCTCAATCATTTGTCTGCACTCCATAACATCTGAATCTGATTCTAAACGTTCTAGCTCTAGCGTACCCTTATTACATTGTGAATCAAATTCCCCTGATCTATCGAGGACATAAGCGATTCCTCCGCTCATACCGGCGCCAAAGTTGCGTCCAGTTTTACCCAGCACTACCACTCTACCACCAGTCATATACTCGCAGCCGTGATCTCCTAATCCTTCCACTACTGCAGAAGCTCCGCTATTTCTCACACAAAATCTTTCAGCCGCAATTCCTCGAAAATACGCTTCACCACTAGTTGCTCCATAGAGTGCGACGTTACCAATAAGTATATTATCTTCTGCAACAAAGGGGCTTTGTTTTGGAGGATAAATTATAAGTTTCCCTCCTGATAACCCTTTACCCACGTAATCATTAGCATCACCCTCTACTTTAATTGTTATTCCTGTTGCAAGCCATGCGCCAATGCTTTGCCCAGCAGACCCAGAAAGGTTGATTTTAATAGTATCTGCAGGCAAAAGTTCGCCGTTAGTTGCTTTAGCTACCTCATGAGATAACATCGTACCTACTGTGCGATTGGTATTAACTATAGGAAGTTCTATTTTTACAGGTTTACCTTCTTTTATGGCTGCTTGAGCAAGCTTTATTAGTTTCATATCCAATGCGCGTTCAAGGCCATGGTCTTGATCAATTGTTTGATATACCTCAGTATTTTCATATACAACTTTAGCAGGTGTCAGTATCTTACTTAGATCGAGTCCTTGCGCTTTCCAATGATCGATTGCAGAATCTGTTTCCAACATATCGACTCTACCTATCATGTCATTAACGGTCCTAAAACCGAGTGTTGCCATAATTTGCCGGAGTTCTTCTGCAACCAGAAATAAATAGTTGACCACATATTCAGGTTTACCATTAAATTTCTGGCGGAGATCTGGATCCTGAGTAGCAATTCCTACTGGGCAGGTATTCAGGTGACACTTTCTCATCATAATACATCCTAGCGAGACTAGAGGTGCTGTTGCAAAACCTACCTCTTCTGCCCCAAGTAGAACAGCTATTGCCACATCTCGACCTGTCTTGATTTGCCCATCTGTTTGAAGCACTACTCTGGAACGCAGATTGTTCATCACCAGGGTTTGATGTGTTTCCGCGAGCCCAAGTTCCCATGGAAGCCCGGCATGCTTAATCGATGTAATTGCGGACGCACCTGTGCCTCCGTCGTGTCCTGCAATTACAAGGTGGTCGGTCTTTGCCTTTGTTACTCCTGCAGCGATTGTTCCGACGCCTATCTCTGAACCTAATTTGACACTTATTCGCGCATCACGATTAGCATTTTTTAGGTCATGAATCAGTTGCGCAATATCCTCAATTGAGTAGATGTCGTGGTGAGGAGGGGGGCTAATGAGGCCGACACCAGGGGTAGAATGCCTTATCTTTGCTATGATATTGTCAACTTTTCCTCCGGGCAATTCCCCTCCCTCGCCCGGTTTTGCTCCTTGAACTATTTTTATTTGCAACTCATCGGCATTCGCAAGGTACCAAATGGTCACACCAAATCGTCCAGACGCTACCTGTTTGATAGCGGAGCGCTTTGAATCACCATTAGCGAGCCGCGTAAATCGATCTGAATCCTCGCCCCCCTCACCTGTATTAGATTTTCCACCAATTCTGTTCATTGCTATCGCTAATGCTTCGTGACTTTCTGCAGAGATTGAACCAAAAGACATTGCGCCTGTACAAAACCTTTTCACGATTTCTTGAGCAGGTTCTACGTCTTCGATATCGATACTTTTCGATTCTTTAAATTTCAACAAACCTCGAAGAGTAGCATTTCTAGTGGCTACCTCATTTGCATGATCAGAGAATCTTTGGTAAGAATCATTACTATCGGTTCTTACCGCTAACTGTAAATTAGCAATTGTCTGTGGATCCCACATATGGGTATCACCATTTTTTCGCCAATGAATGTCGCCTGGGTTGGGAAGGCTATCCTTTATCAGTCCTTCCTGGGACGGATAACCAATCTCATGCCTTCTCTTCATTTCCTCGTAGAGTACAGAGAAACTGACGCCTTCGATTCGGCTAGCAGTACCTTTAAAACATCGATCAATAATGTCCTCTGCGAGCCCGATAGCTTCAAAAATCTGAGCGCTCTTATAAGACTGTAAAGTAGAAATACCCATCTTGGCCATTACCTTTAAAATCCCATATCCCACACCACTTTTATAAGCTGCTACTATCGTATTCATATCTGGGAACTTCTTTGGATCAAGCAGATTGTCCTTCTGTGCTTGCATAAGCGCATCGAATGCCAAATAAGGATTTATTGCATCGGCACCGAAGCCAGTAAGCAAGCAATGGTGGTGTACCTCTCTTGCTTCACCTGTCTCAACGATGATGCCGATTTGGGTTCGTTGGTGAGTGTTCACAAGATGATGGTGTATCGCTCCACAAGCTGCAAGCGAACTAATAGCCATGCGGGTTGAGCACATATTACGGTCGGATAAAATGATCAGCGAATAACCATTTTGAATTGCATCCGATGCTTCTTTACAAATCTTATCAAGAGTGTCATGCATCTCTTTTTGGCCACCGGCCTTATCAAAGGTGATGTCTATCAGAAAGGACCGCCACCCACGATAGTCCATAACCTTTATTTGTTTCATTTCTTTATTCGAGAGAATAGGGTGGGGAATGAGTAGCCGATTAGCCTGCTTCTCATGGGTGTCTAATACGTTTCCTTCTGGCCCTATGAAGCATTCCAAAGACATGACTACCCGCTCCCGTATTGAATCTATTGGGGGATTAGTAATCTGAGCAAATAGTTGCTTGAAGTAGTCATATAACATTCGTGACTTATCTGATAAGCACGCGAGTGCTGAATCGTTGCCCATTGAACCTAACGGGTCTCGAGCTTCGGTTACGAGAGGTAGAAGCATAAATTGCATAGTCTCTTGAGTGTAGCCAAAAGCCTGCATCATAGAGAGCAAAGTGCTTTTATCCATTAGCTTCTCTTTAAATTCCACATGGAGATCAGAGAGCAATAACTTTTGTTGCTTGAGCCATTTGCCGTAAGGTCTTTTTTTCGCAAATTCGGTTTTAAGCTCGATATCAGGAATCATTCGTCCTTGGTCGAAGTCCAGCAAGAACATTCGTCCTGGTTCTAATCTACCTTTTGCTATAACAGCAGAGGGCTCAACAGGGAGCACACCAACCTCAGAAGCCATTATCACCCTATCGTCAGAAGTTAAGTAATAACGCGAGGGACGTAGGCCATTGCGATCAAGTACGGCACCTATACACTTACCATCAGTGAAGGCAATTGATGCTGGTCCATCCCACGGTTCCATAACTGCGGAGTGAAATTCGTAGAAGTGGCGTTTTTCCGCTTCCATTTCTTTATCGCCTTGCCATGCTTCAGGAACCATCATCATGAGCGCTTCCTGAAGGCTTCTTCCTGACATTAATAAAAACTCAAGAACGTTATCGAAGCTACCGGAATCAGAGCAGTCCGGTTCGATAATAGGAAAGAGCTTGTTCGTATCTATTAATTTTGAAGACTTAGCCACTCCTTGTCGTGCGGTCATCATATTGACATTACCGCGGAGTGTATTGATTTCTCCATTGTGGGCCATAAACCGATTTGGTTGCGCTCTATCCCATGAAGGAAAGGTATTAGTGGAAAAACGAGAATGCACCATTGCAAGATGCGTTTTATAGTTTCGGTTCTCTAAATCGGGGAAGAAGGGGAACAGTTGTCCAGGAGTTAGCATTCCTTTATAAACTATTATCCTACTGGACAAACTACATGCATATAAGTGTTGTGATTCCGCGAGATTACTTTCGTGACGTAAAATCCGGCTAAACACCTTGCGAATCAGATAAAGAGTACGCTCGAAGGTCTCTTCGTCGTCTGAAGATGCCCCTATAAAAAGTTGCTCGATAACGGGCATTGAATTTATTGCCGCCGGACCCACGTTTGCTGCTTCAATGTTAATAGGAACCGCTCTCCACGCAAGGAAACGCTGCCCTTCATCGGCAATGACCGCCTCAATGGTTCGTTTACAAAATTGACGCTCACTTTTGCTTTGGGGAAGGAAAATATTACCTACTGCATAAAGCCCTGAGTTGGGAAGAGAGATCGACATTTCTTTTATAATCTCTTCGAAAAACGAATGGGGGAGGCCCGTTAAAATACCTGCCCCATCTCCAGTATTTTCTTCAAAACCACATCCACCTCTGTGATCCATACGAGAATTCATGTGGTATGCATCCAGCATGATTTGGTGACTAGCTTTCCCTTTTACATTGGCCACAAAACCCACACCGCAAGAATCTTTTTCAAAACGCGGATCATATAGCCCGTTTGCTAAAGGATAGCCTATAAGGCGTTTAGGGCTTCTTGGCGTTTCCCCTAGTTTCATGCTGCTCCTCAATTATTGTCTCTAAAATCGATGTAGGAAGGAAAAAGAGGCGTTCGTACGACCATCTACAACGACCTGTTTTACGATATAAAGGCTAGGCGTGGATCAGTGACGATACCATTCACCTCATGAAAGTCAAGAGTTTCGGCATAATGCACGCCGATTGTTTTGTCTCTAACTTATTGTTTATTATAGAGTTAAAAACCTCGCACCATTTTGATCTTAGTAGTTGCTAAAGATGATCAATTAGCGGATTCCTTTTGGTTGTTAGTTGTCTTGAGCGGTTTTTGGTATTACCCTAGTTCGTACATTTTATTTCTTGGAATTAGAAGGAAAGATTTACATGAAACGACCGATAAAGGTGGCTGTAACCGGTGCCGCAGGACAGATCAGCTACTCCCTTGTATTTAGAATTGCGTCTGGACAGATGCTTGGTGATGATCAGCCAATTATCTTACAGCTGCTCGAAATTCCACCGGCTATGGAGGCGCTTTCAGGGGTTGTTATGGAGTTAAAAGACTGCGCTTTCCCTTTAGTACAGGAAATTATTGCCACGGATAATCCGGATGTGGCGTTTGCAGATAGCGAAATAGCGCTATTGGTTGGCTCTAGGCCTCGTGGTCCCGGGATGGAACGAAAGGATCTATTAGAAGCTAATGCCCAGATCTTCTCTGTTCAAGGCAAGGCATTAAATGAGAATGCCTCTAAAGATATAAGAGTTCTTGTTGTAGGTAATCCTGCGAACACTAATTGTCTGATAGCGCAAAAAAATGCACCGGATATTGATCCAAGACGATTTTCAGCGATGACACGATTGGATCATAACCGAGCGCTCACGCAGCTGGCTGAAAAAACTCAAACGCATACAACCGATATAAATGGCATGATCATTTGGGGTAATCATTCTGCGACGCAGTATCCTGATATTAACCACGCTACGGTTGGTGGTATCAGCGCAAGTAATCTTGTAGATCAAGCTTGGATCGAATCGACTTTTATTCCTACTGTTCAGCAGCGTGGCGCAGAAGTGATTGCATCCAGAGGACTATCAAGTGCAGCTTCAGCGGCAAATGCTGCTATCGATCATATGAGAGATTGGGTGCACGGAACGAACCGAGAAATTGTTAGCATGGGGGTATATTCTGATGGGAGCTATGGTATTGACTCAGACTTGATATACTCCTTTCCCTGTGTGTGCGATACCGGCGAGTGGCGAATTGTTCAAGGTCTGGAACTATCTGAATTTAGTCGAACAAAGATCCTAGCTACAGAGACGGAGTTAAAGGAAGAGCGTCAAGCAGTTAGTGCACTACTTCCATAGTTATTTGGGTATTGCCAAGAGAGATATACCTTTAGATAAGCATTTCAGGGTTTTTGGACACTCTCTAGGTAAAAAATATGCTTCGGATTGAAAGATGTAAGTATCTGAAACTTGCATCCTTCCTCTTATGCAAAATAAAATTGCATAACGTTGGTCAGTCCAGTTGAAAAACTCCCCGGTCTTCATTTCTAAACGTTTCACAATAAATTCATCAAAATTAGCTATCACGTCGCTAACGTTACTAGAAAGGGGTATATCTGTTGCGAAGTTAAGTTTTGATGCTGCTGTTACGGTATCCCAGTGCGATTGGGTTAGCACTTTTTGCGCAAAAGATAGGATATATCTCTCGTAATGAGGAGTTTGAAATTCAATAACTGACACACCATGTTGAAGGGAATGAGGAGTCATTGGAAGGATTTGTACCACATCACCGAGTTCTAGTTCTCGTAGTTCTGTGAAAGATTCCATTTCCTTTCGAAGTTTATTTTCTAAATTAGCCTCTACTTTCCCTCCAGTATCAATGAGGACCCTGACACGTCGATATTTTTCTACAGCATTCAGATAAGCTTCTCTGAAGGCTTCTGTTGATTCGAATTGCTCACGTTTCTTGCTATTGAATCCGAAACGAATTCTACCCACTCCATCTGGCCAGGCCTTTGGATTGATTTCTGTTACCACATAGACTTCTTTTTTTTCTGCATGCGCCTCAAAATACAAGTCACCCTTGATAGAACTGGGCGATGGTTTGAGCAATTTGAGGAGTATAGGTGGCTTATAATCATTGCCAGTCAAAAAGTTTGGGAAGCAGTCTAAAAGCCAAGGTATAGGTATTCCGCTGAAACTACAAATCCCTCGCTTTTCGATACCTGTGTACCAAATCTCTTCTCCCCAAGGTTTTGTTATCGTTAATGGTGATAGGAGTAGAGGAGATTTTAGGCTAAGTATCGGTGCAGATAGTTGTGCGGCCACTGCCTCTAACGGATCATCGGATAAAACTCTGGGTAAACGGGCCTTGGGAACTAGAATGACCCTGGTATTTTCACTTGAGTTTTCGCATATCGCCGCTATTTTAGCTGGTGCTTGTCCCAGATATTCTTGGTGATGAATATAATCAAATGTAAAGGTTCCCGATTCATCCAGTGCATCTTCTGGAGTTTCCATCAACCCTAATGACTTATACATTTGATTGAGAAATTTTTGCGAATTCTGTGAAGTAATTAGGGAAAGTTTTTTTAGTACAGTCTGGATCTTTAATGGTAATTGGGATATCACCCAGTGCAGCGAGAGAAAAAACCATTGCTATCCGATGATCTCCATAAGTCTCTATTTCTGCTGACTTTAGTTGATCGGGCGGTTGGATTGTAATCGAATCCTCTGTGGTCTGCACACCAGCACCAAGCTTGCGCAATTCTGTTGCCATGGCGGTCATTCGGTCCGTCTCTTTTACACGCCAGTTGTAAATATTTCTTATCCGAGTTTTTCCTTCTGCGAACAAAGCCATAATCGCTATCGTCATTGCGGCATCAGGAATATGATTTAGGTCAACATCCACACCATTTAGCTTACCCTTGCTAACTATAATATATTCTTTATGACGATCTACTTCAGCACCCATTTGCTCAATTGTGTCTAGAAACTGGATATCCCCTTGAACGGAATATTGCCCTAAACCCCTAACGATAGTTTTACCCTTTATCGCTGCAGCAGCAAAGAAATATGATGCCGACGAAGCATCTCCTTCAATGAGGTAGTTACCTGGTGTTCTATATTTTTGCCCACCCGGAATACGAAATGTCTCATAGTTGTCATTGCATACTGAAACACCGAAATCCTTCATTGTTTGAAGTGTTATATCAAGATACGGTTTTGATACTTGCTCCCCGATAACATTAATAGTGCTTTCGTCTCTAACGAGTGGTAGTGACATTAAGAGTGCGGTTAAGTACTGACTTGATATATGCCCCGCCACACTAACTTTGCCACCCTTAATATGACCGCCCTCTACCAAAAGCGGCGGACAGCCCTCATTCCCTGTATAGCTAATTTTCGCGCCTAGCACGCTAAGAGCCTCGGTTAAATGGGCTATTGGTCGCTCGCGCATATATTCGTCCCCATCCACGGTGTAAACTCCAGGGATGAGGCTCAATATGGCCGTAAGCGGTCTAATAGCAGTTCCTGCATTCCCTAGAAAAAAAGCCTTCTTTTCTGGTGGCCTAAATAGCCCAGAATTACCAGTGACAATGGTCTTATCGTTCTCTTGAGAAATTTCTACTCCCAGTTGGCTGAGTGCTGCGACCATATGACTTGTATCATCACTCTTTAATAAATTGCTGATTTCTGTCTTTCCATTAGCCAGTGCAGCAAGAAGTAATACCCGATTAGTGAGACTTTTTGAGCCGGGTAGCATTATTTCACCAGAGATTGAATCGACTGGCTTTATAGTTAGCTGATTCATTGATTAACCCAAGATCATATCGAACATTAGTATATGCCAGGAGGGGAAAGAACTGGAGTCAGTCGAGTCAGAAATGTTGTTAAAGTGTCGTCTACTTTTTGTAATGGTTCTTGTCCAGGTTCTTCAAGTAAGACATGGCCACTACTATTTTCAATGCTTAAGAATAATTCTGAATCCCATTCCGTTGTAGCAAAAAAGATAGTTAGTGGATGCTTCTGTTTTTTCTTTGCTATCGCATGGCCTAACAAGTTTTTGATGAGGCGGTTAAAATCATCTCGATTCCATAGTTGGATTAGGCTAACGTGACCTTCCTGACTAGTCGTTTCGATACTCCCTGACCAAAAAGAATCAAAGTATCTGCAGATATCGGGATGGATTTCTGTCTCAAGGGCATTTGAAAGTCCCGTAAAATTCACTGGCGGGTTTTGGGGTAAAGGCTTCCACAGGCCATCGGTGTTTTGGCAAGGAGAGGGCCATTCTGAATCGTAAGGGCTTTGAAAGAAGCTATCTTGGGTCAGGGCAAGTGACTCATTAATGATCCTTTGGAGAGCAGAATTTACGCTGTAGGTCAGTTTAGCGATCTCCGTGTTTGACATTTACTCCTGGAGGTCGCCTCAGCATTTTGATGATCTTCCGCCGCTGATCTTTATTTAATCTAGGAATTAGTTCCAGTATCATATAATGCATCTCTCGTTGATATTCGTCTGAATGATTACGTAATTGCGATAGTGTGTTGGTGAGGGCTTTATCATTTGGATTCGCTTGCCCAAGCAATCGACTGAATTCCTGCTGCGTCTTACGCATTTCCTTGCGGATAGGTGCGACCTTGCGAGCATGAGCTTCCATTTGTGGTTGTATTGATTCTAATGATGCGCTGTCCAGGTGATGAATCATCCAACCTAAACTGGTTGGCAGGGGTTTTGTATTCGGCTTTTTGGATATAAAACTACCAATAAGCACACCTAAAAGTAGTAGATTAAACCCTAACGATAACACTAAAGAAAATATCACCCAGCGGCTATTATTCATTTATACCACCAGTATTTGAGGTGGATAGTGCAACAAGAGAAATTTCATCTTCCCAGGAATCGATAACCTCTATAGTCGATAAACTGTTTCCAACTATTAGTCCGACGATAAGAGGTAGACTGCCTACTAAAACTGGCCGCCAAGAATTGCTTATAAAACCATCTGGTGAGGGTAGTACCCAGTCAATAAAGCGATCAAACCAGAATCGTCTTGGTATATTATTTAGGATTCTGGTGCGCAGATTTGTTTGTACTGAAACTCGATATTTGTCTAGGATTAAATCTAGTTCTCTAACCTTGCTGATTAAAGATTGAGCCTCTAAGTCTCTCGTTAACAGGCCCATTGCGGCTTCTCGTTCTTCACGAGGCCATTTCCCTGAATGTGTCCCATACGCATTTATGATTTCAATAAGTCGGATATGGTTCATATATTTCTCATCAGTAGCCCTCGCAACTTGTTTCGACCTCGAGCCAATAATGACTCCAGAGCACTTACAGACATCTCTAGAATTAGGGCCGCCTCTTTATTTGTTATTCCTTGGTAGTAACATAATATAATGGCGCTTCGTTGTCTGTTGGACAATTGCATTAGGGCTTCACTTACTTGTTTGCTGCTGTCTAGTTTTTCTAGCTCTTTCAGAGGAGAATTTTGGCCATCAGGTTCTTCCTTCGTTTCCTTCAGAGAGAATCTTTTGGCTTTACGGAAGTAGTCTATGCAAAGGTTATGTGCAATATGATGCAGCCATGTGTTTAGCTTAGCTTTTTCTGGTTGAAACTTTGACCCATGTGTCCAAAGTCTTAGAAAAGTTTCTTGAACTATATCTTCACTGTCGACGTTACTCTGTATCATTCTCGCTACGTAGTTTGTGATCGAAGATAGATGCTTATTGAGTAGCATACTGTAAGCATCTACATCTCCTAAAATCAAGTTTCGAACTAACTCTGACTCGTCCTTCATGCTACTTTATTGCTGCGAATACCTTGTATATCCGGGCATGTTAAGACTCTATTTATACTGGTTTTATCCGAGTTTATTTGTAGGATCGACCACTCTTTTCAAAGTTCCTTTCCTGATAGTCTTTACGGTATTTTCTTGATCCCTTCTGCTTACGCATTTCTTTAAGAGAAACGTAACCATCTCCATTCTTGTCTAGCATAGAGAACGCATGATTCTCTGCTTCTTCAATGGTAATAGTGTCATCTCCATTAACATCTATCTCGGTGAATTGTTTTTGCGCTCTATCTCGTCGTTTTGCTTTTAGTCTCTCATCACGACGATCTGCTCTCTTTTGAGCCAGTAGTACTTCTTCTTGGGAAATTTCACCATCTCTATTCAGATCACTTCGGATAAAATGGCGATCCTCAGGTAATTGGAATTCACTTCGAGAGATTAGCCCATCATCATCTTTATCTAATTGCCTTGGATCGTTGTGTGCTAAAGATGAGGCTGTTATCCCATTTAGAATAAGAAAACAGACGATTCGGTTATTAATATATTTCATATTGATATTCCTTTTTATGTTTATTCTATCTTACGTACGTGTCACTAAAATCTGTCGTTTTTTTTAAAAAGGTTTCATCACTACAAGAATTAATATAGGGATGATAATTAACAGGATTATTTCATTAAATGCTCGAAAAAAAAGGGAATTCATGATTATCTTACCCTGTTCAAGTTGCTTTACGTACCGGTAGCATTGAAGGTGATAGCCAAGAAGTATTGCTACGAAAAATAATTTAGCCTGTAACCAGTGTCCAGAAAATCCATATCCCAGCCATAACCAGATGCCGAAAAAGCATGCTAAGGATCCCATAATGAAAGAGAAACCAACTAACTTCGTAGCCATAATCACCAATCTACGAGTATCTTCCCCAGCTATCTTACCTTCAACATAGTGCACAAACAGACGCGGAAGATAAAATAAGCCAGCCAGCCATGCCATTACAAATAATAAATGTGCTGTTGTTATCCAGAGCATTATTTTGGCACGCCTCGTGATTTCATATTTCCACTATAGTCTTATTAGCATTGCTTATCTTTCAAGTCTTCTTAGAATGATTCCGCTTCTTTTCCATTGCTATGGTGTTGAGGATCTAATTGTTAGAATTTAGCACTGTATGCTTTCTTTTTCTCGTTGCCGTTGGGACATTCGTTCAGACGGTGTCAGGTTTTGCCTTGGGATTGGTCATAATCTTGGGGGCCACAATACTAGATATTGAACAAATTACATTTTCAGCAGCTGTAATAAGCTTAATATCTCTCGTAAACTCTGGTGTTGCCCTGAGGACTAGTTACGGGAACATAGACAGAAGTTATTTCTATTATCTTTGTGGGGCGCTTTTTCTCGGTTTGTTAATTGGAGTGATATTGCTTATATATCTGAGCGATGTAGGTTATTTTGTTTTACGAGTTTTGCTTGGATTTGTCGTAATTATCGCTGGAATTTTGCTTTTACTTCGGCCAACGTCAAAGTTGGCTCGCTCCGGTAAATTATCGAGTTTTTTGTTTGGTTTTGCTGGGGGTGTCTTTAGTGGATTATTCAGTACAGGTGGATCTGCATGGGCATATTTCCTTTATAGACAACCACTTAATCATGAAATAATAAGAGCTACATTACTGGCGGTACTAGCTTTTTCGTGTATTACTAGGACAATTATGGTTACGTTGACTGGCCAAATGACTATGAATATCGTTTTTACGAGCTTGCTGTCACTTCCTATTGTTGTGCTAATCACGGAAGTTACTAATAGAAATCTAGAGCATATCCCAAGTGCAATGGTCCGTAAATTAGTAGTTGGGTCAATGAGTATGGCTGGATTGTTTTTGATTTTTGGATAATGATTATGGCGAAAGATAACCACTATGATGACATAAGGCCTTACTTTGATAGTGAGGTTCCTCAGGTATTATCTCGTTTATTGTTCGATATTGACTTGCTTAATTTTTTGGGGAATTGGCGATATCCATGGCTATTTAAGTTATCCCCAAAACTGGCACGTATACCTGTAAATGCCTTCCTTAAACGTAAGCTAGGTCATATTAATTCTATTAAAGGTTTTCAAGATGTTGTTTATCATTATGTTTCAGATCTTATTAGGGAGACAACTTCGGGTTTTGAATATTTTGGCATTGAGAACTTGGATCCAGAGCAGTCCTATATATTTGTAAGTAACCATCGCGATATCGCAGGAGACTCGATGTTGCTGGATTATGCGCTTTATTCTTCAGGACTTGATACGGTAAGAATTGCTGTGGGGGATAACCTGGTTCAGATTAGGTTTGCAACCGACTTAATGAAGTTGAATAAAAGTTTTATCATCAAGCGCTCCGAGGAAGGCACAAAAAAAATTTACTCAGCTTTGCTTAAATCTTCGCAGTATATCCAGACATCTTTAGATGAGGGCCAATCAATTTGGATAGCCCAAAGCGAGGGGAGAGCCAAAGATGGA
This sequence comes from Gammaproteobacteria bacterium, assembly GCA_002690865.1. GTDB lineage: Bacteria > Pseudomonadota > Gammaproteobacteria > Pseudomonadales > Azotimanducaceae > UBA7455. Next base: position 128,763 of record NZGG01000037.1, on the reverse strand, counting down.
ATGGATATAACTGATCCTGCGATTATAAAGATGTTTGCACTAGCGGAGAGAAAACTAGACTTTCCTAATTTAATTCGGCGGCTCAATATAGTGCCGATAGCAATTTCCTACGAATATGATCCGTGTGATGTTCAAAAAGCAGTGGAATTGGCCACTGTTTCCAGTGATGGTGCTTATATAAAGCCAAAAGGAGAGGATTTAGCTAATCTGGTGCGTGGTCTTGGTGGGTATAAGGGCCGTGTAACCTTAAAAGTGGGGAGCCCTCTGAAATCTAATTTTAGATCAGCTCAGGATGTCGCTAAGGAAATCGATCAACAAATTAGGGAAAATCTCGTGCTCTTCCCTATCAATCATTGGGCTTACTCACAGATAGAGGCTATTAAACAGCCGCTGGACTCTAATTTTACAGATAATTTTCGCCAGAGGTTATCCGGTTGTCCTGAAAATGCTAGGCCTTTTTTTCTGAGTATGTATGCTAATCCAGTCAGAAACAAGGCTCAGACATAGATTTGGATACTAGGTTCAGATAGTTTTGCCCACTGCTCCTTTAGTTCAAGTACATGTGCTGACCAGTAACGTGACGTATTAAAAAACGGGAATGCACGTGGAAAGGCAGGGTCATCCCATCTTTTTGCTATCCATGCAGAATGATGCATTATTCGTAGTGTCCTTAAGACTTCAATCAACGCTAATTGGCGAAAATCGAAATCCGTAAAATCTTGGTAGCCTTTGAGAATATGACGCATTTGTTCGCTTTGCGATTCTCGTTCCCCGGATAGCATCATCCATAAATCTTGTATAGCCGGGCCGCTTCTTGCATCATCGAAGTCTACGAAATGAGGAATATCATCGCGCCAAAGTACATTCCCCATATGACAGTCTCCGTGAAGTCGGATACTTTCTACTGGTTCCTTTAGAATTTCATCTATAGCGTCAAGCAAATTAGAGCTTATCGTTGAATAAGCTTCGAGAATGTCTGGAAAAATAAATTGGTTATCAAGAAGAAATTGTCTGGCAACGTGTCCATATTCATGAGCTGAAATTTCTGGGCGGTATTTGAAGGGTTGACTCTTTCCAACCTGGTGTATCCTACCGATATACCTCCCCAATACTTCTAAATTATTGGGGTCGTCTAGTTCGGGAGCTCTTCCACCTCTCCGATGGTAAAGTGAGAATCTGAACTCGTTATAGAGATGTAGGGTTTTATTTTTTATTTTTAAAGGGGGGATGGCTGTTATCTCATTATCTAGGAGTTCCTGAGTGAAATAGTGTTCCTCAATTATTTGTTCATCTGTCCAGCGATTATTACGATAAAACTTGGCGATAATAGGCTCGTGATTTTCTATGCCAAGTTGATAAACGCGATTTTCGTAACTATTGAGTTCCAGGATATGAGCATTGCATTTGTACCCGAGACTTTCGACAGCATCCATTACTGAGTCTGGTGTTAGACCGGCATAAGGATGGGTCATCAATGTGTCCGTGATATTCTTTTGATAAAGTCGGCAATTAACCAGCCTGATATCGCTGCCTGATTGGGTTTGTTGGGCAGATTGGTATAGTGGAACCATTGGGCATCAGCAATTTCTTCAGGTTGAAGGATAAGATCACCACTCTTATATTCCGCATGAAAGCCAAGCATTAGCGAGTTAGGGAATGGCCAAGGTTGGCTAGCGAAATATTTGAGATTTTTAATGTGAATGCCAACTTCTTCCTTTACTTCTCGATGTACCGTTTCTTCTATTGTCTCACCGGGTTCGACGAAGCCCGCAAGCGTGCTATAAAAGACTCCTCTGCTATTCACATTTTGTGCGAGAAGAATATCCTCTCCGCGATGCACTAGAACAATAATTGAGGGCGATAAACGAGGATAGAACATTTGCTTACAAGGTAGACATTTTCGTGATCGATCTTTATTTGTTGTAATGGTCTCAAGACCACATTGACCACAAAAACGGTGATTACGATTCCACTCTACGATTTGTTGCGCTCTACCTAATAAGTAAAATACAGGCTGATCTAATTCGTTTAGAAGCTGCCGCAGACTTTTCAGTTCGTAGATTTCCTGATTGTCAGGAATAGATTCCACATCATGTGCATAAATAGAAATGTCATTGATCTGGCCGAGGTAGTGATCAGAATAAGTCTCGATATTAAGCCAGTGCCACTCTATTTCATTGATTGGGCGCCATGGCTGTTCGCCTGTTATCTTAAGGATCCCTTCTTTTGAGATGATAATATGGAAACTATTATTTGATTCCGTTACTGGAGCAATACCTGGTTTGAACTCGTTACTTAGGTTTAATAAGTCCCACTCCATGCTTTTTAGATCTCATTTTCTGCTTTACGTTATATGATTTTAACATAGCTTCTTAAGGCTTAAGTCTTTTCTATTAGAAAACAAGATAGACTGTAGATACCCTAATTCTCCGGTTCGGCTAATCGCAAGTTGTAGTTATGAATTTTTTCATCTTTCATTGTCGTTACATTAACTTCATCACCAGGTTGGTATTTTTCAAGTAAAGATAATAACGTATCTTCGTTTATAACTGGTTCATCATTTACTGCGATGATCACATCTCCGAGCTGAATATTGCGTCTTCTATCCTCTCTTATGCCTACCATACCAGCTCTGCCAGCAGGGAGACTATCCTGTACTGACATGATAGCTACACCTTTAACCCTAAAACGACGAGCCCAATATTCAGGCAGTACTTCAATTCCGAGAATTGGCCTATATAGCCGGCCGTGTGCCAATAACTGCGGAACTATAAGTTTCACTGTATTTACAGGGATGGCAAAACCAATACCGGCATTGGCGCCGGTGGGACTAATTATCGAAGTATTGACGCCTATCAACTGTCCCCTTGAGTCAAGTAAGGGGCCGCCAGAGTTTCCAGGGTTGATCGCAGCATCAGTTTGGATGACATTCTTTATGGTTCTATTATCCAATGATTTTATTTCTCTACCCAGCGCACTAACAACACCTACAGTAAGTGTTGTATCGAGCTCGAAGGGATTCCCAATGGCCAATACTTTTCGGCCAACCGCCAAATTTGATGAATCACCCACTATTATCGGTTGAAGTGCTGAGCTTGGCGCATCTATTTTTAGTAGTGCAATATCCTTTTCCGGTGCCACACCTACATTTTCAGCTTCATAAGTTTGTCCATCATGAAGGGTAATAAGCACCTTGTGAGCACCATAGATAACATGGTAGTTCGTCACAATAAGTCCGTTATTATCCCAAACGAAGCCTGTTCCAGAACCTCTAGGAACTTCCATAGCATTAAAGGAAAAGCGCTGTCGAACCACCTGCGTATTGGTGACATAGACTACTGACGGACTAACGTCACTAAATATCTTGATATTGTTGCGTTCGTCACCTGTTAAAAACGGATTTTCTTCGGAACCTGTGGCATTCCCTTGTTCACTAGAAAAAACTAGAAAAAAGATGATTAATGTACTGGAGGAAATTATCCCGAAGGTCCATTTAAACATTTTAATTCTCAGGCCCCTTTGATTTATATACATCGCACTTAGATTACTGTAATTCAATAAAGTGCCCTATTAATAGATTAATTACTGAGGCAAGCGTTTAACAGAGCCGTCCAATTTGATGTACTTATCCAGGGAATAAACATCTGATGGAGAAAGATTCCCGACAATTTCTTTCAACCTAATATTATCGCGAATATATTGATATCGCGCGCTAGCATATTGGAACTGGGCTAGATAAAGTTGCCGTTGAGCTTGTAAGACCTCAACAATATTTCGGGTACCAACCTCATACCCCGTTCTCGTTGCCTCGAGGGCGCTCTGGCTTGACTCGATACTTCGCTGGCGGGCACGAACTCGAGCCACATCTGTTTTTATTGCAGTAAATAGATTACGTGTATTTTCTACGACGGTACGTTGAAGATAATCAAAATTTTCCTGAGCTGAGTCAAGGTTATAAAGCGCCTGGCGTGCTCCTGATCGAATTTGCCCGCCCTGATACAGAGGTATATTTATATTGATACTGTAGCTACGATTGTTCGTTTTTGATCCCAAAAATGTTCTCCCCTCTGTGACATTATGGGACCAAACAGCATTTGCATTAATGATTGGTAAATGGCCTGATCTGGCAATCTTGACATCCTTTTGAGATATCTTTAAACCTTCGTTAGCCGCTATCAACGAGTAGTTATTACTAAGCGCTTTTTCGATCCAGTCTTCGACGGTGTTAGGATTTGGCGCAGTGATTGGCATTTCCTCAATTATTCCCGATATTTCTGAAATAGTTTTCCCCGTAAGTCGCAGAAGGGCTTCAAAGCTTATACTTTGGGCGCCTTCTTGTTCGATTACAGAAACGATTGAAGCATCATAGGCTGCTTGCGCTTCCAGAACATCAGTGATGGCGACTAAACCTACATCGAATCTTTGTTGTACTTGATCGAGCTGTCGTTTTACCGCGTCTCTCTCTGCCTTGGCGGAGGTTAATGCAGCCTGAGCTTCAAGTATTCGGAGGTAGCTTTCAGTGACTCGAACAATTAGTGCTTGCTGGGCTACTGCAAAATTTGCCGCGGCTTGAGCTTTAATATCCTGCCCTTGCCTAAAGCGATACCAGTTGTCAACACGAAATATGGGCTGTGATAGTGATGCATTCCATCCATGTGAGCCAGATGGTTCAGAGGGGAAATTGCTACTAAGAATCCAACGCTCTCCCACGGTTGAACTTCCACCGATACTAACGCTAGGGAGAAGCCCTGCCTTTCTCTGAATTGTTAATTCTTTCTGGGCTTTAAATGATGCCTGTGCCGCTGCTAGTTCCGGATCATTTGCCACGGAAAGTTCATAGACCTCTTGAAGCGAAGCCGCTAGACACTGGTTAATTAGAAGTAACAAAGAAATAGTAAGTAGGCAGTGCTTAAGCATAGTAACTCCTTTTGCCATTAGTCAAAACAGACTTAAGTTTGGTTACGAAGCATACTGTTAGCCGCTTCGACATGTCCATGACTTGATTATAATCCCTACAAAGAACTTACGTTTATTCCATTGTACCCCTCATTATTGTTCATTTGATCTTGCTGAGATCAATATCATCACTATATGTTTTAGAAAAACTAATTTATTACTTTCAAATGCAAACTAAGTTCATAGTCTTCAATCTTGAATGAGATTGGTAGATTCTTTCCCGCAGTCATTTTAAGAGCCAGAGTTTCTTCTTTTATATATTGTTTATGATTTTCAATCGCCTGCTCTAATTCTTTGGATGCCTCAAAGTAAATATGAATTCTATCTGCTACATTAAATCCTAAATCTTTCCTTGATTTCTGGACTCTATTTACCACTTCTCTAGCTAATCCTTCTTCTATCAAATCGTTCGTTAGGACGGTATTTAGTTCAATTGATATGAATCTATTAGAGAGTGTTTCTGTCCCAGCTTTCGGTTCGCGGAATACTAAAATTTCTCCTGAGGAAAACTGCTCATTATTGATTGTAGTTTCACCTTCTTCCTGAAATTTAATAATATCGATAGGGGATAAGCTTTCTATTTTTTCTTTAAAGAATTTGAATTGGCCTCCAAGTCTTTTTCCGAGTACTGGTGAATTTGGTTTCGCATAGAGATCAATATATTTATTTTCATCGGTCGAATAGATTAACTCTTTTACATTTAGTTCAGAGAGAATATAGCTTTCTAGTTTGACTATTTCTTTTAATAAAGAGGAGTCCTCGTGGATAATAGTCATCCGGCTCAGCGGATATTTTATTTTGATTTTTTCTTGGTTACGTTTTTGTCTCCCTAACAAAACTATGTGTTGCATCCTTGTAACAGCTTTCTCTAGGACTGGATCTATTAATGAATGATCTGCACTTGGATAGTTGCAAAGGTGTACGGATTCTGGATCATCATTTATAAGAGGCAAGTCTCGATAGATCGATTCAGCCAGGAAAGGCGCAAAGGGAGCTAGACTAGTACTGAGTTCTTTTATGGCTGTGTAAAGAGTTTGGTATGCTGAGGCTTTGTCATCAGTATTTTCTTCTGACCAAAAGCGTGATCGATTGTATCGAATATAGCAATTAGTTAAATCATCTATGAATTCAAATAGTGCAGGCACTACGTTATAGATGCGATATCGTTCCATCTCTGACGTAATAGTAGCCTTTAGAGATTGTAGGCGGGATAAGATCCAACGATCCATAATATTTTCAATCTTTATGTGTTCATGGTTTGGAAGCCAACCATCTATAGAAGCGTAAGTGGTAAAGAATTTAAAGGAATTTAACCATGGTAGAAGAGCTCTTCGTACCATGTCCCTTACTCCTGTATCTGCGAATCGTTGCTCTTCAGCACGCACTAATCCGGAATTAATGAGGTAAAGTCTGAGCGCGTCTGCACCATAGGATTCCATAAGCTCGTCAGGCGGTGTGTAGTTCCGGAGTCTTTTAGACATTTTCTTACCATCTTCCGCCATCACTATGCCATTGACAATTACGTTCTTAAAAGGATGCACCCCGAAAAGCGCTGTGCCTAACACAATCAGCGTATAGAACCAGCCCCGCGTTTGATCTAAGCCTTCTGCGATGTATTCGGCTGGGAATCCTTTTTCGAAGAGCTCTTTATTCTCGAAGGGAAAATGAAGTTGAGCATATGGCATAGCTCCCGATTCGAACCAGCAGTCCAAAACCTCTTCAACACGTCTGTAGGTGCCAGGCTCCTTTTCGATTGCAAAAGTCAAATTATCAACATTTTCTCGATGTAGATCATCAACCGAAGCTCCAGTATATTTGAGGAGTTCTTTGCGTGAGCCTATACAAATGCTGTTTCCTGTCTCGTCGTTTATCCAAATTGGTAGAGGTGTACCCCAATATCGATTTCTTGAAATTGCCCAGTCCACAGCGCCAGAAAGCCAATTGCCCATTCGGCCTGTTTTAATATGTGCGGGAACCCAGTTTATTTTGCTATTCACTTCAATCAATTTTTCACGAATTTTTTCAACCTGCACATACCATGAATCGATTGTTCTATAGATGATGGGGGTGTCTGATCGAGGGCAAAAGGGATAGCTGTGGACTAAAACATCCTGAATATATAGGCTGCCGCTCTCTTTTAGATATCTGATGATATTTTTATCGGCTTTCTTGACGTGCGTGCTCGCAAAGTCAGTCACCTCTTCGGTAAACTTCCCTTCCATGTCAACAGGACAGACGGGATTGCTAAATCCATTCTTTTTCCAAATTCGGAAATCATCTTCCCCAAATGCTGGAGCCTGATGGACAATTCCTGTGCCTGTATCCGTGCTTACGTAATCATCTTCTAAAATCTGAAACGCACCCTCATTTTCAAGGTTTGTAAAGTAGGGGAATAAGGGTTCGTACCTTCTTCCAACGAGAGCTTCTCCTGGCATTGTATCTATCACTTCCAGGTTTTTTATTTTAGTAAAGAAGTCTAATCTGTCTTTCGCAATGATAAGAGATTTATCTAGATCTGTGTCTAACACAGTGACATAGTCTACCTTGGTGTTAATACAAAGGGCTTGATTGCAGGGTAAAGTCCATGGAGTTGTCGTCCAAGCTGCAAGGTAAGATTCTCCATCTTTCAATTTGAATAAAACTGTAATTGCGGGATCCTGTACATTCTGATAATTTGATGTGGCTTCGAAGTTTGATAATACGGTCCCGAGGGCAGTGGAGAAGGGCACGACCTTTTCGCCGCGGTATATGAGTCCTTTTTCCCAGAGTTGTTTTACTACCCACCATACTGACTCCATGTACCAAGGCTCCATCGTCTTGTAGTCATTCTTGAAGTCTACCCAACGACCCAGTCTGGTAATGGTTTTTTCCCATTCAGCAGTATATCTTTGAACAATCTTTCGGCACTCGTCGTTATAGCCCTTCAGACCTAATTTCGCTACGGCTTCTTGAGATGACATGCCAAGAGCTTTATCAATTTCGTGTTCAATCGGCAGTCCATGACAGTCCCAACCAAAACGGCGCTGCACAAAATTCCCTTTCATCGTAAAGTATCGTGGTATTGCATCCTTTAATACTGAACCAACAAGATGCCCATGATGCGGCAGTCCTGTCGCAAATGGCGGACCATCGTAAAAAATGTAGGGCTTAGCTTTTTCAGTCTGATGCAGTGATCGCTGAAAAATATCGGCTTTTTCCCAGTAGCTAGCAATCGCATGCTCTGCTTCTACAAACGAAAAGTTGTCGTTACTTGGTTTCGTATTATCTGTTTCAGTCAATTAGGTAACCCTTTGCTTGTAGAACATGTTAGTCAAATGACAAAGCCTATATACCAAGAACCCCGCCATACGGCGGGTTTCTTGGTATCGAAACAACTTAACTCTAACCTTTACATACAATAACTTTATGTCCGCACATTTTATCAAAATTCGGGCGATAGTAAATATAGACATATGGCTCAGGATGTCAAGGTCCTCAAATTTCGGTCATGCTTCCTCTCGAGTTAATCTTCTCGATAACCTGGGATAGAACATCCTCTATGTGGCAGCAGTGATGCCAGCCAGGTGTTTCTTCATGAATAACAGCACTTGTGCCAACAACCTTTCCTTCCCCATAAGCGAACCAGGTTTCCATTGAAGGGATCAGTTTTTGACCAAGTCTATTGGCGACTTCTTCACCAAACTTTCTTCCAGATTCACATGCCATCAGTGCGATAGGTGCTAGAGGTGTCTGTATTAGACCGTGTTCCGACATGAGCGCTCCTTGCTAATCAAACAGTTTAAAGTAGCGATTAAAAACTCATGTTCTTGTTTTAAGATTCGATTCGTTAAAGAAGTGACAGAATCTGAACTATCGATGGGTATACGCAATTGTGAAATGATTTCCCCGGTATCATAGCCATCATCAACATAGTGAATTGTGATACCCGTTTCGGTATCTCTATTTTTAAGTACTGCTTCGTGTATTTTGCGCCCGTACATCCCTTTACCGCCATACGATGGTAATAAGGATGGATGAATATTGATTACTTTTTTGGGAAAGGCCAACAAAGTTTTTTTCCCCATATGCTTTAAGTATCCAGCTAGAACAACAAAATCAACATCATGAGTATTTAGTATGTTCAATATCGCTTGATCAAGATCTAACGGGCTTGGGTGTGTTTTCTCAGATATATGGAAGGCTGGGATACCGGCTTTACGAGCACGAAGAATAGCAAGTGATTTGCTGTTATTGCTTATTGCTACGGAAACTTTTGCATCGAGTCTTTTCTCTCTGCATGCATCAACAATTGCTTGAAGGTTAGTCCCACGATTTGAAGCGATAACACCGAGATTCATTTTTCGGAATCTTCTTGCTGGTCAACGCGCAGTTTAACATGCGATTCATTAAATACTATATTTAAGCTTATCGGAAAATATTTTACGAAGCGTGTTTTTCTGTACTTTCCCCATTGTATTTCGAGGAAGCTCATCAACAAAAAATACGTGCTTTGCTGTTTTAAAGCTAGCGAGGTTTTCCTTGATAAAAACTTTTACTTGTTCGCTTGTAATTCGACTAGAGCTATCTTTTACGATTATTGCAGAAACAGCCTCGCCATAGTCAGGATCAGGAAGCCCAATTATCGCTGATTCCTCTATCCCGTCCATAAAGTCTAGTACATCCTCGATTTCTTTGGGATAGATGTTCAGCCCTCCTGAGATAATCATGTCTTTACTTCTGCCAACTATCGAGATGTAACCTTCTGCATCCTCTTGTGCAAGATCTCCGGTTCGGAAGAAGCCTTCTGCAGAAAACTCGCTAGCGGTTCTATCTGGCATATTCCAGTAGCCTTTAAAAATGTTAGGCCCCCTAATCTCTAAATTACCAGTGCTATTTATTCCTACTTTCTGGTCATTATCATCTACGATTCGACATTCAATACCGGGTAAAGGAAAACCAACGGTGCCTGCTTTTCTTTTTCTATGAATCGGATTGCTGATATTCATTCCTGTTTCGGACATTCCATATCGTTCGACAATAGTGTGGCCAGTTCGCAGTTTGAATTCTTCGAATGTAGATACTAGAAGTGGGGCTGACCCAGAAATGAATATCCGCATATTAGAGCAAGACTGCTTTGTTAGCTCTGGTTGAGCTAGCAGTCTCGTATAATTTGTCGGCACACCCATATAGACAGTGCTTTCGTAGAGTAAAGGAGCAATCTGCTTTGCGTCAAAATGATCTAGAAAGATAATTGGGCTGCCATTCAGCACCGGTAAATGACTTGCTACAAAAAGACCATGGATATGAAATATAGGTAGGGCATGGAGGAGAATATCTTCTGTTCTCCATTCCCAGTAATCGGATAGCGTAGCCACATTACTTTTGATATTCGCGTGTGTAATCATCGCGCCCTTAGGTCTTCCGGTAGTGCCCGATGTATAGATTATTACAGCTGCGTCGTCATCACTCCGATCTAGAGGCTCAAACTGACTATCAAGGCTTGGCAGATCAGCATCGATAATGCCGTTACTATCCATGGAGAATATGTGCGCATCACTTAACTCATGAAATTGATTCCTTTGTTTTGGTTCGCAGAGGATCATAGAGGGCTTTGCATCTTCGATAAAGTAAGCTAGTTCATCAGTTTTATAGGAAGTATTTAGAGGGACGTATATACAGCCCGCTTGCATACAGGCGAAGTAGAACATGAGACATTCAGGGGATTTTGCTACTTGAACCATGACTCGATCTCCTGGTTTAAGACCAGTCTCCAAAAGGAAATTTGCGTACATTCCAGTTATTGCCGCGAAATCTTCGTAGGTGTAAAGGATCTGACCCTGTGGATTCCGGATAAAAGCACTTCCTTCTTTGACTCCAGAGAAGAAAAAATTATAGGCGTTTGACATTCTAAAGCTCTGTAGTTACTGACAATGGAAGTCTATGGTAATGCAAGATAACCCGTCCAGCGAGGTTATCAGTAATTCTAAATTCTAGAAATGATAAACTTTAAGCCTATTTCGGATGGTCGTCCTTATGTTCAGAACTGTTATCGTATTTGGTTGTATTTTTTGTGCAAATGTATCTGCTAATGATGTTTACTTTAATCAAGCATGGTTGCGTGAAACACCACAAGAACATAGTTCCGTAGCGATTTATGGACGCTTGATCAATGAAAGCCAAGGATTCGAGTTTTTAGAGTCGGTAACAAGCGAGCAAGCAAATTTGGTGATGCTCCATAGATCTGTCAAGCAGCAAGGGATGATTGGGATGGTACATATCGAATCAGTGCAAATAGCTCCGGGAGAAACAGCATACTTTGAACCAGCTGGATTACATATGATGGCGATAGGCCTGCGGGAGAGGCCTGTTCAGGGTGACTGTTTAAAATTGATCCTACAGTTTCGATCAGGTAAAGAAATAAAAGCGAGAGCTATAGTGGGTAGTATTGCTCAAATGGAATTTCCAAGAAAAAAAGAGTCATGCTTGGAGTGAAGCTATAATGATCTTGGATTAAGACTAAAAAGGTGAAAACGGTGCTTCAAACTTGATCTATATGCTCGCTGCTGTGGTTGACAGGATTAGGAATGAAGACTTATATAAGATAATTAGGAGAATCCTAGTAAAGCTCTTTGATGAAATAGGAAAAAATTAATGGGCGCGGTATCTTGGAATCTGTTTCAGAAGGATTCTTCGGAGCTTGCTTCTTTCGGCAAGAAACGTCTGGATGGTAAAGTCGCGTATTTAGCGACTGTTCGTCTAGATGGAACTCCTAGAGCTCACCCGGTTATCCCAATTATTGACGAAGGTTATTGTTTTATATTTGTTGAAGCGAGTTCTCAGAAAGTACAAGACTTGCGAGAGAATGGTTATTTTTGTTTGCATTGTGCTGTGAATGATAGTTCCGGTAGTAGTGGTGAATTTCAGATGACCGGTAATGCGCAGCGAATAAGTGATTCACTAATTCGAAATTTAGCAGAGGGGGCTTCAGGCTATCGTCCTAGTCCAAGGTCAATTTTGTTTGAATTGCTACTTACGGAGGCACTGGCTACAACGTATCCCGGCGGTCAGGCTCTGCGCAGTCGTTGGATATGTAAGACGTAATGTATTTCGTCAAAGGTCCTAAATCCTTTGTTTAATTAAAAGGTAAACTTGCTGCAGTTGATTGCTTGATTCGAGATACCTAATCGATGCTTGTTTTGATTTCTTACATAATTCTTCATTTGGTATCGATTTGCAGTTAATCAACATATTAACAGAAGCACTTTCTATAGCCGATGAGAGCAGGTTCGCCCCGATAGCTACATCAGTAATGAGATTTTTATTTCCTGCTTCAGATAGATATTTTGCTGCATCCACCAATTCGCTAGCCTCGCGCATTATACTTAGAGAGACCACTATAGCTTGTCTAACGGCATTTCTATAATCGTCGCTCTCAATATTGCTGTACCATTTGATCACATTATTGAATGCATCTACATCTTCTTGGGCTAGAAGCAAAAGCTTGGTATAAGTTGATAAACATGCCTCTCCTCTCTCTATTATTGATTTATCACTTGATTGGGTGAATTGGCAAACCATAGAGAGAAGAGATGCACCTTGGGCCGCTGTCAAGGCAGCAGCACTGCCTCCGCCTGGAGTGGCTGATTTTGAGGCGAGCGCTGCAAGGTAATCTTTAATAGTCAGGTTGCACAGAGGATTAGACATTGGTTTGTTCCTGGTAGTTCTGGTAGATACGCAATGTATTTCTCATACACATTGCAACAGTCATTGGGCCGATTCTGGGAACAAAAGTATCTGCTTTGGTTGTAATATCATCCGCAAAATTATTGAGGCTGGAAAAATTTACACAGATTGTACCATCGCTAATTTCTTCTGATTTTATAAGAGTAAAGTCGCTGTTCGGGACGCCTGTGATTACTATTTGTGATTCTTTTAATGCTTCGGCGCGGGTAATCTTAGTTTCATAAGCTCTGGCGTTCTCAAATAGTAGGGGGCCGTTGACATCGAATGAATATACTTCTGCGCCATCATTTGACATCATTACTGCTAGTGGCCTACCAATTACCTCGCTACGATTAAATATCGTAACTTTTTTATGCTCTAGTGGTTTGTGATGACCATCATACCGACCTATTTCAGTCAGTAATTTTACAACTGCGAGTGGTGTACAAGGCAGGAGAGCTTTGTGGATACTATCACGACCGGCTAGTCGATCATTAGTATAGAGTTTTCTTGTCCAATAAAGGCTGCCTGCTTCAATATCTTTATGGTAATCAACTTGATTGCGAAGGTAATCATCTTGCTGATTATTGAAGACTGGAAAATAAATAAAGATTCCATGGATAGTTGGGTTTTTATTTGCTTCGTCTATGGCTTTTTCAAGGTCTAAACGCTCAATACGTTGTAAATCATAATTGATCCCAGCATCTGCAAATCTTTTTTGTGTAGCTTTTGCATAGGAGATGGATGGTTTATCTTTTGTTGCGATCAATCCTAAGATATTGATGTTAAGTTCTTTCCTCGTGATTTCTTTGCACACTTCATTGATATACTTTTGCGCAATTGTTGCTGGATCAATAATCATATTTTGATATTTTCCGACACCTTTAAAATTCTTCAGAATTTTGTGTAGCTCTTGTGATACTTCCCAAATACCCTCTGTGATGTCGTTGACCGTAATCAGATGCGGTAAAGCCTCGAAGCTCCATCAGAGTCAAGGCAAGGGCATCACTAATTCCAAGCATAACGGCGATAGTGGCGCTTGGGGTGAGGTTTAGAGGGCAAGGTTCTTCAATATCTGGTCCCATATCAAGAATAATCTCGCTAAGTTCGCGTAATGGTGATTCTACATGTGATGTAATGCCGATCACTCCATGGATACCGAGATCTTTGGCTATTTGAAGCATTTCAATTACTTCAGTGGATTTTCCGCTAGTCGAGAAGGCGACGATGAGGTCATTCCTATCAATCATACCCATGTCTCCGTGACCAGCCTCCGCAGGATGCACGAAAAAAGCCGGCGTGCCAGTAGATGAAAGGGTCGAGGCAAATTTGTGTGCCATGAAGCCTGCTTTACCGATACCAGTAGTAACGATTCGACCTTTGCACTTAAACAAGACATTAACAGCGTCTTCAAATGCATCTGTGATATTAATTGCCTTCATAGCATTTGCTTCTTTTTCTATTATGGCAGCGATATTTTCTTTTATGTTCAAATTAAACACTCTAGATTAAAGAAATGATTATTATACTAAGGAGTAGCTGATCGCAATCAAGATTACATCATTAGTGCTCGTGACCCCCCTAGGAGGGTATTTACGGAATTTAGGATCGCAGCGTGGTGCTGAAGTAGATATCCTCTGTCGTTAACAGGAAACCAGCAATGTCTGAGAAGGTAAATCTCATCATTAACTGGTTGGACTTCAATATCTTTTGTTTCAGCGAGAAACCATGTCGTGTGGCAGTCGTAGTCTTCGTTATTCCAGTTGAACAGATAACGGGTCTGTATTTTTGATCCCGAGATTAAGTTTATCTGATAACCGGTCTCTTCAAGGGTCTCTCGAACTGCGGCCTGCTCTTCTGATTCACCTCTCTCAATTCCACCTCCTGGAACTGACCAAAATCGTACTTTCGTACTTGGATCTTCATGCTCTACAAGCAGCATTAATGAATTTTTTATGGTAAGAGCAGAACTTCGATATCTTAGGATCATCGTTCAAGAAACCTTGGTGGTATAAACCATTTTTATTCTTTTTCCTGCTTCGAATCTATTTCCGAGAATTGTCTATTAATTTCGTATTTGAGTAAACTAGGAGCTGCCTATCGAAAGAGGTTTTGGCTGCACCCCTTACGAGTTTAATGGTGCCTATGTCATATTGAGTGATAATGAAAGAGCGAATATATGGTTGAACATTTTTCCGCACAGTTGACACGTATCCGACAACTCTCCGAAAGCACAAAAGAATTTCGTTTCCAAAGGACAGATGATCGACTAGTTCAATATGATCCCGGTCAGTTTTTGAGATTTACTTTTTGCGATAACAAAGGATCGTTTGAACGCTCTTATAGTTTAGGTAACTTTACTGACGCATCAGAGTCAGAGATGGATCTGGTTGTGTCTGCAGTTCCAGGTGGACGAGCAAGCGAATATTTGTTTGGCTGTAATCATGGTGTTCTGGCGCAAGTGGCAGGACCCTATGGAAGATTAGTTCTACCGAAGAAACTTCCAAAACGTCTTTTTCTTATAGCGACCAGCACAGGTGTCGCTCCTTTTTTAACTATGCTATCTATTTTGAAAGCAGATAATGTAGAAGTGGTTCTACTTTTTGGAGTTCGTAACAGAAGCGAATTTCTTTATGCGGATGAATTGGTAACGATTTTAAAGGATTGGACAAATTGTACTTTACAGTTATGTTACAGTCGTAATGAAGCGCAGTTAAATCATTTCGAAAATAATGGATACGTGACTAAAGTTTTAGGCGGTTTCAAACTCGATCCGGGAAATGATCGTTTCTTGATTTGTGGTAATCCAAACATGGTTGATGATTGTTTTAATGAGTTAAAGCTGCTTGGTTTCTCAACCCGTGAGGTTGTAAGAGAAAAATATCTTTTTGCATCTCAAACAGGAGGGAATGGGCAAGCCGATTTATCCGATGACCAGAAGAGATTGATTGCAGAAAAATTATTGAAGCACAAAAGCTAGGGTCTTATTTGACATGTCCAGTGCCACGGTTCGTAAACCATTCCTCTGATGTTATTACGAGGGAAGCTCATGCTAAATTTGTAATGCGAAGCATTTTCCTGGAGCCAATCAAAAGCTGATGTTAGCTCGAATTCCTCAGACAAAGGGCAGCACTCTGTGGTGTTTAAATCAAGGGCTTGCCCTGTATGGTGTTCGCTAAAGCCTGGGATGGCATTTACCTTTAGAATAGTACTTAGGTCCTCGCCTTTTTTTAACTTTCTCGTGATTAATTCGCACTGGTAGTCTATTGATCTAAATGCAGACACTAGCAGAAGTTCTATACTGTCTTTTGCAGCTGCTCGTTTAAGTTTGTGCCAACAAGAAAGTGCAGTCGGAGACATCCGTTGAACGCGTCCAAACATATCATTCTCAGACCTTACAAGGTTTTTACATTCTTCATACTCTAACAATTTACACGCTCTTAAATGGCATTCATTAATACCTAGTGCATGAAGTTTTGATAATAATTGAACATTCATAATGTTTCTCTCATCCTTAAAATATTTATAAAGGATCGGGATCCGCTTGTTAAAGCACAAAGCTTAATTTTAATCACCAGCTAAGATTCTTTTATTAGTTCAAACTTATCTTATTAAAGGTTAGTGAGCTATTTTCGTCTTTCAAAGCGCTGATAGATATAGTTGATATTTGATGTAAATCTATGTTCTTCAGCAAGAATGAATTCTTTTGTTGGAAATTTCGGGAAAGGTACATCCCCCGAAACTTCCTTCTCAATAGTGCTGATATGGACTGTGTTAACAACAGGTAAAGCGAGTTCATAAATTTGACCTCCTCCCGCTATAAACACAGATTTTTTTAGCTTCTCAGCCTCTACCAGAGCTGATTTTAGGGAAGAGCAGACTTTACATTGATCGCAGTTATAGTTTTCATTTCGAGAAATAATGATCGTTTCTCGCCCAGGGAGCGGTTTACCTAAGGAATCAAAGGTTTTTCGTCCCATGATCAATATTCCACCCATAGTGATCTTTTTGAATAATGCCTGTTCACCTTTAACCACCCATGGAATTTTAAGACTGTTACCAATGATTCCATTAAGGGATCGAGCCGCTACTATCGAAATATTCACATTTGTTCTACCGTTTTAATACCAAGCAACTCAAGTCCTTGTTTGATTATTCGGGAAGTTAGGTCACAGAGAATTAATCGACTGGTTTGATTGTATGATCCGAGGATGGGACATCGCTCATAAAAGGTATTAAATAAACCTGAAAGCTCATAAAGGTAACCACATAATACGTTAGCTTGATAGTCTTCCAAAGTACTTTCAATTGCTTCGGGGAATTGCAGTATTTTAAGGCTAAGCCTAATCTCAGCCTCTTCCGTGATTTCAATTTTTCCCTCTAAAGAATTAATTTCAGCCCGGCGAAAAAGACTTCGAATTCTGGTATACGAATATTGTAGGTACGGTGCTGTGTTGCCCTCAAATGAAAGCATTCTATCCCAGTCGAAGATATAGTCTGTAGTTCTATTTTTTGAAAGCTCTGCATATTTGATGGAACCAATCCCGACCACACGAGCTATTTTTTGTTTTTCCGATATGCTCAATGATGGATTTTTTTTGCTCACTAACGCGAGAGCTCTTTCGATCGCCTCATTCACCACGTCTATCAGTTTAACATCAGCACCGTCTCGGGTCTTGAATCTACTGCCATCCTCTTTAAGGACCATTCCAAAAGAGAGGTGCTTGTACTCCTGATCTTTTTGGATATATCCAGCTTTTTTTGCTACTGCGAATACCTGTTTCAAATGAAGCTGCTGCTCTACTCCAACAACATAAAGCACTTTATTTGCTTTTAACACACGCGTCCGATATCTGGCTGCTGCGAGATCCGTTGCCATATACGGATATCCGCCATCAGATTTTTGGATAATCGCTGGCAGTGGCTTTTGGTCTTTACCTTTGAATTCATCGAGGAATACACATTTTGCGCCATCACTCTCAACAAGGAGGCTGTGCTCACTTGCTAGTTCCTGCACTACGGTAGGTAGGTCATCGTTGTAGGCGCTTTCAGCACGGATATCGCTATTCGCTAATGTTATATCAAATGTCTTATAGACTACTTGACTGTGACGAATTGATTCTGAAATAAACTGTTTCCAAAGTTCTATGCAATTAGGGTCTCCACTTTGGAGTTTCACAACGTAATTTCGTGCTTTTTCAGCAAAGTCTTGGTTTTTTTTAAATAAAGCACTTGCTGCTTGGTAGAAACGCTCTAAGTCCTTGAGTTCCGTCGATAATGATTGGCCTGTTTCAGTAAGTTGATCCATATATGCTAGTAAACTGCCGAATTGGGCCCCCCAATCCCCTACATGATTTGCTCGGACTAAATCGTGGCCAATGTATTCCAAGATCCTGACTATGGAGTCGCCAATGGTCGTCGTTCTTAAATGGCCAATATGCATTTCTTTGGCTAGATTAGGTGAGGAGTAATCTACGACGATTTTTAAAGATTTTGGCTTGGTTATGCCTAATAGAGGGTCAGAGCGAAGCGCACTTAGTGCGTCAGCGATAAAGTCGGTCTTTAAGGTGATATTAATGAACCCAGGCCCAGCAATTTCTGTTTCAAAGGGTCGTGCTTGAGTATTCGATACAAGCTTTTTCGCAAGTTCCCTGGGATTCTGCTTTAGCGCCTTCGCGGCGCCCATAATGCCGTTTGCTTGATAATGACCAAATTCTGTACGCTGGGCTGGTTTTACTATGGCAGGAAAATTTTTTCCCGAAATTTTCACTAGGTCTTTTGTAAGCTCTCGCTCAAGAAACTGTTGTATGTTCATTCGTCATGGAGGATTAAGTCTTTGATTACTGCTATGTTAGCCAGATTAAGTGTTTCGTTCAGTAATTTCTACTACTTGCCTAAGTTTGACTATACTGTTTTCTGGGACCAAGCCCTTAGACACTGACGTATTCGCATAAACCAAGGTATTTTTTCCGATAATGGTTCCTGGATTAGTGACTGCATTACAGCCTGTTTGTGAATTATCACCTACGATCGCCCCGAGTTTGCTTAGACCTGTATCTATAATTTTATTTTTGACGCTGAGTTTGAGCGTGGGTCTAAGACCACTTTTTATATTTTTCTTCGTTGAGATCGTAAGGTTGGAGAGTTTTGTACCGGCCCCCAAGTTGACATTATTGCCGAGAATACTATCCCCGACGTAGGCAAAGTGCGGCGCTTTTGCGTCATTAAGCATTATAGAGTTTTTCAATTCTGAGGCATGACCGAGGATGCATCGATCACCCATTAAACAATTTCCTCTGATATAGGCTCCTTGCCTAATTTCGCATTCTTCTCCAATTACTGCAGGTCCAACAATACATGCACCGTCTTCAACTAGACTCCCAGGACCAAAGCTAACAGCTCCGTATATCCTTGCAGTTTCTGCGATAGATACATCATTTTGACATGGCCTATGGCTACTAAACCAATTTTCTAAATAGTTATTTAAGTTCGCCAGTGGTGTCCAGACCGTTTGTGTATTTGAGAAAATATTTGAATGAGAGAAGTGTTTTAAATCGAAGAAAAGTTCGGGTGAAAACATTTGCTAACAATGATCACTAAGACCAATTAATACTAGCAGGAATGTAATCACTCCGCAGTTACTTTTTGCCTTCTAAAGAGAGTTTTGGAATAGTTGTATATAGTAGGTTGTCTTCTAGGTGAATTGTTCCACCAGAACTTTTTTACTTTGTTTGCTTAATTCAGGATAGAGTTTTAATTCTTCGTTCCCCTCGTGGGTTATATTGTAGACTCCTCTACTTAGTTTTTGAAACCAACCATAATAGTTATTAGAAAGTATAGCTTGAGTTTTTGCCCCCCCGCCAATATCTCTAAGCAATTTTGGGGAACTAGGACCTAGCTCTTGAAGACATGTTGCGATGTAAATTGCTCTTTCTCGGTACGCTGTTATGAGTTTTACGTGGGCGCTTCCACCTATGTTGTAATTTTTAGATCTTCCTGAAATTTCCTTGATTATTGCATATTTTTTTTTACTATTTATTCGTTTTACTGAGGGCAGAGGATCCAACACCTTTAGCACTCGAACCCCTAAAATTCCCTCGCTTATTATAAGCAATCCGATTTCAAGTCGCTTTAATAGGTTTTGAATATCTTTAAATCGCCGCTTGTTTTTAGGTTCGGGGATAGCAACGTAAACGCTATCGACGATGGCTTGCCTTTGTGTTGCTTGGATAAGTAACTTTAGATTCGCGCTAGTTTTAAGTTCAATAATGATGAGATCATCGTTCTTAGTAGCTACGACATCACAATCCTCAACCTCAGCGTTAACGCTATATCCGTTGTCTCTTAGGTAGAGACTGACGGGTTCAAAAAGATCTGTTTCACGCATGTTGTTGGAGAAACTTTACGAGTTCTTTTTTTAGGCCACCGAAAGCTCCATTGCTCATGATTATGATGTTTAAGGGATGGTTTTGGGCAATATATTTCTTGACCCGTAAAATAATGTCTTCGACTCCATGCGCCAGTTCTGTTTTGGGTCCTTTCAAATGTTCGCTCATATTCCATTCAATATTTTTTGGTTCATGCCAGATGGTATGGTCGGCCGGCGCTGCTGAATCTGCTAGGATTCGCGCATGCGTACCAATTTTCATGGTGTGCGATGCTGGATCAATGATTGCTAGTATTTTTCCATCTCCAATTCGCGAGCGCAATCCGTTAAGAGTTGTATGAATTGCGGTTGGGTGATGTGCAAAATCATCGTATACTTTAACAGTAAGATTTTCATATATTAATTCCATACGACGCTTGACTCCTATGAAATTGCACAGAGCTTGACAGGCAGTCTTGGGTTGAATGCCAGCGTGAGTGCATGCCGCGATCGCGGCTAAGCCATTGGAAATATTGTGCATTCCTGTCTGCCCCCATTTCACATGACCGACTAATTTATCGCAGTTAACAACATCAAATTCGCTGCCATCACTTGCTATATTAGCTGCTGTTAACTCAGCATCATTGAAACCAAAAGTTTTTAGAGTACTCCAGCATCCCTGAGAGATAACTTGTGAAACATTTTCATCACTCGGCGGATAAATGATCTGGCCATTGCTTGGGATTTTTCTTATGAGAAGGTGAAACTGATGTTGAATTTGCGATAAATCTTTAAAGATGTCTGCATGATCATATTCAAGATTATTGATGACAAGGGTTTGCGGTCGATAGTGGAGGAACTTCGATTGATGATCAAAAAAAGATGTATCGTACTCATCTGCTTCGATAACAAAATAGGGAGAACTACCTAGGTCCGCAGATTTTTTAAGATTTGATGGTATCCCTCCTATTAAATATCCAGGGTGCATATCTAGCTCGCTGAGTATTGAGGTAACCATACTTGAGGTGGTAGTTTTTCCGTGAGTGCCTGCTACTGCAATAACCCAACGATTCTCAAGAAGATAACGCCCGATCCATTCTGCGCCAGAACAAAATGGAATTCTCTGGCGAAGGACGATTTCCAAAGCAGGGTTGCCTCGACTTAAGCCTGCATTACCTATTACGACCAGATCAACTTCCTTGGGGATGCTTTTTGCTGAATATGGAGAGTTGAGCTCAATGCCAGCTTGTTCTAGTTGGTCACTCATTGGGGGATAAACGTTTTGGTCAGATCCAGATATCTTATGTCCAGATTGTTTTGCGAGGAGGGCAATACTTCCCATCAGTGTGCCACAGATCCCTAAAATATGAATACGCATAGATACCGAGACTAAAAAGTTACTATCTGAGGGGGCGGGAACGCAATCAGGACTACGGTAGCGACTAAAAGCATATTGATAAATGCGATAGCTGAACCCTGAAGTTTACTAATATGCGCTGAACGGTGGTATATATTTCCCACTATCGCCAGCCACCAAACAAGGCAAACTAGCCAGATGGATTCAGAGAAAAATATTAGTAGTGTAATATCAGAGAATTGCCTTAGAAGTATAAATGGAATCTGAATACAAACTATGAAAGCACCTGCACCGAGCAATGCACTGCATGTAGAAATGAGCCGTTTGGATAAGTTCTTATAAAATAATAATAGCAAAGTAACCACAGTGAAAACTATAACCTCTATCAGCACCATTCCTATGACCAACCCGATACTTTGCGAGGGCTGCGCAATTACTCCACCGACCGTATTCGTCAACACATAAATTAAAAAAATGAGAAGAAGAATAAGCGCTCTAGACGGAATTCTTTCAGGTCCTGATTTCAGCAGACAGATTTGCCAGAAGTATTTTAGAATAGATAGCATATTGATGATTCAGTTTAGAGATCTAATAATCCCTTATTTTGATAATTCGTTTCAAGACTCAGGTTCTCTTGAATAGCCAGTATTAATATCTCTCAAGTCAGGCATCACGAAAGCGACGATAATCACGCTTAGAAAAAAAAGTCCTCCGCTTGTCGCGAGACCGGTGCCAATGCTTGCGACTTCTGAAATGTAACCAATAGGAATTAAGCCTAATGGCATCAGACCATGCGCCATCATATCGAAGCTCATTACTCTTCCCCTCATGTGCCGCTCGGTCTGCAGCTGCAGTACGGAGCGGTTCATTGAAAGTGCAAGGGCCGAGAGAAATCCAATCACCGCGATCATTAATATAGCTTGAAGAAAATTTTGGGTAAATGCTAGGCCTACCAACCCTAATCCCCAGAATCCGCTGATGGATAAAAGCCAGTAGCCCTTATGGTTTAGATTTCCCATCTTTGCCATAGTGAGCGAGCCGATGATGGCCCCAATGCCCATGCCCGTGAGGAGTAGTCCCAGATCATCAGGTCCGCCAGCTAGGACATCTGAGTTAAATGCTGGTAGCAGAGTATTAAGTGTGGTCCCAAAGAGAAAGGACACGCTTGTGAGAAGCATCAATCCTGCTACGACTGGTGTGCGAAAAAGATATCGTATCCCTGCTCTAAGATCCTCAAGCGCTGATTCTTTGTTTAGGCCACTTGGTTTGCCGTGATGTTTAATAAAAAGGACAGTTATTGCAGCAGTAAAATATAAGAAAGATAAGATAAAGAAAACGAGACCTACTCCCAAGCTAGAGGTTGTATCCCCTTGAGCTAGCTTTGCTATTATAAAGCCCGCGAGGGCAGGTCCTAATATTCGCGCGAGGTTCCAGGCCGTCATGTTGTAGGCCATTGCATTGAATACAAGCCTTTCGCCAACGACCTCTGGTATGAGCGCTGTGCGTGCAGGGATCGATAAAGCCATTGCAGTTCCATTGACGAACGCCACCCACATAAAATCCCAAAAGGTAACCTCACCAAACATAATAATCCAACCCATTACAAGGGATGCTGTTCCGTTGATTAAAGGCGAGAAACCAATTATCGGTTTTTTTGGGAAACGATCTGCAATAACGCCACCCGTTAATGAGAAAATAATTGTGGGTAAAGTTTGTGCAAGACTAACCCAGGCTAAATCTAGTGCGGAGGAGCTCATTTCGTACACGAGCCAACCTTGGGCCACCGTTTGCATATTCATTGCAAAGGCTGCAGTTACCATTCCTACCCACAGGAACATATAATCTGGCACTTTCAGAGCAGCAAATAATGATTTGCTAGCGTAGGTTGAGGTGTCGATAGTACGAGGTTTCAAGCTTTGGTCACAGTAAATTTCAATAGTATATCCGATTCGTCTAGTCTTGGCTTACACATGGCGAAGCTCCGTGTTTGGGCCGTCGAATTACAAGCTATTTTGGGTTTAGAAAACTGTTTCTTCGCGAGATTCGTAAGTTTCTGGGGAAGCTAAATGGAAAGTTTTTATATAAGATCCTATCAACTGAGTGGGTTAAAAAGTTATGAGTAAAGCTGATCGTGCCGTTGCCTGGTGGCTTGGAAGTGTCTGCGTTGTGGTATTTTTTATGATCGTGGTGGGAGGAGTGACAAGACTCACGCACAGTGGTCTTTCTATGGTGGATTGGAAGCCGATCTTAGGTGTGATCCCACCGCTTGGTGAAGAGGGCTGGCAGGAGGCATTTGACGCTTACAAAAAGTACCCAGAATATCAGAAAGTTAATCACGATATGGAGCTTCCCGAGTTTAAGTTCATCTATTATTGGGAATATGGCCATCGTATTTTAGGAAGAATCATTGGCTTAATATTCTTCGTCCCCCTAGTACTCCTGGCATACTTTAAAATGATTAGGCGAGAATTAGTCCCAAAGTTATTCATCGCTTTTGTATTAGGAGGTTTGCAAGGGTTATTGGGATGGTACATGGTCAAAAGTGGCTTGGTAGATATGCCCCGAGTTAGCCATTTTCGATTGGCAGCTCATCTGCTTCTCGCTATGTTTTTGCTTGGGTATCTCTTCTGGTTTTTGCTCGAGGTTTGTAAGGTAAGCGGAGTGACCGATTCAGGGAAAACGAGAGGGTGGCTTTTAGTAACCACGGTACTGTTTGGTGCCCAAGTGACTTATGGTGCGTTCGTTGCAGGCTTGCGCGCTGGTTTGGGATTTAATACCTTTCCAACTATGGACGGCAATTTTATTGCCCAAGCAGCGACAATGATGTCTCCTTTCTGGATAAATTTGTTCGAAAATAGTGCTATGGTTCAGTTTATTCATCGTTGGTTAGGAGCAGTTCTGCTTGTGGTTATGATTGTGGGTCTTTTTAAGGCCTTAGGTGGTTCACGCCGACTCGTTATGGGCTGGTTGGTTCTGAGTGGTTGTCTTATCACGCAATTTGCCCTCGGGGTCAGTACTCTTCTTCTTTATGTGCCTCTGTCATTGGCGAGCCTTCATCAAGCTTTAGCTGTTATAGTTATGCTTGTACTAATTTATCTCCTTTACGTAAGCAAGCCTAGCGGATGAGAGTTTGCCTGGGACAAATTAATACAACCCCGGGTGACTTTGATGGAAATCTCGAAAAAATCCTTGTAGGCATCGATAAAGCGAGTGAAGCCGAATGTGATGTGATTGTTTTTCCTGAGCTAACTATCCCCGGTTATCTAAGTCAAGATCTGCTTTATGATCCAAAGTATATCGAACAGAATCTCATTAGTTATGAAAGGGTGGTTAAGTATTCTGCAAGGACTTTCCCCGGACTGCATATAGTTTTTGGTTTTATAGCGCGAAACGCAGGGCCCGGAAAACCCTTTTTTAATATGGCAGCAATAGCAGCTGAAGGGAGGGTTGTCGGCTGTTATAAAAAACAGCTTGTCCCTTTTTACGATGTGTTTGACGAAGCGAGGTATTACGAACCTGGAAATGAACTGTTGATCCTCGAAATAGCTAACAAGAAAGTGGGTATAGCAATCTGTGAAGATTTATGGAACGACAAAGGTTCTCAAGACTATAGTTATGTTGATAATCCGCTTAGTAAATATCGGGATAAAGGTATAGAAGTTATGCTTACCTTGAATAGTTCTCCATATGTGCACGATAAAGAATGGCAGAGGCTTAATTTGATCTCTTCCAGAGATTCACCTGTAACAGTAGTCTATGTAAATCAATGTGGCGGTGAAGATGAATTAATTTTTGATGGACATAGTTTCGTGATGCAAGGACAGAGATTGCTTCATATGTCTACTGAAGTGTTTAAGGATACGTATGACGTTGTTGATCTAAATGGTTCTGATCCACTGATTCCTTCAATTGAAGATTACAGAGCCACTATTCCCTTCGTGAGCGTGTTTGATCTCCTTGTTTTGAGTCTTAAGGATTATGTTATTAAGTCTGGTTTTACCCAAGTGGTCGTTGCCTCAAGTGGCGGTGTGGACTCCGCAGTTGTTTGTAAGCTCGCATGCAAGGCACTGGGACCCAAGAATGTGCATGCTATTAGATTACCATCTATCTATAGTTCGAAGCACGCTAGAGAGGATGCTTTGATGCTCCATCGTAATCTTGGATGTTGGGACTATGAGGTACCGATTGACCATGAATCTTCTATAGCAATGTTGAACGAAAGATTTTCTATATATAGTGAGAAAGAGAATCTCGTTGCAAACGTTGTAGAAACTAAACGTTATAATGGTGTGGCAGATGAGAATATGCAGGCTCGGTTGCGAGATCTTTATATAATGCATTTTAGTAATGCCTATGGAGCTATGCCTCTGTCAACCGGTAACAAGACTGAGTCAGCATGTGGTTACTACACGCACTTCGATATGAATTTTAGTTTTGCTCCTATTAAAGATTTATATAAATTCCAAGTGATAGACATTGCGAAGCAGTGTAGTGATATTCCCTCGAATATTTGGAAGAAACCACCGAGTGCAGAGTTGGCAGAAGGTCAAAAGGACGAAGAAAGTTTATTATCCTATGCGATACTAGATCCCATAGTGCGCGCGTATGTTGAAGATTACGTGAGTACTTTCGATGGGTTTAAGTTATGGGCTCAAAGGAACCAGGAACAAGCGATTTCATCAGATACTCAGTTTTTGATCTCATGGCTTTTTTCAGAAAATGCTGAGAACAATTTTCAAAGAATACTCAGTCTGATTGGTAGGATGGAATTTAAAAGACGCCAAACTTGTCCGGGGACTAAGGTTTCGAAAGTTGCATTTGGTATAGGCAGAAGAATTCCTATAGTAGAGAAGTGGACTTCTTAGTTTCTCCTCAAATTATTAGGTAGATGATTTTTTTGTTTCGTTTAGCGATACGATATCCGTAATTAGGTCTTATCCAGACTAGGAGAACCGGTTTTGCCGAAAAATATATTTTATGCCCAATCGGGTGGGATGACGGCAGTTATTAACGCAACTGCTTGCGGCGTGATCGAAACGGCGAGACGGGAGCGCAGGGTTGGCAAGGTCATTGCTGGTTTCAATGGCATCGTTGGTGCTTTGCGTGAAGAGCTAATCGATACTTCTTTGGAAAGTAAAAAAACGATCAGCGGTCTGAGAAGTACGCCAAGTGCAGCATTCGGATCCTGTCGGTATAAACTTAAATCAATTGAAGAAAGTCGAGCTGAATATGAGAGGCTGATAGCGGTTTTTCGGGCGCATGATATTGGCTATTTTCTCTATAACGGGGGTGGGGACTCTCAAGACACAGCTTATAAAGTGTCGCAAATAAGCGTGGAGATGGGTTTTCCCATCACTTGTATTGGTATTCCTAAAACTGTTGATAATGATTTACCAATCACAGATTGTTGTCCGGGTTTTGGTTCTGTGGCGAAGTTTGTAGCGATCTCCACCTTGGAAGCAGGTCTCGATGTGGCGGCGATGTCTGAATCCTCAACAAAAGTTTTTGTTCTGGAAGTAATGGGTCGGCACGCTGGTTGGATTGCAGCATCAGCAGGCCTAGCGAAAGCTGCGCGGAACTCATCACCACATATTATTTTATTTCCTGAAATTAAATTCGATCAGAAAAAATTCTTGACCAAGGTGAAAGAGACCGTCAATCGTGTGGGCCACTGTGTTGTAGTGGCTTCTGAGGGTATCCAATACAACGATGAAACATTCGTTGCAGAGACAGGCATAGATGACGCTTTTGGACACAAACAACTTGGTGGTGTCGCTCCAGTTCTTGTAGACCAGATAAAGCGGGAACAAGGTTATAAGTGTCACTGGTCAGTTGCAGACTATCTTCAACGGTCTGCAAGACATATTGCATCTGCTACTGATGTAGAGCAAGCCTATGCCGTTGGTAAGGCGGCAGTTGAGTTCGCGGCTTCAGGGAAAAATGCAGTTATGCCTATCATCTTGCGACGAAATGAAAAGCCTTACCGCTGGAGTATTGGCGAAGTCTCGTTGTCTAAGGTTGCGAATGTAGAACGCAAAATACCTCGGAGCTTTATTTCTAAAGATGGATATAGTATTTCTAGCCGTTGCAGACAGTACTTGGCGCCATTAATTGAAGGTGAGGATTTTCCTCCTTACAGGAATGGTTTGCCAAGTTATGTTCGTACAGAGAATAAGTTGCTTAAGAAAAAGCTACCAAGATTCGATGTTCAGTAGTACATCCAAAGTCCTTGAGACAAAGAATGCGCTACTGAGACATTGAACAATAACTTGATTATGAGGATAGTAACGGCGCTATTACAAGGCTGACTATTGCCATCACATTAATAAGGATATTCATAGAGGGCCCCGATGTGTCTTTAAATGGGTCGCCAACAGTATCTCCAACGACAACTGCAGCATGAACCTCTGAGCCTTTCCCGCCGAGATTACCTTTCTCGACATGTTTTTTCGCGTTATCCCATGCACCACCAGCGTTTGCCATCATGAGCGCAAGCAGAACGCAGCCCAAGAGAGCACCCGCTAGCATACCGCCAAGACTTTGTGCACCAAGAAGAAACCCAACTAATGGAGGCATGAAAACAGCAATAACGCCCGGAAGAATCATTTTCTTCAATGCAGCATTAGTAGCAATTTCTATACATTTGTTGTGGTCCGGATCTGCCTTACCTTCCATAAGACCCTCAATCTCGCGAAACTGCCGCCGAATTTCTTCAATCATCTCCATTGCAGCATCTCCAACAGAAGTCATAGTTATAGATGCAATAAGGAAAGGAAGTACACCACCAATAAATATTCCAACTAGTACTTTTGGATTTGACAACTCGAGGGAGAATGATGGATCTGCCGCCGACATCGTTTCGACAAATGCGGCTATAATGGCTAAAGCGGCGAGCGCTGCCGCACCTATCGCGAACCCCTTACCAATGGCTGCAGTTGTATTTCCTACCTCATCTAAACCATCTGTAATCGCTCTGACTTCTTCACCGAGACCGCCCATCTCCGCAATACCACCAGCGTTATCCGCCACTGGACCATATGCGTCAAGAGCCATCGTCATACCGACGGTTGCAAGCATTCCTACTGCCGCAATACCAACCCCATAGAGCCCAGCGAACTCAGTAGAAACATATATAATCGCAGCGATCCCTAGTATCGGTATAACTACAGATTGCATGCCTACGGCTAATCCAGTAATCATTACAGTGGCTGTTCCGGTTTTACCCGCCTCCGCAATCTTCACTACTGGTCCTTTTGATGTGTAGTACTGTGTAACGAAACCAATTACTACTCCTCCAAGCGTGCCAGCAATTATGGAAAACCATATATTTACACTTATACCCATAAATTTAGTAAGAAAGTATGAGCCAATGATTAGTAGCAAGGCTGATGCGTTATGTCCCATATGCAACGCTGCTTCTGCAGACCTTCCCGACATCATACGAACCACAATAATTCCAAGTATGGAGCAAATTAGTCCAATACTCGCCAGTCCTAATGGCAGAGACATTAAAGCAGCTCTTCCTGAATCTGCTGCTAACGCTGTAACACCGTGTTCAGCCGTCATTGCCAGTGTGGAGGCTATTGCAATAGTAGCAATCATAGAACCACAATAAGACTCAAAGATATCCGAACCCATGCCGGCAATATCTCCAACATTATCTCCAACATTGTCAGCGATAACACCGGGGTTTCTAGGATCGTCCTCTGGGATACCTGCTTCAACTTTCCCTACAAGATCTGCGCCCACATCGGCACTTTTTGTATAGATTCCGCCGCCAACTCTAGAGAAAAGAGCGACGCATGACGCACCCATACCAAACCCATGAATAGCATGAGCCGTTTCGGTGTTGCCGCCAAAATACCAGTATAGAGAACCTAGCCCAATTAGCCCCAGCGAAGCAACGCATAATCCCATGATTGATCCACCATAAAGGGCTACTGTGAGGGCGCCAGATTGACCACTCGTTTGGGCTGCAGTCGTTGTTCTGACATTTGCTTTGGTGGCGGCGAACATACCCAGGTATCCGGCTGCAGCTGATGTGATTGCGCCCACTGCAAAAGCTAGAGCAGTTTTTATTCCTAGATCCGTAATCAAAATTATCAGGAATAGCACTACCGTGAAGATAAGAAGGTATGAATACTCTCTATGCATAAAAGCCATTGCGCCTTCATGTATAGAGTCGGCAATCTTCTTGACCTTATCTTCACCTTCGTCGTATCGGGTCATTAGGATGTATATGATAAAAGCACAAACGAGGCCTAGAACACCAAAAATTGGTGGCACATTAGTCAAACTGCTCATAAGGTTGTCCGGTTGGATTGTTGTTTGCTACTGGATTTTAGCCCAGTAGATCATTAAAGCTGCCTAATGTTACAAAAATGTTGTCAAATAGAAAACCATTGTATTATCCATCTTCAAGTAATCTTCGCAGTTCGATAATGGCTGCATTAGCTCTTGATATATGTGAACCCATCACGAGTGAGTGGTTAGCCACAATACCAAAGCCACTTCCGTTGAGGACAACAGGACTCCAAAGGGTTTCCTGACTTGCCTCAAGTTCGCGAATAATATGCTGGAGACTGACAGAAGCATTCTTTTTTTCTAAAACGTCTTGAAAGTCAATTTCGATTGCTTTTAGCAAATGAATTAGTCCCCATGTTGTGCCTCGTGCTTCATAAAAGATATCGTCAAGTTCAAGCCAAGGCGTTTTAACCTGTATTTCCATACTTGTATTGGTTGACTGTTTGGCTGCTGAATCGCCTGCAAGAGATGTGTTGATTTGGCGTTTTCCTATACTTGCGCTGAGCCGCTGAGATAGGCTTCCAAGGCGGGTTTCTACTTCAGACAGCCAAATCCCAAGATTGTCTGCTCGCGCATAAAATTGAGCATCTGTTTCGTCTGTACTACCCAGTCTGACAAGATAGGTGTTCAATTCTCGGATTCCTTTCCGGTACTCAGATTCGGTTGCGGGTAACATCCAACTGTTACTATCAAAGTAGAATTGATTCTCAGCCACCACCAATGCAGGATTCTCCATCGATTGCGATTGCGATCGAGAAAAATTATTTCTCATTGTTCTAGCCATATCGCGAAGTTGCACTAGGACGCCAAATTCCCAGTTAGGTACGTTATCCATCCATACTCCTGGAGGCACAATGTCGTTACTGATGTAGCCACCGCGTTTCCCTAATAGTCTGTTAGAAATTTCAATCATTACAGCTACAGTAGTGCTACCGGTCACTTTAGTTGCTTGATTCGTTGCAAGAACTTGTGAGGTGATGTTTTCGACCTCAAATAGTTCTTCTTCTTTATTCCAGATGAAGCCTAGGACAGCAATTATTGACGACGCGACAATCAATAGTATGCCCGCACTCCAAGGTATTCCTGCTGCCTGCGTCTCTTTCTTTATTCGAGTCCGAATGTCTAGCATCTTTTTTATGGTCATAGAATTGAATACATATAGCTTATAATCTATCA
Source organism: Gammaproteobacteria bacterium (assembly GCA_002690865.1). Classification (GTDB taxonomy): domain Bacteria; phylum Pseudomonadota; class Gammaproteobacteria; order Pseudomonadales; family Azotimanducaceae; genus UBA7455. Next base: position 97,903 of record NZGG01000037.1, on the reverse strand, counting down.
CTCAGGACTTCAGTAGTGGAGTGTTACTTGAGGAGATTGACTAATTTTAAAAGTAGCCCTTATACGCATTGTGCTATGGAAATTGAGTTGTTTATAAATCCACCTTCCCTCGATATCGCTTCTTGCCTGAATTACTACGCGAGCATTAAGTCGATCAATTTCCATTGCGATATCTCGCATTTGGACTTTTACCGATTTATGTCTTGAAGCCAATTTCTGTTGGTTAATCGCAAAGCTGGTTTCGAGAATTAACGATCGGCTTATAATATTTGCTTCGACTAATGCGATATTTGAATGCGTATCATCTACAGACTTTGCCTTGGCAATATAATCAAGTGCTCGCACGAGGCTATCGGTTTCAAATGTTTTAATGGCCCAGCTCAAATATTGCTCGACAATGTCACTAATTCCATGCTTTGCGGTGGTGTTGTTTGGGTTTAAAGCGAGTACTTGTGAATACCATAAATATGCGTTGTCATCGATCGGGCTGGTTAGTCGTTGCCTAGTAAAAGCATCCTCCGCTAACGACAGAAATCTTGCCACCCTAGGATCAGCAAGGGTTTCCGTTTTGTTAGTTAGAACGTTCGTTGTGTCGATAGTATTAATTCGAAGTCCATGGCATGAGCTTAGTGAGCAGCATACTAATAAGAAGTAAATGGAAGAGGACACTGATAAACTTGAGATTGAGCAAAAGTGTTGTTTTAGTATTCGAGGCATAATACCGTTAGTGACCGTGTTCGCTTGCATTGTATGATTGTTAGAGTTTTGTGTATGAGTTTTTCTAAACTTTTAGTTTTCAGTTGGATGATGAGTATGGTACTGCCTACCGTTGGAGAATTAGTAGCAACCCCATCAAAATCTTTGTTAAAGGCAGATAAGTCTGTGATTCCTCCTGTCGATGTGGCTTTTCAACTCTCCCTTGAAAAAACTAGCGACTTTATAGAGGTTCGTTGGCTAATTGCCCCTAGTTGTTACCTATATAAAGAAAAGTTAGCTTTCTCGCTAGATATAGTTGAATCAGATATTCCTGTGGCGGTGCCACATTATGATGATTTTTTCGGCGAGGTTGAAGTTTATTTTGATGAATTGGTTGTAAGGCTCCCCTTAACATCAAAAAATAGATTAGAAGAAGAACTAATTGTAAGTTTTCAGGGATGCTCGAAATTAGGGTTCTGTTATCCACAGCAGAGACGGACATTTAATTTTTGATTTTGCATAAAAAAACTATAAGTTCTAAAAAAAAAGCTTATTTCGCTCACATATTCTAGGAAAATGAAGGTATGTCAAAAATTAGAGTAATTCATGGTCCGAACTTAAACCTTTTGGGAGTGCGAGAACCGAATTTGTATGGTTCGGAGAATTTAGAGACTATTAACCAAGCAATGAGAGAGGTTATAGAAGCTGCTGGTCATGAATTTGATGCTTATCAATCTAATGCTGAGCATGACCTTGTAGGTAAAGTTCAATCATCCAGGTTGGATACGTCATTTATAATAATCAATCCAGGTGCGTTTACTCATACCAGCATTGCGCTTCGAGACGCTTTTCTTGGGGTTGGAATACCCTTTATTGAGGTGCACTTATCTAATATTGATAATAGGGAGGATTTTCGGCAACGATCCTTTTTTTCAGATATTGCCGTTGGTTCAATTATTGGACTAGGCTCCCAGGGTTATTTGCTTGCAGCGCAAGCCGCTCTAAGTAGATTGTAGGTGGAATAATGGATATAAGAAAAGTCAAGAAACTGATTGAGCTGATGGAAGAGTCAGGCCTGTCAGAAATTGAAGTCAAAGAAGGTGGAGATAGTGTTAGGATCTCCCGACAAACAGCACGCCAGAATATAGTCTCACCAGGGGAGGAGTCCAGAGCCGATGGGCTGAAACCTATAGCGATAGGGACTGTTGAAGGGAATACGGTGAACGCACCGATGGTCGGATCTTTTTATCGTGCCGCCTCACCAAGTTCACCTCCATTTGTGGAAGTTGGTGACCGAATCACTGTGGGTGATACTTTGTGTATTATTGAATCCATGAAGATGATGAATCAAATACGATCAGAAGTTTCAGGCACCATCGAGGCGATACTTGTAGGTAATGGAGAAGCAGTTCAGTTTGATCAACCATTATTCACCGTTATCTAAATTTCGATATGTTTCTCCCTAGTTTCTTAATATTTTTCCCTTAGTTAGGTTTCAGCATCATGCAAAAAGTTCTTATCGCTAACCGGGGAGAGATAGCCCTTCGCGTACAAAGAACTTGTCGCGAGTTGGGAATCAAAACTGTGGGAGCCTATGCTGCTGTTGATAAAGATTTACTTCATCTAAGGCATACAGACGAAATTTTCTGCGTAAGCGAAAATGATTATCTTTGTGCACAAGATTTAGTCTCGGCAGCAAAAATTTCTGGGTGTGATGCGGTTCATCCTGGGTACGGATTTTTAGCCGAGAACCAAGAATTTTGTCAGATGACGGAGGACGAAGGCTTAATTTTTATCGGTCCCACACCCCTCCAAATTGCCGAAATGGGAGATAAAATAAAAGCGAGACATACTTTTCGCAAACTGGGCTTGAATCCAGTGCCAGGTTCTGAAGTAGAAGTTTCTGATCCTAATGTCGCCATGGGAATAGCTAGAGATCTTGGTTTCCCTGTTGTGGTTAAAGCGGCTCTTGGTGGTGGAGGGAAAGGTATTAGAGTCGTCAAGAATGAATCTGAACTGGTTGGAGCGGTTATTAGCGCGAAGGCAGAGGCAAAGGGTTTTTTTGGAGATGATTCTGTTTACTTAGAAAAATTTTTAGACGATGCTCGACATATAGAAGTGCAGATCTTTGGCGATGGCCTGGGTAATGTGATTCATTTTGGTACTCGCGAGTGCTCTATCCAACGGCGTCAGCAAAAGCTCATTGAGGAGGCGCCTGCCTCGGGTCTGACTAATGAGGAAACCGAAAATATTTGTAGTTTGACCGTCGGGGCGGTCGCAGAATTAAGATATAGGAATGCAGGCACACTGGAGTTTCTATACCAGGATGGTGAGTTCTATTTTGTTGAAATGAATACCCGTATCCAGGTGGAGCACCCTGTATCTGAGTTGATTTCGGGACGAGATTTGGTAGAACTCCAACTCATGATTGCAGATAACAACAGTCTACCTTTTTATCAGGATTCGATAAGTTTTCAGGGCTGTGCAATGGAATGTAGGGTCAATGCTGAGGATAAAGATTATCATCCTTGTCCTGGATTGGTTTCTACCGTCATATTTCCTGGTGGTTCGGGTGTGAGGGTGGATTCGCATCTTTATGGCGGTTATGTCGTTCCACATCAGTTTGATTCTCTTATCGCTAAGCTTATAGCTTGGGATTTAAGTCGATCTGGCAGCATCAAAAAGATGGACCGTATGCTAGAGGAGCTAAAGATCTCGGGAATTAGTACGAACAAAGATAGACTTTTGGAAGTTATTCGGAATAAGAGCTTTTTGGATGGAGTGTTTAATACACAATTTCTCACTCGGTTGTTTGAATGAGTTGGTTCAATGTTACCGTAGAAACTAAAAAACAGCGAAGTATTGAGCTAGAGGATTTGTTTTGGTTTTTAGGTGCGCTTTCTGTCACTATCGCTGACGGTAGTGATGATCCGCTTTATGAGCCAGGATATGGAGAAACGCCTATCTGGCCTACCGTACGCATGTCTGCATTATTCTCTGATGAATTAGATATTGTTAGAATAAACGAGAAAATCCTTACTAATGGATTTAGCTTAGTTGGTTATGAAAATCTCTTAGACCGCGTTTGGGAGAGAGAGTGGCTAAAATATTTTGAACCAACGCAGTTTGGTCGTCGCTTATGGATATGCCCAAACGGGATGAATGTTTCTGATGATGATGCTGTAATAGTCAATTTAGATCCTGGCCTTGCCTTTGGAACCGGTAGTCACAGTACTACGAGACTTTGTCTGGAGTGGTTGTCTGAAGCAAATCTTAGAGAATCTAGTTTGCTTGACTTTGGGTGCGGGTCTGGTGTCTTAGCTATTGCAGCATACTTGCTTGGAGCTAGGAATGTTGTAGCGATAGACAATGACCCACAAGCTATTGCGGCTACAGAAGAAAATGCTAAAAAAAATAAAGCTAGTGACATCTCAGCTTTGTTGGGGCACAAGCCTTTAGGCCGCTTTGATATTGTGATTGCGAATATTTTATCCGAACCTTTGATCGCTCTCAGTGAGCCACTGAAGCGATCAGTTTTACCAAGAGGGAGTCTTGTATTGTCAGGTATTATGGAGTCCCAACGGAAATCAGTTCTGCAGGCCTATAAATCTTTCGAAGTATGTAATTCTTGTACTAATGATGGTTGGGAATTAGTACATCTCAAAAATCCAACACGAGAATGACAACGAATACAAAGACTTGTCCTAAGTGTACGACTGTATTTCGGGTCTCTAAGGAACAACTGCTTGCAGCTAATGGGGCATTGCGTTGTGGCTCATGCTTTACAATATTTTATGCGACTTCAGATATAAAGAAAGATGGTCCGGAGGTTTCAGAAGAAGCCTCCAAGGATAGTCAAGAGTTTCATTTGCATGGTGAGCAAGACCAGTCGAGTTGGAGAGAATCAAAGTATACAGATAGGCATACAAAATTTGACGAAATCGATTTTCAGGTAATTGACATTAAAGATATTGATGATTCTTACGATCTGTTACCAATGACTCAGTCAGATTCCAAAGTGTCCGGGGCATGTTGGGGAATCAGCATTCTATTTCTCCTTCTAGGCTTTGCCCAATATTTATATTTTAATTTTGACCGCTATGCTGCTGATCCGAATTATCGTATTTATGCGACAGAGTTATGCGCTCTGTTGGGGTGCCATTTAGCTGATTTTAGTGATCTAAAATCTTTGAAAGTAGGCGACTTATTGATTAGGTCAGATCCTGACAACCCAAAAGCGCTTATTGTCGATGCTATTATCCAAAACTCTGCAGTATTTAGACAAAGATTTCCAGGAATTAAGCTAGAGTTTTATAATTCTAGCGGCGCATCTATGGCGGGACGAATCTTCTGGGCTGAGGAATATCTTGATGGCGATTTTAAGGATCTAAGATTTATTCCTGCGGGTACTGAGGTTAGGTTTTCCTTGAAGATTTTAGATCCGGGTAAACTCGCAGTCGGTTATGATGTTTCTGTTGTGACGAGGTAAGGATTTTTCGTTGGTAATTGTTATTATTCACTTTCGAGAATATTGGTTGTGCGTATGCTGAAAATCGGACCATATAGTCATCCTAGCCGGGTTATTGTTGCTCCGATGGCTGGAGTTACGGATCAGCCATTTAGGAATCTCTGTAGAAAATTTGGGGCGTACTGGTTGGTATCAGAAATGGTTACCAGTGATACAAATTTATGGTCGACTAAGAAATCTAAGTACAGACTTCAATTTCATAATGAGGAAGAGCCTCGTTGGATACAAATTGCTGGTTCAGAGCCGGCTAAGATGGCGGAAGCTGCCCATAGAAATGTCGAGCGTGGAGCGCAGATTATTGATATTAATTTGGGTTGTCCGGCTAAGAAAGTTTGTAATCGGCTCGCAGGATCAGCATTGCTTAGGGATGAGCCTTTAGTTGGTCGTATTCTCCACGCTGTTGTGAAGGCTGTTGATGTGCCTGTGACGATGAAAATGCGTATCGGTTGGTCTAGGGATCAGATAAATGCCATAAAGGTAGCTCGAATTGCAGAAGACGCAGGAATCCAGCTCATAACGGTGCATGGTCGAACTAGAGAGGATCGATTTAGCGGATCAGTTGACTACGATATGATTGGCTGGGTGAAGAATGCGGTAGACATACCAGTAATCGGTAATGGTGATATTAATTCAGCGGATTTTGCTTGCTTGTTGTTAAATCGATACGATTTAGACGGAGTTATGATGGGTCGCAGTGTCCAGGGCCAACCATGGTTACCAGCGCAAGTTGATGCTTTACTAAATGGCACCAGCCACCAAACTCCCTCGAAAAAAGAAATCGTTCAAGTATTGGAGGATCATGTAATAGCTCTGTCTGACTTTTATGGTGAATATACGGGAGTGAGAGTGGCGAGAAAGCACGTCAGTTGGTATCTTTCTCGATTAAACGTAGATCAACAGCGGCGCGATTTTAATCAGCTGGAATCGCTGCAATCTCAGGTGAATTTTATTAAAAACTTAAATCTTGCAGCTTAACGAGTGACTATATGACAGTGAACATAACTAATAGAACGCTCTCCGAAACAGTAAAAAGTGCCGTTGATGACTATCTTGAGCTTGTTGGAGATCAGCCAGTTACTAATTTATATGATTTAGTTTTAGCTGAGGTAGAGGCACCTTTGTTAGATTGTGTTTTAAGGTTTACTGGTAATAACCAATCTCAGACAGCGCAGATCTTAGGCATAAACCGAGGGACTCTCAGAAAAAAATTAGTTCGATATCGTTTAATCTGATGGCTTTGGGGACCGGTTAATGGACAAGGTTAAAATAAATAATGCATTACTCAGCGTTTCGGATAAGAGGGGTTTGCTGAACTTCGCGCAGTCTCTCCAATCGCTCAGTGTCACTTTGATGTCCACTGGAGGCACTCATAAACTCCTGACGAATCATGATGTTTTAGTTCAGGAGGTTGCTGACTATACGGGGTTCCCTGAGATGATGGGTGGGAGAGTGAAAACTTTGCATCCTAAAATTCATGGGGGTCTTCTTGGGCGCCGAGGGCAGGACGACGAGATTATGCAAAGCCATCAAATTAAATCTATCGATTTGCTCGTGGTTAACCTTTATCCCTTCGAGGCGACTGTGGAATCTCAAGATTGTACCTTTGAGCAGGCTATTGAAAATATCGATATTGGAGGCCCTGCTATGCTCCGGTCCGCTGCGAAGAATATGCTAAGTGTTACAGTGGTAGTAGACATTGCAGATTACAATTTGGTGGTGGAAGAACTATACGAGAATGATAGCTGCCTAAGTTATCGAACTCGATTTAGGTTGGCAGTAAAAGCCTTTGAGCATGTTGCCGTTTATGATTCAGCGATCGCGAAATATCTATCGAGGTTTACTGAAAAAAACTATGAATTGGGATAACTATTGAACGTTTTAGTAATTGGAAATGGTGGTCGTGAACACGCTATTGCCTGGCGAGCAAGTCAAGGAATAAATGTGAATATGGTTTATGTTGCTCCTGGGAACGCCGGCACAGCGTTGGATCCAAAGCTTTCGAATGTAGACATTGAAGTATGGGACATTGATGGACAGATTCGATTCGCCAAAGAGAATGATATAGAGCTAACTATTATTGGTCCTGAGGCACCTTTGGTTGCAGGCATTGTTGATAATTTTCGATTGGCGGGTTTACGTTGCTTCGGCCCTAGCGCTGCAGCTGCACGATTAGAGGGATCAAAAATCTTTACAAAGGAGTTTTTATCGAAATATGAAATTCCCACAGCAGCCTATGGTAACTTCGATCGGGCTGATGATGCAGTGAGCTATGCTCGAAACATGAAAACACCTATCGTTATAAAGGCCGATGGTCTCGCAGCGGGGAAAGGCGTGATTATTGCTTCGACCCATGAGAAGGCTGAAGAGGCTATTCGCGGGATGATGACAAACGGTGATTTTGGTGAGGCAGGAACTAAAGTTGTAGTGGAAGAATTCCTTTTAGGAGAGGAAGCGAGTTTTATAGTAGTTTCTGACGGCGAGGACTTTTTACCATTTGCTTCTTCTCAGGATCACAAAGCGGTTTTTGACGGCGATAAAGGACCAAATACTGGAGGCATGGGCGCATACTCTCCCGCCCCAGTGATAACAGATAAAGTTCATCAACGCGTTCTGGATAGGATAATAAGGCCAACAATTGACGGTATGCGTGAGGAAGGCACAGCATATACTGGATTTCTATATGCAGGATTGATGATTGATGCTGAGGGAAATCCATATGTTATCGAGTATAACTGCAGGCTTGGAGATCCAGAGACACAACCACTAATGATGAGAATGAGGTCGGATCTCGTGCAATTATGTAATGCGACATTAGATGGGCGTCTTGCTGACATGAAAGTGGATTTTGTCCATGATGCAGCGCTTACAGTGGTTCTTGCTGCAGGAGGTTATCCAGGGAAATACAACAAAGATGATATCATTTTAGGATTAGATTTAAAAAATGACGGTGAGGTATTCCATGGAGGCACTAAGCTCCTAGGAGATAGTATCGTGACTAATGGTGGTCGTATCTTAGGAGTTACTGCTCTCGGCAAGTCTGTGCGAGAGGCAAAGCAAAATGCATATAAAATTGTTGATCAAATAGACTTTCAAAATAAATACTATCGCTCTGATATTGGCCATTTAGCAATCGCTAGAGAGAAGTCCTAGAGACAATGCTTAGTGTTTGTTCGAAGCTATTTTTACGTTACTTAGTCGATCCTTTTAATTGGTCAATGCTTACTATTTGTGCTTTTCGTATTTCTCGGCCAATTTGTGCCCCGGAGACCGTCAAATCAACACCTGCTGCCGTTACTGCTGCTGCTGCTGATAGATATTTCGGCCACTCGTTGTTATGTGGTAAGTCGGTTCTCTCTAATTTATTTAGCGCACTTGCGAGCGTACTAGCTTCTTTGAATCGTTCGGGAAGACGAAATGCATTTAGCTCATAGAGGATATTAACGATATCTGCAGAAGAGATATTGGCGAGATCGGTTTCACGAATTTTCATCGTCAATATGCTTACCTGTTTATAGACGGTGGGGAATCTTAATCTTTCCGTTAATCTTGATACCGTATTTATACTTAGGAGACCCGAAAGTATCGTAAAGGAATGAACAGGATTAGTATTGCTTGACCATTTCTTTAGACGGATGATATCGTTTTCTTTGAGTTCTGGCCAAAGTTGCAGATCTGCATCGATATCTTTCAGTGTCTCAAAATAACGATGTGGTTTTCTTGTTGACAAAGCCTTCTTAGTTTCTTCGAATACTCTTTCAGGAGTTAACTCATGGAGGAACTTGGCATCAATCATTTCTCGCATGAGCCTCATTGTGCTTGCATCAATTTCGAATTCAGGGAAGCGCGCTGCAAATCTAGCAACGCGTAAAACTCGCAGAGGGTCCTCTGCAAAGGCTGGAGAGATATGCCTAAGAACCTTCGCCTTTAAGTCCGCCTGGCCTCCGTAAGGATCAACTAACTTCCCGTCTTTATCTTGAGCAATTGCATTTATGGTAAGGTCTCGACGATAAAGATCTTGTTCGAGGGTAATGGAAGACCTTGCATCACAATCAAAATCTGTGTGTTGGGGTCCTGTTTTACGTTCCGTTCTTGCCAACGCATATTCTTCTTTAGTCTTGGGGTGCAGGAACACTGGAAAACCTTTGCCGACACGACGGTAACCCTGTTTTAATAAAGCTTTCTGATCTGCACCTACGACAACCCAATCATAATCAGTAGCCGAAAGGCCCATGAGGTTATCTCGAACTGCTCCACCAACAAGAAAAATATCCATTTAATATGTTTTGATAAGAAAATGTGTATATCGCATCTTCAATTATAGTTGATATTTTTGGAGGGCTGGTGTGGAGAATAATTTGCCATCTTCAAGCCGTATCGCAGTAAGTGACCTGCCCCAAACACAACCTGTGTCTAGAGCAATAATATTTTTCTTTTCTGTAATCCCATCAAGGGATGCCCAATGTCCGAATAATATTTTCATTTGCTCTCTTGGAGAGAATTTAAACCAAGGAGAAAAACCCTTTGGAGGAAAATTTGATTTTTGTTTTAGTTCCATCGTACCGTCAATTTTGCAGTATCTCAGTCGAGTAAAATAGTTGGTAATAATACGGAGTCGATCATTGCCTTCAAGTGTCTTTTCCCATCTCGCTGGTGTGTCACCATACATTCCTTCTAGAAAACATAAAAAATCAGGACCAGTCAGAACAGATTCTACCTCACGAGCATAACTGAGCGCTTCAGCTAGATTCCATATAGGAGGTATTCCCGCATGCACCATGGCGCATTCTTTTTTAGCGTCGTAATGTAGGAGTTTCTGGTGTCGTAAAAAATCAATGATATCATCTCGTTCATCACTATCGAGAATATCTTGAAATGTATCGGTACTGGCAGAGGTATGTTTTTTTTTTGAAACAGCAAGAAAATGTAAGTCATGGTTACCCAATACAACGACAGAGTTCTTCTGGTTAAGCACAAACTTCATTGTTTCGAGGTTCTTCGGGCCACGATTTATTAAGTCGCCGGCAAACCAGAGACAGTCATTTCGTTGATCGAAAAGACATTTTTTTAGGAGTTCCTGTAGCTCGTCGAAACAGCCTTGGATATCGCCTATTACGAAGGTGCTCACTTTTGTTGAAGTTCCCATACTAGATCTGCACACTTAATAAAGTCTTTTAGGCTGAGTTCTTCCGGCCGCAGAGTAGTGTCTATTCCTATAGAAGCTAACTGTTCTTGGTTTAGCCAAGGTTTAAGGGCGTTACGTATGGTTTTTCGGCGCTGACTGAATGCTCCGGTAACAATATTTTTCAAACATATCAGACTCTGAGATCGATCTGGGTTGTCGTGTGGTATTAATTTTATCACCGCTGAATTCACTTTCGGTTGCGGTGAGAAAGCCTCTGGAGCCACATCAAACATTTTTTCTGCTGTACAGTAATATTGACTCATAATAGACAGACGACCGTAATTTTTTGTACCACAAGGTGCACATATCCTATCTACCACCTCTTTCTGAAGCATGAATATCATATCCTCTATATGAGAGACATATCCGAAAAGTTTGAACAGAATCGGGCTTGAAATATTATAAGGGAGATTGCCAATTACTCTTAAACACTTACCGAAGTTACCGTAATTCAGTTTGAGAGCGTCAGTTGTCAGAATTTCTAATTTTCCACCATATTTTTTTTTGAGCTCAAGGACAAGGTCTCGATCAATTTCTACAAGACGAAGATTACATCCACTGTTTACTAGGCCATCTGTGATAGCGCCTCGACCCGGCCCTATTTCAATAATATTATTTTCTGGCAGCGCATGGACAAGATCAATAATGCGACCAATTACACTTGAGTCATGTAAAAAATGTTGACCAAATCTTTTTCGAGCTACCATTTTCTTCTTCTATTGATGATAGATACGTTTGCTAAATTCGAATGTCTACAAAGGCATCCTCTCTTATCTCTCTTAACCAGATATCTAACTCATCATCAAACTTTTGGCTACGCAAATAATTTTCTGCCATATTCTTTTGATATTCATTACTAAAGTCCTCGATTCGTTTCCCAGTAACTTCTAGGAAATGATAGCCGTGCGTGGTCTTAAAAACAGGACTGATAATATTAAGTTCCATACTTTTAAGCATGGCCTCGAACTCTGGCACATATATATCTGTAACAGACCAACCCAAATCACCCCCACTTAGCGCAGATCCGGGGTCTTCTGAATTAATTTTTGCGATCTCTTCAAACGTTTTACCGCTAAGCACCTCATTTCGTAAATTCTCAGCTAATTCCCTTGCTTCAGTATTGGACCTTATCTCGCTTGGTTTTATGAGGACGTGCCGAGCCCTCGTTTGCTCAACATTCCCTTCGGCTTTTGCCCCACGCCTATCTATTAGTTTAATAATATGAAATCCACTTCCACTTTTTATTGGCCCTCGAAGCTCATCTTTTTCCATATCGCTGACAAGATCAGCAAATATAGTGGGTAGCTGAATAGGTTTTCTCCATCCAAGATCACCGCCGTTAGCTGCATTCTGGCCGGCCGAGTACTGGCGAGCGAGCGTCTCAAATTTTTCACCAGCATTACTTCGACTAATTAGGGTTAGAGCCTCCGCTTTGAGCGTTGATGTGCTGCCTTCATCTTTTTCTGGACTCGCAATCAGAATATGAGCAAGACGATACTCGTCAGCGATAACGGCTTTACCCAAATTGGATTCAAGAAAATTTTTTAATTCCTGTTCTGAAATAGCTATTCGGTTTTGAACAAAGCCCTGTTGTACCTGATTTATTATCATTTCTCTTTTAACCTGTTCTCTCATACGCGGGTATGATTGTCCATCTGCTTCAACTGCCATTCTGAAGTCTGTGAGGTCGAGATTATTTTGCATAGCAATGCTTTGTAACGTTTGATTTAGCTCACTATCGCTTATACGGAGGCCAGCTCGGTCTGCTATTTGTAATTGGAGATGTTCGAGAATCAGGCGCTCTATGATCTGCTCAACAAGAATTTCGTCTGTTGGAAGCGCTCTGTTTTTATCTGCAAGCAGCGTTGAACGGACTAGCTGAACGCGTTCTGTTATTTCCGAGTTAGTGATAACTTTTTCATCGATAACTACAGCTATTCGATCAATTATCCTCGGTTTTGCATGGCTCTTCGCAAATCCTATGATTAACAGTAGTAAGATTATTGTTCGATTCATTTTTAATACCTATAACTTATTGTTTTACTCTAGGCTGATATCCCGAAATAGAATTTTCTAGTAGCGTATCAAGTCTCTCTCCCAGGGTAGATAAGCCCTTTAGCTGAAACTCAAAAAACAGACCCGTATTGGTTCGATAGCCCGAAGCAAATGGTCCTTGAGTCGGCACATTAACCATCGTTGGATCGATTCTAGTTTGTTTATTAAAGCGCCTGACCGCAATACGGGTTCTCCAACAGCAATCATTGTATTCGAGACCAACCAGAGACTCTATAGTTTGATTCGTCTTCCAGTTGAAATTCCATCGCCCGACAACGTTCCATTTATCCTTGAGTGGCCACAGAAAAGAGAGGTCTGTTTCTTCAGAGTTTTGGAAGCGTCTTAGTCGGTTATTACTGCCCCTTGTGTAGGAATAGGTTAAATTTAGAATCTTACGCTGTTCTACACCTCTATACTTTATAGAAAGGCTTGCTTGGTTGGCTTGGGATTTTTCCGGATCCCATTCATATGAGCCATTTACTCCGACTTGATTTACTTGCAAACGTGATTGCAAAAAGATTGGAGACGACTTGGACGAAAGAATTTCGGATGTTTCTGAAGGAACAAAAGGATCTCGGTTATTGAGATACCTGATTTGACCAATACTTATCTTGAAGATTTCTTTCCCTAATCTTTTATCGAGAAAGGCTGTAGTGATACCAATACTAATTTGCTTTACGTCTCTTAATTCGTCATAGCCCGAAAAGTGATCGCGCCGAAATATACTAGAAAAGGATGGTGTATAAGATCCGGAGTCAAACTTGGGCAGTATTGGTTGATAATCTTGTTTAACAGAAAGGAAGTAGATGCGAGGTGTAAGTGTTTGTAGGTAATTTGTTTTTTTGTAGGAAAACAGCCTTTCAAACCTAAGTCCTGTGTCGAGAGATGCATAGGGTGTCGTAAATTGAGAGGTGTTGATGGATTTTTCCACAGGGGCAGTGAATTTGTAGTTACGAATCAGTACGCCTAGCTCCGAATGTACAAAACCCCAGGGTTTCTCAAAGACCTTGCGGGCGCTTGAATCTATAACAAAACGATCGCCCTCGATTGGCGACCCCGTGATTTTGTGATTGCCATTCTTACGAAAGCGTGAAAACTGTCCCTTCAAAGCTACATCAAAAGGGGGTATCTCTTCTGCGATTTGGAAGTTGATTTGAGGTAGAACTGAGTACTGGTTTATTCCATTACTAGTTAAGTTCTGATGTCCTCGAGTCAGAATGTTGGCCCTCCAGCCGTCACCTCTAAAGCCCAATGTGGCTTCTCTTATTAGAGATGGGTTTTTAGTCCTTGATGAAAATGGATTTCGATTGGTATTCTTTGAGGGCCTGTCTCTAAATTCTCCAATATCCTGAAGGTAATTCATGTCAGAAACTGCATTGTAAGTGATTGCTGTTGTCCAGCGAGATGGCCAAAGCCCAATATGGTCAAGATAAACCGACCAACGATCCTGCTTAGTATAGTTGTTACGATATAAATCCTGATTTCTTTTGTCATCTGAGAGGTGCGCAGCATAGATCTCACTTCCGGAGAATCTGCTCAGGTGTCGAGCCTCAAAAGTATGGACGATACCCCTTCTTGCTATATCCCGGAATGTGTAGGTTGCATCATAATTCGGGGAAAAGTTGAGATAGTAGGGAATCGATATGTCCATCCCATCCTCATCATTATGGGCAATACTTGGCGTCAAAAAACCGGAGGAACGCTCATCGTTAAGAGGAAATCGTAGGTAAGGAAAATACGCTATTGGTATACCTTTTATCTTTACGGTTGCATGATTTGCAACTCCATAGCCTTCATTTCGTTTGAGCTCTATATTTTTCCCATGAAAACCCCAGAAGTTATTCCCCGGCTCACACCGAGTAAAGCTTCCTTCTTCGATTATCAGTATTTTCTCATTAGTTGAAGTTATCTGATCCGCGCTGCCTCGAATTTGATTCTCGTGCAATATGAAGGTTGCATTCTTCATTATGCTATCGCCCTTAGAGAGATTACTTTCCGCATAGTCACTTTGTATTAAAAGTCCATCTTCTCTAATCGAGACCGCTCCAGAAGCGATAGCGTGATCTTTGATGCTGTCGATGGTGATGCTAGAAGCATTAATGGTTCTGTTTATGCCCTGTACCTCTACCTCTCCAAGGAATGTGGTTATCTCATTTTCCACGTGCAAGACTTCCTCTGAGGTGACTATAATCAACTTTTTTGCTTTAGAGGGTCGTGTCATGAATGAAGCTGGAGGTAGGTAGTGACCTTTGCAATGGCTTGACATCTTTACCCCGGCTTCTTGGTTTTTTGCCACCCAGTCTCGTTCTGCGGCCGATAGAGTTTTGCTTTCGGGAAACGCTAGCGAAGGAAACAGCATAATTACTGTGATAATGAAATAGTTTTTTTCCACGACGACAAAAAGTAGTAAAGATGTGTGATGATAATGCATTAATCTTAAGGTGGGTTAAATATTTAAGTGATCGTATTGGAGAGTGATTTTAGGGAAAAAAAGCTTAATTATTGGGCTCAGCAATGTCTCCGATATAGAGGGATAGCAGTCTCCGATAAAAGGAAGCTGAAGATTATTTCGTCTGATGCTAGTTTCCGAAGATATTTTAGGATGGAATCTATTCCATCTTATATTTTTGTTGATGCGCCTCCATACAAAGAGGATTGTAAAAAATTTGTCGACATTGCTACCCTGATTGCAAGTACTGGATTAAACGCCCCAAAAATATTTGCTAGTGATTTTAAGTTGGGTTTCCTCATGATAAGTGACTTGGGGGATACGGTTTATCTTGATCGAATTAATTTGGGGGACAACGAGGAAATAGATAAATTATATGGAGATGCGTTGACTGCACTCCTGCGTTTACAGCAGATAAAATGTGATCTCCCGCACTTTGGTCAAAATAAATTGCTTGAAGAAATGCATTTATTTGTGGACTGGTTCTTGGAACAAGAGCTACAAATATCCAACTATGAAGAATCCGGCTTCGAGGAAGTTTTGGAGTTAATGCTAGTCAATGCGGCTGAACAACCACAATCGTTTGTGCATCGCGATTTTCATTGCAGGAACCTAATGGTTGCTACTGAAAATAACCCTGGGATTATTGATTTTCAGGATGCAGTGATTGGCCCCGTGACTTACGATTTGGTATCGCTACTGAAGGATTGTTATCACAGCTTTACTTTTGATCAGGTAGCGGGGTGGGTGGAAATGTACAGAGAACGCTTAATTTCAATAGGTTGTTTAGATAAAAATGTTTCTAGAGAAAAGTTTTTAAGATGGTTTGAATTGATGGGATTTCAGCGTCATCTTAAGTGTGTAGGTATTTTTTCACGTCTACATCTTCGCGACTCAAAAGCCCAGTATTTAAAAGATATCCCGTTAGTCATAGGTTATATGATGGAACTGCAAGAACGTTATCATGAATTGCGAAAGTTTTGTGGTTGGATTGAACAGAAAATTATACCTGAATTGAATTCCCATCGATTTGTACGCCCATGAAGGTTATGCTTCTCGCAGCTGGTGAAGGTCGGAGGATGCGTCCGCTAACCGAAACTATCCCTAAGCCGCTCATGCGGGTCGGTGGTGAAACACTTATTGGTCGATGGTTAAATATTTTTTCCAAATCTGGATTTTATGAATTTGTTATTAATACCTGGTATTTAGAGAAAGAAGTTATCGATTCTTTGGGAGATGGAAGTCGATGGGGTGTATCTATAGAGTATTCTAAGGAGCCTTACTTGCTTGAGACTGGAGGAGGAATTAAGTATGCACTGCCTCTGTTAGGAACTGATCCATTCATCGTAGTCAGTTCTGATGTTGTTAGCGACTTCAAGCCGTGTATGTTCCCAACGGAACTAGGAGATGCTTTGGCACACCTTATCTTAGTTGAAAATGCTCCGCATCATCCCGAAGGGGATTTCTCGCTTGAGGAAAATAGGAAGGTAGGAAATGGCTTACATCGTCTAACGTACTCTGGGATTGGTATTTTTTCGCCTAATCTTTTTAGAGAAGCCCCTGGAGCCAAGTTCAAATTGCGTTTACCCTTGGATAAGGCCATCTTTGACAGGCGTGTGACCGGACAAAAGCATGATGGCTTTTGGATGGATATTGGAACGAAAGAACGGTATGAGATTTTATTGAATCGTGGAATTGGGTAGGATCCCACAGCTATATACTTTAAAAATCGAGGAGGATAATTGCAGTATTTGATTGCACCATCTATTTTATCGGCAGATTTTGCTCGTCTCGGAGAGGAAGTTGATTCAGTACTAGAGGCTGGGGCGGACATGATCCATTTTGATGTGATGGATAACCATTATGTTCCAAGTTTAACTTTGGGTCCTATGGTATGTAAGTCTTTAAGAAACTACGGTTTACTCGCACCGATAGATGTGCATTTGATGGTCGAGCCTGTCGATAGAATCATAGGAGATTTTTTGGAGGCAGGAGCTAGCTATATAACCTTTCATCCCGAAGCGAGTGATAATATCGAAAAATCATTAGAGAATATTCGTCTCGGAGGTGCTCGCTGTGGCCTCGCTTTCAATCCTGAAACCCCGCTAGGTCACTTAAATAGTGTTCTTGACAAAATAGATATGATCCTGATTATGTCAGTCAACCCTGGTTTTGGGGGGCAGACATTTATCCCTGAGTCATTGGAGAAGATCAAGAGCGCACGAAAACTGATTGATCAGGTTGATAGAAATATTCGCCTTGAAGTTGATGGAGGAGTAAAAGTACAAAATTTGAGTGAGATATGTGCCTCTGGGGCAGATACATTTGTGGCGGGCTCTGCAATTTTTCAATCCGACAGCTATGCTCGGACTATTGCTTCGATGCGCTCTCAGCTTTCTTAAGAGTTTTGAAATAGTTATGACTCCAGAAAACTACATCCGTCTTTTAGACGAAGGTTACAACCATATCCCTATAGTCAGAGAGCTGTTTGCGGATTTGGACACACCACTATCTTGTTATATAAAAGTTGCCCGAGGTCCCTTTAGTTACTTGCTGGAGTCCGCTTCGCAGGGTGGTGAGAAATGGTCGCGTTATTCGGTAGTAGGACTACCTAGTAAAAAAATTATAAGGGTTACTGGTAACAACATTACAATTGAGGAAAATCAACGCGTAATAAAGAGTGTTATTAGCGAAGACCCTCTTTCTTACGTAGAAGCATTTAAGCAGGAGTATAAATATCCAGAACTTCCCAATTTACCAATCTATACAGGAGGACTGGTTGGCTATTTTGGCTATGACACGGTCCGTTATGTGGAGAAAAAACTAAAGTCCACGAATTTAACCGACAGTATAGGGTGTCCAGATATTCTGCTGATGGTTTCAAATGACGTGATTGTCTTCGATAACATCGAAGCTAAAATCCATTTAATTACTCACATTAATGAAAAAGGTGCTCTCGATGAAGCTCAAATTCGTCTAGATGAAATGCAGGCAGCGATGACTAATCGGATTCCTAGTGTTGTCACAAAACCAATTATCCATGCTCCCCTAGAAGAACGTGATTTTGCATCTAGCTATGGGGAACAAAATTTCAAAGATGATGTAGAAAAGATAAAGGAATATATTGTTGAGGGCGATGTAATGCAGGTTGTTTTATCGCAACGAATGTCTGTTGATTTTGAGAGTGATTCATTAGATCTTTATCGGGCCTTAAGACGACTTAATCCTTCCCCTTATATGTACTTTATGGATTTAGGGGATTTTCAAATCGTATCATCCTCGCCAGAGATATTAGCTAGACTTGACGGAAATGAAGTCACTGTCCGACCGTTAGCGGGAACGAGGCGTCGTGGAAGTAGTGCTGAGGAAGATTTAATTCTTGAAGAGGAATTGTTAGCCGACCCAAAAGAACGTGCAGAACATTTGATGCTTATCGATCTTGGGCGTAATGATATTGGACGTGTATGCGAGCCAGGCACGGTTCGCGTTAACGAGATGATGGTCGTTGAACGCTATGCGCACGTTATGCATATCGCTTCTAATGTTTGTGGTCGCATCAAGGGAGGTATCAGCAGCATTGATTTGCTCCGGGCGACGTTGCCTGTGGGAACATTGAGTGGGGCCCCAAAAGTCAGAGCTATGGAAATAATCGATGAGCTCGAGCCTGAAAAACGTGGGGTATTTGGTGGTGCAGTTGGTTACCTTTCGTGGAATGGAAATATGGATACAGCGATAGCTATTCGTACGGTAATTATAAAAAATAAAAAACTTTATATTCAGGCAGGGGCAGGTGTGGTAGCTGATTCCTTACCTGAGTTAGAGTGGGATGAAACTCTGAATAAGGCGCGCTCTATATTTAAGGCAGCTGCCTTGGCTAAGGCAGGACTGCATTCATCAATCTCGTTGGAAAATCTATGATGTTTTGGCTAGTAAAAGTAGATATAAATCTTAGGATTCAGCGATGATTTTAATGATAGACAACTATGATTCCTTCACCTATAACGTGGTGCAGTATCTTTATGAGCTCGAACAAGATGTTTTGGTTAAACGAAACGATGAGATAACATTGAAAGAAATTTCAGCGATGCGACCAGATCACATCGTAATTTCTCCTGGGCCTTGTACGCCAAATGAGGCCGGCATCTCACTAGAAGTCGTTGAAAAGTTTTCTGGAGTTATTTCTATTCTTGGAATTTGTCTTGGGCACCAAAGTATAGGGCAGGTATTCGGGAGCAATGTGGTTAAGGCAAAGCACGTAATGCATGGGAAGACGTCGGAAATTTACCATGATGGTCTGGGAATTTTTTCTGGTTTACCTAGTCCTTTTTTGGCGACGCGATATCACTCGTTGATTGTTGATCAGGTTCCAAAAGATATGGAGCTGACTGGATGGACGATGAATGATGGGTGCATAGATGAGATTATGGGTTTTCGTCACAAGGATCATTTTGTCGAGGGTGTGCAGTTTCATCCAGAATCAATTTTAACAGAGCATGGACATGCTCTGTTAGCTAATTTTATTGCGCGGAAAAGATAATCAAGAGGTTAAAAATATGGATATGCCTGAAGCGATAGCTAGGGTTATAGCCCAAGAGAACCTTAGTCAAGAGGAAATGATTGGGGTCATGGAGCTGATTATGACAGGTGAAGCAACGTCCTCACAGATAGGAGGCTTTCTTGTAGGGTTGCAGATAAAAGGCGAAACAGTGGCTGAAATTAGTGGTGCAGCTTCGGTTATGCGGGAACTAGCAACCAAGGTGGAAGTTGATACTACTGGTTTGCTCGATACGTGTGGCACTGGAGGCAGTGGCTCCAATAAGTTCAACGTTTCCACAGCTAGTGCATTTGTCGCTGCTGCTGCTGGAGCCAGAGTTGCTAAACATGGTAATCGCAGCGCCAGCAGTAACAGTGGTAGTGCTGATCTTCTCGAAGAAGCTGGAGTAAATATTATGCTTCAGCCGGATCAGGTGGCTCGTTGTATCGATAATGTTGGGGTAGGCTTTCTCTTTGCAGTTGCGCACCATAGTGCAATGAAGCACGCAATCGGTACTCGTCGTGAGATGGCAGTCCGAACAATATTTAATCTTCTAGGCCCATTAACTAACCCAGCAGGGGCAAAGCGCCAGCTGCTTGGTGTTTTTGATAAGAAATGGTTAACAGCGATGGCGCATGTGCTACAAAAACTTGGTAGCGAGCATGTAATGGTTGTTCATTCAGAGGATGGTCTGGATGAAATAAGTATTGCATCACCAACTAATGTATCGGAACTGAAAAATGGGACCGTCACGAATTACAAAATAACGCCAGAACAATATGGTTTTGAGCGAGGTTCGCTTGAGCCTCTGAAAGTAGCCAATTCTGAACAAAGTTTGTCGCTCGTTTATGGAGCCCTTTCGGGTAAGAATGAGCAGGCCTCAGATATAGTAGCCTTTAATGCTGGCGCTGCTATTTATGTTTCAGGTGGTGCAGCTTCCTTAGCGAATGGCATAGAAATGGCAAGGGATGCCATTGGAACGGGCCTAGCGATGGAGAAGATGAGAGATTTTACTGATTTTACTCAGCAGGTTGCAGTGAATGGTTGATGCACCCGATATTTTAAAACGAATTGTTGCTCAGAAATGGAACGAGATTGAGTATAAGAAAACGCTCAAGTCTAGTCTTGAAATGCAGACAAGTTCTTTGGAACGTACTGATAGTCCAAGGGGATTCGTCAATGCAATCAGGCATGATGTGCAGTTGAGACGACTTGGAGTGATTGCAGAAATAAAGAGGGCTTCACCTTCTAAGGGAGTTATTAGAAGAGATTTAAATCCGAGTCAAATAGCTAAAAGTTATCAGCTTGGAGGTGCCTCGTGCTTGTCGGTATTAACCGATGAGGTTTTTTTTCGGGGGAGCAATCAGAATCTCACAGAGGCTCGTGATGGCTGCGAGTTACCCGTACTGCGAAAAGATTTTATAGTGGATCCCTATCAAATCTACGAAGCCGCAACCATAGGGGCTGATTGTATTTTACTTATCGCCTCAATACTCAACCTAGATGAACTTAAACAGATGAGTGAGCTGGCTAGAAGTATTGGTTTGGACACCTTGGTTGAAGTTCATAGTCAAGTTGAGCTAGATGCTGTCCTGTCTTTTAATCCTCCGCTTATTGGTATCAATAATAGAGACTTACATACATTTGATGTCTCTATCAATGTAACGCTAGATTTGTTGGAGTCTATTCCAGAGGGAACACTTATCATTAGCGAGAGTGGAATTAAAAACCGTAATGACGTGTTGCGGCTGACTGAGGCTGGTGTGGATGGTTTTTTGGTTGGAGAGGCATTTATGCGTCACGATGATCCCGGACAAAAATTAGAAGAGCTTTTTCCCCGATAATTTTTGGATTAATTTGGTAATTTTTTCTCGTAAACGAAGAATACTGGTCCACGATCACGGAAGTGGATACGATAACGATAACTATTACAGAAACGGTATCGACTTATGAATTTGAGTCTAACGAACATGACAGATCCAATGAAGGCAAGGGTGAAATGGGTTGATGGAGTAAAATTTCTCAGTGAATCAGGTAGTGGGCATACAGTTCTTATTGAAGGTCCGGAGAGTGAAGGTGGTGAGGGTCTAGGTATCCGACCTATGGAACTCATTTTAATGGGGCTTGCTGGTTGCACTAGCTTTGATATTCTTTCGATGCTGAAGAAATCGAGACAGGCTGTTACTGATTGTGTGGCAGATATTCGTGCTGCGAGAGCAGATGAAATACCCAGTGTATTTACTTCTATCCACGTGCATTTCAAGATCTCGGGGGAAAAACTAAAAGAAAGTCATGTAAAGAGAGCAGTTGAATTATCATCGGGAAAATATTGTTCTGTTTCGATCATGCTTTCACGTGGTGGTGTCGATATTACGCATGATTATGAAATCGTTGAGATATAAATTGGACCATCCGGGTAAAACTAATGGATTACGGCATGTCGCAATTTTTGCTTCTGATCTCGAAAGTGCTGAATATTTCTATTCCAAACTACTTGGTATGGATGTGGAGTGGCGACCAGATTCAGATAATGTTTATCTCACTAATGGAAACGATAATTTGGCCTTGCATCGGCGCAAAAAGCCCGTCGATATTAATGAATCTGCTTTAGATCACATTGGCTTTTTCATTAACGAAAAAGAAAAGATTGATCACTGGTTTCAATTTCTAACTGAGTGCCGCGTTAAGATATTAACGAAGCCACGGGATCATCGCGATGGGGCGCGAAGTTTTTACTGTTTAGATCCTTGCGGAATAAGGGTTCAATTGATTTACCACCCGCCTATCGCCAACTCCGATCGATCTATATCCAGTAGGTAGTCCTTGTCATGATTTTTGAAGCCCAATTCATCAAACCCTTGACCAGAGTTGGATATTGTTGAGCACCGGCTGCTATAGCTTTATCGGCGTGCTGCTTTTCATCTTCCTTCATCCTTAATAGAATTTCTCTTGACCGATCATCCTTTTCAGGTAATTTCTCTAGATGGTCTTGCAAATGCTTTACGACACCATCCTCAGTGGCAGCGACCAAACCCAAGTTAATTTTATCTCCCAAGGTTCCTGCTAAGGTTCCAATTAAAAATGACCCTAGGTAGAAGATCGGGTTCAAGTAACTTACTCTTGACTCAAGTTCACGTAAGCGGACTTCGCACCAGATAAGATGATCAGTCTCCTCTTCGGCGGCTCTTTTCATCATTTGGGATATTTCTGGGCTTTTAGTCGAGATTGCTTGACCCTGATATAGTGCCTGAGCACAAATTTCTCCGGTGTGATTAATTCTCATCAGTCGGGCAGAGGTTTTTCTGTCTTCCGACGTAAGCTTGATATTTTTATATGTTTTTACCGGCCCTGGCTTAAAGGTGCTGAGAAGACCAATATTTATCCGGATAGCTCTGTCTAACTCACAGATGAATTTATCCGTAGTGTTAAGTTTACTTTTCATTGTACGAGTTCACCAAGCTGTTTCCCACCAAGAAGATGCAAGTGGATATGGAATACTGTTTGTCCCCCGTCCTCATTACAGTTCATAATTAGGCGGTACCCTGATTGCTGTATCCCTAATACGCCACTAAGCCTTTTTGCGGTCAAAATCATATGACCTGCTAAGTTCTCATTTTCTAGGTTATTTATCGTGTCGATATGTTCACGCGGAACTATTAGAGCGTGCACTGGAGCTTGAGGGTTGATGTCGTTGAAGGCTATTACCGTCTCGTCTTCATAGATCAGCTTTGTTGGGATTTGCTGGTTAATAATTTTGCAGAAGAGACAATCTTCTCTCATTTTAGTATTCCTCTGCATCGATACGCATTTTACTCGAATCGAACGAATTAGTTTCTTTCTTTGACATTGGCATTTAATGCGAATCCAGCGTGCACAGAGTATGGATTCACTACTCCTGTCTCTTTAGTGTCCTATCTCTCGAGTAATTACATCGTTAGATTGGGCGATGTATAATTATACTGACATTTTCAGCATTTTCGATTGCACTTGGTTTGCTTAGCTTCAGGCGGATCCTGATTAAGGAGAATTCTTCGATGAGTTTGCTTGCTATGGCCTCGGCAAGAGATTCAATTAGCATATAAGAGCTTCCTTCGACAATGTTCGACACTTTATCAGCTACCGCTGTGTAGTCTAATGTATTTTCTATTTGATCCTTATTAGCTGGGTTCGATCTTTCTATCTCAAGTTCAAGATCAACAAGTACAGTCTGCTTTATCTTCCGTTCCCACTGGTGAACGCCTATTGTGGTATCTATTTTTAGTTTCTCAATTACTAAGGTATCGTTCACGTAGCCACCAATTCATTCAACGGCCAGCGAGGGCGTACCTTTATCTCCAGTGATTCTGATTGTCCGATAGACAACCTTTGATAGCCCGCGTATGCGATCATGGCGCCATTATCTGTGCAAAGATTAGTTTCTGGGTAGTAAAGTTTGCAATCATTTTTGCTAGTCATCATTCCTAAAACGTCCCTTAAACACAGGTTTGCGCTCACACCCCCAGCGATTACAAGACTATTCAAACCCGTTTGTTTCAGCGCCCGTTCACATTTAATTCGAATAGTATCCACGACAGCATCCTCAAAAGCACATGCAATGTCAGCTATATCAGTTCCTTCGAGATGCTCGAGATCGTTTATTGTATTAAGAACAAAGGTTTTCAGACCACTAAAACTAAAATTTAGCCCGGGCTTGTTCGTCATCGGTCGAGGGAAGGTAAATCGATTATGGTCCCCTTTTTTAGCTGCTTTGGCGACCTCTGGGCCACCGGGATAGCCAAGGCCAAGCATCTTTGCAACTTTATCGAATGCTTCACCAGCTGCGTCATCGACAGACTCTCCTAGTAGTTCATAATTACCGTAATTTTCGCATCTCATCAATTGGGTGTGACCCCCTGATACGAGTAGTGCTATGAAGGGATGAGAGGGAGGTTCATCACTTAAGTTGGCGGCCAACAAGTGGCCTTCCATATGATGAATTCCTAATGCGGGAATTCCCCATGCAAGAGCCAAAGATTTGGCAATACTCGAGCCAACAAGTAATGCGCCAATTAAGCCAGGCCCTGCTGTGTACGCAATGCCATCTATATCTTCAGGAGAGCAATTAGACATGACTAATGCCTCGTGAATCATAGGCATAGTTTTTCTAATGTGATCCCTAGATGCTATTTCAGGCACAACTCCGCCATAATCCTTGTGTAATTGGATCTGACTATATAGAAGGTCTGCTATTAAGCCTTTATTAGAATCATATATGGCTACACCAGTCTCGTCGCAAGATGTTTCAATACCTATTACCTTCATAATTTATTTTTCTCTATTTTATTTTTCGTATCTTACTGATATTTTTATACATTCTTACAGTTTTCGCCATAAACTAGACTTTGCAAAGCAGAAAAATTGTAGCTAGAATGCCGGGCCTTAATTAGGGAATCAATTAATGCCTTACGTGAAAGTTAAAGAGAATGAACCATTTGATGTTGCTTTGCGGCGATTCAAGAGATCCTGCGAGAAGGCTGGTGTCTTAGCAGAGGTTCGAAAAAGGGAGTTTTACGAAAAACCCACTTCTGTGCGAAAGCGAAAAGCGGCCGCAGCCGTAAAAAGGCACGCAAAGAAAGTACAGCGGGAATCTCGTCGAATGGAGCGCTTGTACTAGCTCCTTTTAGATTCGGAGAAAATTTTGACCTCTGCTATAAAAATGAAGATTGCCGATGATATCAAAACGGCAATGCGGTCGCGTGACAAGCGAAGACTTGCGGTCCTGCGGCTGGTTTCTTCTGAGTTTAAAAGAGTAGAGATTGATGAGCGCGTTGAGCTTGATGATGTGCGCGTAATTGATCTTCTAAATAAGATGACTAAACAGAGAAGAGATTCTTTATCCCAATATATAAAAGCTGGCCGAGAAGACCTGGCAGATCAAGAACAGTTTGAAATAGAACTAATCGCTGAGTTTACCCCCCAACAATTAGATCAAGCTCAACTTTTAAAGCTAGTTGAGGAATCCATTTTGGATATTGGCGCTGCGTCAATGGCAGATATGGGTAAAGTGATGAAAGAACTAAAAAATCGAGGTCAAGGTCGTGTCGATATGTCCGTTGCAGGCGAGCTTGTTAGGTCTAAGTTGAGTTAATCTTTAAAAATCTCCTCTATTACATTATCTTGTCTTGCACTGTGAAAAAGTCGATGTCATCCTCGTAACACTCGATTAAAGAAAAAACTGGTGTGATCCCACAGGATTTTATTGAAGAAGTATTAGACCGAACCGATATCGTTGAAATTATCGAGGCTAGTGTCGTCTTGAAAAAGATGGGTAAAAACTATCAGGGGCTGTGTCCTTTTCATAAGGAAAAAACACCATCTTTTACTGTTAGTCAGGATAAGGGCTTTTATCATTGCTTTGGTTGTAATGCCCATGGTGGGGCTTTAAAGTTTTTACAAGAACATCTGAGAATGGATTTTATACCTGCTTTAGAGATGTTAGCAGAAAGGGTTGGTATGAAACTTCCTCAACAAGACGAAGTCTTGCCAAGACAGGAAAATAGAGAGCGCCGCGTAATTTACGAGATTCTTGAGCATGCTTCCAAGTTTTATAAAGAGCAATTGAGAACGAACTCAACGAGAGAGAGAGCCGTTGAATATCTAAAAGGAAGAGGGCTCTCAGGTCATATAGCTAGAGATTTTGATCTGGGTTATTCAGTTGCGAAGTGGGATAGCCTGCAAACTTTTATGGCAAGCTCTAACTTCGAGCGGGTTTTTTTAAATAATTCTGGAATGTTGGTGCAGCGTGATGGAAGTGACCATAGTTATGATCGTTTCCGAGATCGTATAATGTTCCCCATCAAAGATTTGCGAGGAAAGGTTATTGCTTTTGGTGGACGTCTCATTGGGGATGGGAAACCAAAGTATTTGAATTCTCCAGAAACTCCAGTTTTCCAGAAAGGTAGAGAGTTGTATGGCCTTTATGAAGCAAGGCGCCGCACTCCACACCTAGAAAAAATTATTGTTGTAGAGGGCTATATGGATGTGCTGGCTTTAGCTCAAAACGGTATTCCATATGCTGTAGCGACGCTAGGCACAGCAACCACTGACAATCATATAGAGCGATTATTTAGATTCGTATCAAGAATTGTATTTTGTTTCGATGGTGATGAGGCGGGCCGAAAAGCTGCATGGAAAGCATTGGATGCAGTTCTCCCTTACCTTCAGGATGGAAGAACTGTAGCGTTTTTATTTCTTCCGGATGAGGAGGATCCAGATTCGCTTGTGCGCAAAGAGGGTAAGGATGGTTTTGAAGGAAGGTTAAGCAAATGCACTTCTTTTACCGACTTTTTTTATAGCCATTTAGAATCTTCGCTAGATATGTCAACGCCTGAAGGAAAGGCTTCGCTGAGCAAGATGGCCATGCCTCTTGTTGATCAGATCCCAAAAGGTGTATTTAAGCAATTGATGGTAAATAGTTTGTCTAGCCGAGTAGGGCTTACGTCTGAAACACTTATTTCGGCATCTGCGAGTTACCAGAAACGTAAGTCTAGACAGTCAGGTCCCATTCCGCCGAGTTCTATAAAAAATGCTGTTACATTGGCCAAGAATGATATTCCAAAATCTGAGCTGGGTGGTCAAGTAGATCGGGCAGTTAGTATGCTACTAAAACAACCAGAGTTAGCTGATCTGTTTGAGCCCGAAGAGTATTCATTATTGAAGGCTGATGAGAGACTATCCTTATTGTCAGACCTTCTCGATTTTATTATGCATGAGGACATTTTGAGTCCTGAAATCATCTTCAAGTATTTTAATGACAGACCAGATTTTATGCGACTTCAGCAGTTGGCTAAGAAAGAGCAACTTCTTGATATTTCTCAGTTCGCTGATGAATTCAAAGGGATTGTCAGGCTGCAATTACATCGCCTAGAAGAGGAGTCGAAGAAAACTGACATTGAGAATCTATTACAGAGAGCAATCGGCACATTGTCAAGTGAGGAGAAGGACCTTATTCGTAGATACCATAATGGTCATAGCCTGAAGAATGTCTAAGTCTGAAGAAATCTCCATACTTCATTGGTTCTAGGTTTGCCTACCGATCCTTCTATGGAATGATAGGTGCTCACTCGCTATAATATTTCGTTCGATGATCGTAGTTGTTTTAAGAGGGGTTATAGAGGGGTATGTCTACTGGATTGGCGCAACAGGAATCACGTCTAAAGGATTTAATTAGCAAGGGGCGGGAGCAAGGATACTTAACTTACGCAGAAGTGAATGACCACTTACCTGACGACATTTCCGATCCGGAGCAGATCGAAGATATTATTGGCATGATTAACGACATGGGTATTTCAGTCCATGAAAAAGCCCCCGCTAGCGATGAGCTACTAGTTAATGATAAAGACACTACTGATGAGCTTGCGGCAGAGGAAGCAGCGGCTGTTCTAGTTGCCGTTGAGAATGAAGCTGGAAGAACCACTGATCCAGTACGCATGTATATGCGCGAAATGGGAACGGTCGAACTTCTCACGAGAGAAGGTGAGATCGTTATTGCGAAGCGAATCGAAGAGGGCATTCGTGATGTGCTTCATGCAACAGGTCAATTCCCAGGACCAGCAGAATATGCTCTTGAACACTATGACGCTAGCTTTGAGGAAGAAGGGAAACTGCTGGATATATTGATCGGCTTTCTGGATCCAGCTGACTATGTTGCCCCTGCAGCCCAGGTTGTTCCCGGGGAAACTAAAAAGGATGAAGAGACAGAAGCAGAGGAAGAAAAAGGTCCAGATCAAGAACTTGCCGCAGAGCGGTTTGATACCTTGAGAAAGCAACTCAAAAAGACAAACAGCACCATTAAAAAGAATGGGCGGACGAGCAAGTCCGGCAAAAAAGAGCTAGAAGCGCTTGGTAATGCGTTCCAATTCTTTAAATTTGTACCGAAACACTATGAAAATATGATCGAAATGCCTAAGCAGGTCCATGCGAAGGTGCGTCGGCAAGAGCGTCATATTATTAATACATGCGTTCGCCGCGGTAAAATGCCACGTAAAAAGTTTCTGGAACAGTTTGCAGGGTCAGAGACAGATCTTAAGTGGGTCCAAAAACAGATAAAGGAAGGTTTTGCAGAGCTAGGTAAGTTTGAGGATGAAATTGTTAGAGCGCAGAAGCGCATCCGGCAGGCCTCCGAGAAATGTGGTTTAGAAGTTAGTGAGATAAAAGAAATTTATCGACGAATGTCCATTGGCGAAGCTAAGGCGAGACGAGCGAAAAAGGATATGGTAGAGGCTAACTTACGCCTAGTCATTTCTATAGCCAAGAAATACACAAATCGAGGTTTACAGTTTTTGGACCTCATTCAGGAAGGAAATATTGGTTTGATGAAGGCAGTCGATAAATTTGAGTATCGGCGAGGTTACAAGTTTTCAACCTATGCCACCTGGTGGATTAGGCAGGCCATTACACGCTCCATAGCTGATCAAGCACGGACAATTAGAATACCTGTGCATATGATCGAAACAATTAATAAGCTATCACGTATTTCTCGCCAGATGTTACAAGAAATGGGTCGAGACCCCAGTCCTGAAGAGTTGGCTGAGAGAATGGAAATGCCCGAAGAGAAAGTTCGGAAGGTCCAGAAAATCGCTAAAGATCCTATCTCTATGGAAACTCCGGTTGGCGACGATGAGGATACTCATTTGGGCGATTTTATAGATTCGGATTCTAGCCTCGGAGAGAGTTCCTATGTGGGTTCGCCAGTTGAGACTGCTGCTGATGAAGGATTGCGCGAGGCAACTCGAGGTATCTTGTCAGGTTTAACAGTTCGTGAGGCTAAAGTGCTTCGTATGCGTTTTGGTATTGATATGAATACAGACCATACGCTTGAAGAAGTTGGAAAGCAATTCGATGTTACGCGTGAACGGATTCGTCAGATAGAAGCAAAAGCTTTACGTAAACTCCGTCATCCAACGCGTTCAGATCATTTAAAGAGTTTTTTAGACGAGACGTCCTGAAACTCTCGAGAGTAGGTTACCCCGTTGGGGGTAATTAGCACCGGAAGTTTGCTTACTAGACTTAATACTAAAAAGTTTTTTAGAGAAAAGATGAATTATTCTTCACGGAAGTAGTGGGTATCAGTTCCATTTCTAAAAATACCCTAAGATAAATAAAAAAGTCATTTTTTCATGCTTTTAAATGGTGGGCCACCAGGAGACTGATGCCGCGTTAGGGAGCCATCTCTGCCTGAAATGTCTATAAATATAGAGTTTAAGGAATCTCAGTTCACTGTCAAAGGCAGTAAAATACCTACCTTTTTGTCTACCGTATGCTTTTTTAAAGCCGCTACCCGCTGCGCCAGCTGCTCATAGGACGTGTGATTAAAGGTCGAGGGGATTTAAAAGCTTAAAAGGGGTAGGCAGGTGTCCAGTGGGGTACCTGGTATAGATAAACAGGTGGTTGGATATTTTAAGGATTGAAAGGCTTGTAAAGCCTTTAGCCTTCTATCCAGGCAAGATAAACAGGATCTGCCTTTATCAAAAGCCTCATCAAGACCAATATACTTAAGACTTTGATAAATCTATAGATATCAATCATTTTTTCTGATCAAGAAGGTTCGTTCTAAGATTTAGAACTTATATCAACGCCAAAGTGAAATATATTTCCATCTGGATCTCTACAACTGAAATCTCTCAAACCATAGTCTCTATCACCTGGCGCGACCAATATTTCAACGCCTAAGCCCTTTATAGTTGCATGAAAAATATCTACCTCATCAATTAAAATACTCACGCTTGCACTACCCCGGGGTTGCCTCGCATGATTTTCTGCGACGAGATGAAGTTCAACTTGATCCTTACGTACACCCGCATAAAATTGTGGTTTTCCAAAAACAAAATCAAGCTCAAACCCCAACTTACTGACATAGAAGTCTGTGGCCTCAGACAGAGTACTGACTGTAAGAACTGGAGTCGTCCCTAGGAATTTAGCGCCCATGCCTAAACTCAAGTATGGTCCGACTTTGGGAGATAGTGAAAACTTGCAAGTGAGCATTATCCATCTCTATAGACTCCATTAACATAAGCTCCAAATGAAAAAAACACATTTGTAACATCTCTAACAGTACTTTTTTTTAATGATACCGCATATCATTGAGAATATTCATGTCCATTTCTAGATAAATTTAATATTGAGTTTCTTTTGCCAACTTACCCCGCCTAACACAACGCTAATATTGATGTTAGCCCGAGAGCAAAACAAATGACCGTAACGCAATTTGATGAAAAACAATGGCCAGATCTGACAGCATTTCGGAATGCCTGTTTGAATGAGCACATCAATGAAATGCAACGAATTTCTGACTTAGCACATCATTGGTATGAAAATGAAAACCCGAAAGGTATAGAAATGAGTGAACTCGCAAAGGTTTTTCAAGCGCAACACTATGCAGCTGAAAATAATCTTCAAGCGCTAAAAACAGTTATTAAGGATCATCCGTGGACAATAAACTATCCTTGGACAGCCCAAAGATGGTTACCCATAACCCAAGCCGCATATGCACATGGTGACAGAACAATGATCAACTTTCTGTTGGATTCAGGAGCCGACCCTACTCTGCTTGTTGGGCCTCCAGATGACCTATGTAATCTTTGCGATATGGCGAGGCATGGTGGTCACAACAATCTGGCATCAGAGCTCGAAAGCATTGTTGATAAAAGGGATACAAATGCATAGAGCGTATATTATGGGCAGGTCAATCTACAGTTCACGATATTTAGAAAATACCTCCAGTTCCTGCACCCAATGACATTTAGAGATGTCTTAGATAACTTCCAGGATCATTCAGAAATGCCTTGGTAATTGCTACGTGTTCCACATCTTCCCAAGAAACCCTCTCAATGGGGTATTTGTCAAAATTCCAGATTTCTGCTTCGGGTAATGCCATCAGGATGGGTGAATGGGTGGCAATAATGAACTGACAACTCTGATTAACCTTCTCCTTTAATATAGACAACAAACTGAGTTGATGGGTGGGTGACAGCGGGGTCTCTGGCTCATCCATAAGATAAAGCCCATTTTCAAGCACCCGGACATTGAACATATGGAGGAACCACTCTCCATGAGAACGGCTATCAGGGTCTTCGCCATAGCGATTCTGCAACGCCAATCGCTGTCCGCGAACGGAGCCAATGGCTCGCTTCCGTCCTTCCCCACTGAGTGTCTTGTCAAAATGACGCTCCATATCTTTAAGCTCCGCCATATTGTCTTTCACTCGCAGCGTGAAACCCATGGCATCTTCGGCACGAAAAAATAAACGACGCTTTGGCTTTAGCGATTTAGTAAAGACAAGTTCCGCCGCAAGGCTTCTTGCCGGCAGCAGCATGTCGTCAAGGTTCACATCCAACCTCCCGATCGCCGGACACTCCATACCAACTGCAATCGCTTCTAGTACAGTTGATTTACCGCTACCATTCTCGCCCACAAGAAACGTCACGGGGCTTTCAAATCCCAGCTCCCCCATGCTCTCAACTGCGGGGAGGGTAAAGGGAAACTCCTTGGGCAATCCACCTCTACGTTTAAACCTAATCGATCTAAGGTAACTCATCTAGATATTCCTATAGAAAAGGACAACGAGGCCATCAAACTCTCCATCCGCCCAAGTGAAAGTTCCCTTTCCTGTTCGCTTACCATCTCTCCACTCACCTACGTATTTGCCTCCATTAGGGTAAGCGAATGTTCCAGTTCCATTCTCGCAGTCGCCACTGATGCACTCTGCCCAAACCACAGACGAAGTTGTAAACGTTAGAATGAATATGAGTATTTTCATGTCACCAGTTCTACCACCAATTCATGATTAGGTAAAACCAGCCAGGTGAAACAGGACGGAAAGCTGATACCACCTCATCGTTTCTTTTTCATTTTCTCTTATTCATCAGAAAGAGTTTTAAGGGCCCTTGCGACTACTCTAGTCCTTATATTGGACCGACGACACTCTAGTAATAGTAGATTAATTATATCCCTTTGAACCTTAACGCACTGGTCAGCTGACGTTTCTTCTAACCTCTTTGCAGTTTTCATCAAGGAAAAAATTACGTGCGTTTCGTCATGTGGAAATTTGAAAACTTCTGCGGTCATAACAACCTCTTGTTTTAGGGGATGCTTTTTACAAATAGCAGACAGGGGTACTGGGTTGTCAAGGGCCAATAGTTTTCTACCTAGTGAAGGGAGAATAACTGAGGTAACTAAAATCATTGATAACGAAGCTCACCGCCTCTCTAGAGTAACTCTGGAAAGAGCTATGAGCCTACCTTCTAGTGTAATCGCCTCCGAACTACTGTCACCGAAAAAGCGTTAAGAGCCTTTAATATAAACCCAGCAGGTTAAATCGTTCAGTATTTTAAATATTGAAAAGCTTTTAAAGGACTACTGAAGAAAAGAAATGTATTTCAATTACAAAAGAACTGCATGAGACGTACTGAGAGCTTTTTAGGAGTAATAAACCGGTCCCTTTCGGAAGGTGTAAGAGGGGTTTTTCAGTGTCTTCAATTTTGTCTACTCCAATTGACCAGTTTCGGAAAATTCCTAGACCTTTCAAGGCAGTAAACAGCTTTAACAACAATAGGTTGGTGGGCCCACCAGGACTCGAACCTGGGACCAATGGATTATGAGTCCACTGCTCTAACCAACTGAGCTATAGGCCCTAATGATTTTCATTGATAAGTATAGCCCAGTGCGGGCGTCAAGGCATTCATCTTCAACACATATTGGTAGAAACGAGCTAAGCAATTCTACGAAATTATTTGACGGCCATGTTCAAACACCCTATTCTGCCGATGTTTCGCGCTTATCTCTGTGAAGGCGACGAGAATGGACAAAATGTTTAGCTAAAAGAATAGTAGGACTTGATCTTTAGACAGGTACCGATGCTCGGCTGTTCCGGCCCATAGAAAACTTCCTGTAATGAGAATCATGCTCCTTTTAAATTGAAAGGGGTACCCTATGGTTAATGTTCATACGTTTGCTAGAAGAAAGGAAGAAAATTGTAAGATATCAATGGTCACATGTTACGATTTTTGGAGTGCTAGACTAATCAACCAGTCGAAGTTGGATTGTATTTTAGTTGGAGATTCTCTGGCTGTTGTAATGCATGGATTTGACTCAACCGTGCATGCAACTATAGAGATGATGGAGATGCATGTAGCTGCCGTTGTGCGGGGGGCTCCAGATAAATTTATTATAGCGGATATGCCATTTCTCTCGTGTAGCAAGGGTATTAGTAGAGGATTAGATGCAGTTCAAACTTTAATGCAGGCGGGGGCATCTGCTGTGAAGATAGAGGGTTCAGCGCATCAAGTAGATCTAATTAAACGTATCGTAGAAGCCGGGATTCCTGTGATGGGACATATTGGTCTGATGCCTCAGTCCGTTCATAATCTCGGTGGACATCGAGTGCAAGGTAAAGAAGAAATCGGGGCAAAAAAACTAATGGATGATGCTAATCAACTAGAGCAGGCAGGCTGTTTTGGTATTGTACTTGAATGTATCCCAAATAAACTCGGGGATTGCATATCTAAGAGTGTTTCTGTGCCGACAATTGGTATCGGTGCAGGCCCTCATACCGATGGTCAGGTTTTAGTATTGCATGATATGCTCGGCGTTGATCCAGATTTTTCTCCAAAATTTCTGCGGAAATATGCGAATAGTAGTGAGTTAATAACTCATGCTTTGAATAGTTTTCACGATGATGTGAGAAGTAAATCTTTTCCAGCTCTTACGGAAACTTATGGATGAGAGTTTTCGATTCGATTACTGACTTTATGAATAAAAGACAATCCTTAGATGGTCCTCTGGGGTTCGTACCCACTATGGGCGCGTTACATGACGGTCATGAATCGTTGGTAAAGCGAAGTCTAAGAGAAAATAAAAATACAGTTGTAAGTATTTATGTCAATCCAACCCAGTTTGATAGCAATGAAGATCTTGAGGCTTATCCAGAAACTCTTTTGAAGGATAGTGAGAAACTTGAATTTCTTGGGGTTGACGCGCTTCTTCTTCCGAAGCTTACGCAGATGTATCCGGATAGTTTCCGTTACGAAATTACAGAGAAAGACTTCTCATATGAGATGTGCGGTGCATATAGATCTGGACATTTTGTTGGCGTATTGACTGTTGTAATGAAATTGCTGAATATCGTACGGCCCAATAGAGCTTATTTTGGTGAGAAAGACTATCAACAATATTCGCTTATAAAAGATATGGTAGAAGCATTTTTCCTCGATGTAGAAATCATTCCATGTCCAATTGTAAGGGACCCCGATGGATTAGCCTTAAGCTCACGCAATTTGAATCTTAGTAGTTGTCAACGGATAAAAGCGCCTCTGATCTATGAGTTGATAAGTAGTAAAAGCAGTGATGATGAGGTGAGATTAAAGTTAACAAAAGAAGGTTTTGATGTTGAGTATGTTCAAACAAAATTTGGTCGGCGCTTTATTGCAGCTAAAATCGGTACCGATCCATCTATTCGACTTATAGATAATGTTGAGCTAATGACGTGATACTTTGCCTGGATGTAGGAAATTCTCAGATTTTCGGAGGAGTATTTGATAGCGAAAACTTAGAGTTAACCTTCCGTCGTACATCGCAGTTGCGTAGTTCGTCAGATGAACTGGGTGTATTCTTTCGTACCGTGCTACGAGAGAATGATATTGACCCAGAGAGTATTAATAGGGTTGCAATTTGTTGCGTTGTCCCTGATTTGCTCTATTCCTTGCGTGCCACTTGCCAGAAGTACTTTAGTATTGAGCCACTTATACTTAGGCCGGGCACGAAAACAGGACTAAAAATTCTTTATCGTGATCCGCGAGAGGTTGGTGCAGATCGGATAGCAGATGCTGTTGGAGCCCTAAAATTATATCCGGAACGAAATATTATAGTAGCGGACTTCGGGACCGCGACTACAATATGTGCTATCAGCTATAAAAAAGAGTTCCTTGGAGGCAATATTATCCCAGGATTGAATCTCTCTATGAGAGCCCTGGAGGAAAATACTGCCCAATTACCTTCTGTAGAGATTACCCCGCCAGAAACAGCTATTGGAAGATCGACTATAGAAAGTATCCAGGCTGGTCTCTACTGGTCAAATGTTGGTATGGTACGGGAATTGATTAAAAGAATTTCTGAAGAGGAATTTTCGACTGAACACCCCGTAGTTATAGGCACTGGTGGTTTCGCCCAATTATTTAACCGTGAGAATCTTTTCGATAAAGTTGTTCCAGATTTAATTCTTATAGGTTTGAGAGAGTTAGTTCGTCTTAATATACAAGAGTAATAACTTCAAAACTTAATTCTCTCAAGCGAGAAAATAGTCTTAATATTGAACAGTGACATACATTTTTTCTGCATTGTCTAAAATACAAACAGAAATCTTTCATTCCCCAAATGCGATATTTGTGGAGAAAAGAGCCTGAAATCAGAGTAGTGGTGTCGACTTATTGATAATCCTATACAGTTGTTCCTTTTGGGTATCTTTTGTATAAGTTTGTTTAATTTTATATCCGAAGTCTTCGTGATACGTGGCGATGCGGACGAATTAGAGAAGCTATCGAAAGAACGTAATTATAGGGGAAAACTTGTGCAGATTAGGATATTACTTAGAGTAGTATTTCGTTGAATTAGGCGGTAACATAATTGAAGAATTCCTTAGGATATTAGAAGTGAAAAGACGAGATCTTTTGAAGATTTTTTCGGCGTCTAGCGTGGCAGCGATTGGTGGCCATATGACGGTGCAATCACATATCCCTAAATCTTTACCGATGGTCTTGGCCAACACTTATGAGGACATTGATACCACTGCGCTTGAACTAGCACAATCCATACAGCATATGAGTACTGCTGCGCCAGATAAAGTGGCATTTTTACGTGCCTTTGAGCAGCAAACGAAACCAATCTTGGCGGACTCGAATCATCTTAAGAAGTATCTCCAGAAGATGGAAAATTTTGAGAATTCCCATCACGAGGATGTATATTTAACTCCTAATCAAAATGCTTTGTTAGGTAGTGTTTTTAGACGTATGGATAGGGTTCAAAATGTGGTAGGACACGGTAATTTCAATGTGCTTGGTTTTGACCATGCACTCAAATTAGGAAAACGATATTCTAGTGTCGGCGAGTTTCCTAACGTAGAGAAGGAGTTTTTGGAGGAATTGTTTGCGAAAAATCCTCGTGGTTACGGATTCTACGGTGATAAAGTTATTACGAACCTCACATTTAAGATTGCGGAAAAAGAGGTAAAGAAGATTCCTCGTACAGGTCATTTCCTTTATCGTGGTGAAGCAGAGGCCCTATACTCACAGGTGAAAAAAGACTTAGGGGATAAAGTATTTCTGACTTCTGGTATCCGCAGTGTAGTGAAACAAACACATCTTTTCCTTGCGAAAACGATCCAGTCTAAGGGTAACCTATCGCGAGCATCCAGAAGTTTAGCGCCACCTGGGCACTCTTATCATGGCATTGGTGATTTTGATGTTGGTAAGGTAGGTTTTGGGGCGAAAAATTTCACGGAAGACTTTGCTTCGACAGATGAGTTCAAGAAGCTTGTTGATCTCGGTTATGTAGATATGCGGTATCCTAAGCATAATTTGCTTGGGGTTCGTTATGAGCCCTGGCACATAAAGGTAGTCACCTAAATTAGAAGTAATGTTGCGAAAGTAGCGATCAGGATCACACCACCCAAAACTATATAGAAATTTCCGATTATCGTTGTTCGATCAGGCTTTGGGAACGGCCTTTCATAAGGCGTTTCTTGCCTGAGAAGAAAACGCATCCTGTTCGCTTCCATAGAAGAAAGATTAAACAGGAAAGGGCTTGTTCCCTTTAACATTTCGAAGCCGTTGAGTACTAGTGTGAAGCTTATCCATAAAGAAAATAATTCCTCGTACCAAAGCTCAGAATTTAGGAATATCAAAATATAAAATGATATAAACGCCAGAAAAATATAAGTATACCCGTATAACGTTTCCGCAATCCTTAAGGTGCGAATGCTGGCTCCTTTGGCGAGTTGATATCGTAAATAGAGAGATGGACCAATATTTAGATAGACGATGAAATTTAAAAGTACAAGTAAAACAAGTGCAGTTTTGAGGCTTGATATAATATTTGGAGATAGTTCATGAGTTGAGGGAAGTAGAACAAGAATACTAAGAGTGAAAATTCCAGTCATTAAAAGAAGCAGTGCCAAAAGTCCCCAAAATGGCATCTTGCGGCCTCGGAAGAGCTCAATGACGTTGCCGCATGCAGAAAAAATAACTAGTATTATTGCTAGGTTGAGAACATATTGAGTATTTGTAGTGGGGCTAATCATAATGTGGCTGAAGCTGAAGATGATTGTAACGATGCTCGAAAGCAACGTGAAAATAACTGTACTACTACTATAATTTACAAGTTCTTGGGAGGGGGACCAATCTATTTGCTTTGATAGTTCCTTTACCTGTAAGGGACTTAGGCCGGATGCTGCTATAAGCTCTGTTGGCGCTGAAATCTCTGATATCTCATTTCTATAGCTTATAATTCGAGCTGCACGTTTTGGTCCGATTCCTTTGATCTTCTGAAGTTCTTCGCATGTTGCGAGGTTAATCAAAATAGGTAAATATGACAAAGTAGCTTCTCAAAAAACTTCTATTAACTCAAAGGTGAGCGATGAAAGAAAGCAAAATATCAAGTCGGACACTATTGGCTGCTGCAGGTACCTTTGTGTTCGTGCTTGTCTCTAGTCCTCTAAGTTATAAATTTGGATTTTTGTCATTAATACCATCGATAATCGGTCTGATGGTGGGTCTTGTTGGCAGTATCCTAGTGTCTTTTTCTTCTATGATGATGTTATTTATCGCAATCAAACATGATCTTTATCTAGATACGAAACTTCTGTTACTAAGTTTAATAATAAGCCTTTTGCCGCTGATATTCATAAGTCCTCAGGTTGTAAAAGGGTATACCTCGCCACCTATCCATGATGTATCAACGGATACAATTGATCCTCCAATTTTCAATACACTTTCGTCCAGACAGACAGACGCGGATAACGATTTTTCTCAGGGCACTTATGCTGTCAGCGAGGAAGAGCGAGTTGAGATGCAGCATAAAGCTTATCCTGATTTAAAGACCTTGATTTCTTTTTTAGATTTTGAATCAGCTTTGTCGCGATCAGATATGCTGTTACGTCGACATGGTTTAGAAATTATTGCTGTTGATGAAGATAAGGGAATTATCGAGGCGACTGACACTACATTTTGGTTTGGTTTTAAAGATGATGTTGTAGTGAGATTGAGCCAGCATGGTATTGGAACCAAAGTGGATATTCGGTCTGCTTCGCGGATAGGTATAAGAGATTTCGGTAAAAATGCTTCTAGGATTGAGCGATTTTTGAGCGATTTCTAAGTTAGTTTTTTTAAGACTAATTGATTTACTTGCTGAGGATTAGCTTTACCTGATGTTTTTTCCATGATCTGTCCGACAAAATATCCAACAACTTTTGTTTTTCCCTGACGAAACTGTTCTACTTGTTTAGGATTTTGTTTGAGCACTTCCTCAATTAGAGGTTCCAGTGAACTGGTATTGGACACTTGTTTTAACTCATTTTCATTGATGTAATCATCCACGTTTACCATTGGGGATGACCATAAGATATTCAGTATGTCCTTGGCTATCTTTCCGCTTATTGTCTGATCCTTAATTCTATTTAGTAGTTTACCAAGTTCTTCTGCACTCACGGGGATAGCTTTGTTTTCTATAGAGTCTTTATTAATTTTTCCGAGGAGTTCCACACGAACCCAATTTGCCACTAGCTTCCCATCGCTACAAATTTTTGTGACCGCTTCGAAATAGTCTGCGATTGCGGGATCGGACACTAAAATATCTGCGTCTGCTTTACTTATTTCGTAATCAGATTCAAATCGTTCTGATTTTTCTCTCGGCAGTTCCGGCATTTTGCTTTTTATATCTAAGATATACTCATCGTCGATTGCGATGGGCAATAAATCTGGCTCCGGGAAGTAACGATAATCCATCGCAGTTTCTTTGCTTCGCATTGATCGTGTTTCGTCACGATCAGGATCATATAGCCTTGTTTCCTGGATAATATGTCCACCAGATTCCAAAACATCCCTTTGTCTAGTAATTTCAAAATTTATAGCATTTTCTAGAAATTTGAAGGAGTTCACATTCTTAGTTTCGGTCCGAGTCCCCATTTTGGTGCCGCCCATTGGCCGTATAGAGACATTGGCGTCGCAACGTAACGATCCTTCAGACATGTTCCCGTCAGAAACGCCAAGGTAGGTAACCAACTGATGAATATAGCGTGCATACGCCACTGCTTCTTTGGCGGTCCTCATGTCTGGCTCAGAAACTATTTCTAAGAGTGGTATACCTGCGCGATTTAGATCTATACCAGTGTTACTAGGAAACTCATCATGTAATGATTTTCCAGCATCTTCTTCTAGGTGAGCTCGAGTGATGCGAATTTCTTTTAATGTTCCACCATCCAACGAGATTTGTACGGATCCACCTAAGACAATTGGTTTATCCATCTGGGTTATTTGGTAGCCTTTAGGTAAATCGGGATAAAAATAATTCTTCCGATCAAAGACAGAAAGTCGAGAGATGTCTGCTCCAATACTTAGTCCGAATGCAACTGCTTTGGGATATACTGCTTCGTTGACTACAGGTAAAACCCCAGGCAAACCTAAATCTACTGCGCTCGCTTGTGTGTTGGGTTCCGCTCCAAACGCTGTGCTGGCCCCAGAAAAGATTTTAGAGTTCGTATGTAACTGTACGTGGATCTCCAACCCAATAATTGCCTCCCAGTTCATGGTTGAACCTTATTGATTGCTAACACAGGTACACATTTATGCCAGTCGGTTCTCTTTTGATACTGATGAGCCGCTGAAAGGATAGTTCCTTCCTGCAAATAGTTACCAATCAACTGCAGACCAACTGGAAGTTTAGAGGAAAACCCGACGGGGATTGACATGGCTGGCAGTCCAGCGAGGTTTCCGGCGATGGTATAAATATCCTGCAGATACATTTCTATTTGACTATCTGTTTTCTCCCCCAGTTGGAAAGCGGTCTGGGGAGCTGTGGGTCCAATCAAGAAATCCACCTCTTTAAAAGCTTGCTGAAAGTCATTTTTGATTAAGCGCCGAATTTGTTGTGCTTGTCTGTAATACGCATCATAGTAACCCGCCGACAAGGTGAAGGCTCCCACCATTATTCGCCTTTTAACTTCATTGCCAAAACCTTCACTACGTGAGCGCTTAAATAGATCATTTAGATTTTCGGGGTCTTTACACCGGTGGCCAAAGCGAACCCCATCGTAACGAGAAAGGTTTGTAGAGGCTTCCGCTGGAGCAATTACGTAATATGCTGGAACAGAATATCTAATATGAGGTAATTTTATTGATTTAATTTTTGCACCAAGATGTTCGAAGATTTTAATTGCTTCTTGTATTACTTGCTCAGATTTTGCTTCGAGCCCGTCGGTGAAAAAATCTTCGCAAATACCAATGCAGGAACCATCAAGAGAGCTATTTAAGTATTCTAAATAAGTGGGAACGTCATCGCCTATACAGGTTGAATCCTTGGGGTCATTCCCAGCCATTAAGGCTAGCATTAGTGCCGCATCCTCCGCAGTCCTCGTCATTGGTCCAGCTTGATCAAGACTTGAAGCAAAGGCGATCATCCCCCAGCGCGAAATCCTTCCGTAAGTGGGCTTGAGCCCGGTGATACCGCAATGGGCGGCCGGTTGACGAATGGATCCCCCAGTATCAGTTCCCGTCGCTGCAGAGCAAAGTCCAGCCGCTACTGCTGCCGCTGAACCTCCGGAAGATCCTCCAGGCACTCTACTTGTATCCCAAGGGTTTTTAACTGGCCCAAAATACGAAGTTTCGTTACTTGAACCCATAGCAAATTCATCCATGTTCGTTTTGCCTATAGTGACTGCCCCGGCGGCAGCAATTTTAGCAACTACTGTTGCATCAAAAGGAGCGATATAGTTGTGAAGCATTTTACTACCAGCTGTGGTGGATACATTTTTTGTGCAAAATATATCTTTGTGAGCGATTGGTATTCCGCTTAAAAGCCCTGCTTTCCCTTTAGCCCTCGCTTGGTCAGCGTCAGTTGCCGCTCGTAAAGCAGATTCTTCTAGTACGCTTATATAACAGTTAAGATCTTTTAACTTTTTAATACGGTAAAGATAGTTTTCGGTCAATTCTTTCGAGCTATATTTGCCGATTTTAAGCGCATGGAGCTGCTCTGTAATACTTTCATTATGCATCATTAGTCTATTACTTTGGGTACAAGGTATAGGCCATCACGAGTTTCCGGAGCAGAGCGTTGATATACATCTCTACGGTTTTCTGATGTTGCGATATCAGGGCGCAGTATTTGGGTCGCATCTAGCGGATTAGACATTGGTTCCACCCCAGTTGTATCAACTGTCTGCATATCTTCAACTAGTTCAAGGATTTCTGACATTTTATTGCCAATTGAGGATAATTCCCCTGGCGAGAACTTTAATTGGGTTAATTCGGCGATATTTTCGACGATGTAATCCTCTATTTTCAATCTCTATCTCCTCTTTGATTTATTACTTAGAATCGTAATGAGGTTTGCATGAATCTGCAAATGGCATCTAGTTACTATTTTTAGAGTTAAGCCCCTACTATAAACTTAGGTTGTATGCAAAATTCGTGAAATGATACACTTACCTTAGATTCCGAAGCTAAAAAACGAAGTTGGGCAGGGAAATGTACAGCGTTTTTCATTGGTATCTTCTCACATCAAAATATTGGAGTACCAATTAGTTATGCTTAAGATGCTTAGAGGTCTTGTTTCCAACGATTTATCTATTGATTTGGGCACTGCAAACACCCTTATATACGTTGGCGAGCAGGGTATTGTTCTTAATGAGCCGTCAGTGGTAGCAATTCGTAATAGTAACAATAATCAGAAGACGGTGGCTGCTGTTGGGATTGATGCTAAGCGTATGCTGGGACGAACACCCGGCAATATTGTCGCGATTCGTCCGTTGAAAGACGGAGTGATCGCCGATTTTCAGGTTACAGAAAAGATGTTGCAGCATTTCATTGCAAAAGTGCATGAAAGTAGTTTTATTCGCCCTAGCCCAAGGGTTTTAGTATGTGTACCTTGTCAATCTACTGAAGTTGAACAACGCGCTATTCGAGAGTCAGTTATAAGTGCAGGGGCTCGGGATGTACTTTTAATTGAAGAGCCGATGGCAGCGGCTATTGGCGCTGGGCTCCCCGTGCACGAAGCGGTTGGTACTATGGTCGTTGATATTGGCGGGGGCACTACCGAAATTGCGGTGATTTCATTAACTGGTGTGGTTTATTCTCAGTCTGTAAGAGTTGGCGGTGATCGCTTTGATGAAGCAATCACGGCTTATGTTCGAAGAACTCAGGGAAGTATAATTGGGGAGGCCACTGCGGAAAGAATTAAGAAGGAAATAGGAATGGCTTTTCCGTGTAATGAAATTGGTGAAATTGATGTGCGTGGCCGTAACCTTGCAGAAGGTGTTCCAAAAAGTTTTACTCTCAATAGTAATGAGATTCTTGAAGCTCTTCAGGAACCCTTAACTCTTATTGTTCAAGCTGTAAAAGCAGCACTAGAACAGACACCACCGGAGCTAGCTTCAGATATTGCTGAGGTCGGTCTTGTATTGACAGGTGGAGGCTCGCTACTGCGAGAGTTGGATCGTTTGTTATCCAACGAAACTGGTCTCCCAGTTATAGTTGCTGAGGATCCGCTAACTTGCGTAGCAAGGGGTGGTGGTGAAATTCTGGATCTCTTGAAAAAGGGCGGGGATTCGGACCTCCTACCGATACATTAATATAAATATTTGTCCATGGGGATGCAGCGATTAAATCCTTATTTTTAGAAGAACCTAAAATCAATTCCAGTGTTCTTACGTTAGCTGTTTTATCTCTGTGTCTATTCTTGGTTGATCATTGGACTAGTTGGCTAGAATTAGTAAGAGCCAGTCTGACAACGGTCGTTACCCCTGTAATAGTGGCCGCAGACTTTCCCGCAAAAACATTGGAATATCTTTCGGTTGCAACTTCCACTAGGAAAGCTCTTATTCAGGAAATAACTCGACTAGATCAAACTCATCTCTTACTGAGAGCACAAACTCAAAAGATGCGGGCATTAACTGCAGAAAATAATAGGCTTAGGATCCTTCTCGGTTCGGCTGAGAAATCACAGGACAATGTGGTTGTTGCTGAATTAATTGGTATCGATCCTGATCCCAAAACTCACGAGGTTATAATCGACAAGGGCGCTGTCAATGGGACGTTTATAGGACAGTCAATCCTTGATGCACAAGGTTTAATGGGTCAA
Organism: Gammaproteobacteria bacterium; assembly: GCA_002690865.1. Lineage (GTDB taxonomy): Bacteria > Pseudomonadota > Gammaproteobacteria > Pseudomonadales > Azotimanducaceae > UBA7455. The sequence goes on along the minus strand of NZGG01000037.1, from coordinate 54,081 downwards.
GTGATCAGCGTGAGCAGATATACTTCCAGAGTATTACTAATAAGTGATCCTTCGCACTCTGTGCCTGTTCAGGTGGCGCGTAGTAATCTAAGGTTAGTTGCCCAGGGTAGCGGAGCGACGAGCCACTTGAATTTGATGTTTGTGCAAAACTCCGCAGATATCCTTGCAGGAGATTTATTAATAAGCTCAGGCTTGGGTGGTAGATTCCCTGCCGGATACCCCGTGGCCATTGTGAATAAATTTGAGAGTCAATTGGGGAACCCTTTTGCGTTCGTTACTGCCGTTCCAAGTGCTTTGCTTGATCGCGGTCGGTATGTTCTGTTGGTTTTTACAGAAGACAATCAGTACAGCCCGTCGGAGAAATTTTATGATAAAAATCTTGATTGATATATGAATGTCTAGCCAGCTAATTATTGCGTCAACGTTTCTCTTGGCCATGATTTTGTCAGTCGTGAGTTTGCCACAATCAGCACCTATAGAAGTAGCTTATGTGAGGCCAGAATGGATTACTCTAGTGCTTATTTATTGGGTTATTGCTTTGCCCAAGAGAATTGGGATGAGGATCGCGTGGATTATCGGTATGTTAACTGATGTATTACTAGGAAGTTTGTTGGGACAGCACGCACTTATTTACATGTTGGTTGCCTATATCTCATATACTTTATACCAGCGTTTGCGGATGATGTCTATCTGGCAACAAAGTCTGTTTGTCTTTGTGATTATTCTTCTAAGTCAAATTCTAAATTTTTGGGCAGTTCGAATTACGGGGGTGGTCGAATGGACAAGCTGGTATTTCCTGCCTTCTGTTATAAGTTCTTTGATGTGGCCGTGGATATTTATGAGTCTTAGGTCAGTGCGAAGGCGATTTAACGTTATCTGAGCGGCTCTGGTATTCCATAAATATTCGCTGGGTTAATCTCAGGAGGTATAGAATCTTTTATCGTGTAGGTGTTTTGATCGCATGATTAAACTTGTTCTCGCATCTTCCTCCCCGCGGAGAGCTGATCTTCTTCTCCAACTTGGACTTTCTTTTTCCATTGTTAAACCTCACGTGAATGAAATTCTAAATCCGTTAGAAAGTGCGACTGATTTTATTGAGCGTATGGCGCGGGAAAAAAACTCTGAGATTCGCAATAAATTAGATGATGATCACGTGATTTTATCAGCAGATACGGTTGTGATTTGTGAAAGTAAAGTTCTGGGCAAACCAAAAAGTAAAGAAGATGGTTTAAGTATGCTAAAGATTTTATCCGGACGAACGCATAAAGTTTTAACAGGAGTCGTTTTGACAAAGAAAAGCCATGAAAAATTCTTTTCAGTAGAAACCAAAGTTAAATTTCGAGGACTAAGTGATGATGAGATAGAAGCCTACTGGATGACTGGGGAACCAAGAGATAAGGCAGGTTCCTATGGGATCCAGGGTAAAGGCGCTGTTTTTGTAAGCGCGATAGAGGGAAGTTACAGCAACGTTGTTGGACTTCCACTCATGGAAACTGCAGATGTTCTAAAGCAGCTAGGGATAGACTGTTTTACTTAGAGAGGGAGTATAGTAAAGGTGGAGGAAGAAATTTTTATAAATGCAACACAAAGCGGGTGTCGTATCGCTATTGCAGAGCGAGGGCTATTACGCGATATCTTTATCGAACGCACCCATAACCCCGGAACTATTGGAAACATTTATAAGGGTAAAGTGACGAGAGTTTTGCCGGGAATGGGTGGCGCCTTCATAGATATTGGTAATGAGAGAGACGCGTTCATTCATACCAAAGACGTATTAAACTCTGCCTCAGTCATATTTACTAAGGAAAATTTGAAATATACTAGGCGACCAATATTCGAGCTCTTGCATGAAGGTCAAGAGCTATTGGTACAGGTGACCAAGGAACCAAGCGGGAATAAGTCTCAGTCTGTCACATCTAATATTTCTTTAGCTTCGAGATATTTGGTTTATATGCCCTACTCCTCCCAAGTGGTAATTTCCCAACGGATTGAAGACCAAAAAGAATGTGAAAGATTGAAGGATGCGATCCTATTGATCTTGGAAAACCAAGATGGGTTCATTGTGCGAACCGCAGCAGAGAATGTCGATATATATGATATACACAAGGATGCTAAGTTACTTATAGATAGATGGTCGAAAGTTCTTGATAAAAGTAAAAAAGCAATTTCCCCTTCTCAAATATATAAGGACCTTCCTCTACCTTTGCGTGTTGTTCGCGATACCGTGTGCGATCAGACAACGCGAATTCGCGTAGATAGACAAGAGACTATGGATTCTCTTGAGGGTTTCATCGCCGAATTTATTCCCTCTAAATCTAAAATATTAGAACTTGCTGTTGATGAAGAGCCGCTTTTTGATCTCCATAAGTTAGAAGATCAAATCAGCTCGGCTATAGAGCAACGTGTACCGCTTAAATCTGGTGGTTATTTAGTTATTGAGCAGACTGAGGCTATGACGACAATAGATGTTAATACTGGCGTATTTGTTGGACGTAAAGATCATGAAGAGACAATTTTCATAACGAATTTAGAAGCTGCTTCTTTAATACCTTGGCAGTTGAGGCTGAGAAATATAGGTGGGGTCGTAGTTATTGACTTCATTGATATGGAAAATGAAGCTTATAAAGAGCAGGTGGTTCGAATCTTAAAGAAAGGTCAACAAGCCGATAGAGTGAAATGGAATCTCTCCCAGATTTCGGATTTTGGTCTTGTTGAATTGACACGAAAACGTGATGGGTCGAGTCTTATCAGTGTTATGTGTGAGCCATGCGAGTGTTGCAGAGGTCGCGGTTTTGTGAAAACAGCCGATACTGTGTGTTTAGAAATATTAAATGAAATCCGTCGCAGAGCTGGGCGATATAAAGAGGCGTGTTTGATTACGGCATCAGAGTTGATAGTTGATGAGCTAATCAATAGTGATCCTAACCGGATTGATCTTTTATCAAAAGCTTTAGGCATAGAGATACGGTTACGTGGAGAAGCCAGCTATAACCAAGAGCAATTTGACGTTATTGGGATATCTATTTAGCGAGGAAACATATGCGTCGAGAGCTATTTAAATATACGGTTCGCAGTCTCCAGTTTGGGATTTTAGTCTTCCTAATTGTAGCAGCTATATACGTAAGTATAGGGCGTATTGTTTTAAGTTTGAGTGATGTATATCGAGATGATCTTGTCTATTGGCTCGAGGAGAGATTCGATGTTGATCTAAAGATCGCTTCTATCAATGGTCATTGGGACTACTTTGATCCAGAGATCGTCCTTAATGGTGTTCTTTTGGGGGAATCAACTTCTTTCGATCATGTAACTTTTCAGATTGGCATATTAAATAGCCTTATAGAGCGCACTGTGGTTATTACTAGTATTGATTTGAGGGGTCTAAAGATTTTTCTAGAGGAAAGGTCTCCTGGAAAATGGAATATTGATGGCTTTCCGGATTCTTCAAAATTTTTTGATCCCGAGTTGCTTTTGAGTTCCCTTCCTTACTTAAGTACCGCTTGGATTGATCAACTAGAAGTTAAACTAAAAGGCATCCGAAATGATTATATTCTTTCAACTCAAGATCTAATTCTTCAATCAGCGAATAACGGGGTAAGGAGAGTTTCAGCACCTCTTCAGATCCGAAGTAAGGATACAAAATTTAAAGCCTCTATAACCTTACTAGGTAATTACAGTGGAAGCCAAAAAAAGAAGGATTTCGAGGGAGATTTTTATGTGGATATTACTGGTACTGGTTTAGAGCATGCAAGTTATCTAACCGAGATAAACCGTCGATTTGCAAATATCTCGATCGATAGTCAATTTTGGATTTCTCTCAATCGAGAAGATAAAGGCATCGTTAGTAGTATTGATATTGAAGCTTCGCTCTTAGGTAGTGACGCAGAAAAACTTGCAGTAGCGGGAGATTTCGCGCTAGATCTTAAAGTATCGGAGGATCAATTCAAGATTTCTGGGAATGAGATAAATATTGAAGTAGATGATAAAGTGTTTATTATTAAAGACTTGCACGGAGCTTTGTCCTCTAATTTAAGTCAAGTTGGTTTCATGATACCAGTGTTGGATCTTGGCCAATTATCATCATCACTACTTAATCTTGGGTCCAGAGTGGCCTCTAAAAAAATCCTAAAAGCAATAGAATCAATATCTCCCGCTGGTTCACTAAGGGAGACTTTCGTTTATTTAGATGCAGAAAAACCTAAGTCAGAGTATCAGCTGGTCAGTTTATTGGATAGTGCAGAGTTTGGTTCTTACCTTGGTTTTCCTAAGATGAGGAATCTAAGTGGTTTGATTTCTATGAATTCTGATAGAGGTTTTGTAGATATCGATAACGAGGATTTTTATCTGAATTTTAAATCTCATTTTAATGAGGTTTGGCCTTTCGATGCTGTTAGAGGACGGATGTTATATCAAAATGATGCGGAAGTTCTAAGAATTAGTAGCGGATTGGTTGAGTTTTCACACGAAGGCCTCAAAGCTTTTGGAAAAGTAAAGCTGAATCTTCCCAGAGATGAAGGGGAACATACTTGGGCATTACTCATGAGTGTTCATGAAAGTAAGCTGCTCGAGTCCAATCGTTATCTTCCTAATACATTATCTCCTCGATTATTAAGTTGGCTAGATGCTGCGGTAATAGCAGGCGAGGTGGAAGAGAGTGGGCTCCTATTCCACGGGGCTCTGTCTAAAAATTCCCCGAAGATAAACAAAATATTTGAAAGCTACTTTCGACTACGTGATGTGGATCTTAGATATCATCCGGAATGGCCAGAGCTTTCAGACTTAAATGCTTTGTTCTATATCAATAATGCCGGTGTATTTTCTAACAATGGCAATGCAAAAATTCATGATTCTAATCTGGAAAACGCGAAAGTTAATATAAGAATTCCTTATGGAAAGGAGGCCAAAAATTTTGTGCTTTCAGCAGATATTAAAGGTTCTCTATTTGATGGGGTTCGTGTTCTAAATGAGACGCCGATTGCAGATAAAATAATGAATGTATCCAAACATTGGTCGGGTACAGGTAAACTTTGGGGCACAGTGAAATTAGAGATCCCTCTTGTGCCTTTGGAGGACGATGAAATTTATACTGATGTGTCTATCAGCCTTGCTGATAATGATTTTAGTTTCGCTGATCAAAATATAACGATAGAGAAGATAAACGGAAATTTTCGCTATGAGTCGTACTCAGGGCTCAACTCTTCAAGATTTACAGGTAATCTTTTTGGTGAAGAGATCTTTGGCAGTATTACTACAGAATTAAGAAATCAATCTGAGGAAGTACTAGTTGATATGGAAGGGACGATCGATGTAATTGATCTCTACGAATGGTCTGGACAACCTATATTAAGCAGATTTAAAGGGGAGTCGACATATAGTGCGTCTTTGCACATCCCTTTTGGGAACAATACCGAAGGAAGTTATTTGGAAGCTACGTCAAATCTCAGTGGAATAGAAATTAATTTACCCGCTCCCTTTGGAAAGAATGAAACAACCGAGCGGACTCTGTTTTACCGCGAAGAATTTTTAGAGACGGGTTCTAAACTCAATTTTAGTCTGGGCGAACTGAGTGCTTCTCTTTTAACGGATAACGCTTTAGTCACTGGTGGACGTCTTCATGTCGGACCAACCGAAAATAGTGAAGTATCATATGATTCGTTAGTAGTGACTGGTATTCTTGAGCAGGCTGACTATGAAGACTGGCATCAGTTTTTTTTAGACATGGAGAATATTTCAGACCAGTCTTTGAAGTCTATGTTTAGGGATAATAGCCAGTTAATTTCATTAGATATTGATTGTTTGAATCTCTATTCATTACCACTCTTTGGCATAAAAGCTAACGTCAAAAGACTGTCTGGTGCATGGAGTGCTTTTCTGGTCAACGAAGATCTCTCAGGTGAGATAATTATCCCTGATGATGGTGAGGCTTCTGTTGTAGTTAATTTAGATAGGCTTAGATTTCCGCGAGCTGGCGGAGCTACTAATCCCTTAGGAAATTTATTACCTCAGGAATTGGCAGGTACAAAGTTTACGATTAAGGAACTCTTTTATGGTGATGAGGAATTTGGTCGTTGGTCATTCGAGTTGAGACCGGATGAAACTGGGCTCAGCCTAATAGACTTAAAAGGTCGAGTTAAGGGAGTTTCTCTGACAGAAGGTTCTAGAATTGATTGGACTTATGATAAGCAATCTGCTTCTTCTTTTGAGGGTAATATCTGGATAGAAGATTTAGGTATAGCTTTGGAAAAATGGGGTTACGCATCCAGTGTGGAAGGGAGTAACTTTAATCTTTCGGCATCCCTTGTGTGGGATGGTAGTCCTGCAGCTATCGATATGGCTGTGGCAGAAGGCCAGATTAAACTACTGAATGGCAAAGGTCGTTTTGTCCAAGCTGATCCAGGAGCAGCATTGAAGTTATTGGGGGTTTTTGATTTTGCTCAAATTGGGAGGAGGCTAAGTTTTGATTTCTCAGATGTAGTGTCAAAAGGATGGAGTTTCCATGGCATACAAGGATCTTTGGATTACAAAAAAGGGAAGATGAGTATACTCGAGCCAATAGTTATTGAGGGTTCGAGTAGTACTTTTAAACTTGCTGGCTCAGTAGATCTTAATACACGAGAACTCGATAATGATATGATCGTTACTTTACTTGTGAGCAGAAATCTACCCTGGTATGCAGCGTACAGTGCTATTGCAACCGGACCGCTCGCAGGACTTGGTGTTTTATTAGCGCAAAAAATACTCAAATCTCAAATAAATCAGGCGAGCAGCGCAAAATATACTGTTAGTGGAACCATAGAGTCTCCAAAAATTGAGCTGCATTCTCTCTTCAATAATAGTCTTGGGACAAGAACTAGTCCTATTCAATGACTATCTATTTCTTTAAGAAATTGAAAAAGTTTTTTATAAGTACTCCCGATTTGTTCTGAATGCTTCTCTAAAGCAGCCTTACGGACAAGTTGTTGCAGATATTGGCGGTTTATATTTGGGTGGTTAGTAACGATTGTTGAAAATGTTTCACCCTTGTCGGTGAGCAAGCCATGTCTCCATCGCTCTATTCGTTGTTGTCTTTTTTTGGTGCTACGATGGTTGAAAAGATCCTTAAATTCTTCGATCAATTGTGGTTCGCTTTTATGGATGAGCTTTGCGATGTATTGGACTTGACGTTTCTTGGCATTTGTCTTGGTGATTTTTTTAGCCTCAAGGACTGCATGAGTGATTTCTTCTACTCCTAGCAAGCGAATTTTTCTCTCTGGTAAATTGATTAGTTGTTGAGCTATATCTCTTAGGTCCGATAACTCCTTCTTCTGTTGAGATTTACTGATATTTGGGATGGCTTCTTCTTTACTATTACCTAAGGATTTACATTCAGTCATTCGGCCTCACCAAATTTTGGTCTAATGAATTCGATTAACTTGTTGATTACTACTTCTTCATTATTCCCTTCCCCGAATAGCTCTACCTCAGCCTCGCAGCTTGCACACGAATGTAGACGATTTCTGTTATTCAGAACTGTATTACAAAGAGTCATTTGATTTTGTATAGTTCTCGGTGTCTGATCTGTACATTTTCCCATTTATCTTGGAAGTGGTAATAAAGTTTTTCTGCAATATAAACTGATCGATGCTGCCCTCCGGTGCAGCCGATAGCAACTGTCATATAGCTTCGATTGTTGGCCTCGAACTTAGGTAACCAAGATTCAAGGTAATGAAGTATATCGTTATACATGGAGACTACTTCAGATTGCTCTTGCAGAAAATTCTTAACGGGTGCGTGGCGCCCAGTAAGATTTCGTAGATTTGGTTTCCAGTGAGGGTTGGTGAGACATCTCACATCGAATACGAGATCTGCGTCGATAGGAACTCCATTTTTGTAAGCGAATGATTGAAAAAGTAAGGCAAACTTATGGTTAATGCTTGCGACTCTAGATTTAATAATATCCCTCAGTTCATGCATTGAAAGAAGAGTCGTGTCAATTGCTAAATTAGAGAGATTCGAAATTGGTTCGAGTAATGTGGATTCGAATTCCAATGCCTCCTGTAAATCACGATTTCCATCGCTTAAGGGGTGTTTGCGCCTCGTTTCGCTAAATCTCTTTAATAGAGTACTGCTGCTAGAGTCAAGATATACAACTTTTGCTTTTACATATGAAGGATCAAAAGTGTCTAATATCTCAGGAAAATGTGACAAGTCTTCGGGGATATTCCGTGCATCGATACTTACTGCTACTCGCGGCTGTATAGGATGATGCTTTATCAAAGGTTTTAGTAGAGTAATAGGTAAGTTGTCGATACAGTAGAACCCCATATCCTCAAGAACATGGAGAGCGGTACTTTTCCCTGAACCTGATCTACCGCTTATAATGATAAGCGTAATCAATATGGCACTCCAAGTTAGTTACGTAGCTTCCACATAATTTTTTCTTATGTTCATCTTCTCTCTATTACTAGTTTGCTATATTACCTTGATATTCCATATCAAAATAGATTCCTATAGTTTTGTAAAGTTTATGTCATTTTTTGCCTAGAGGAGCTCGTTTCGAAAAGCATTTGACGTAAATTCAAATTTGCTTGCGAGTAAAGGCAATGGTGCGATCGGCTAGCAGCCCCATTTTGCGCTGCAATTAAAACAAATACTATTCTTACAGAAACTCCATCTGTTGCGTTAACGTCGTTTGTTTTCGCCAGCTTGAAGAGGCTATCAAAAGTTTTTGAGCAGTCAACTCGGCAATACAGTGTCGCGATACCTTTACCTATAGCGGTAAGTCCGATTTTATATGCAATTAACTTGTTATAGAATTTTTCCTGCGTAGCCCCGGGTCCAGTTTCAGCTACTATCCTAAAATGTTTGTCTAGTGTACGTTTTTTGCTCATACCCTCTGTATTTGCGATTGTTTTTTCTGGTATCGGAATCGAATCGTTACTTATCTCGGTTCATACTTGGCCCTGAATAACCCGGCTTGGCTCCATTTACTATAATATATTCTGACAAGGTAGCTTTGCTAGAGTCTGCTCGAACGCCCATGCTTTTGAGTAACAAAAGCCGCTGGAGGCAATAACTATACTATTAGAGTTGCTTGCGTTCATTTGATGGAGGAATAAGTAGCGACTCCCTGTATTTTGCGATTGTTCGCCTAGCGACCTTAACATCCTGCTTAGCAAGCAAACTTGATATTTTATTATCGCTAAGAGGCTTCTTTGGGTTTTCTTCCGAAATCAATTTTTTAATGATGGCCCTGATAGCCGTGGAAGAAACCTCTCCTCCCGCATGTGTGCTTACATGACTGGAAAAAAAATACTTTAATTCGAATACCCCAGCAGGAGTATGCATATATTTTTGTGTGGTGACTCTTGAAATAGTTGATTCATGAAGATCCACAGCATTTGCAATATCATGAAGGACTAACGGCTTCATAGCTTGTTCACCGTATTCTAAAAAGCCCCGTTGAAATTCCACGATTTTAGTGGCCACTCGAAGGAGTGTGTCGTTCCTCTGTTGCAAAGAGTTGATAAACCATCTCGCATCTTGAAGATTGTTTTTAAGATAGGTATTGTCGCTAGTCTTCATTTTGGGACTTATCAATGAAGCGTATTCAGGGTTCACTCTTATCCTAGGCGCTGATTTGGGATTAAGTTCTACTGACCAGCGATTATTTTTTTTTGACACAAAAACATCAGGCTCAATATATTCAATCTTACTGTCTTCAATATAACTTCCTGGCCGCGGGTTCAATGAAACAATCAGAGCGATCACTTCCTTGAGGTCACTCTCCGTCAGCTTTGTTTTTCTACTGATTGTCCCATAATCTCGGTTTGCGAGATGCCTAATGTAATGTTCTACTATTTCTGTGGCTTGCTCTTTCCATGGCGTATCAGTTGGGAGACTCAATAGTTGGATCGTTAAACATTCCTGAATATTTCGCGATGCAATTCCTATTGGATCTAGATGCTGCATTAAGTTTAGGACCGCTTCCACTTCATCCTGTTCCACCTCCCATTCGTGTGGTGTGCTAGCTAAAACCTCCTCAGTTGTAATTGTTAGCATCCCATTAGTATCTAATCCATCGATTATGGCGATAGCAATAAATGTGTCCTTATCAGATAGCCGCAGTAAATTTATTTGCTCCAATAAGTGTTTTTGAATCGAGTTTCCCTCGCTACTACTATCTTCTAAGTAAGAATCATCACTTTCAACATCATTCCTAAAATTTGTGGATGGGATAGCGTCATCGAAGACATCTTCCCAGACGCTATCCACTGGCAGATCCTCTGATATTTTACTTTCTTCAATTTGTTGAGCAGAATCGAGGATTGGTTCACCATCAACTTCAGCGTCTGAGGAATGATCAACACTCGCTCCATCAAGTTTCTGATCGCTTACTAGTGAAGATGCCTCATCTGTTTTCTCATCCAGTCCTTGAGGACTATCAAGCGTTGTTGGTTCATCGCCGTTGTTGCCGTCTTCTAAGCTCAGTTCTTCCAACATTGGATTAGTTTCTAGTGCTTGTTGTATCTCTAGTTCTAATTCGGCGGTGGAGAGCTGCAGTAAACGAATTGCTTGCTGCAGTTGGGGGGTCATCCTTAGCTGCTGACCCATTTTTAAAGTAAGTGCTGGTTTTAGCGCCATTTCCAGTATTATTTTAGCATCGATGTTGAGTTAACTTTATTGGTAAATTCTTATTACATCCGAAAATCTTCACCAAGATAGATTTGCTTGACAAGATTATTTTTCAGGACCTCTTCAGGAGGCCCCTCAAAAATCATGCAGCCTTCGTTTACAATGTACGCTCTATCGCAGATATCGAGTGTTTCGCGAACATTATGGTCTGTAATAAGGACGCCAATGTTTCGTTTTGTTACTTGTCTAATTATGTGCTTAATGTCATTGACAGAGATAGGATCGACGCCTGCGAAAGGTTCATCAAGCAATATGAAATAAGGTTCTGCCGCAAGTGCTCTTGCAATTTCTACGCGTCTGCGTTCGCCCCCCGATAACGACATGCCATTATTATCTCGGATAGATGTGATATTAAACTCGCTGAGTAGTGCTTCAAGTTTTGTATTTCGTTCTTTAGCAGATAGCTCTCGGCGAGTTTCTAGTATTGCGAGGATATTTTCGGAGACGCTGAGTTTGCGAAAGATGGAGGCTTCCTGAGGAAGATAGCCTATGCCAGCACGAGCCCGTTTGTGCATTGGTTCATCAGTGATATCTAGTTCGTCAAGCATAATAGTCCCCTTGTCTTGACGTAAAGACCCTGAGATCATATAGAAGCAAGTAGTTTTACCTGCTCCATTTGGACCCAAGAGCCCAGCAATTTGGCCGCTGCTAACACAAATACTTAAATCGCGAACTACTTGTTTGGCTCGATAGCTTTTTTCAAGGTTTTTGGCCTGCAATATGTGCATTATTATTTCGCCGTGTCGTATTTAATCTTGACTCTCCCAGTACTATTTTGCCCTCTATTAATATTGACGATACCTTTTTCTATGTCATAGTAAACAAGTTCACCGGAAAATTCGTGGTTGTTTTGTTGAACGTGAGCGTTTCCAGATAATTGGACTTGTTGTTTTTCGACTCGATATTGTATTTGCCAGGCTGTAGCCTGTATCTCTCCCTTATTCTCAGATTGTTTTTTGATGCTGGCTGGCTTATTCGACGCCTGGTGTGAAGTTGCAATAACTTCAACTACATCCCCATTTTCGTTAGTTTTTACCTGTACTTCATCTGCGAGAATTTGGAGAGAACCTTGAATTAGAGACACATTACCACTGTAGATGGTGGAGCTAGACTTTTCGTTAACTACGCCATGATTAGCTTCTATGAGGAGCGCTTCTTGTTGATCGGGAGCTAGTGCTGACACGTAATTTGTCAGGAAAAGGGATAAGTAGAGCGAAAAAAATCTTAGATTCATGTTTTAGTATTTCCGAAATAATATCGATAGTATAGGAACTAAACAGTTCTGAAGCTATCTGTGGCCACTTGAAATATATATCGTATTAACGCGGTAGGAATCTGTTGAGAGAAATACAAATTTTTTGAGTTCGAAATCAGCTCTGAGTCCAGCAGCGGTTGTTGTTACACGATTATTGATTATGTACACTCTCTCGCTCGTCTCGGCATAATTTTTGTCTGGGAAAACATCCAAGCTATCGGTTGTAATATGTATAACTTGCCCATTAGATTCTTGTTTAACTGCAGAAACATCGTTCCAAAGCTCAACAACCTCCTCTCGGAAAGGGGATTTAGGCATTAGGCGACCGTGTTCAGCATTTATTTTCCACGGGGTGGATCCTTTAGAAAGAAGTATTAGACTTGGGGTCGCGAGCGTAGTGAGATTGGTAAGTGGGAAATGGGTAAACTTATCGGCGCTTAACTCATAGTCTAGTACTCCGTATTCAGAGTACCTTTGTATTTTTGCGTTAAGCATATAAAGGTCTGGATCATTTCTAGCCGTGTTCTCTAATAGAGACTCACTTATCGGATCACCTAGAAAAAAATTTAAGGCTAATGCAAACAAAATGATGCTGATACTTATTATGATTCTGGTGCTAGTCATCAATTATCCGAAGTCAACTGATTACAACTATATTGTATAATCATTTGTTCCTAGATGTCCGAAGAAAAATATTTTACCGTGTAATTTACAAACTGTTTATCTTCGGATCAGGTTGACGACGCATTTAACCAAAATGGTTCCTAGAAGCTTAATCAATAAGTTTTAGCGTTGGATCTAGGAGATTTTCATTAATTGTTAAGGGGTCTCAAATGGAAAGTGATAAAATTAAAGAAATGCTTGCTTCAGCTTTAGGCGACTGCGATATTGAGGTCGATATCACAGGTAATAAGCTCGTTTTGCGTCTTGTCTCCGATATATTTGAGGGTCTCTCGCAAGTGAAACGTCAGAAAAAAGTTTATGCAATACTGAATGATATGGTTACTAGCGGAGAAGTTCATGCAGTGACTATGTATACAAGTACTCCAAGGGAAATTGGCAGGTAGATCAATGGAACGGTTACTAATAGAAGGTGGTCTTAAGCTAGATGGTGAGTTGAGAGCATCAGGGGCTAAAAATTCTGCATCTATAATGCTGCCCGCAGCTTTGCTCGCCGATGGTCCAGTCACAATCAGTAATGTCCCTCATTTGAGGGATATCACTACGATGATAGAGTTACTTGGGTCTATGGGGGTAGAGGTGGTGATAGACGAGAAAATGAATGTTGAGATCCATGCCAATAGTATTAAACGATTTATAGCCCCGTATGATTTGGTTAAAACGATGCGAGCATCCTTTACTGTCTTGGGTCCTTTGCTCGCTCACTATGGACAGGCAGAAGTGTCATTGCCCGGAGGTTGTGCTATTGGACCTCGTCCTGTGGATCAGCATCTTCGTGGTTTGGAAGCGCTTGGTGCTCAAATAGAAATGGAAGACGGGTATGTAAAGGCAAAGGTCAATGGCCGTTTAAAGGGCGCACGCATTTTTTTTGACATTAGCACAGTTGGTGGAACTGAGCATATTATGATGGCTGCAACCCTTGCGCAGGGGGAAACTGTTTTGGAGAACTGTGCACGAGAACCAGAGATTATCGATTTGGCTAATTGTCTTAATGCGATGGGAGCAAGGATAAGCGGTGCAGGGACAGAAACCATAACAATCTGCGGTGTAGATTCGCTCAAAGGGTGTACACATAGAGTTATTGCTGACCGGGTTGAAACAGGGACTTATCTCATTGCGGCAGCAGCGACTGGTGGGCGCGTAAAAATACGTGATGCAAATCCGGTGCATATTGAGTTGCTCATTGAAAAGTTGAAAGAAGCTGGTGCCTTTATAACGCAGGGAGAGGACTGGATTGAATTAGACATGAAAGGTAAACGGCCTGCAGCAATTAGCTTGGTAACAGCTCCCTATCCAGCATTCCCAACGGATCTGCAGGCCCAAATAATGGCTTTAAATTGTATTGCTGAAGGGACTGGTACAATTAAGGAAACGGTATTTGAAAACCGTTTTATGCATGTGCATGAAATGAGTCGAATGGGTGCTCGTATTCGACTTGAAGGAAATAATACGACGGCAATTATAGAGGGTGTTGATAGTCTTCAAGGTGCACAAGTTATGGCGAACGATCTTCGTGCATCAGTTAGTTTGGTTATAGCAGGGCTTGTGGCGGATGGCACTACTGTAGTTGATAGGATCTATCATATTGATCGCGGTTATGAGCAGGTGGAGGAAAAGCTGAATAATCTGGGTGCTAACATTCAGAGAGTTGCAAGCCAGTGACTACGATTAATTTAAATAGGCTTCGCTATATGGATGAAGGCTTCGAATCTGCTCTTCAGGCTTTGCTTGTCAAGAATAAAGAGACTGAAGATGTTCGGAAAGTCGTGCGGGAAATAGTTGAATCCGTTCGAGACCTTGGGGATAGAAAAGTTCTTGAACTTACAGCTCGTTGGGATAGTTTATCTGTAGATTCCATGAAAGAGTTAGAAGTATCCAGAGACCGCCAGCAGCAGGCTTTAGAAAACCTTGATACGCCAGTCAGAAAAGCACTTGAGTCGGCCGTGTCAAGGGTCAAAACTTACCATGAGAAACAGCTTGCCGCATTCGGGGAAGGTGCAAGCTGGGAATACAGGGACGCAGATGGTAATCGTTTGGGCCAGAGAGTTCGTGGATTACATAGAGTGGGTCTGTATGTTCCTGGTGGTAAGGCAGCGTACCCATCAACGGTTTATATGACAGCTATTCCTGCAAAGATTGCTGGTGTTAGAGAGGTTGTCCTAGTAGTCCCAACTCCTAACGGAGAGGTAAGCCAAACGTTACTTGCGGCGGCTAGGCTCTGTGAAATAGACAGATTATTTACGATTGGAGGCGCTCAGGCTATCGCTGCGCTCGCTTTTGGTACGGAGACAATACCTAGGGTGGATAAGATTGTGGGGCCAGGAAATATATATGTAGCTACCGCGAAGGAGTCGGTTTACGGCTCAGTCGACGTCGATATGGTGGCGGGTCCCTCAGAGATCGTTATCGTAACTGATGGATCGGTTCGTGCAGATTGGCTTGCTCTTGATATTCTTGCTCAGGCTGAGCATGATGAAATGGCTCAGGCGATTCTAATAAGTACAGATAGGAAATTACTCGACGCGGTCGAAAAAGAAATCGGAAGTAGATTAGCCAGTATTCCACGCAAGCAAATTATTAGTGAGTCGTTGGCTAATCGTAGTGCGCTTATTGAGGTAGAAGAAATTGATCAGGCGGTGGCTATTGTTAACAGGATAGCACCAGAACATTTAGAACTAGCAGTAGAGAAACCCTCTTTAATAGTTGATCGTATAGAGCATGCAGGTGCTATTTTTATGGGTGCTGGTACCCCCGAGGTTGTTGGCGACTATACGGCAGGACCCAGTCATGTTCTGCCTACATCTGGGACAGCCCGCTTCGGATCACCGCTTGGGGTATATGATTTCTTGGTCAAGACATCCATCATTGATTGCTCGGATAAAGGCTTATTAGAACTGAATCGCGATGCTGCTATTATCGCTAGAGAGGAAGGTCTTTTTGCGCACGCTTTATCTGCGAAGTCTCGTTTAGAAAGCTAATTGCCTTTCTCCATGCTAGAAGGTCCCGCTCAGCGATATCGTAACGTGGTTAAATCCGGTGGCATCGAGCATGATGTTGCACAGCAATTTGCTGTAGATCAATTGCAGCGTGTTTTTGATGATCTCATCAGAAACATGTCACCAAGGGGCTTCTTTCCCCAACTATTTCCCGGGTTGGCCAAAAAAAATGTTCGTGGGGTCTATCTGTGGGGTGGTGTTGGTCGCGGTAAGACTTTCTTGATGGACGTGTTTTATGAAACTTTGCCTTTTAAAGAGAAAAAACGATTACATTTTCATCGTTTTATGCGTTTGATTCATCAGCTTTTGAAGGAATATCAGGGTGAAGCCGATCCTTTAAAAAAAGTAGCGGATTTTTTTTTCCGGGAGATAAGAGTCCTTTGTTTCGACGAGTTTTTCGTAAGCGATATAACAGATGCCATGTTGCTAGCTAATCTGCTGGAAGAATTATTTTTACGAAATGTAGTCTTGATAGCGACATCTAATGTAGAGCCTCGGAATTTGTATGAGAATGGATTGCAAAGACAAAGATTTCTCCCTGCGATTGATTTAATTTATACCAACACCGTTGTTTTTAATCTCATCGGAGAACGAGACCATCGGTTGAGAGCATTAGAGACCGCTGAAATTTATTATTTATCAACAGATGGGGATTGCGATGCCCACCTAAATTCTTTTTTTGCAACGATTGCTAATGAAGCAGCTGAGACTGAAACCACTCTGGATATTGAGAATCGGCCAATTAATGTAATTCGGTGCTCAGGTGGTATTGCGTGGTTTGAGTTTCTTGAGCTTTGCGATGGTCCAAGAAGTCAGAATGATTATATTGAATTAGCCAAGCTATTCCACACAGTACTGGTTTCTAATCTTCCGCGGCTGCTTGACGACGGTATAGCCCGTCGATTTATTAGTCTTGTGGATGAGTTTTATGATCGGAATGTGAAACTTATTCTTACTGCAGCTGTCCCATTAGAGCAACTATATGGTGGGGACGTTCTCTCGTCAGTATTTAATCGAACTTTTAGTCGTCTAAGGGAAATGCAGTCCCAAGAATACCTTCAGCTCGCTCATCTGCCATAGTAGCTGTTTGGCAGTTGGCGATTTCGTAAGAATTTTTCATATAGATATAGCACTTGCGAAAGACTAGTCGCTTGGGTAATATTCGCCCTCCTCCGGCGGGGTAGCAGGCATGCTTTACGCATAGTTTGCGGGTTATTTGGGCTTATTCGACTAGGAATTATGAAAACACTCAGTACAAAGCAAGAGAATGTAAGGCGGTCTTGGTACGTGGTTGATGCTACTGATAAGACCTTGGGCCGCTTGAGCACGCAAGTTGCAAATCACATTCGTGGTAAACACAAGCCAGAGTATACCCCTAATGTAGATACTGGTGATTACGTAGTCGTAGTGAATGCTGATAAGGTGCGTGTCACCGGAAATAAGTTGAACGACAAGGTTTATCACCACCATACTGGATACCCAGGAGGTATTAAGGCGATCACGTTAGGGAAGTTGATGCAGGAGAAGCCAGAGAAGGCTGTTGAGATGGCCGTGAAAGGTATGATGCCTAAAAACAAATTAAGTAGATCTATGATTAACAAACTGAAGGTTTATGCAGGAGGAGAGCATCCTCATTCGGCACAACAACCGCAACCCCTCGAGATATAGGCATGACTCAATACTACGGTACGGGCCGGAGGAAATCCTCCAAAGCACGAGTCTTTCTCAACTCAGATGGCGAGGGGAAAATCCTGGTAAATAATCGTCCGTTGGACGAATACTTTGGGCGAGAGACTGCTCGGATGATTGTGCGCCAACCTCTTGACCTTCTAGATGTAAACGATAAATTCGATTTAAAGATCTCAGTTCGTGGAGGAGGCAGCTTCGGGCAAGCAGGTGCTATACGCCATGGTATTACGAGAGCGTTAATGAACTATGATGAAAGTTTGCGTTCTCCCCTTAGAAAAGCAGGCTTTGTAAGCAGAGATTCACGTGTTGTAGAGCGCAAGAAAGTAGGCCTACGCAAAGCAAGAAAGCGCCCTCAATTTTCGAAACGATAACGTTCAGTAGCGGTTGTGCCGCAACGCGCGGAATTGTAAATTTTAGTGTAAACCGAAGCACCATTGTTCTCGTACTGTGGTATCATTGAACTAAAATAGCGTGGCTTAGTTGCCAAGCATTTTCAAGAAAAAGAGGGATTAAGTAGTGAGCAAGGATGGCGCAAACACTTCGCGTCGAAAATTTCTGATTGGAGCAAATATAGTCGTCGGGTCAGCAGGTGTAGTCGGCCTAGCTGTACCTTTTCTTAGCTCATGGAATCCGAGTGCCCGTGCCTTGGCGGCAGGAGCACCAATTAAGGTTGATGTGTCCAAGCTAGAGGCGGGCGAAATCTTGGGTCCTATCCCTGCGTGGCGAGATAAGCCTATATTTGTCATAAAGAGATCTGAGGAGATGTTAAAGAAACTCAATTCTCAAAATGCGAGGCTCGCCGACCCAAATTCCGAACGTCAACAGCAGCCAGAATATGCAAAAAACGATACAAGGTCTATAAAACGCGACGTGATTGTGTTAGTGGGGCTTTGTACTCACCTGAGTTGCTCGCCTAAGTTTCGGCCCGCCGTGCAACCCGAAACCTTTGATCCAGAATGGCTTGGTGGTTTCTATTGCCCCTGCCATGGGTCAAAGTTTGATTTGGCGGGACGAGTGTATGCTGGGGTTCCTGCCCCATCGAATATGGAAGTACCTCCACATTTTTTCGAATCGGATTCTGTTGTTGTCATTGGTGAAGATGAGGGAAAAGTATGATGACTGCGTTACGAAATTTGATGGAATGGATTGATGCACGTTTGCCTGTTACAGAAACCTATGAAAAGCATATGTCCAAATATTATGCACCCAAAAATCTGAATATCTGGTACTTGTTTGGGGTTCTAAGTTTCGTGGTACTTGTCAATCAACTTTTGACAGGCATATGGCTGACTATGAGCTATGTTCCTACGGGCGAATCAGCATTTGCATCGGTAGAATATATAATGCGCGATGTCGATTATGGTTGGTTGCTTAGATATATGCATTCGACTGGCGCATCTGCATTTTTCGTGGTGGTATATTTACATATGTTCAGAGGATTGATGTATGGCTCTTATCAGAAACCCAGGGAGCTAATTTGGATACTCGGAATGTTAATATATGTTGCATTGATGGCGGAGGGATTTTTTGGGTATCTTCTACCATGGGGCAACATGTCATTTTGGGGGGCGCAAGTCATTGTATCTTTAGCAGGAGCTATCCCGTTTGTGGGTGAAGACCTGGCCATATGGGTCCGTGGCGACTTCAATATGTCGGGCGTGACGCTGAACCGGTTCTTCGCCCTGCATGTGGTGTTAGTGCCTCTAGTCCTGCTGGTGCTTGTAGTTCTTCACATTCTAGCACTTCACGAGGTGGGTTCGAATAATCCTGATGGAATTGATGTTAAGAAGCATTTGGACGAAGAAGGAAGGCCATTGGACTCCGTTCCTTTCCACCCTTACCATACGATCGGCCATGATCTCTCTGCAATCGTAGTTTTTCTATTTATTTTTTGCTCGGTACTGTTCTTCTTTCCTGACGGGGGGGGATATCTTATTGAACATCCTAACTATGAACCCGCAGACCCGTTAAAGACCCCCGAGTTGATTGCGCCCGTTTGGTACTATACTCCATTCTATTCTATGCTGAGAGCTGCAACATTCCCGTTATTTGGGCTTGATGCCAAGTTTTGGGGCCTTGTAGTAATGGCCGGAGCTATTGCTATACCTTTTGTTTTACCCTGGCTGGATAAGTCGCCTGTCCGATCCATGAGATATAAAGGGACACCTAGTAAAGTGTTTCTAGGTTTATTTATTATCGCCTTCTTTATACTTGGATATTTGGGGACAGTCCATCCCACACCATTCAAGACACTGATAGCGCAGATATGCACCGGTGTATATTTTGGTTATTTTCTCTTGATGCCCTGGTATACCAGTGTTGAGATAACCAAACCTGTACCTGACAGGGTGACAATGGGATGAGGGAACTTAGTGCTGTACTGCTGGTGTTTGCCTCGCTGACAGTATTGGGAGCAGGGTCGGTAACTACTATTCCGTTGCAGCATATGAATCCAGACTTCGATAATAAGGCGTCATTGCAAAGAGGGGCGAGGACGTATATGAACTATTGTCTTGGATGTCACTCATTGCAGTACCAAAGATATGAACGAACTGCGAAGGATCTTAGTATTCCAAAGGAATTGATGCTGGAGCATCTTATTTTCGATCCGGACACCAGAATCGGATCACTAATCGAGAATTCTATGTCGGAATCAAGTGCAAAGGAATGGTTTGGGGCTGCTCCACCAGACTTAACTTTATACACGTCACTCAAAGGCACACCTGATTATTTATATACCTACTTAAAAAGTTTTTATCATGATCCTTCTAGGCCTTTAGGCGTCAATAATTTGCTTTATGAAAATGTTGGGATGCCTCATGCTTTGCTGGATTTACAGGGATTACCAAGGAAAGTCTGCAAGACGAAATTAGAAGCAGACGGAAGCACTCAACAACCATGCAACGAGGATGGAGTAGTTGACGGCCGTTATATGCTCGAGGTTGACGGAAAAGGAAAGCTTAGCCCCGTTGAGTATGATCAGCTAGTGTACGATCTTACAAACTTTCTTTATTATGTTGCGGAGCCCACGCGTGATGAACGCGAAAAGTTGGGGTTTTGGGTGTTATTATTTTTAGCATTCTTTTTTGTCCCTGCGTATCTCCTAGGCAGGGAGTATACAAAAGAATTCCACTAACGTATTACTGCTTAAATACCAGAGAGGTTACTTAATGGGCGTAGTTTCTAAACACTCGTCGATGATTTTTTATTCCGATGGAAATGATCACTATAGTCAGCGCGTGAGATTAGTCCTTGCTGAAAAAGGTGTCGCTGTAGAGATCATAGACGTTGATCAGGCAAACATACCAGAGGATCTTGCTTCCTTGAATCCATACAATAGTTTACCTACGCTTGTAGACCGTGATCTTGTTCTTTATGAGTCAGGAGTTATTATGGAATACTTGGATGAACGGTTTCCTCATCCTCCTTTGCTGCCCGTTTACCCCGTTGCGCGAGCCCAAAGTAGGCTTTTTATGTACAGAATACAGCGTGATTGGTGCGGTTATGTTGATATAATTTCAGCTAGGCGTTCTAAGGATTCCATAATAGATAAATCTCGCAAGGAGCTTCGTGAGAGTCTAATAGCTATTGCTCCAATCTTCACCGAGACACCGTTTTTTATGAATGAAGAATTCACTTTAGTGGATTGTTGCGTTGGTCCTATTTTGTGGCGACTCCCTGAACTTGGTATCGAGTTACCCCCGAAGCATGGGAAGCCAATCTTAGATTATATGGATAACATTTTTAATCGTGAGTCTTTCCAAGCCAGCCTGTCTGAGGCTGAATTGGATATGCGTGATTAAAAGTAACATGGGTTAAGTTTATTATGCCTATGACATCGAGTGTGCCTTATTTGTTGCGTGGCCTCCATCAGTGGATTTTAGACAATGGCTGTACGCCTTACTTGGTGCTTGATGCCTTAGTGGATGGGGCCGTTTTACCCGAAGGGCATATTAAGGATGGTCAAATAGTACTGAATATTAGTCCTTCAGCGATTCGAGATTTGCAAATAGAACCAGACTTTCTCTCGTTCAATGGGAAATTTCAGGGCATCGCTATGCAAATTTATGCCCCTATCTCAGCTGTTCTTGGGATTATTGCAAGGGAAAACGGTGAGGGTATGTGGTTCCCCAGAGAGCATGAAGATAATCCAGAACCAAAGCCTCCAAATCGACCTAAGTTGAAAGTAATAAAGTGAAAATATGTATTTAGTTTAGATACTCGAATACCTTTATTATCTTTTGGATACCATAGACTTGCTTTGTTTCATCTACCACGATCTCAGCTTCTTGTTGGGTGACGTGACCCATTAGATAAGCTACTCCATTCTCAGTTACGACTCTTATTCTCTTTGCTTCTATATCTTTGGACGAGGCTAACTTTGCTTGAATTTTACTCGAAAGATAAGCATCGTTTGTGCGCGAGATGATTGAAGTGGGGCCCGCAATTACAAGCTCATTATGTACGGCCGCCACATTACGCATGCTTTCTACCGCGTTGGTCGCGAGGGATATATAGTCCTGGGAGATAACTTGTCCCGTAATTAATACAGTTCCTTTGAAACTCTTCACATGTATGTTGGTGCCTTGGAGGCTTGAGAGTACCGATTTAATATTCTTTAGGGCTAACTTTTCGTTCCTTTCATCATCTAGCCTTGAATAAGTTGAATCTTCGTATTCAATTAAGTTACTGATACATCCTACACAGACTGAAATCAGTAGTATCATAAAAAAGTGAGTAATCGACTTGGAGCTATGTTTTGTCGGGTTTTCCTTTAATAAAAGCGACATAAATTTTCCTCAGAAAGTTATTCTTATGGGTTTGCCATCTTTGAATTGAGCCCACAAAAGTTCTCGTTTTATGACGTTGTTTTGACTTATTGTTAAAACTCCAGTAGTACCAAATAACTTTTGATTTGGTAGTTCTTTGAGTTGTTGTAGGCGCGGATATAAACGGTAAGCGTCAAGCCCCATAGCGTAAAATGCTGCAAGTCGCCCCTGCGCTCCGATCCATGTACTCTGGATTTCTTGTTGCACGCTATCGAACGTAGTGAGTTTCCAAGGAATATCACAGAATTGAATGCCATCTAGATCAATTGCATCTATCCAGGATGTGCTAGATTCGTAAATATGAGAAGTAGCATATACTGGTATATCTTCAGCATAGAAGTGTTCAAGTGTTGGATTGATCCCGCGTGCTTGACCGGGATTTGCAAGCAGAAGTATGAAGTCGATATCCTGTCTGCGACGCGGTGTGAATTCGAAACTATGGCCAGTAATTCGCCGAAGTTCCTTGGCCCGTTCTTCGCTCTTGTCGATATTTAGTAACGCCTTAATCAGTTTGGAATAATCTCTTTGTTTAGAGAAGGCTGCACTATTAACTATGTTCCCCCCGCTTAACACCCATCCTTGCTCGAATACTGAAAAATTGCGTGTACCCCAGACGCTATCTGGATAGATAACGAGTGCATCTTTTAATCCCTCGTTTTGAACTTGTTTGATCACCTGAGTAATTTCGTCCTCTGGAGCTAGTCCGAACTGATATAACTTAGCATTAAGACTCCTATCTGATGTTCTATTTAGTGCAAGAGTGGGAATTTCTAGGTCCATAGCTGCTACTTCGGTTACATTATCTTTATTTAATGGACCAATAATAAGTTGCACGCCCTCTTTTTTTGCGCGGTTCATTAAGTCGGTCATGTTCGCATTAGTGGTGTCATAACTAAGAATTACCGTAGCATCATCTTGATGTAAGAAATATCCAGCGATGAAACCATCTCTAATAGCTTTACCAACGGGACTTAGGGCTCCCTGAAACGGCAAGAAAAGCGCTATCTTGTTAGGACGTTCGCTTACTATTTTTGATAGCATTTCAAGGCTGCGGGGCATAATTTTAGCGGCAGTATGATGAGACCAGGCTAGTCTCCACTTATTAAGTGCCTGTAATTGCAGTAGAGGATCATTTTCATTTTGTTTCGTAAGAGCAGCAAGCGAAAGCCAACCACGCACGGAACTTTCTATCTCTTTGTCCGCATGGATTGCCAAGCTCCTCGAAGGGACTTCCATAAGTAACTCATAAATTCTTTCATGGTTGTCGGTACGCTCATTACCTTGAAGTAACCTATCAATACTTATCAGTTCTTTAGCACTAGCAATGAAACTGCGATTTAAAAGATAAGCATCAGATTTAATTTTAGTGAATTTGATTTTCTGATCCCTCTCCAGTTTACTTTTCTGTATTCGCTTGTCTGCGAGAAAGGATAAGGCAGATATGGCCAGTCTTTCCTCTAGAGCAGTTTGTGCTGATAGGAGTAGATATTCGATTATCAAGGTTCCCTGTGGGGGGGGCGTTAGTTGAAGAATTAATTTTGCTCGCGCGAGATCATTTTGTTCAAGTGCTCGCGTGGCTTCGGCTAGCTGGGTCTCTGTATTAAACAAATCGAAAGATTCATCAGTACTTATGGGAAACGAATTAGTATTTCTTTTGGGAACGTAAGATTTCCCCACGGTGGTACCTACTCTATCAATTGATGTTGCACATCCGTTCAATAGTAGAAACATAGCGATTAAAAAGTAACGTATTAGCATTTAGATCGATAAATTACTGTTTAGGGTATTATCACATATATGAAAGCCTCTTCTTAGAAAATTTACGATGCAGATGTTTCTGTTAATTGAGGGGAAAATGTGAGGAAAAGTTTAGAATCATTTGGAGATCTCTACGTGGTTGCAACGCCAATAGGGAATTTAGAAGATATGACGATGCGTGCTGGTAGAATACTATCTATCGTCGATTATATTGCTGCAGAAGATACTCGCCGTACAAAGACGTTGCTTAGGCAATTGGGAGTAAATACCCGCACTCGGGCCTACCACGACTATAATGAAGAGCTGGTTTCAAAAGCTGTTATTTCTGATTTAAAGGGTGGATTGGATGTTGCCTTAGTCTCTGATGCAGGCACCCCTCAAGTTTCTGATCCAGGTTATCACCTGGTAAAACAAGCTTTTAGCGCTGGTATTAGGGTTATACCAATACCTGGTCCAAGTGCTCTCAGTGCAGCTATTAGTGTTTCCGGGGTACCAACGGCAAGTTTTTTGTTCGAAGGTTTTCTTCCGAGCAAAGGGAAGAAGCGTCAAGAAACATTAGAACGTTTGGCGAGAGAAGAGCATAGCGTTGTTTTATACGAGGCTCCTCATCGTATTATTTCTCTGTTAGATGCAATGAGTTTAACAATGGGTGAGAATAGGGGTTTAACAATTGCTCGAGAACTAACCAAGCTTCATGAGCAAGTTTGTTATGGTACGTTAGGGTCGATTTTAGCGGCATTCGAAAATGATACTATTCCTTGTAGGGGGGAATTTGTGATTGTAGTTGAGGGGGAAAAAAATAAAGCTCCGTTAATTGATATTGGAGCAGAGCATATTATGCGGGAATTAATTCGTGAGCTACCCCTCAGTAAGGCCGCCGATGTGGCATCTCGCCTTGTCGGTCAGTCGAGGAAAAGTCTCTACGCTTTTGGATTAGAGCTTAAAAATAAATTGTGATAATCCGAGATTCACTTTAACCTATGGCTGAGAGTTGACTAGACAATCGCTGCCCTTATGGGGGGAGGAAAGTCCGGGCTCCATAGGATAAGGTGCCAGGTAACGCCTGGGAGGCGCGAGCCTACGGAAAGTGCAACAGAAAATATACCGCCTTTATGAAGGTAAGGGTGAAATGGTGTGGTAAGAGCGCACCGCGTTTGTGGTAACACAAATGGCAGTGTAAACCCCACCTGGAGCAAGACCAAATAGGAATCTGTATACTGTTGTCCGCGGTTAGATTCGGGTAGGTCGCTTAAGATTCATGGTGACATGAATCGTAGATGAATGATTGTCCACGACAGAACCCGGCTTATAGTCAACTCTAATTATAAAAAAGTTTTCCTTTATATCTAAATAGTCTATCATTTCTTAGATGGGGGCACTTCTTTATAGATTACTTTAAGTATGATCATTATCTAATTGTATTACCATATCTTATCCAGTCTACTCAAAGTAACTCATTAAAATGATTCTTAAGTTCTTGTGTTTCAACAACAATTCGTTCTTTTTAACTGCTTGACAAGAAGTTGTCCCCTTTCTATCGTGCAGGTTGGAAAAAGTGGGTATTTGTGTAGTTTTGTGGGAATTTTATCACTCAGATTTGTAGTGTATCACCGTGACAGAGAGCTGGCATTTTGATCGCAGACTTCTTTGGCGCAGGCATGTCCTTTCCCTAAAGGCACATTTTAGCTAATCGTTTTTCAAGGTGCTGAGAAAATTGTTTCGAGGAGTAAATAATATCAATTTAGACGCTAAGGGACGACTGGCTATCCCGGTTCGTTATCGTGAGCGACTTTCTCAGCATTGTGCAGGTGAAATGGTAGTTACTATAGATACTGAAGAGCATTGTCTTCTGATATACCCTCGTCCTGACTGGGAGGACATCCAGCGGAGGGTGGAAAGTTTGTCGAGCTTTGAAGCAGCTACTCGACGTGTTCAGCGCTTGCTAATTGGGCATGCTACAGATATTCAGATGGATAATAGCGGACGTATATTACTCACACCGCCCCTTAGAGAGTACGCGCAGATTGGTAAAAGAGGCGTACTGCTTGGGCAAGGGACAAAGTTAGAGCTTTGGGATGAGGAGCATTGGTTTTTAAGAAGAGATGCTTGGCTATCCGAGCCGACTGGTTTGGAGATTTCAGATGAACTCAAATCTTTATCGCTATAGCAGAGGTCCTAGGTGCTTGCTCACAATACTGTACTAATCCAAGAAGCCGTTGATGCTCTTCTGATAAAGCCAAAAGGGAGATACGTGGATTGTACCTATGGCAGAGGCGGCCACAGTCAAGCTATAGCCGATAAAATGGATGCTCAGGGCAGGTTATTAGTAATAGATAAAGATCCTGATGCAATACTTGACGCTAAAAGACGATTTTCTCAGGACCAAAGGGTCACAATTGTACATGGTTCTTTTGTTCAGATCGCAAAACATATTCAGAAGTACAATATGGAAAAAGTGGATGGAATACTGCTTGATCTTGGCGTTTCTTCGCCACAAATTAATTCGGCTGCACGTGGGTTTAGCTTCTCGAAAGATGGTCCGCTCGATATGCGAATGAATAGCACGCAGGGTATTTCTGCCACTGATTGGATACAGAAAGCGTCAGAAGCAGAAATCGTACAAGTATTGCGTACCTATGGGGAGGAGAGATTTGCAAGACGGATAGCACGAAAGATAATAGAAGTTCGTACGGCTCAGAAAATAGATAGGACGAAATTACTAGTACAGGTAATAGAATCTGCAGTACCTTCGAGAGAATACAGGAAACACCCCGCGACTCGTTCTTTCCAAGCTATTCGTATACACATTAATAATGAATTAGATGAGTTAAAAGGATGTCTAGCTGACGTTGTAGATTTACTGGCTTCTAGGGGACGGTTAGTCGTGATTAGCTTTCATTCTTTAGAAGATAGAATAGTTAAGCATTTCATTCGAGAAATGGAAGTTGGGTCTTTGCCCGCAAGATTACCAATTCCAGATGACAAAGTTGATAGACGACTAAAGTCAATTGGTAAGGCTACCCGACCGAGCAACGCGGAAGTAGTTGGTAATAATAGAGCTCGTAGTGCCATTATGCGAGTTGCCGAGAAAACCGTATGAATCCCTTGGTAGAAACTTTTCATTGGTTATGGTGCGGACGACGTATTTTTATTGTTTTTACTGGAGTCTTTTTAGTCTCCTCAGCTTTAGGTGTAATTGCAGCATCTCATCAAACTAGAAACATGTACCGTGAGATTCAAGTGCTTCAGCAAGAGCAAGATAATCTCCAAAGCGAACATGAAAAGCTTTTGTTGGAGCAAAGCGCTTTGGCGAATAACGGAAGACTTCATCAGGTCGCGCGTGATGAGCTTAATATGATCCCTCCAGATGTGACCAAAGTTATTCTGGTGAGAAAAAATTAATGGGTATTCGCGTTTGGCTAGTCGTATTTGCAGTTTTTATCGCGGCTGTTGGCTTGGAGGCTCGTTTAGGATACTTGTATTTAATTGAGAAAGATTTCCTCCAGGATCAGGGCGATGCTCGCACAATCCGCATGGAGAGAATTAATGCACACCGCGGAATGATCCGAGATAAGCGGGGTAAACCAATGGCGGTAAGCTCGCCGGTTATATCTTTAGTGGCAAACCCAAAAAAGATTATTGCTGATCAGGGTCAACTACTTCGCCTCTCGGAGCATCTTGGCATTCCATTTGATGAATTTAGGAAAAAAATAGATCGAGCACAAAATCGCGATTTTGTGTACTTGAGACGACATATGCCGCCGCCAGACGCCCAAAAGGCTATATCTTTGGGTGTACAGGGCGTGTTTGGGGAAAAAGAGTATCACCGCTACTATCCAGCGGGAGAGGTATCTGCTCATGTGGTAGGGATTACTGATATTGATGATCGGGGTCAGGAAGGTCTTGAGCTTGCTTTTGACCAGTGGCTTGCCGGATCTTCTGGAAAAAAGAAGGTGTTGAAGAATTTGCATGGCGAAATTATTAGAGATTTGATGCCGGTCGAGGAAGCCATCCCTGGACGAAATTTAGATTTGAGTATTGATCTGCGTCTTCAGTTTTTGGCATATCGTGAACTTAAATCAGCTATTGCACATTACAGTGCCGCATCGGGTTCGATCGTTATTCTAGATGTGCGTACTGGACAGATTCTTAGCATGGTTAATCAGCCCTCCTATAATCCTAATAATAGGTTTATTCTTGATCATGCAACATTACGAAATAGAGCAGTTACTGATCAATTTGAGCCGGGATCTACTGTAAAGCCCTTCACTGTAGCCGCCGCTCTTCAGGCAGGGTACCTCGTGGATAGCGAGATTGATACGAACCCTGGTTTTGTGAGAGTCGGAGACTTTACCGTGCGTGATCCTTCTAATCGAGGGATCATTAATCTTTCTCAAATTGTTGCCCTATCGAGTCAGGTAGGAATCAGTAAGCTTGCACTTACTCTCAATGAACACTCAGTCAGAGAGCTATTCCAGAATATTGGGTTTGGTCAGGATACTGGTTTTGGTTTTCCTGGTGAGCGCACAGGTACACTTCCTGATCACAGAAGATGGACAGATATCGAAAGAGCGACTTTTGCCTATGGTTATGGGTTGACCGTAACGCCACTTCAACTTGCAACTGCATATCTAACTATTGGGTCGGGGGGAATAAAGCGTGATGCTACGCTCTTAAAAAACCCAAGAGTATCTGAAAAACGAGTTTTGGATCCAGTTATCGCTAATGAGATAAAACTAATGTTGAAGAGTGTGGTTGATAGTGGGACTGGTAGTAAAGCGGCTATTGCTGCTTATGATGTTGCAGGAAAGACGGGGACAGTTCGTAAGATTGGGAGAGCTGGTTACGAGGATACAGCGCATCTAGCATTTTTCGCAGGGATGACGCCAGTAGATAATCCATTGTTAGTGGGTGTGGTGTTAATAAATGAGCCAAGCACAAAAGAGTATGGAGGTGGTGCGATAGCCGCACCAGTTTTTTCTCGGGTAATGTCCAGTGCACTGCGAGTATTGAATATTCCGCCAAAACAGTCTCTGGTGGTTGCGAGATGACTATGCTAAGCGAACTACTTCCTAATATTACCTTAGATGAGGATGTGTTCATTCGTGGTATTACTGATGACTCTCGTAAAGTGTCAAACGGATGCCTATATATTGCGATACGTGGTCAAAAAAATGATGGGAAAAAATATGTAAGTGAGGTTGAACAAAGTGCTGCAGCCATCCTTTGCGACGGCCCCATCCCATCTAGTTCTCGGTCTATTCCAATTATTATGGTTGATGATCTGAAAAATCAGAGAGGACAGATAGCTAGTCGGTTTTTTGGGGATCCATCAAAAAAGCTGACTGTTTTCGCCGTGACTGGAACTAATGGTAAGACGTCAGTTGCTAACTTTGTGGCAACCACAGCAAATAATCTTGGAACTCAATGTGGTGTAGTGGGCACCTTAGGAGTGGGCTTTCCGAGTGCACTCGATATTGAAAAAATAGAGGGATTAACGACTCCGGATGCAATCACTCTTCAGTCTAATCTTGCTTCGCTTTTGAGTAAAGGATGTACTATGGCTGCTTTAGAAGCATCATCTCATGGGCTAAGCCAGATGCGTTTGGATGGTACCAAAATCAAAATTGCCGCTTATACAAATCTCTCGCGAGACCATCTTGATTATCACCCATCGATGGCGAGTTATCTGAATGCAAAAAGACGGCTTATGCAGTGGCCAGAGCTGGAAATAGCTGTCCTCAATGCTGATGATATTCACTGTGAAGATATATCTAAGAATGTCTGTGCTGAGAAGATTTTCTATGGCTTTACGACTAAATCAGATGTTGTTGCAAGCTCCATAGACCTTAATGAATCTGGTATGTCGTTCACAATTGACAGTCCATGGGGTAAGGCCACTCTAAAGTCTAATTTAATGGGTGAGTTTAATGTTAGTAATTTGTTAGCAGCTGCAGGTGTTCTCGGTGCCTTGGGATTTGATTTTAAGGAGTTAACAAGTGCCTTAGGAGAACTTAGGACTTTACCCGGTCGAATGCATGTGCTTCGCAGGACAGATTGTCCATCCATTGTTATTGATTATGCACATACACCTGCCGCGCTAAGAAGCGTTCTACTTGGATTGCGATCACATTTCCCTGGAAAGATATGGTGTGTTTTTGGTTGTGGAGGCGGACGGGATAAAGGTAAGCGAAGAGAAATGGGAGAGATTGCTTTTGAACTGGCAGACCGTCTCATCATTACAAGCGATAACCCTCGTTTTGAAGAGCCGGAGGAAATAGCAAACGATATTGTAAAGGGGATTAAGGATTCTGAATTTTATATTATTGAGTTGTCTAGAGAGATGGCAATAAAGAAAGTTATTAGTGAGGCAGATCAAAATGATGTAATTTTGATTGCGGGTAAAGGTCACGAGTTGTACCAAGAAGTTCGTGGAAACAAAAAGTTTTTCAATGATTTGGACACAGTAGAGAGGTATATCTCTACTGTGTCTAAAGGGTAGCCTGATTTTGTTGCAGGATTATAAATTGATTTTTGGTTTGGGCGCGACTGGTCTTAGTTGCGCGCAATTTTTTGAGAGTAAGGGTCTTAATTACACTATCATTGATGATAATCCCTCTCCGAAGCGCCTCGCATCATTACGGAAAATTAATCCTGATGTTTCTTTTTGTAGGCCTAATTCAGAGATTATTCTTGGGGCTAGTGAAATAGTTGTTAGTCCAGGAGTTGCTTTATCCAATCCCTGTCTTGTTGAGGCTAGCAAACTTGATATACCTGTCACAGGGGACGTGGCAATGTTTGGACAATTAGCTAACGCACCCATGGTCGCAATAACTGGATCTAACGGAAAGAGTACTGTCACGGCGATGCTTGGCCATTTGGCTAGCTGTCAGAGCGCAGGTGTTTTTGTTGGTGGGAATATTGGCAAACCTTGTCTCGATGTGCTTACGGAGTTAGCAAAATTATATATTCTTGAAGTATCCAGTTTCCAGCTTGAATTAGCTACTAATCTGCCTACAGTAGCTTCAGTAGTCTTGAATTTATCTCCCGACCACCTCGATCGTTATAATTCTTTGGATGATTATTATGAAGTAAAAGGTAACGTATATCAGAATTGTGAGACTGCAATTATTAATCGTCAGCTTCAATGGGATTATTCGATCCCAACGGAAAGCTCAAGTATTTCCTTTGGACAGGATAAGCCTAAGTCTTTGGGAGATTTTGGGATAATCGATGGTGTTATTCATCAGGGTAGAACAAAACTAATCTCTCAGGAACAATTACCTCTTGGGGGAGCACATAATGTTTCGAATTGCATGGCGGCTTTGGCTCTAGGGACTGCTGTTGGACTCGAAATGGCTTCTATGTTGGAGGATTTGAAAAGCTTTAGAGGCTTGCCACATCGCTGCGAATTAGTTAAAAAAATCAATGATGTGACTTTCTATAATGACTCTAAGGCAACTAATATTGCCTCTTGCGAAGCTGCAATCAGAAGTTTTGCAGTAGGACGAAATATCATTCTCCTTTTGGGGGGTGTATCAAAAGAGACAGGTTTTTCTGATCTTAGTCCCCTAGTGAAAGCTTTTGTGAAGAAACTTATAGCTTTTGGTGAAGCTAGAGAAGAAATTAGCGAGACACTTGGTGAGTTCTGTGATTTGGAGAGATGCACAACTCTTGCAAGGGCTGTAACACTAGCTAAAAAATCAGCTAAACCTAGAGATATCGTTTTGTTTTCTCCAGCATGTGCGAGTTTCGATATGTTTGAAGATTATCGCGCACGAGGTGATGCTTTTAAATCCCTGGTTTATAGGTATTCACCATGATATCTAGGGCGAAGAAAAAGGCGGTTGGAGATAAATTTCCGCTAGATCCTATAATATTCACAAGTGCTCTTGTTCTTCTTTTGGTCGGATTAGTAATGGTTGCCTCCGCATCAGTGGAATTGTCGTCCAAGTATTATGGGAGTTCCTTTTACCTTTTATTAAAGCACTTGATATATCTCTTTATCAGTATTTTTGTCGGATTAATGGCAATAGGTCTACCTATACAGTTCTGGGAAAAAATTCGATTGCCGTTATTACTAGTTGGATTTGCATTACTTATTTTGGTGCTTATTCCCGGCGTTGGTCGAGAAGTTAATGGAAGCCAGCGATGGATTCCGCTTGGCTTTTTGACTATCCAAGGTTCTGAATTTCTAAAATTATTCATCATTCTTTATGTTGCTGGGTATTTTGCTGTGCTCAAGAGAAATCGGACTAATGAACTTGTTCGCTTCTTGAACCCCTTGGTTGTGCTTGTTACTGCTGTTTGCTTGTTAATGGCACAACCAGATTTTGGAACATCTTTAGTTATTATCTCATCTGTGATGGGTGTATTTTTCTTGGCTGGGGCTTCTATTAAGTATTTTGCGCCTTTACTCATTGTAAGTGTTGCTGCAGGCACACTGCTCGTAGTTCTTGAGCCTTATCGCTTTCAACGACTTATTGTATTTACCAACCCGTGGGAACATCAATACGAAGCAGGATATCAACTTACTCAGGCACTTATTGCCTTTGGTAGGGGTGATCTTTTTGGACTTGGTTTAGGTAATAGCATTCAGAAATTATTTTTTCTCCCAGAGGCCCATACAGATTTCTTGTTTTCTATTATTGCGGAAGAGTTGGGCCTTGTCGGTGCTAGCCTCGTAATTGCCCTATTTTGCTTGATGGTTATTCGTATTCTTTGGATAGGGAATACTGCTATGACCAAAGGATTAACTTTTCATGCTTATGTTGCATACGGAACAGGATTAATGCTTGGTGTTCAGGCTTTTATAAATCTTGGTGTTAACCTTGGCGTTCTTCCAACAAAAGGACTGACTCTGCCTCTTATGAGTTATGGAGGGAATAGTCTTATTGTCAGCTGTCTGCTAATTGGTATTTTGCTTCGAGTAGAATTTGAATGCAGAAACCATAAGAGGAGGAGACATGCAAGATAGAACTTATTTGGATGCAGTAGAGATGCGTCGCATAAAACATATCCATTTTGTCGGTATTGGAGGTGCTGGAATGTGTGGTATCGCAGAAGTTTTGCATAATCAAGGCTATGCGATTTCTGGTTCCGATCTAGTAACCTCTGGGGTCACAGAGCGGCTAAAAAAAATAGGAGTTGATGTTTCCATCGGCCATTCTGCTAAAAATGTTTCTGGTGCAGACGTGGTTGTGGTTTCTACGGCTATTGATCCTTATAACGTGGAAGTAGCGGCAGCTCTCAAGCAGCGAACTCCTGTAATCCCGCGCGCTGAAATGTTGGGCGAACTGATGAGGTATAGGTATGGAATAGCCGTAGCTGGAACCCATGGTAAGACTACTGCTACGAGTTTGATAGTATCTATATTCTCTCAGGGGGGGCTCGACCCGACCTTTATAATTGGTGGATTATTGAATAGCGCAGAATCTAACGCGCAACTTGGTGCCAGCAGATATTTGGTGGCTGAGGCAGATGAGAGCGATTCATCATTCTTATATTTGCAGCCAATGGTTGTCATTTTAACTAATATTGATCGTGATCATTTAAATAATTATGAGGGCAGCTTTGAAAAGCTTAAACTAGCTTTCTTGGCATTTATTCACAACTTACCTTTTTACGGTTTTTTAGTAGCCTGTATCGATGATCCTGGTGTTCGTTCTATATTGCCTGATATAAAGCGACCAGTACTTACCTATGGATTTGATAAAGATGCGGATGTTCGAGCTTACGACTATGTTCAATACACAAATATGGCAACATTCTCTGTCAGTTCTAAGGACAGAGAAAAAGCTCTCAAAATAGAACTCGCAATGCCAGGCCGCCATAATGCCTTAAATGCTCTGGCATCTATCGCTATTGCGATAGATGAGAATGTTACTGATAGAGATATTGTCGATGGGCTTGCAAGTTTCCAGGGAGTTGAGCGTCGTTTCGAGATGCATGGAACCTTCTCAATTGGCAATGGGACTTTTCTTTTGGTCGATGACTATGGGCATCACCCCAGAGAAGTCAGGGAAACGGTGAAAGCAGTCCGGGCAGGTTGGCCAGAAAATCGATTGGTTATGGTTTATCAGCCTCATCGGTATACGCGGACGTTTGAATTATTTGACCAATTTATCAATGTGCTCTCGGATGTGGATTATTTGATACTGGTTGATGTATATGCGGCGGGCGAGCAGTTTATAGATGGCGCCGCAAGTAAAGATCTATACGATAATTTGAAGGTACACAGTCAGGTTGACCATGTAGCAGAAATGAAAGATGTCCCTAGGCATCTTGGGCATATCTTGCAGGCTGGGGACCTGCTCTTGACCCAAGGAGCGGGAGAAACAGCCCAGCTTGCTAGCGATTTAACTATGAGTTGGGAAGATAGGAGAGTAATAGCGTGAATTACAAATATCTATTATTTGTTGTTTTTTTATTACCTATTTGTTTGGCCTACATTTACCTTAGCGATTCCTTTGAAGGAGACAATCGAATGATCTCGTTGAAAAAGGACCTTAATGATAAACAGTTAGAGCAAATTTTCGATCAACTAAAGTCTGTTGCCGACTTAAATAATCTTCTTGATATAAAAATACGTCTAGAAGAAATAAGTTCAGTCCACAGTGTTTATGTGGCAAGAAAGTGGCCCAATAACCTCGAGTTGGATATCAGATTGGAAAAAGCAATAGCCTATTGGAATGATGATGCTTACATAAATGATCGTGGGGAGGTTTTTATTGCCGATTATCTTGTTGGTGGGGATTTGCCACAGCTTTACGGTCCTAAAGGAAGCGCTCCTCGAGTGATGGAAGTGTATCAGCAATTCAATCGTGTGCTATTTAAATCAGGCAATGTGATGAAACTACTTAAGCTTAATGATAGAGGTGCTTGGGAATTCCATGATTCATCAGGTACAAAGATTTTTCTTGGTAATGAAGATATTCGTGAAAGACTTCAAAGGACGGTTGATATTTTATATGAGATTGAAAATGAATCGCTTGGTACACCTAAGCTCATCGATGCTCGATATAACAATGGCGTAGCTGTTGAGTGGAATAATAAATTAGAAATAGCAAAGAACTCTAAACTACAGAGAGATGTGAGCTTATGAATACTTCGACTGAATCTCGAATGATTGTCGGGCTGGATATAGGGACTTCTAAAGTAGTGGCAATTGTTGCTGAATTGTCATCTGAAGGCGTTGTAGAAATTGTCGGGATAGGAAGTCATCCGTCAACCAAAGGGTTAAAGAAAGGAGTTGTTGTTAATATCGATTCCACAGTGCAATCAATTCAACGTGCTGTAGAGGAAGCAGAGCTTATGGCAGGTTGTCAGATTCATTCTGTTTTTGCGGGTATCGCAGGCAGTCATATTCGTAGTCTTAACTCGCACGGAATTGTAGCGATAAGGGATCGAGAAGTATTCTCCCCAGATATAGATCGGGTTATTGATGCAGCCCAGGCCGTAGCCATCCCTGCGGATCAGAAGATTCTTCATATCCTTCCACAGGAATATGTCATAGATAATCAGGAGGATGTAAAGACCCCATTGGGCATGTCTGGTGTTCGCCTAGAGGCGAAAGTACATCTTGTCACATGTGCCGTTAATGCGGCACAGAATATAGAAAAATGTATTAGGCGCTGTGGTTTAGAACTTAACGATATTATCCTTGAGCAGCTAGCTTCAAGCTATGCAGTCCTGACGGAAGACGAAAAAGATCTCGGGGTTTGTTTGGTCGACATTGGAGGAGGCACGACTGATATTGCAGTTTTTACTGATGGAGCAATAAGACACACAGCAGTTATACCAATTGCAGGAGACCAAGTTACAAACGATATTGCTATGGCATTAAGAACCCCACCTCCTAATGCAGAGGAAATAAAAATAAAGTATGCCTGCGCTTTGGCAAGTTTGGCAGGAGAGAATGAAACCATAAAGGTGCCCAGTGTAGGCGATCGTTCCGCACGTGACCTTTCTCGGCAGGCTCTAGCAGAGGTAGTTGAGCCTCGTTACGATGAATTATTTACTTTGATTCAGGCGGAGTTGAGGCGTAGCGGATTTGAGGGATTAGTTGGGGCTGGGGTTGTCCTAACTGGCGGTACATCGAAAATGGAGGGGGTAGTAGAGCTCGCGGAAGAGATTTTTCATATGCCAGTGAGTATAGGAAAGCCGAGAGGGGTATCTGGCTTAATAGATATTGTGAGGAATCCGATTTATTCAACTGCAGTAGGATTATTGCAGTATGCAGCTGAAAAACAGCTGAATATGGCGGGGGAAGTGCAGAGCGATATGGATAGCGTTGTTAAGAAATTTAAAAGTTGGTTTATAGGTTGATGCATTCGTAAATAAAATCATAGCAATTATAGATTCTTCGAAAATCTTTGCCTGAGGAGGAAGATAAATGTTCGAACTGGTCGATGATAAGGCACAAAACGCGGTAATTAAGGTAATTGGAGTCGGTGGGGGCGGCGGTAACGCCGTCGAACATATGGTTTCTCAAAACATTGAAGGTGTTGATTTTATTTGTGCGAATACTGATGCACAGGCTCTGCAAAACTTATCGGCAAAGACATTACTTCAGCTCGGCAACGCGATAACCAAAGGACTGGGTGCTGGAGCTGACCCCATAAGAGGTAA
This sequence comes from Gammaproteobacteria bacterium, assembly GCA_002690865.1. Taxonomy (GTDB): domain Bacteria; phylum Pseudomonadota; class Gammaproteobacteria; order Pseudomonadales; family Azotimanducaceae; genus UBA7455. The sequence goes on along the minus strand of NZGG01000037.1, from coordinate 17,572 downwards.
AGATGCTGCAGTGGAGGATCGTGATCGTATCGCTGAAGTATTGAGAGGAGCAGATATGGTGTTCATTGCTGCAGGAATGGGTGGTGGTACAGGGACAGGTGCGGCACCTATAGTGGCAGAAATTGCGCGTGATTTAGGAATTCTTACTGTAGCAGTGGTAACAAAACCCTTTGTTTTTGAGGGTAAAAAAAGGATGAAAATAGCCCAAGCGGGCATAGCTGAACTGTCGAAACACGTTGATTCTCTTATTACTATTCCTAATCAAAAGCTTCTCGCGATAATGGGTGAGGATAAACCTTTATTGGAAGCTTTCGGTGCTGTAGATGACGTAGTGCTTGGTGCCGTCCAGGGAATTGCAGACCTAATTATCCGTCCGGGGATGATCAATGTAGATTTTGCTGACGTACGCACTGTGATGAGTGAAATGGGCATGGCAATGATGGGCAGTGGCATTGCAACAGGAGAGAGTAGAGCTCGGGAAGCAGCTGAAGCAGCTGTTCGTAGCCCTCTCCTGGAGGATATAGATTTTCACGGCGCTCGCGGGATTTTGGTTAATATAGCTGCTGGTACTAGCGTTACTCTCGGAGAATTTTCTGAGGTAGGCGCAACAGTTGAGGACTTTGCCTCCGAAAATGCCACAATTGTCATCGGTACAGTTATAGATCCAGAAATGGAGGAACAACTCCGTGTAACTGTCGTAGCTACTGGTCTTAGTTCAGAACAATTTGAAAGTAAGAAGATTACCAAAAAGAGCTTAGAACCATCAGTTTCGGGAGACGGTACAGTTAAATATGATGGTTATGACACACCCACAATAACTCGAAATGCACTAGTAGAGGGTGGTTCGGATGAAATATCGAATAACAAAGACTTAGAATACTTGGATATACCGGCATTTTTGCGACGCCAGGCTGATTGATAGGTACATCTTAGATCGAAGTGCAACTTATCTTAATTTTTGGGGTCTGAATGAACATCCTTGGCCATAGAGCCAAAGCCTTAAATCTGTTAGGATTCGAGCGCCCCGGGTGCTGAGGAGAAAGGAAGAAGAATGATCCGGCAGAGAACTCTAAAGAACGTGATTCGCGCCACTGGCGTAGGTTTGCACACGGGCGAAAAAGTTTACCTGACTCTTAGACCAGCACCGGTAGACACTGGTGTAGTTTTTGTGCGAGAAGATGTTGAGCCAGTTGTCCAGATTCCCGCCCTTACAGAGTTCGTTGGCGATACTACTCTAGCGACGACGATAGTTAGAGATGGGCATAGAATCTCCACGATTGAGCATTTGATGTCGGCACTTTGTGGGCTTGCAATCGATAATATTTTGGTGGAGATCAGTGGTCCTGAGATGCCGATCATGGATGGTAGCTCTGCTACTTTTGTATTTTTAATTCAGTCTGCTGGTATTGAAGAGCAAAATGCTCTTAAAAAGTTTATAAGGTTTCGTAAAGAAGTTGCCGTTAGTGGTGATTTCGGCGCTTCCTATGAACAATCAGTAGCAATAAAGCCTTATGACGGGTTTAGGATTAGTCATACGATTATCTACGATAATCCAATAATTAAAGAGCAAACCGCGACGGTTGATGTTTCTAGCACCTCATATGTAAAGGATATCAGCCGCGCTAGAACTTTTGGTCTAATGCAGGAGTTCGACCATCTACGTGAAAAAAATCTCGCGCAGGGAGGCAGTTTGGATAATGCGGTGGTAGTGGACGATTTCAGGGTGCTTAATGATGATGGGCTAAGGCATAAAGACGAGTTTGTTCGTCATAAGATTCTCGATGCAATTGGTGATTTATATCTTCTGGGACACAGTTTAATTGGTGAATTCATTGGATTCAAATCTGGTCATACAGCGAACCACGCTTTGCGTAAGGCTATTTTGGAACAGCCGGAAAGTTGGGAGATGGTCACTTTTGACTCTAAGGAAGAAGCACCCTTGGCGTACTCTTTTCCGTTGACTATTGAGCAGCTTTAGGGTCCGAGGCTCGTTCTGATAGCTTAATTAGCGCTTTCCGTAATCCTTCATTTTCGATATATTTGGCAGTAATTGCTATTTGTTTAGCGTTTTCTGCGGAGGGCCTAATTGGAGGCTTTAAACGGGCTGGTGGTGAAGGTTCGCTGGGGCGAACAGAAATCTTCAACTTCTCGATTGGATATTCGTTGCGAAGTAGACTGATGATGGTTTGCTGTCTATATCTAATACCAGTAGCTACGGTGCTTGATGGAGCAATTAAGTGCAGAGTGTTGCCCTTAAAGGCGGCAACACGTAAGCTTTTAAAAAGATTTTGTTGGATCAAGGCTTCGATAGATAATAATTTTTTAGCCTTTGAGTGGAGGTTTTTAAGTAAGGCAGATTTCCTCATTATCTCGAGTGAATGTTTGACCTTAAATGTTGTTTTTGATGATGGATCAGACATGTGCTTTCTTCCTTATATTTGATGGATGATAACCGATAAACTTAATAAATATTAGTTGACTTTTACCTATGAAATTCATAATCGTAGATAATCATTCAGGAAAAAATCGTTCTTTCAGCGCTAATGGGCTGGCACTAGGATTTATTATCACAGGGCTCATGGGTATTCCGTTGTTTATTGGAATAGCGTCCTATTTCTATGGTTTGGGTGAAGCAGGACTAAATGATCAACTAGTTGGAAAATGGAGAGAGGTTCTCTATGCTCAGCAAAACGAGGTGGCGGAAGCAAAGGCAGATGCTCAAAGCCGTTTAGAAGCAGGAGCGACTAGGCTTGCTAATTTACAGGCAAGAATTGTTCGTTTAGATGCCCTTGGGGATCGATTGATATCGGTCGCAAAATTGGGTGAGGGAGAGTTTGATTTTTCTCAGCCTCCAGCACTTGGAGGGCCTTTAAAGGAAGCGAAAGATTTGGATAGTGCCCCTCCTGACTATATAAAACGCCTGGGTCAGTTGAGTGAAGAGATAGATAGTCGCGAACAGCAACTCTTTATTTTGGAAACTTTACTTGTGTCTCGAAAAATCCAGAATGAGCTTTTTATAGCAGGTCGACCGGTAGAGAAAGGGTGGATGTCTTCTAGATTTGGGGCTCGAAATGATCCATTTACAGGTAAGCGTGCATGGCATACGGGGGTTGATTTTGCTGGAAAGGAAGGCTCCAATGTTATAGCAGTAGCAGCAGGTGTTGTTGTATATTCTGGGTCTCGAAGTGGTTTCGGCAAGGTTGTTGAAATTAATCATGGAAGTGGTTTCACAACGCTTTATGGCCATCATAAGAAGAACCTTGTGAATGTGGGCGATATTGTGAAAAAAGGTCATGTTGTTGGCCTAATGGGAAGTTCGGGTAGATCTACGGGACCGCATGTCCACTTCGAAGTGTACAAAAACGGGAGAACTGTAGACCCGTCTTCTTATATTCATCGCGCCAGTCGCTGATATATTCCCCAGTTTGTCGTGAGTCTATACTCGCATTCCGTAATCCACTAATAGTCAGGTAATGAAAGTGCTCGGCAGGATCTTTGGTAGTAAAAATGACCGCGAATTAAAACGCATGCGGAAAATAGTTGCTCTTGTTAACCAACTTGAAGCAGTTATGGAGGAATATTCTGATGCGCAACTAAAGGATCAAAAGAGGATATTTGGACAAAGGCTTGGTCAAGGTGAAACGCTTGATCAAATACTTCCTGAAGCTTTCGCTACGGTACGTGAAACGGGTAAGCGTGCATTAGGTATGCGTATTTTTGATGTCCAGTTAATAGGAGGTATCACATTACACGAGGGTCGAATAGCAGAAATGCGAACGGGTGAAGGTAAGACGCTCGTTGCAACTCTTCCCCTATATCTCAATGCATTGAAAGATAATGTACATCTTGTGACAGTAAATGATTATCTTGCAAAGTGGGGTGCTGAGTGGATGAGCCCTCTCTATGAGGCCCTCGGTATGCGAGTAGGAGTAGTTTACGCTGGCCAAGATCAAACTGAGAAAAAGCACGCCTACAAAGCTGATATTACATATGGGACTAATAATGAGTTTGGCTTTGATTATCTTCGAGACAATATGGCCTTCTCGCTTGAAGAGAAGATGCAGGGGAAGCTTCACTATGCCATTGTGGACGAGGTTGACTCTATCTTGATCGATGAAGCTAGGACACCTCTTATCATAACGGGTGGGGTGGAAAACTCTTCAGAGGTTTATAGAACTATTAACTCGATTGTACCTAAGTTGGATCGCCAGGAAAAATCCCCAGAAGATGTGTTAAATGAAATCGAGCCTCCAGGTGATTTCTTCGTCGACGAAAAACAGCGCGATGTGCAATTAACCGATTCGGGACACGTGAAAGTTGAGGATTTTCTAATTAAGAATGGATTGCTTGAATCTCGAGATAGCCTTTACGGAACTTCGAATCTGATGCTGCTTCATCATGTCCAGGCGGCACTTAAAGCGCACACCTTGTTCTATAGAGATATTCATTACATCATACAGAACAGAGAAGTAGTAATTGTTGACGAGCATACTGGAAGGACTATGCCAGGGAGAAGATGGTCTGGTGGAATTCACCAAGCTATCGAGGCTAAAGAGACTTTACCTATATCTGATGAGAGTCAGACGCTAGCTTCTACAACTTTCCAAAATTATTTTCGTATTTATTCAAAACTTTCAGGGATGACTGGCACAGCAGATACCGAAGCGTTCGAGTTTAAGCAAATATATGGACTCGATGTAGTTGTTGTACCTACTAATTTGCCGATGATCCGGGATGATAGAAATGATCTCATTTATCTAACTGAGGAGGATAAATATAGTGCGATTGTAGATGATATTTCAATACTAATTGATAAGGGCGCGCCTGTTCTTGTGGGCACAGCATCGATTGAATCATCTGAACGACTTTCTGCATTATTAAATAAAAAGAAGATTAAACATAGTGTACTAAATGCCAAATTTCATCAGAAAGAAGCAGAAATAATTGCCCAGGCAGGTAAACCTGGAACACTGACAATTGCGACGAATATGGCCGGTCGCGGCACCGATATAATTCTTGGAGGCAATTGGGAAGCTGAAGTGGGCAATGAAAATTATTCTGACTCAAAGCTTAAATTGCGGCGGTCTAGATGGCAGGAAGATCAAGATCGCGTACTTAAAGCAGGTGGATTACATGTAATTGGTACAGAGAGACATGAAAGTAGAAGGATAGATAATCAGTTACGAGGCAGGTCAGGCAGACAGGGTGATCCAGGATTTTCAAGATTCTATTTATCACTCGAGGATGATCTTATGCGCATTTTTGCTTCAGATAAGATGCGAAGCTTGATGCAATCAGCGGGAATGAAAAAAGGGGAAGCTATTGAAGCCCGTATGGTGACGAACGCCATTGAAAAGGCCCAGCGTAAAGTGGAGGGGCGGAATTTCGATATCCGTAAACAGCTCCTCGAATATGATGACGTAGCTAACGATCAGCGTCAGATGATCTATGAACAGCGTAACGGATTGATGGCGTCTGATGATATCTCTGAGACAGTTGACATAATTTGGGGTGATGTTCTAAATCAAACTATAGATATTTTTTTGCCACCTCAAAGTCTCGAGGAGCAATGGGATATTGCTGGTTTAGAACGCGCATGTATAGCTGAATACAATACTAGCGTGCCGATTCAGAAATGGCTTGATAATGATGATGCTATGACTGAGGAACTTCTTAGAGAGAAAGTGGTTACTCTAACTCGTCAAGAATATGCAAAAAAAGAGCTGGCTGTAGGGCCTGACATCAGACTGGTAGAAAAACGAATCATGCTGGATATTGTAGATTCTATGTGGAAGGAACATCTTGCGGCGATGGATCATCTAAGGCAGGGAATTCACCTTCGCGCATATGCTCAAAAGCAACCTAAGCAGGAGTATAAGCGAGAGGCTTTCCATCTTTTCGAAGAGCTATTAAATAATATCCAGGTTGAAGTCATCAGGATCTTGTCTAGGGTAGAGTTTCGTGGGCGCGAGGATGTAGATGATATAGAGCAAAGAAGACGTGAAAAAGAGCAAAAAAGTCTGCTTAGTTATCGAAAAGAATCTAGTAGTCAACTTGGTTCAGCGAGGAGGCAGACGCAGGCTGAAAAGCTCGACTCTAAACTGGTTCTTGGTTCATCACCCTTTGTCAGATCAGAGCGTAAAGTCGGTCGTAACGAGTCTTGCCCTTGTGGGTCAGGGAAAAAATATAAAGCCTGCTGTGGACGGCTGGAGTAGATTGTGGCGGTAGGAGAAGCGTGCTTTGACTTTTATCCTGTGCGAGGCGTTCGACTTGCGAGCGTGGCCGCAGGGATTAAAGAAACATATAAAGATAGTAATCTGGCTCCAATATTCGATCTTGTTTTAATTGAGTTTGAAGAGGGTAGTTCGACAGCAGGAGTATTTACCAAGAATTTGTTTGCCGCTGCACCGGTAGTTGTTGGTAAGAAGCATCTTAGCGTTCGCTCTGCCAGATATTTCTTAATAAATAGCGGTAATGCGAATGCCGCAACCGGAGAAATTGGTATTCAAGATGCTCTCCTTTGTTGTAAAGCGCTATCAGATATTAGTGGTGTGGACTATGACGAAGTTATACCGTTTTCTACAGGGGTTATTGGCGAGAGGCTACCTGTGAAAAAAATCACCAGCTCGTTAAGTAAGCTTTTTGAAAAACTCGACGCATCGAATTGGTTGCTTGCCGCCGAAGGTATTATGACGACCGATACCCGACCAAAGATTGCAACTCGGCGTTTTAATGTAGACGACGAGACTGTAACTATCACCGGTATTGCAAAAGGGTCAGGAATGATCCAACCAAATATGGCAACGATGCTAGCGTATATCACTACTGATGTGATCTGTACCGAGGAGTTATTGCAGGAGCTCCTAGTTAAAGTTGTGAACCGCTCTTTTAATAGAATTACTGTTGATAGTGATACCTCTACCAATGATTCATGTATGCTCACCGCAACAGGGAAAGCGCCTATCGATCTCAGAGATCTTGCAGCGCAACAGGTATTTATCTCCGAGTTGACCAGTCTTATGCAGGAATTAGCACAGGGAATAATCCGTGATGCGGAAGGTGCGACAAAGTTCGTTACTGTAACTGTTGAAGGCGCTCCGAACGCTCAAGTTTGTCTGGATGTTGCCTACTCAATTGCGAATTCCCCCTTAATGAAAACAGCTTTTTTTGCTAGTGATGCAAATTGGGGCCGCATCATAATGGCCATCGGTAAGGTTAATGTGGATGTAGATGTATCTCTCGTTGACGTATACCTAGGAGACATTTGTTTGATGCTTGGGGGAGCAAAGGCCCAAGCTTACCGAGAGACGGACGGAGCGAAGGTGATGGCTGAAAAAGAAATCGTTATTCGTGTAAATCTTAATTGTGGAGACGTTAGTGATACCGTTTGGACAAGTGATCTATCGCACGAGTACGTTAAAATTAATGCTGAATATCGTACGTAGACCTTTTCTAATCTTTATTTAGTTCACTACTTGTTACATCGTCGTGCTCCGAATCGGCAGGTATAGTTCGATTACCTGTAGCCCACTCACCGAGGTCTAAGAGTCTGCATCGATCTGAACAAAATGGGCGATCTTTATTCGAAGTAATCCAGGCGACTGCCTTGTTACAGACGGGGCACTGAATAATTAGCTCAGCCATTTCTATCGCTTGTTGCTAGATTGATATATTTCATGTGTAGTCGGAGGACCTCTGAAGGGAGACACTCTAGACTCTCATTATTTAAAAGTATGTCGTCGGCGATATCAAGTCGTTGCTGTCTTGTGGGCTGTGCATTTATGATTGCCTGGACTTGCTCTCGTGTATTATTGTCTCTAATCATAACCCGTTTGATTTGAAGTTCGATTGCAGTGTCTACGACCAGAACTCTGTCCATTAATGATGAACGTCCTAGGCCAGCAGATAGCACAAGTACGGAGTATGGTGATGTTGATTTTTCGATAATATTTTTAAGTTCGAGATTAATAGGTCCATGCGTGAGTTTTTCGAGCCACTTCCTCGCCTCTAAATCTCTAAAAATTATATTTCTTAGCTGTGCTCGGTTAAGTGTGCCATCACTCAAAAGTACTTCCTGACCATATCGATCAACAACTTTTTCTAGTATTGATTTTCCTGGTTTCATAATGTGTCTTGCTGCAAGATCTGCATCTGCTATAGTTACACCAAGTCTCGCAAATTGGTTTGAAACCATTGTTTTACCACTGCCTATTCCTCCCGATATACCGACTACAAACATTATCGTAGTCCAATTAGCATTAAGTACCAATCCATAATCACGTCTCCCCAAATCATCATAACCCATCCGGCTGATGCTAAATACGGCCCAAATGCAATCGAGCGGATTTGGTTTCTACTCAGTAAGACACGCGATATCGTGAAAATTAGACCAACTATGGAAGCTAGGAAAACTATCAGAAAAAGCGGTTGCCATCCAAGCCAGGCGCCAATTAATGCTAGGAGCTTGAAATCGCCATAACCTATACCTTCTTTTCTCATCACTAACTTATATGTGTGGTGAATGAACCATAGAAAAACATAGCCTAAAATAGCGCCAATAAAAGCGCTCCGAAAATCGACAAAGAGTTCAAAAAAGTTTGCAAACAACCCTAACCAAAGGGAGGGTAAAGTTATGTCGTCAGGAAGAAGGTTTGTATCGTGATCAATAAACGATAACGTAATCAACGCCCACGTAAATAAGCATCCAAATAATCCTGAATATGTAATTCCAAACGCATTAATAGTAAAAGCAGTTAGCAGACTAGTGATTAATTCTACTACTGGATAGCGGGAAGATATTTTTACTCCGCAGCTTGCGCATTTTCCATTTAGCATGACATAACTTAAGATGGGAATGTTATGCCACGGAAGAATGCCTTGTTTGCAAGTCGGACAATGCGAATATGGGCGAGTGAGCGTCACATAATTATTTTCCGAAGAAAGCTCAAGGTTGAGAATTCTATGGGCCTCTGCGACCCACTGTCTTCTAAGGATCAGTGGCAAACGCAGAATAACGACATTTAGAAAACTGCCGATACATAACCCTAATATCAATGCTGCGGATGTAACTATTATGGGGTGCTGTGCGTGAAATAGAGAAAGATCTTCAATCATTCTAGTTCTTAGTTTTTAAAGTTCTTGCAGCTGCAAGAACACGTCAATTGGAATTCTGAATTATCTACTATCTAGAACTAAAAAGTGATCAATATGATCGATATTTTATTGAATGATTAATGAATATATGTTGCGGGAAACGACAAGATTTTTGGTAAATAGCTTGGTTTTAATCTAACAAGTGCTGCCGAATACTGAAAATGTGGCTTTGCATATCAAATTGAGGTAGTTTTCCCAACAGATATAAACCAGCGATTGGAGTTCGTATTATGGAAGGGATGCAAAAGGGCTTTGGCTTGATCGAGGGAATGCTTGCTGTGACACTTACCGCTGTGCTTATTATTGTTGCATTACCGGCCTATCAGAACTATGTCAAAGAAGCAAATATGACAAAGGTAAATACAAGTTATGAAGAGGCCTTGAGATTGGCTCGAATAACGTTTGTGAAAGGTGATGCTCAAATAGCCCTGGGTTTGACTAGCACCATACCTAAAGATTCTGCTGGCTGGATTGCGGTACTCAATTCTGAATCTAGTTTGGCTCCTGGTGGAGGGTCTGCTTATCAGGAAGTGGCAAACTCGGTTACTGGCGTTGTTGGCATTCAAGGCGACAACTCTTTCGTTACAATTTCAAGACCGGAGTATTGGGGTTTGGCTGAAACCTCGAAAACAATAAGGAACTCTGCTGACCCCGTAAATAACGAATTAAAGGCCCAGGAATCAGTATTGGAAATTACCCCCGATGAATAACAAAGTAGTATTTTGTATTCATTACAACTATATTTTTATTTGGCCTCTTTAAATCGAGGAATATCTTCTTATCCGGGCCGGAATAGCTCAGTTGGTAGAGCAGTAGCTTCGTAAGTTATTGGTCGGTGGTTCGAGTCCACTTTCCGGCACCATTTTCTTATTGATATTGTTAGCTTTTTTATCCATCACTATTGCTAAAAAAACCCTCTTTCCTTGGGGGTAATTCAACCCCTGCTCAACCCAAGAAAAAAACGTATCTTCTGTTCACGATGAACGCGGTACTTACTAAGTCCTATAGCCGGGTACCTAATACCTTACCGTGCCTTAATAACGCCCCTGGAGTGACACACTTCGGTTGCCACGGGCTCGAAATCAAGCTCATATCGATCACGCATCAGTGTGATAAAAAATCATCCGTCGCCAGGCAATAGCGGTCAGTCTCTTCCCTCGCTGCACAGAACTCACGGTATTTCTGGATCATACCCTCACCATCCACATCAAAAACGCCATCGCCTAAAGCATCATTGAACTTACGAATTACCTGACGTAAGCATCATACGGTTGAGGCCATAGACGTTCCCATACTTGTGCGTATTAATTTTGAAGATGTGAGGTCAGAGGACATTCGGCTCTATGCCGCATATATCGATTCTGTCTAGCTGCCTAAATATCATTATTGGCAAACCTGTTTTGTAAGGTCACAGGTCGCAGTGACTTGATGGTTTATACCTCTGTATCTTTGACCACGACGCCGGTTCCATATGCTAGTAACTCAGCGGAGCCTCCTAGCACTACTGAGGTGCTAAAGCGAACTCCTACGATCGCATTTGCACCCAAGCTGATCGCTTCACTTTCCATTCGGTCGAGCGCCTGTTCTCGGGCTTCGGCCATGAGCTTCGTATATTCTGTGATCTCTCCTCCTATCAGGGTTCGAAGGGCTGCTATAATATCTCTTCCAATGTTTCGAGCTCTTATTGTGTTTCCACGCACAAGTCCAATCGACTTTATTATCTCTTTGCCATGAATACTTTCTGAAGTAGTTACCATCATTTTTGTATCTCCCGATAGGGGTCTTTCTTGTAAATGCTCAAACGTTCAAAAACAACTAATCCTAGGGTTATTATACCCCCTAACAGAATAGCAATCAGCGCAAATTGTCCAAACATTGGTTCTTTGTCGTCCAATAGGTAATGGCCCAAACCAAACCCCAGTAAAAGGAGATATCCCCCTATGACAAGGCCAATACCGATGTTAGTTCCCCATCTTATAAGCCAATGATTTGATATTTGTTGTGATACATCCTCGACCTCTTTTAGTCTCGGAGCGCCCTTATCAGTGATCCGCATATTATTGTGTCTTTCTCTAGATTGCTCGTAATCCATAGTAATGTACTCTCTCAATTGAATAACATTGAAAAATCAACTGCTTGACAGTGTTTTGTTAGCGCACCCATAGAAATGTAGTCAACTTCTGTTTCAGCAATTCTAATTAAATGTTCGTTTGTTTCGATGCCTCCGGACGCTTCAAGCTTGATAGCTTTATTAGTGTGCTTCACTGCAATCCGAATATCTTCTATGCTGAAGTTATCAAGCATAACCCAGTCCGGATTACATTTCATAGCCAAACTGAGCTGATCTAGGTCTTCTACTTCAATCTCTAGTCGGGAATTGGGAGACGTTTTTCGGGCAAGTCGAGCGGCTTCTGCTATCGATCCGCTGGCAGTAATATGGTTTTCTTTGATAAGAAAGGCATCATAGAGACCAGCCCGATGGTTATATCCTCCGCCTTTTTTTACGGCATACTTTTGCGCGAGACGCAAGCCAGGAATAGTCTTTCGAGTATCCAATAATTTCGCATTAGTGTGAGCTATGAGATTACAAAATTTGTTAGTTTTTGTTGCAGTGGCTGAGAGCGTCTGCAAAAAATTCAGAGCCGTCCTTTCTGCAGTAAGTAATTTTTGTGTGCAGCCTTCAATTTCAAAAATTATATCTCCTGCGTTAACTACCTGCCCCTCATCTATAAGCCAGTCAATCCTTATGTCAATGTCGATGAGTTCAAAAACTTTGTCTACCCAAGGTCGTCCGCAAATCACAGCTTCCTCTCGAGTAATGACCTGGGCTGAACTAATAGAGTCTTTATTTATTAAATAAGCAGTAAGATCACCTGTACCGACATCTTCAGCTATCGCTGCTTCCACGGTTGCATCAATATTTTTATAGTAATTCATATTAAATAGTCAAAATGATTTCTGTTTTAGAGTCAAAGAGTCATCTTCTTGAATAAACTCTAAACGCCCTAGGGCGCTCATTCCAAGTAATACATCTGATGATGGCATGGATGGGTTGATGCTTGCACGAATATTATACATATTCATTGCTCCAATGCTTAGTTGGTCGATATTGGTCTCATAAACGGTTATTGGCCCGTTTGCGGTCATTGCTTTCCCTGAGCGACCGGGTTTTAGGTGCATTTTATCTGCAATCGATGCAGGTACCACTACATCGGTCGCGCCCGTATCTAGCAAAAATGTAACCGGATAGTCATTGATGGTTCCACCCACCATATAATGTCCAGAACGATTTCGATCGAGTCTGATTTCTACTGTATTTCCAGAAACGCGACTTTGTGGGTCACGATTAGGATTGTATTTATTTTTCTCGGGCTCGCTAAAAAATAAGGTTAGAACTACCATACTTAAGACGCAGGAAAAAAATATCATTACTGAGCCAGTTTTTTTTGTATTCATCATGAATAGCTGTTGGATCATTTATACGAAGTATACAGTGGTAGCGATACTCTCTGTGCTCTATTATTGCATTCGGCAAAACTCGGAGTTGTTTTGAGAATAGAGAATGGAATGTTAGTTGGTGCTGCGCAAGTTCCTTCAGAGAATAAGGACAGTAGACCTGTAGAAGAAATTAGTCTTATTGTCCTACATGGGATTAGTTTGCCAGACGGTGAATTTGGAGGACCCTATATAAAGCAGTTGTTCTGCAACTCACTAGATTGTAAACAACACCCAGATTTTAGCAGCCTGGACGGCTTAAAAGTGTCTAGTCATTTAGTAATTTATCGTGAAGGGGAGGTCGAACAATATGTATCCTTTCTTGATCGTGCATGGCACGCTGGAAAGTCCTCGTATCATGGTCAAGCTAATTGTAACGATTTCTCCATAGGAATCGAATTAGAGGGCACTGATCACGTGCCCTATACTAGCTGTCAGTATAAAGTCTTGGCACATATTTGTCGGCTTCTTCAGCAAGCCTATAGTATTTGTAATATCGTGGGGCACAGTGATGTAGCGCCTGAACGGAAGACAGATCCAGGCGATTCTTTTCTTTGGCCTCACTTTCGAGCACTGATTTAATGAATTTGAGTTAAGAGGTCTGCCTCTTTGACTCGTCAGAGGGTAAACTAAATCTTCTCATAATCTGGTTTAGCTTATGAACTTTCTTCTCATACTTGCGATTGTGCTCGTTCATCGAAATTGGTTTGGGGGCAACCTAGCTTACAACGTATTGCCTTTAGACGGGTGGTTCGCGACTATGCTGGGTATAGTAACCTCAAGCAGTTTGAGGTTTGTGTTTGCTGTAGTGGTACCGACGACCTTTCTGTGTTTAGTTTGCTGGGTTATCGGAGATTGGTTGTTTGGTTTTTTATACCTTCTTCTTTGTATTTTTGTACTCCTCCTTTCTGTCGATGTCCTAGATTTGGATGGATACAGGGGAGAACAGAATGATGCAGTTACTAATCAACTGCCCTACCTTTTTTTCCAAAGTATCTTTCCTTCTCTATTTTGGTTTCTAGTGCTTGGCCCTATCGGAGTATTTTTCTATTTCTTGAGCGAACGCTATTTGGGATACTGCGAAAATGGTCGAATAGAAAGCTTTGGTGTCGAACGAATACTCTACTGGATGGAGTGGATTCCGATCCGTCTGACGGGTTTTATTTTTGCGTTACTCGGTGAATTTCGCAGCGGTTTTAGTGTTTGGGTTGATTCGTTTATTGATATCGAAATTTCTAACGCGGAGTTTTTGAACAGCGTTGCAAGAGCCGCGATTCTTTTAAAAGAAGAGGATAAAGAAGAATCAGAAGTTCCTCTACTGCATTGGTTGCTTGAAAAAACAGTTTGGGGTTGGGTGGCATTTGCTGCAATTTTAACTATTTGGGGATGGTGAGTTGGTGGCGAGAATTCTCCCAATCTGCTTGCTTTTCTGCCTAATCAATCAAGTCCAAGCGCAAATCACGGTAGTCGATGATACTGGAGTTAAAATCGAGTTGGATGTCCCGCCTGAGAAGATAGTATCTTTGGCCCCGCATTTGACCGAACTTTTATTTAGTATCGGTGTTGGAAACAAAATTGTTGGTACCGTACGTTTCTCCGATTATCCAAATGCAGCTAGATCTATTCCCGTGCTCGGAGATGCCTTTGTAATTAATTTGGAATCTATATTGTTTCTTGATCCTGATATTGTCGTGGCTTGGCATACTGGTGGAGTTAATAACATTATTGGTAAGCTTCGTGAACTTGGTATACCTGTTTTTGTTAATCATACCTCTGATCTAGAGGGTATTGGGAGTTCCGCTAAGCAATTAGGCCTCTTGGTAGGGGAGAGAGAGCAAGGTTTGTTGTTGGAGAAAAAATTCTTAAGTACCTTGCATTCTATAAGTGAAAGTAAAGCTGATCTGAAGAAAAACGTTTTTTTTCAAATATCAGATCAGCAATTGTATACCGTGAATGACACCCATCTGATTGGACAAGCAATATCTGCTTGCGGAGGAAGTAATATATTTGGAGGATCTGAAGTTCCGGTACCAATTGTATCGAAAGAGAGTATCTTAGTAGCCAATCCTGATATTATTATAATATCTAATGGGAATTCAGGCAGAGAATCACCTTGGGTTGAGGAATGGACAAAGTTAGATGGCTACCATGCTAAAATTAGGTTTATTGATGCCGCATTGATTTCTCGACCGAGTATGCGGATGCTTCAAGGTATAAACGAATTATGTCGAATTATCTCTCTGTGAAAGTAGGGATAATACAAATGAAAAAAATTATTAACCTTTTTCCCATAGAACTTCCATGACCCCTGTGACTCGGGCGCAAGTACGTGCTACGACAAAGAGATAGTCGGAGAGACGATTTAGATAGCAAATTGCGTTTGAGTTTATAGCCTTTTCTTGGGCAGACGCCCTATCTGGTATTGCTATGACAGTACGTTCTGCGCGGCGGCAGGTTGCTCTTGCAAGGTGTGCCGTAGCAATTAGGCGAGATCCTCCAGGAAGGATAAAATTTTTGAGCGGCTCTAATTTATTATTGAGTCGGTCTAAGTCTTGCTCTATCTGATTAACATGAAATTCACTGATGATCTCGTAACCCGGTATAGAGAGTTCTCCTCCTAGATCAAAAATACGATGTTGTGAGTATCGAAGAAATTTGACAACAGAACCTAATTCGCTGTTTTCGATACCCAATAGCTCTTCGACTAAAAGGCCAACCACACTATTAAGTTCATCTACTGTTCCCATGGCCTCCACTCTAGGGTCTATCTTAGGAACACGTGATCCATCACCTAGCCCTGTATCTCCTAAGTCTCCAGTTTTTGTATATATTTTTGAAAGCCGATTACCCATCTTTGTCCTTTATAAATTCCAATTACTTTGTAGACCGTTATCGTTCAATACGGCTCAACTCTTTGATTTGCTTATTGCAAATATACATTGCCTAAGCTCACTTTTCCCCATATTTGTTGGAAACTAAATACAAGCTATTTACCTTAGGCTAGTAGCCGTTTCACCTTTTACCTTGTTATATTAAGCAATATCTAGTCTTCTGCTTGTGATGGATTGTATCGGGAAAAGCCATGAGCTCTAATGAGATTGCAAGTAATTAAACATTTGGCTTTCAGCTAAGGAGAATTTATGCCTTCATTTGATATAGTATCGGAAGTTGATACTCAGGAAATAATGAATGCCGTAGACCAATGTAATAGAGAGGTAGACTCTCGTTTTGATTTTCGAGGTGTTGAAGCTACTTTCTATTATAGAGATGACCACATTCGGCTATCAGCTGATGCTGAAATCCAAATTGATCAAATGTTAGATATTCTTCGCACCAAACTCGCCAAACGTCAGATAGATCCTCAGGTAATGAATTTGAAGGATAAAGAACATAGCGGGAAAAGGTTTTTCCAGAATATAGAGATACATGAAGGTATTGATGCTGATTTGGCACGACGGATAGTTAAGATGATCAAAAATGAAAAATTGAAAGTGCAGATTGCTGTTCAAGGTGACCAAGTCCGGGTCTCGGGGAAAAAACGAGATGATTTACAGAAGGTCATTGTTCTACTCAAGGAAGCTAATATAAATACTCCTTTACAATTTAAGAACTTTAGGGACTAGCAATCCTCGTGACGGGATTGAAGTCAAGTTTCACTTGGAAGGAAGCGTTTTCTATATATGGTGATCGGCGGGTCATAGCAATGGCATTTCTGGGTTTCTCAGCTGGGTTGCCATATCTCCTAGTTTTTTCTACATTAACTGCATGGCTTCGAGATGCGGAGGTCTCTCGGAGTGCCATAGGGTTTTTTGCTTGGGTAGGGATAACGTATTCAGTAAAAGTTCTTTGGGCCCCAGTTGTTGATAGAATACCAATTCTCTATATGACTCGGCGACTGGGTCAGAGGAGAAGTTGGATGCTGCTAGCTCAATTTAGCATTAGCGGTGGGCTTTTATTGATTTCTTTTGTTGGGCCAGCTGACCTTATTTTATTATCCTTAATCGCTTTATTTGTAGCCTTTTCTTCTGCCACACAGGATATAGCTATTGATGCTTATCGAATCGAAGCGGCTATCGATAAGTATCAGGGTGCTATGGCTGCAAGTTATATTTTTGGCTATCGAATAGCCCTCCTCGTTGCGGGAGCTGGTTGTCTTTATCTTGCAGATTTTTTTGGGTGGGTTTTTGCCTATCAAATCATGGCGATTTCCCTGCTTGTAGGTATGTTTACGGTTGCACTCATTTCAGAACCTAAACGAGAAGAATCAAATTTCGATCTAAGTTCTGAAAAAAAAATCCTTTCGAGTATCGCCGCTCCCCGCTTTTTTAGTTGGTTCGCAGCTGCAGTTATCAGTCCATTTGTTGATTTTTTCAGCCGAAATGGCAAGTTCGCATTGCTCATATTACTTTTCATATCCGTTTTCCGATTGAGTGATATCGCTATGGGTGTTATGTCTAACCCATTTTACTTGGATATGGGCTATAGCCTTGCTGAAATAGCAAGTGTCGTAAAAATATTTGGATTTTTTATGACTATCGCAGGATCGTTTTTTTGTGGCCTGCTCGTCGTGAAATATGGGATTTATGTTCCATTATTAATCGGTGCTATCTCGGTGTCGATGACTAACTTGCTTTTTGCAGGTTTATCTCTACAAGAGCCTGAAATTAGGTATTTGGCCGTAGTGATAAGCGCTGACAATTTGAGTGGTGGGTTTGCAGCTACTGCATTTGTCGCTTACCTATCAAGTATAACAAATCGAGCTTATACAGCGACTCAATATGCCTTATTCAGTTCGATTATGACCTTCCCTGGTAAGTTTGTCAGCGGGTTTTCGGGAATTGTAGTGGATCAATCTGGCTATTTTGATTTTTTTATTTTAGCGGGCGTCCTAGGTATCCCAGCAATTGTTCTCGTTTTAATAATG
>NZGG01000036.1 GCA_002690865.1 Gammaproteobacteria bacterium | reverse complement strand
TTTTTTCATCTACTAGCTTTTTTATTTTTTAATCCGCTCCATCTATACCGCTACAACCTCCTAGTATTACATCCGCTCGAATTGCTCTGTGACAGGGTATTTCTATTGACCGTGAATTTCTTCACACGCATTCCCGACCGCTCTCACCGCCTTTGGATGCCTTACATACTTTTCACTGAAGAATCATACCTAGAAATATTTTTACTGAAAAAATTACCTTAAAACTCGAAAAGCATAAGTTGCTCTGGCCTTTGCGCACAGACGATCATTGTCATCGGTTATATCGACATCACAAACTACGAGCTGTCTCCCGCGTTTAATTTCTTTAGCCGTCGCAAATATTTTCTTGCCATGAGCCTGCCGAAGATAACTAATATTAAGTTCTGCGGTTCCAGCAGGCTTTTCCTTTTCACTAAGAGAACTAAAAACTGCAACCAACATTGACATGTCAACCATCGTAGCGAGCACTCCCCCATTTACTGAACCACCAATTCCTTCTGGAGTATCTTCATTAATAATTAACTGAACTCGACCATACCCAGGGAGTTGCTCGACTAGAGTGATACCCAAAAGTTGATTAATGGGCATTTCGTCAAATCGATCTTTATAATTCATTTTCTTTCGAGTACTCCATAACAATAAAGCGAGCAGCAAATACACCGCCACATAAACCAAACAGATGTGCTTCCCATGAGATAAAACTTTCCCCTGGAAGCACACCAAATATTATTCCACCATAATAAAATACGGTCAGAGAAGCGATGAACAGAGTTTGCAAACTCCTCTCATAGATACCAAGTGCAACCAAATAGCCAAAGTAGCCAAAGACTAATCCACTCGCACCAACATGATAAGCTTCTCTACCAAAACACCACACACCAAGGCCTCCAATTACGATAATAATCAGTGTAACAATCAAGAATCGCAGTGTACCTTTTAGTGCAACAAAAATACCCATTACAATTAAAGGCATCGTATTCATCACTAGATGCTGAAAGCTGCCATGTAAAAATACCCAGAAAAAAATTCCAGGCAGTGCACTGACTTCTCTAGGATATATTCCAAAATCATTCAAAGCGTGAGCAAAAAGTGTGTTCACAAACTCGATACACCATAGGATAGCGATCAAAAACCCAACAACTCTGATACTTCTCAGCCAACTAGGCAAGATTATCTACTGCAGCTGAAGGAATCAGTTAACTGCTCCAAGACAAGCTATCATACGATCAGGTTCGTAATCAGAATTCTGCGTTACCATAACGAATAGCGCCATTCCTGAGACGGCATTGTCTGGGTGGGGATTCACGATAATTTCACCATCAGAGGTGAGATAACCCAGAGGGGTTCCCAATCCTTGCTGCAAAATTTTGCTCGCAAGAATACCCCAGTTCTTGTCAGCAAAATCTATATCATAACGTCGAGGATGATTCCCTTGATGTCTGAATAGATCCTCGAGTATCGCTTCGGTCCCCGGAGCTGCCATGGCACGCACCATGAGTTCAGGGTAGGCCCTTACCGGCCGAATAACGGCATTAGCACCGGCTTGCAAAAGCCTTTCTCGATTTGCTTCCTGCACACACTCAGCAATGATGTATCCCTTTTCCGAAAACGAAGTAAGCTGATCAAGAACATCCAGTGTGAGACTATCGGATCTATAATCGTTTGTATCCTCCGACATCAAAACGATGAACCGTGCACTATCAACATCCACCTCGGACAAACTAGTGCGACCTTCAGCACGACCACTATTAAGTACAACACCATCTGATGCAATATCAGCAGGCAGACCGTCAGGAAAGTGCGGCGAAAGCACCTGTATAGGACAATCTGCAAGCATAGGTGTATTTCTAATCTGCTGCACAAGAATACGTAGATAGCGAGCACCATTTTGCAGAGGTGTAAAAATAATGACAATATGATCTTTCATAGTCCATCTCCAAAGTCCTTTACGCATTCTTTCTTTACGATCCAGCCGATAATCGAGCCATTCACCAACTATCTGCGCAAGAAGAAAAATGCCAACCAAGTACATAAATAAAATTGTCGCCAATCGGCCAAAAGCGGTTGTCGCACTCATATCGCCATAACCGACAGTCGCAATCGTGGTCATCGTTAACCAGATTGCGTCTCCAAAGGAAAGCTTTTCAAAACACATCATCGCGGCAACATTGGCTAGGACAAGCCCAAGTAGAACCAAAAAAAGTTTAATTATCTGACTTCTACGATCGTTACTCGTCTGAGCACTATACCAACGGTGTCTGCGGCGACGCCAGATTTCGTTTCTGATCTTCAGCATAGAATAAATACTATTGTTGGCGTTTTTCGACATCAAGATAGGCAATCAATGTCTCTGCAGCTAGCTGCCTAATTTTCACTCGATCATTTGGTGCCACACCAAATTTATCTGCAAGAATAATGAAATCATCTGCTGATAGCGAAATAGATAGTCTAGGTCTTAGAGGCTTATTATTCAATGGTAGGCTCAGTATCTGGCGGATTCTATCTGGCGGATTAATCCCTTGTTCTAGGGCCTCTATTCGAATTTTACGATTAACCTCATCTCCTACATCAAAAGCAATTTGTACCGCTTTGACCGCTTTCTTTTCCTCTTCCCATTTTTGTTTCATTCCTTAGACGCCGGCCATAAGTCCTTGATATCAACAATATCTCGATAAAGTGTCAAATAAACTTCTGTTTGCCCGCCTTCATAGACCTCAGCCTCAATTGCATGATTACCCTCTTTACTAACTAAACAGAAATAATCAAACGGTTCTCCCTCTCCCTCAACTTCAGAAGGTTGAGAACCTCTGAAGTCTTTGTTCTCGTAATAGTAGCCCCGCTCTGCTATGACTGTTTGATCATATTCTTCTGCAATCAAACCATTCATCACCGATGTATCCTTTGCTGACAATGTGGTACACGTCCCCTCAAATATTTCACTAAATGCATCTAGATCAAATATTTCACCCACCAGACTCTGACTAATAGCAAATGAAAATGCCGCTAGCTCTCGACCTGAGTCCTCTTCTATTGTTAGATCAAAATAATCATCATTTTGCCCTTGTAAACTAAAGGTCGTATCGAAGCTGTGTTGAAACTGGCAGGTGCCCACACCGCTTACCTTAAATACCTGTCCTCGCAAGGAATCAGGCAACCCGAAGCTATCCGACATTTGTAACAAATCACCAATTTGCAAATCACGAGGATGATCAAGTTCTCTTACATCCGATTCCTTCTTAGTCCGATTCCATATAGTCTTAATTAATGACTTCACTTCTGCTTTGCTTTAATGCGATCAAGAACGGAATTTACGGACTGTTCATTGGAATCACCAATACCTGCGGCCTTCATCCTCTCCCCAAGACTCTTATCAGAGTTTTCGGATTCGAGTTGTTCTGCTGCTGCCAGTCGGTCAAACGTATTTTGCTGTCTCTGTTTTATTCTCTCGAGAGAATCTTTTGCCGAGATCATCTTAGAATTACTTGATGCAAAGTTGTTAGTAATCGCAGCGCTCGCTTTCTGGACACTTTCAGTTGTCTTGACCATCGATAATTGCCGGTCATAGTCCTTTAGTTGACGTTCTGTTTTCTTGACTAAATCTTTCAAACGCTTCACGTGATCCGAAAAACTGTTGTGAACCGTTTCTTGCTCCACAAGATCAATTTCTAGCTGACTAATCTTTTCGGCAATTTCAAGAGCTAATTCTTCATTATCTTTTTGCAAAGCTTGACCTGCGTAATTCTCATGCTCGGCAATCTCATTCTTTATCGATACGACTTTGCGACCTGCTTGCATTTGTTTTGCCATAACGTCGGTTAGATCTTGCTTAGCCTTCCTTAAATGCGTTTCTGCATCCTTAATTTCCTGCTCAAAAATTCTAGTGCCATTAGCATCAACCACAAATTCACCAACTTCGCGGGCACCGCCTCGCACAGCAGTAATGATTTTCTTTAAAACACTCATTTGAAACTCCTTATCTGGCTTCTAGTTCAAGAAATCTTCTAAAGCAGTGATTGACTCCACTGCATTCTCAGTCAGAGTGATAATCTCGAGACAAATATCCTCGATACCTGAGCTGTTAGATAAGGAACCAAAAATTACATAGCGGTCACCAATCTTCGCAAAAGATGATAATGGAATAGGTATGTTTAGCTCCAACATTTCTTCCAACATCTCACTGCGACTCTCCGACTTTACCTCTTCTTCCGTAAATAAATACGTGACACAGAGTATCTGAGTATCGGTTACAGACAAGTAAGTAGGCAATTCATCGAAATCTCCTACAGTAATCTGTAAGACGCCTACCTCACCTGGAATTGGCTGACACTCCAATTGATAACCATCGAAATTATCCAGGTCCGAAATACGTACGGCCAGATCTTCTGTATTCATTTAGTCACTCCTTAATGCGACATAATATGTCACAATGATAAGTTTACGGAAAAGACATAATATGTCAATAAAAAGTCCCCTATAGTTTCCTCGCTAGTCCAAATAGAGTCCCAATTCACTTTTCCAAGCTTCGCTATGGTACTGATAGATTTGATTAGTTCCTAGAGTATTAATTCGCACATCTTCATCCTGGAAGAATCCTTTCGGAAACTCAAATGCTGCAATCGCTAGGTCTCTCGTAAGCCAGGAGTGCTCTGGCGTTAACGATTCCATCATCTGTAATCGTTGGCGAACAGATATTTTCTGTTTACTACCGACCGTCCATCCCCACTCACCAAAACTCGGAATATTTTGCCGGTATTGCTCAACATGAGAAAAACCGGCTGCAGATATAGTCCTCCCTATACTAATAAACGCCTTTTTAGCATGATAGGGAGAAGTTGACTGAACGGCCAACACACCGTTTGCCGACAGCAGACCATGAAGGCGTTGATAAAAGTAACTGCTGTAAAGTCGATCAAGATCAGGATGACTTGGATCGGGCAGGTCGACAATGATCGCATCAAAAATTGTATCCTGATGTCGCAAATTATCCACTTCCGTAAAAGCATCGCCAATAACTATCTCAACTCTGCTATCAGCGAGAGATTCCTTGTTTAGCTGGACCAGAGCATCACGATAATATTCCATATCAAGCGTCGGAGAAAAGAACTCAACTAATTCTCGATCGAGATCTATCAAGGTGACGCTTTTAGGTGCGAAATCTAAAACATCCCTCAGTGCCAATCCATCTCCACCACCAATGATGAGCACGTTTGACTGGTGATCGGCGACGGACATAGCGGGATAGACGAGCATGCTGTGATAGATGTGCTCGTCATTACTCGAGAACTGTAAACGGCCATTGATATAAAAACCATAAACGGGAACACGACCTGATCCTAAATATCGTTCAGTTATAGTTAAATTTTGATATCGAGAAGAACTACTATAGACGACAGGATCCTCATAAAGCAGATCCGTCATTCTCATTATCCAATCACTCCCAAATTGATACACAGCTAGAGCCAGAACCAATACCATACCATGCACACCCAGCAATAATCCGCGCCCAGCTATATTAATCCAGTAGTATATTAGAAAAATAATTCCTGCAACTAAATTAGCAATCGCTGTTAATACTGCTGCCTCTGTGATCTCCAGGCTAAGCATGATACTAACCCATAAAGCGGCACCCACCCCGGCGCCAATATAGTCAGCACCGTAGATTGTTCCTACATTATGTTCGAGGTGTTGCCCATAGATGTGCTCACGTACTCGCGCAATAAGCGGTATTTCCATACCGATCAAAAAACCAATAAGAACCCCAAAAAAATAAGGGGTCAACATGGCAAGTTCGTGCAAAAGACTTATTAGCCCACCTTCGGGTACTAAATCTGGAGGGAGCGAAAAAATTTCAGCAATTACCTTCGGTAAGACTGCGCTGAAAGAGACGACAGTTGCAATAATTAAGATACAACTAACGCCGCAAATTGCGATTAAAGCTTCCAGCCAGGCAAAACCAGTGAAGGGATCTTTTACAAGCTTTGCCGCCAAAGCACCCAAACCCATACTCACAATCATTAGGCCAATCATAGTATAGATGGCTGTCTCAATTGCTCCAATTACGCGACCTGCGTAGTGTGAGAGTAAATACTCATAAATAAGTCCGCATGCTGCGAGAACCCCCATGATGCTAATCAACAATACATCATGAACGAGCAATTGACGCGAACTCGTCTCGGTCGTTCGCATAAAGGTCAACTCACTAATTGAAGTTCAGTCGCGGGCGTGTCAGAAGAGCGCAACAAAGAAAAGACCCACGGCGATCGAAATTGCTGCCTCAATAGCGGCAACGCCAACATTGTTCTGATTATCGACTTCCTCAACAACATCGACGCCTAAAAGCACGATTTTACTCGCTAATCCTGCGATTAATGAAAGAAACATTGTCAATAATAAAGCGACTCCGACCCAGCGTAAGAGCGCTAAAGCAACATCCTGAGGATAGTAAGCTACGATTCCTGAAGCGGCTGTAACAGCAAGAGCTACTCCTAGCAAATGACCAAAGAATCTTACCGCGAGCGCTATCTGCCCATCACTAAAGGCTAGCTGCAAACTCGAACCATCATGACGTCGCGAGTAAACCCAACCTCGATAACTTGCTACAATCGCGAGCAGAATCTGCACACTAATAAACGCCAACAAAACAAGCAGAAGGCCACTCAACTCATCAGTTTCCACCCACAACATAACAGCACGAAGTATCAAGCCTGTCGCAATCGTATTAGCCGCGTCCACCAGAGCTGCTGCTAAATTAGCCGATTTAATTTCGACTTGTAATTCAATTCCGCGCAGCACAATTCTGTCCTGCATCCATCTGCCAAGTTTTATTAGTAAAAGTCCAAGAATTCCATAGGCAAGAACACTTATAAACTCATTCAAATATGTACTTCCAGGCTCTCCAGAAACTGCTCCGGTCAGCATCAAGGCCAAAGATAAAATTCCACCAGCCATTGCAACACCAAAAGCAAAGTTATCGCGCGTGGCTAGCTCCTCTGTACTATTCACATTGGCTACTACACCACTTAAAAAACGTAATCCCGCAATCATCGCAACTGCAATGATAAGATCGATAAAAAGAATCTGGTAGATAAAAATATCTATATCCATTAAATGTTCCATAACCTTATTCCTAAAAAAGGTTCGAAAGAGACGTTATTTCCCACGAGAAAGACCCGTCGACGTTCTATAACCACTAGTTCTAGTGCTACTCTGATAATTGCTTGCCTTCGCGTATTGACTCTTAAAGGCACTGGTTTGTAATCCTCTGCTGGAAGAACTTAAACCGGCAGCCCCTCCCCTATTTCTTGCATACGGACTCTGGTATCTACCCTGAGAGCCAAATTGTCTGCGAGCACGATTATCAGTATCAGTCATACCAGCACGTTGCGCCCTTGAAGTGTAGTGATTTCTACCAACATCATGATAGTAAGAGTACCCTCTATTTCTTGCCCAATCATTATAATAGTAGCGATTATTACCCACTAACGTTGAGAACAAAGCGTACTGCCCATACCAAGCCCAAAAAGACCCACCAGCTCCGTGAGACCAATAGCCGTAGTGAGGGTTACCCATATACTGGCCGCCATGACCATAGCTTTTTGAATTATTAATCGATTTCTCTGCTGTTGCCGAAACTGAATTAACTCGAGCTAACTCTCCATTCGACAAATCTGCAATTACATTTACCGTATCTGACAACGCATCGTTATAGGCATCAAGCTTCGTTGCCGCATTGAGCTTTTTGGCCTCGAGAAGCTTATCGGTCCATGATTGAAAATTTTCGCGGCCGGTCTTAAGACCCTGGTACCTTTTTTCTAGCCCTTGAAAAAGAGGGCCTTCTGGAGTGGCGTCTTTCTTCAATTCTTTTAATAGAGGACTTAATTCAGAGTATTTCGAACTTAGTATCGATGCATACTGCCTAATCAAGATCGCGTTTCGAAGAAGGTTCTTTTCCAAGGCCAGATTTAATTTTTCAATATTATCTTGAACAACAGCCAATTCACTATTAACTCTGGATTCCCCAGAGGAACAACCAATTAGTAATAATCCGACGGTGGCGGCTAGAAGAACCAATCTATTTCGACGGACGAGACCTGAACTTGGACCGTGCATCTTGTTTAACCCTTCCGCATACGACATATTATGTCTCGTATTATCTCATAGCACTTAAAAATTACTAGCCATTTTTTAAATCTGTCTGATCCATTAGTTGGATACTCTCAACAAGGTAGATTCCTCATAACCGGTGATTATTCGCTTCAACTCGCAGAGCTCTATATCAAGATC
Organism: Gammaproteobacteria bacterium; assembly: GCA_002690865.1. Classification (GTDB taxonomy): domain Bacteria; phylum Pseudomonadota; class Gammaproteobacteria; order Pseudomonadales; family Azotimanducaceae; genus UBA7455. The sequence goes on along the minus strand of NZGG01000036.1, from coordinate 39,453 downwards.
AAGATCCCCGGTATCGACGAAAATTGGCCTTCCATTTAATTTTTTTAGCTTCGTTTTCGTGGCAATAACAATAATATTATTTATACCTATAGATCTTATTACACGCGGGCTAAACTGCTGATTTCCTCTTCCAAACAGGTGACCTTGACCTCCGATAACCGTGATGACAATTTTAACATCTAAATGATTACTAACGATTTTATAAAGGTCGTTTTCAGTCACATCACCAGCGACCAAACGCTTATCTCGAATTACATCAATTCCGAGCAGAGTATTTTCAATTCCTAACTTATCCATAAGCACAGCGGTAGTAGTTCCTGCCCCAATGATATAAGTAGTGTCCAGTGACATATTATCTATAACTTCAGCCGCTATTTCCTGCAAGACTATCTCTTCAACCTCTCTACCACCTGACTTTGTTGTCTGGAGATACTCCAGCTCTGCAGGAACACAGAGTCGCCCATAATATTTTGCATTAATTCGCCCTAATCTCAGTTCCATCTCATCTATATCTCTGACCTCAGCGTCCATAACAGAAAATAGTTTCCCCAATACCAACTCTCTGACTAATCGACCTGCAGCTCTTGGATTAATAGCAAACACTCCTGAATGCATCTTGACCCCACACGGTATCCCGAGAACAATCTGTTCTAAACACACGGTATCGCATAAATCTCTCGCCGTACCGTCACCTCCGGCGAATAAGATAAGGTCCACACCTAACTCTGCAAAAGTCCGAATTGCTCTTTTCGTATCCACAGCGGTCGTCGAAGTGTTAATAGATCCAACGATTGTGCATGGCAAATCCAGGTCTCTACATACATTGGCCCCCATCTCACCAGGAAACGTAAATAGAGAAACATTTTTGGGCAACGGCAAGAATTCTTTCAGACAAATCTTCACTCGTAAACCAACTTGACTGAGGCTTCCACGTTTAAGTGCCCATTGTGAGACTCCATCTGAACCTTTTAAACCGGCTGGCCCTCCAATTCCTGCCAGCGGGTTTAATACTAAACCAATTTTCATTTTAAATACTCTATGCGCTTAAACACCTTTTCAGGAAATGACATTTCGTTGAAAAAACCCATGATATTTTCGATCATCAGGGATGTTAGTTGGAGATCCTTGAGACTAATCTCAATCGGAATATCGCACACAATGCCTGTAATTCGGCGATACAGCATTATTTGATCTTGATACTCAACAAGGACATGATATATTTTTTTTGCACCGCGCAACTCCATAGTAGAAACCTGATTCAGGGATGAGTAAATTTCCTCTAAGGAACCAAACTCCGTTAGCAAAGCGGCAGCAGTTTTTGCGCCAATTCCAGGAGCTCCAGGAATATTGTCAACAGGATCTCCTGCTAGAGCCAAGTAATCAGGAATCTGTTCTGGCCAAATACCGATCTTTTTTCTGATATCACTTCTACTGCTACGAATACCATTCGCAAAATCCCATAACGTATCTTCCGGACCAATGAGTTGGCCAAGATCCTTGTCTCTAGTGACTATTACTTTTGGAAGCGCAATCTTCTTATGCAAAGTGCCAATAATGTCATCCGCCTCATAACGTTCAAGAGATAAATTATGAATCCCTAGCAATTGGGTAACTTCTTCACACTTAGCTAATTGAAATAATAGATTTTCGTCAGGAAGGTCTCTATTAGCTTTATAAGCTGGATATATTTCATTCCTAAAACAACCCACTAGACTCTTATCGAATGCTACAGAAATATAATTTGGCTTTCGCTCGAGTAAATCTAATAAAAAATTTGTGTATCCATAAACTGCATTAATGGCCTCACCATTTCTTGAGTGAAATTTATCCGGAATAGCGAAGTAAGCTCGAAAAATATATATCGATGCATCGACCAAATATACGAGTGGACGTACCAACTTATATCACCGAACTGGGATTAATTTGTAATTTATCGGAGCTAGAAATTCTCTCCCACCCACCTCCACCGACAATGCATTTGCGAAACTAAGTGCTCTTTGAGATAAACCGTCTGCCAAAAGAGTCATTACAGAAAGCCGTACTTCTCGACCAAAAGGTAAAGGATCAAAATCGTTAAAATTATCAACACTTAATTCAAAAGGAACATTTGCAGCAACACTAAATACCCATTCTAACGCCTGCACTTTCCTCTCAACTCGCTGAAATTGGAGCTGCTGCTCTTTATTACGATCCTCGACATAAAAATATCCGTAGTCATTTTCCCGACGTCTATTAGGACCAGCAATACACCAGTGCGCAACCTCATGCAACGCACTCGATGTGTAATCGGAACGAAAAAAGATCTTGCTATAGCCTTTGGGCACATAATGATAAAAGGGCTCGGGAGCGCCTTCTATTAAATGCGTTTCATACCGCTCACCAAATAGTTGATCGAATATAACAATGACGGCAGCTGATTCCAACGTATTACCTCAAAAGCGATTTGAGTGACTCAATGAAGGATGAGCTGAATTTACCCCTTACGAATCCAGTAGTAATAATCATTTTCAACTGTCTCTTGATGAATAAGCTCGTGGTGAAGAAATTTACAAAAATTTGGAAAATCCCATGACGTAGAGGGATCTGTTGCTATCACCATAATTATTTCACCTGATTCCATATCCATCATTTTGTTACGCACAACCATTAATGGTTCAGGGCAACGCAACCCTTTCGCATCGATCTTAACATCTACATTCAGATCCATCGATAAACCTTTTTTATTCCCTAATCGCTGATCGATCACCTAATAACAACAACTGATTTTCCCTAAGTGGGAAGCGACACCATAAACTCACCGCACATAACTTTTCTAATTAAACTTAACTTAGCATCATTGTTTCTAAAGTCACTCTATGTTTCAAGCGATTGAAGAGTTGTCGTCCCGAGCTCCGAATCGTAAAAAATACCTGCTTTTTCTGCTTTTAGTTGCTCAATAACTTGCTCAACCTTTGTATCTAGAGATGTATCTTTAGACCCGTATTCTGTACCTTCGCGAAGCACAAACTCCTGGATGACACCAACTAAGGCGGTTTTACTAAGAGCTTGCCATGGTATCTTCATATTTACGTCTTACCCACCGACTATTTTTGTATGAGCCAGATACTATTAATAGTCGCAGAAAACGGCGTCACAAGCATTCTGACTTCCTTAGCTCAAGTTAATAAGTTCTAGTTCAGGGGTTTGAGAGGCGCTCATCGAAGCAAAATCATGCAACTTTTCATCTAGCAGATGAGACGGAACAACATCACCTAAAGCCCGAAAAATAGATTCTATTCGTCCGGGATGCTCGACATCCCAAGCTTGGAGCATCAACTTTATCGTCTGACGCTGCAGGTTTTCCTGAGCACCGCACAGATTACATGGGATAATAGGGAAGTTCATTAGATCTGCATACCGCGTGATATCTTTTTCACGACAATATGCAAGCGGTCTAATAATCACATTAGCACCATCGTCGCTTAGCAATTTTGGAGGCATCGTTTTCATTTTACCTCCATAAAATAGGTTTAAAAAAAGCGTTTCAACGATATCGTCGCGGTGATGACCAAGCGCGATCTTATTATATCCGTTTTGGCGAGCAAATTTGTAAATGATCCCTCGTCGGAATCGAGAACACCAACCACAATAAGTTTTACCTTCAGGCACCATGTCTTTGACCAAGCTATATGTATCTTCCTCTATAATTTTATACGGCACATATTCAGATTCGAAATATGCGGGCAGAATATCCTCAGGAAAACCAGGCTGTTTTTGGTCTAGGTTGAGAGCGAGAATATCGAACTTTACAGGCGCGTGTTTTTTTAGCGTCAAGAGTAAATCCAGCATGGTATATGAATCTTTGCCTCCGGAAACACATACGACTATGCGGTCACCAGACTCGATCATAGAAAAATCATTAATCGCCTTGCCCATCTCTCGACGAAGTTTTTTGATTAATTTGTTATTAGAGTACTCATGTTTATTGCGCACTCAAATCCCTCCTTGCTACGTAGCCTTATTCTTTAGATCTAATTTCACTGTATCGTTGTATGCACGCTATATTTACGTAAAGCCTATGGGATTCCGATCCGCAACTCAAATCCTGCAACATACTCTAAGAAGCTTCCCTTAAATAGTAATTCAGCTATTGTCTAAGCGCGTTAGAAGGGGCTGTCACAACAACCTTTCGTGTGGCCCATAAGCCGAGACAACCTATGATGAATAATCCACTCAGAGGCCCTAGCACCCAGAGAACCAAATGCGGTGAGTAATCTAACTCGAAGACTTGGGATTCCAAAAAAAACACAGTTATTTCCGCTCCTAGGGTAGCTACTATACCTGCAAGAACACCCATGAAAGCAAATTCAATAAACAAACTAAAAAGTATTAATCTTTGACTAGCACCAAGAGCACGCAAAATAGCACTTTGCCTGAATCTTTCATCCATACTTGCCTGAATACTGGCAAGCAATACGAAAGCTCCAGAAACTAGTATTAAAATGAGAACCAATTCTATTGCTAAAGTCACCTTTTTAATAATGCTTGTAATTTGCTCTATCACCGCATCAATCTCGATAAGTGTAATCGTCGGGTAATAACGAAGTAGTGTGTTGAGAAAACTTTTATTCTTTTTCTCAAGAAAAAAACTTGTCATATAGGTAGACGAAAACTGACCTATAGTCCCTGGCGAAAAAATGAAATAGAAGTTTGGTTGCATACTGTCCCAAGCTACCGACCGAATACTAGCTACCTGGGCGGAAAATATCTGATCTTGGATTTTAAAATCCAGCGTATCGCCTACCTTTACACCCCCTCTTTCAGCCATAGAATTCTCTATCGAAACTAGTGGTGGCCCGCTGTAATTTAAATCCCACCATAAACCATCTATAACGCGGTTTCCATTTGGCAAATATTGGGCCCATGTTAAATTCCGATTAGAGCTAAACCGAGGCCCTCTAGCGCCCCTTTTAGATTTAGCTGACTCCTCTACACCCAAGCGATCTTTTACAACAATCGGTTCACCGTTTATTGCTATGACACGCCCGCGGGTCATTGAAAAGAGTGGTTCTGCACGAACATTATTCTCTTCAAACAGGTTATTCATAGGATCTACATCTATCTGTGCAACGTTCAACACAAAATGATTGGGAGCATCTTTTGGAAGGCTTGCCTGCCACTCACTAATTAATGCTGTTCGAACCAAAAAAAGAATAAGAAGCAGCATAATTGCAAGTCCAAAAACTAGAATCTGCAAAGAAATATTGCGGCCTCTTCGTTGAATCCCTGATAACGCCAATCTCCATGCACTACCCGCGCCCATACCCATTAATTGCCCTGATTGGAGCAAAAGATAAGCGACAAAAAAGAGGACCATAGATGCGATTATGGCACCAGAAAACAAGAACAAAGTTAATTCAATATTCTCACTGTACCAGTACATCAGACCAAGAATGCCGAATCCAGAAAAAGCGTAAGTTAATAGACCGGAAACCGTCGTTCCTGAAAAATCTCGACGAAAAACTCTCACAGGCTCAATCGCTCTAAGCTTAAGCAGGGGCGGAAAAGCAAAGGAAAACAAGCATATAAAACCCGTTACCAACCCAAGCACAATACCATGGAAGCTAGGGGCTGGAAGTTCGACAGGCATCAATGGGTCTAAGATCCCTGCTATAGTTGCTTGAGCGAGGAAGCCGACTAAAACCCCCAAGAAACCACCAATCAGACATAGGGCAAAAATTATAATCATGAAAATACTATCTATTCCTCTGACTGTTGTACCCAAAGTTTTTAGTATGGCGACATGATCAAAATGGCGCAAAGCATAGCGCTGCGCAGCCAAAGCAATTGATAATCCGGCTAAAACAACTCCTAGTAACGCTCCTAACAAAAGAAAACTTTCTGCGCGCTTTAATGCGTAGCCTACCCCCTCTGCACCATCTTCGATACTAATCCATCGCTCACTTTGAGCAAGCTTTGGTCTAACCCAGCGTTCAAACTCCTCAAGAGCATTTCCATCGCCAGAAACTAAATAGCGATAGGTCACCCGGCTGCCAGGTTTCACCACGCCAGTAGAAGCTACATCAGAAATATTCATCATTACTCTGGGACCGGCGGCACTTTCAAAGCCAACTGCTCGATCGGGCTCACTGGAGAGTATTTGAGCAACTTCAAAACTAGCAAGACCTATCTCAACGCTATCACCCCGCAGAATGTCTAAAGCTGAAATTAAACGGCTCTCTACCCACACCTCTCCCTTTTTCGGCCCTTTTCCCACAGGAGAACCACTCTCGAAAGGGGTAGCAGTCACACTTAATTGTCCTCTAAGTGGGTAGTCTGCTCCAACTGCTTTCACGGAAACCAGTTGTGATCTACTACTAAAAACCATAGATAAAAAACTTATAGTTTTAGCATCGTCTAATCCAAGCGAATTTGCTTTTTTTATCCACGCTTCATCAATCGGATTAGGGGCGTAAATAGCTGCATCCGCAGCGATAAAAGTTGCGGACTCACGAAATAAAGCCTGCTCTAAACGGTCCACGAAAAGACTAATAGTCGTGACAGTACTAACAGCTATGACCAAGGCGCCAATTAGTATGGTCAGTTCGCCACCTTTTAAGTCACGCAAAAAAAGCTTAAGTGCTAGTTTGAAATGCAACTTACGTTTCCATTTCTATCAGTTCACCCGAATCGATATTTATTTCTCGGTCACATCGTTGCGCTAGCTTTTTATCATGAGTGACGAGAATTAACGTAGTGCCAAATTCACGATTTAGTTCGAACAAAAGATCGATAATAACACGGCCTGTAGCGGTATCGAGATTACCAGTTGGCTCATCTGCAAAAAGCACTTTGGGCGCTGAAGCAAAAGCTCGAGCAATGGCCACCCTCTGCTGTTCGCCTCCAGAGAGCTTGTTAGGATAGTGAGCACACCGGTGGGTCAAACCCACCTTATCCATAAGCTGAAGTGCGACCAGTTTCGCTTCAGGAGAATTTTTGAGTTCTAACGGAAGCATAACATTTTCTAACGCAGAGAGACTCCCTAGAAGCTGAAAAGATTGGAAAACAAAACCAACCACTCTTCCCCTAACTATTGCTCTGAGCTCTTCATTCATCGCGGTCAATTCATTTGAACCTAAATAAATTTTACCTTTGCTAGCTGTGTCGAGACCCGCTAAAAGACTCAATAACGTGGTTTTACCCGAACCTGATGGACCAACTAAGGCTACCGATTCAGAAGCCTTGATTTCTAAATCAATCCCTTTCAATATCTCTAGTTCACCATTGGCAGTAGAAACCACCTTATGAAGCCCAATCGCTCGCACCATGCCTTCTAAGTCTTTAATAACCGTATCCCTAGTTCTCTTTTTAATAACAATTTTTGGTCCTTTTCAGGTCATAGCCCAAGATCTAGAGCCAGATCATAATCCCACTATATTAGTCTTTGGCGACAGTATTAGCTCCGCCTATGGTATGACAAATGACCAAGGTTGGGTTAGTTTACTGAATCAAAAACTTAGAGAAAACAACAATAATCACAGAGTGATCAATGCTAGTGTTTCGGGCGAAACCACTACTGGAGGACTAACAAGATTACCCAAGATATTAAAAGCTTATAAACCAGGCATAGTTGTCCTAGAATTAGGAGGCAATGACGGTCTGCGCGGTTATCCGGTTGCTCAAATTCAGAGGAATATCCAAAGAATGATTGAGCTTTGTAAAGACAGTGGTAGTGAAGTCCTCCTAGTCGGGATGGTTCTCCCTTATAACTACGGCTATAGATATAGAAACGCGTTCGAAAACGTTTTTTTAGAGCTCGCGACAAATAATGAAGTTCAGTTTTTGCCGTTCTTACTCGATGGGGCTTCCACCTCATTCGACCTTATTCAGGACGACAGACTTCATCCTCGCCCAGAAGCACAAGAGTTAATACTCCATCAAATTTGGGAACACCTCGAAGCTTTGCTTAAATAATAAGCCTATGCCCACTTAGTTAGCTGCCGCTCCAGTTCTCGCCAATCCGGCATAACTTCTGAAAGGCGAGCATAAAACCCTTTATCGTGCTGGAAATATCGAAGATGACAAAGCTCATGAGCCAAAACGAAATCTATAGCCCGAGGAGACTCTCGCATAATCAATGAATTAATCCGTATATTACTTCTCCCGTCACAACTGCCCCAACTCGCCCTCATCTTCCGAATAGAAAGATTTGGAACCTTGATTCTGTCGCCAAACAACAAGTTAATTGCTGCGATCCGAGGAGGCAAGTAAGACTCTGCTTCGTGACGATACCAAGCATGCAAGCGCCTACGCACTAAATCTTCACTGCTCGGTCTCATACAACAAATCACAATATTGTCGCCATCTAGAGAGGTATAAGCCTGGTTTCCCTGCACTAACACCAATGGCCTAAAGCTACCGAGAAAACGATGCCTAGAGCCACTGGCATATGTCAAGGCTGGGACTAGCGACTCTAATCTATACGTGCGAGCAGAATTTATTATCCAGCTCAGTTTTTGACCCAAAAATTGCTCTATCTCTAACCAAGAACATTTTAGCGGCGCACGAATCTCAACTTTATTTTTTGATAATATATGGATTGCTAATGTCTTCCGTTGTTGCCGCCTAACATCAAACCATATATCTTCGCGAGACAGATAATATGCATACTTGCCAAGCATCCCATATTCATATCTAGTCAAACAGACTAGCCCCCCTACAGGGCGGAGAGAGCGGAGCATCTCCATTTCGGTCAAACCATTCGGATTCTGTGTATGTATGCAAGGCTAAGGCATGGACAGCACCTGCGAGCTCATTAGCAAGAATCTTATTTACCATTCTATGGCGTTCCAATAAACGTTTTTGTTCAAAAGCTTGTGCCACCAATGTGATTTTAAAATGAGATTCAGAGCCTTCTGGGACATTATGATTAATACTTTCGTTTGTTACCTCGAGGTGCTTGGGCATCAAAACAAGAGCAAGTTTTTCTTCTATATCCTGCTGAACTGTCATTTCATCTCCTAACACAGAGAAACGAATGTCAAGTCGATACTAGGGGAAAATTTTTGTATATGAAAGAAGTTTGCGATATCAATCCTTAGATGTCTATTTCGCACTATGAATAAATCTTGTATTCTGTTCTTCTTTTAGGATAAGACGCTGCAACTGACAAATGTTAACCTTATTATCCCCGGCAAAAACACTTGACTTTGAAACTAAACCGACTACTAGTAAAACTAGTTCATCCAACCTGCTTGCGCGATCTGAAGAGCTAATAACTATAATGAAGGAGCAATCTCCGCAAGACCTAACAAAACTTATGGGGATTAGTCCCAAATTAGCGGAATTAAACCTCCAAAGATATAAAGAATGGAAACGTCCATTCCATCTAAAGAATGCCAAACAAGCCATTTTGGCATTTAAAGGCGATGTATATATTGGGCTTGAGGCAGAGGCCTATAACATCCGCGATCTCAATTTTGCTCAGAAGAACCTTCGTATTTTATCTGGCTTATACGGACTGCTGAGACCCCTTGATCTAATCCAGCCCTATCGTTTAGAAATGGGTACACGCCTCAGCAACAAACGGGGTAAAGACCTTTATGCATTTTGGGGTGATGAAATAACCGAGGAAATCATTGAGGAGCTAAGCAAACACCGCAATAAGACTTTAATTAATCTAGCCTCAAACGAATATTTCAAGTCTGTTACCCCTGAACTACTTCCAGCCAGGCTTATAACGCCAGTTTTCAAGGACTATAGTAAAGGCTCCTATAAAGTATTGAGCTTTTTTGCCAAAAAAGCTCGAGGCGCCATGGCAAGGTTTATTGTCAGAAACCGTATAAATCGACCTGAGGATATCAAAGATTTTAATACAGATGGATACCAATTCAACCCAGATCTAACGAATTCGCAACAATGGGTATTCACAAGAAAAATTTCTTAGTCACGCCGTATAGAAACCTAAATTTTAGTTTAGGCCTAGGATGATATTGGTCTAGCAAGAAATGTAGTATCCTAAGATTCCTGATCAACTAGAGATCACTATGAATAAGCTTTTTTCCATCTTGTTCCTAGTTTTACTATTTAAAGTCTCAGCAGCGGCTACAGAGATCGCAAACCGCACACTTGTCTGGTCGGATGGCACTCGCTATGTAGGTGGAGTAATAGAAGGAAAACGAAGCGGTAAAGGAACTATTTTTTGGCAGGATGGGACTCGATTTGTTGGTGAGTTCAAAAACGATAAGCGCAATGGTTCGGGCACGATGATAATGCCTGATGGAACGATCTACTCTGGTATATTTCTTGATGATCAATTGGTCAAAGCATCTCAATCTGAGCATATGGATGTCCCGGGACTCTCCAACAAAAAACCTTCTTCAGGTATCACAACTAACTTAGACGAATTGGTGGAGTCCGAAAGAATCGAAAAGTCGAGCGAAATAGTTCAGCCAGGACCAGCGTTTAATTCTAAAGTCCTAGAGGCAGAAGCGGGCAATTCCATCATCTTAATACCTGAACGACAAATGCCAATAGTATTGGATGATCCCTATGCTCCCGTAACAGTGGTCACAAATAGAATTCGATCCGAGGTCCAAGAAATGGTCAACCTTTGGGGTGCAGCATGGTCGGAACAAAATGTGCCACAGTATTTGTCGAACTATTCTGATGACTTCGTCATAACAGACAGTATAAGTCGGCGCGGATGGGAAGTATTAAGGCGTAATCGCTTAACCCGGCCAAAATACATCGATATAAAAATTTCCCATGAACGCATCGAACTGGTAGCAGAGGACACGATAGACGTGTTTTTCAGTCAAACCTATCGATCCAATTTATACCGTGATATTACAAAGAAGGTCCTTCGTATAAAACGGGAAGAACAAGGTTGGAGAATTATCGAAGAAAAAAGTCGCTAAATCCAAATCACCAATTTCTATATTCAATCGACCTCCAGCGGGTATTGGTCGCAGTTCTGTGGAATAGCCCCGATGGGGTGGAAACTTTTATGGTCGTATTTAAATATAAAATAGAGTGTGCAGCAGGTGTGCTGGTCATCCCTAGAGGAAAAATTGAATCAGATGGTGACCAAATGCGTGCTTATTGTCCTAGAAGCGATTATCTTTCAAATTCTGATTTAGGATTTTGCGTTGGACTATTCGTGAAGCTTTTGCAAAGCCTGATGTTCTGCTGGCGAGAGATATAGCGGGCGAAATTATTGATAGAAATCATCTCACCAAACTTCAAGATCAAAGAGCAAGATTAAATAAAAAGGACATCTCCTTTCCCTACTTTACAAAAGAAGAACAAATCACGGTCGCTTGAGCCATTCGCTCACTGAGTCACTCCAGAATTGATGCCAAAACGATTCCTCACGATATACTACCTGTGCAAGCTCCTCGTACATGTTGTTACTAAAGAACCATGGACCGGAGAACGCCGAGACATTAAATATCCACCCATCCCTTAAGGGGCTGGATATTCAATGACTGAGGCGATAAAACCTGCAGATAACTGAGGAAATCAACTATCCCCCAAAATCATCAAGGAAGATGTTTTCTCTTTCAACACCCAAATCCTCCAACATTCCAATACACGCAGCATTCATCATTGGAGGTCCGCACATGTAGTATTCACAATCTTCTGGGGCAGGATGATCCTTCAAATATTCTTCAAACAAGACATTGTGGATAAATCCAGTATATCCATCCCAGTCCTCAAGGTCTCTATCAGAAAGCGCGAGGTGCCAATCAAAATTAGCATTTTCTTTGGCAAGTTTGTCAAACTCATCAACATAAAATAACTCCCTCTGATTACGTCCGCCATACCAAAACGTAATCTTTCTATCTGTATTAATTCTCAATAATTGGTCGAATATATGCGCACGCATAGGCGCCATACCAGCACCTCCACCGATGAACACCATTTCAGCATCAGTTTCTTTAGCGAAGAATTCACCATAAGGACCAAATATAGTTACCTTATCACCGGGATTTAGCGTAAATAAGTAAGAGGACATTTTTCCTGGAGGAAAATCAGTTCCGGGTGGGGGTGATGCAACCCGGATATTAAATTTCATAACTCCCTTTTCTTCTGGATAATTTGCCATAGAGTATGCACGAATCGTGACATCATCAACTTTAGACTGATTGTCAAATACGCTAAATTTTTTCCAGTCAGGCTGATATTCTTCCTCTATAACCATATCTTTGTATCGTATATCGTAAGGAGGGATCTCGAACTGAACATAACCACCGGCGCGGAAATCTACTTCCTCATCCTCAGGAAGTCGTAGTATCAATTCCTTAATAAAAGTTGCTACATTTTCGTTAGAGATAACTTCACATTCCCAACGTTTAACCCCAAAGAATTCTTGTGGAACCTCTATCTTCAGATTCTGCTTTACTGCAGTTTGACAACTCAACCGCCATCCGCTTTTTGCTTCACCTCTGGTAAAATGCCCTTCTTCTGTCGATAGCATAGACCCCCCTCCCTCTATCACCCGGCATCGACATTGGGCACACGTACCACCGCCTCCGCAAGCTGAAGATAGAAAGATACCTGCCTCAGCAAGTGTATTAAGAAGCTTACTTCCCGCAGGTGCACGCAGAGTTTTCCCAGGATCATCATTAATTTCTATTGTAACTTCACCAGTACTCACTAGCTGCTTGCGCGCGTAGAGGATGACAAAAACTAAAAGCATGATTACGCCAGTAAACATACCTACACCTAAAACAATTTCGTTTGTCATAATTTCGTTATATTTTCCTAATTTCTAGAGTGATATACCACTGAAAGACATGAATCCAAGCGACATTAAACCTACTGTGATGAAAGTTATTCCTAGTCCCTGCAGACCCTCAGGCACATCACTATATTTCAGTTTTTCCCTAATCCCCGCCAACATCACTATAGCAAGAGCCCATCCAACACCAGAACCTATTCCATAAACGACACTTTCACCAAAATCATAGTCTCGGTTAACCATAAATAAACTAGCTCCTAAAATAGCGCAATTAACAGTGATTAAGGGAAGAAAAACACCTAAGGCGTTATATAAAACTGGAACATATTTATCGAGAAACATTTCGAGTATCTGTACGATCGCTGCGATAACACCTATATAACTCAGATAACCTAAAAAGCTAAGATCAACATTTGGTAAACCCGCCCAACTCAAGGCACCATCTGCAAGCAGATAGTGATAAATCACGTTATTCACCGGTACCGTTATTAAAAGTACAAAGATAACCGCTATACCAAGGCCCAAAGCCGTTTCAATTTTCTTGGAGATGGCAATAAAAGTGCACATACCCAAAAAAAAGGCTAAAGCCATGTTCTCAACAAACACCGCTTTAATAAAAAGACTTAAATAATACTCAAACATTTTCTAAGCCCTCGAAAACGACGTATGCCCGCCTATCCGATATTCAGACTCCTCGACTTGAGTTGTTTTCCAGCTTCTGAGCGCCCAAATTAACAGTCCAATTATAAAAAAGGCGCTCGGAGCTAATAACATTAAGCCATTGGGGTTGTACCACCCACCATTATTTACCAGTTTCAAAACCTCCAAGCCGAACAAGCTGCCAGATCCAAGAAGTTCTCGGATGGTAGCCACAGCCATTAAAACGATACTATATCCAAGACCGTTACCAACCCCGTCAATAAAACTTATTCCTGGGGGATTTTGCATCGCAAATGCTTCCGCCCGCCCCATCACAATACAATTTGTAATAATCAAACCTACAAAAACAGTAAGTTGCTTACTCATTTCATAGGCGATGGCACCAAGGATCTGGTCCACCACAATAACCAAGGAGGCAATAATCGCCATCTGAACTATAATACGAACGCTATTCGGGATCTGATTTCTTATTAATGAAATAAATAAGTTGGAAAAAGCACAGACAAAAGTTAGCGCAATACACATAACTAAGGCCACACTCATTTGGGTTGTGACAGCGAGCGCTGAACAAATACCTAAAATTTGCAACCCAATTGGATTGTTATTGAATATGGGGTCAAACAAAACTTCTTTTACATTCGTCATGCTATGTCTTTCCTCCCAGCTTTTTGAGTACTGGACCAAAAGCTTGGTCCCCAAGCCAATATTCTACTAAGTTACTGACTCCTCGACTTGTGAGCGTCGCACCAGATAGCCCATCTACCTGATACTTTTCTTTAGACGATCCAGATACTACTGAACCCTTGATAACTTCAAGAGCCACATTACCCTTTTCATCATATATTTTCTTCCCAGGCCACAACCCTTTCCATCTCGGGTTATCTACTTCACCGCCAAGACCTGCCGTTTCCTGATGTTCATAGAATGTAATTCCTGAAACTGTATTCCCGTCAGCCTGAACAGATATAAACCCATACAAAGTCGACCACAAACCATAGCCATGAACCGGTAAAACAACCCGCTGAAGCTCTCCATCTCGCTTTAGTAGGTAAATGATGCTGTAGTTTGCTCGAGTGCTAATCGATGCTATATCCTCTGTTGTGGACAAGGCGACAGACATTGAACGATCCTTGGCAGCCTTCCTCTGGTCATAACGTGAAAAATCGATATTAGTTTGCTTTATTTCGTCCAGTGTCAATATTTGATGGGTTTGTAGGTCAACTACACGCACTTCGAAAGACTTAAAAAGGTTATCCACCTGTGAATCATTGGTAACACCTTTTTCGAAGAGGCCGGCTGCAATAAGTATGTTCTTATTTCTGTCTAGTTCCTTATTTGCGAGGCGCTCGGGCTTTAGCGAAACTGCCGCCCCAGAAACCACCACCGAACACACGAAGCAAACAGATAATGCAACTATTAATATATTTCTCATTGCATCTTTATCACTAGACACGTGCTTCCCTCCGTTTGATATTTTGACGCACCACGAGCCAGTCAATCAGAGGAGAACATAGGTTCGCAAATAGAATAGCGAGCATAATTCCCTCGGGGTATGCCGGGTTGATGACGCGTATCAACACACAAAGCACCCCAATAAGGATCCCATAATACCATTTACCGATATTTGTCATTGATGCAGACACAGGGTCCGTAACCATATAAACCATGCCAAAAGCAAAGCCACCAACTACTAAATGCCAATACCAGGGCATAGCAAACATTGGATTACTATCCGAGCCAATTAAGTTAAACATGAAAGACATTCCTACCATACCTAGGAAAGTGCCAAGCATAATTCTCCAAGAGGCCGCCTTAGTGATCAATAAAATCGTCCCCCCAATTAATATCGCGAATGCAGACGTTTCGCCCACGGAGCCCTGTATATTTCCAAAAAAGGCATCCGACCAACTCACGTTGGCAACTAAATCACCCATTCCCGATATAGCAGATATCCCTAGCGGGGTGGCACCACTGAAACCATCCACAGCTGTCCATACTGAATCACCTGAGATTTCCGCGGGGTAGGCAAAAAATAGAAATGCGCGTCCGGTCAGCGCCGGGTTGAGGAAGTTTTTACCAGTACCCCCAAAAATTTCCTTGCCAATCACCACCCCGAATGAAATGCCAAGGGCAACCTGCCAAAGGGGAATTGAAGCAGGCACTATTAGGGAGAACAAAACACTGGTAACAAAGAACCCCTCATTAATTTCATGTCCGCGTTTGATAGCGAATAGCACTTCCCAGAAAGCACCCACGACAAACGTGACAAAATAAATTGGGATATAAAACACAGCCCCGTACACGAGACAATGCCATCTATTAGCTGAATCATAGCCGGCAATAAGCTCTACGATAGCTCCTCGCAAACCAGCAATCTGCTCCACACCCATTTGCTCCATTGCTATGGTCGCATGGAGGCCAGTGAAGTACATGCCAGCAAACATCGGGAAAAAAGCACATAACCAAACAGTAGTCATGACTCTCTTCAAATCAACAGAATCACGCACATGGGATGAACTGACAGTTACCTTACCAGGCGTATATAAAATCGTATCAATGGCTTCATAAACAGCATACCAACGCTCGAAACGCCCACCCTTTTTGAAGTCAGGCTCGATCCCATTCAGAAATTCTCTTAGCGACATTCGTCTAGACCTAGGCTTCCGCCTCTATAGTAGTTAACATTTGCCGAAGGTAAGGACCATATTCATACTTACCTGGACAAGCGAAAGTGCACAAAGCGATATCATCTTCATCTAACTCAAGACAACCAAGGCTGATGCTGACATCGAAATCACTAACTAACAAAGCACGCAACAATTGGGTTGGTAGAATATCCAGGGGCATGATTTCCTCAAATGTGCCTAGAGGCACCATCGCTCGCTCACTTCCACCTGTGCTAGTTGTAAACGCAAACTTTCGTTTAGGTAAGAAACTGGATACGAATAATCTAGTTAATGAGAATTTATCCTGACCTGGTTTTACAAACCCCAGCAGCTCTCTATTTGTTCCTTCCTGTATAACAGAAATCTGATTATGGTAGCGTCCTAAATACTCAGCGCCAGGGCTGCATGTTCGTCCGTCCAAAACACTACCAGAGACAATCCTATTATCATTTTCTTGTGGGGAATTAAGCTCACCTTTAACCACGTCATGAGCCGAAGCCCCTATCCTCGTTCGAATCAATCTCGGTTTGGAAACAGCCGGACCCGCGAGCGCAATAATTCTGTCAAAAAATAAGTTGCCCGAGCGAAACAGGTGACCAATAGCGATCACATCTTGATAGTCTATAGTCCAAACGACCTTATCCAATGATACAGGATCTAGAAAATGTATATGCGTTCCAACAAGTCCCGAAGGATGCGGTCCAGAAAAATCTTCACGTCTTACCTTAGGATTATCGAACTCGGGTAAGGTTGCCCCATTCTCTGCACACAAGAATAACGGACCATCCGTCAACAATGTCAACACGTCCAGCCCGGCCAAAAAAGGCTCTGGTTGCATTGCGATCACTAGTTCAGGGTTTGGTGCATGGGGCCTAGAATCAATTGCGGTCACAAATATCGAATTTGGAACCTGGCTTGGAGGTGGCACCTTGCTAAACGGTCTAGTCCGAAGCGATGTCCATTGTCCCGATTCAATCAGTGTACTAGCAGCACTTTCTCGCGTTAACTTTTCTAGCGCCTCCTGAGGAAACGTCTCGGCTTCATCTCCATCGAGATCTATAACAATTGATTGAAAGACACGGCGAGCACCACGGTTTATAGCTGCCACGGTACCGCATCCTGGTGAAGTATACTTTACCCCTGGCATCTTCTTGTCTGTAAAAAGTAATTGTCCCGCCTTGACCCTATCACCCACCACCACTTCCATGGTTGGTTTTAACCCCGGGTAATCGTGACCAACCAACGCCACAGAGCGGACGGAAGTGCCGTGGTCTATCACCTGTTCGGGGCTGCCAGCGATGGGCAAATCAAGGCCGCGCTTAGTTCTAATCACCAGTCTAAAATACGCTCAAAAAAAAAAGAAATGTTTATGTAAGTAACATGGTTAACGAGACAACAATTCTTGGGCTGCCCGAACACGGGGGGAGATTATAAAGAGCAAAGCGCTACTTTGCCAGCAGAACGAGACGCTTTTTAGGTTCGGTGTATCTTTTAAGCACCTGAAGTGGATCAAAGGCTGCACGCGAGCCGTTGGATATAAAACACCCGCCATTTTCTGAGCTACCCGATTCACTTGGCAGATATATCCAAACGCATCATCGTACCTAACATAAATTACAACATCCCTTTTATTTACGATAATCGCGTAAGAGTCTTCGATAACAGCGTGACGATTACCTATTAAGTCGGTCGAAACCACTTCGCTAGATACCGTATAGCCTACCTGACGTTGGATCGCTCCCTTAAGAGAGATACCACAAGGTATTCCTTTGCTTCTTCTCGAGTTGCACCCCTCTATAGGTTTGAACCGAGGACCACCATTGACGCGTTAATACCGGGACGCTAATGGAATCACCCGTTAGCTTGCCCTCGAGTTCGGGAAGAAGTTTTCTCACAGAATTCGTCGTATTAGATTCGTAAAGACCATGTAAAGTTATGCATTGCAAGAAAAATTTTTTTGTATCCCACGCGAAAAACTTGATCTAGTAATCTAGATCATCCATACCTCTTGAGAATTACAGCGATGGGAGTAACCTTGGCACCCTTTACCCCTTGGGAGACGAAGTGGGTATTTTGTCTCTTAAAAATAATATGATTCCGAAGCGACATGGCGAACGTCGGGACTGGGGTAATTTACCAGGTTCTTCTGTTTCACTAGCAGTAGCGGATGTGCTAGAGGCCGGTAATGACTTGTGTATAGTGATTGCCAAAGACTCAATATCAGCTGAGCAAATCCGAAAAGAGTTAACGTTTTTTAAACCTCTTACTCCTGTGTACTGCTTTCCAGACTGGGAGACACTTATTTATGACAGCTTTTCTCCTCATCAAGATATCATTTCTGATCGCTTGCGTATGCTCAATCAGTTACCAACTCTCAATACTGGAGTAGTTGTAGTTCCAGCAAATACCGCAATGCAAAAACTTTCACCCCCTCATTTTATTCTCAACGAAAGTTTGCTGATTTCAGTAGGCCAAAAATTTGACTTCCTTCAAATGAGGAAAAAACTGGAATCGGTCGCGTATCGGTCTGTTGATAACGTCTTTGAGCACGGGGAGTTTGCGGTGAGAGGTTCTATAATGGACATCTTTCCCATGGGCTCAAATAACCCATATCGCATTGACCTATTTGATGATGAGATTGATTCTATTCGAGTTTTTGAACCAGAAACACAGCTTTCCATCGATAAAGTAAGTAATATCGAGTTGCTACCCGCACGCGAAGTTCCAATGACAAAAGACGCTGTCAGACGATTTCAAAATCGCTGGCACGAAAACCTCTCAGATGTTCGTGACTCGCCAATTTATAAGGACGTAAGCGCAGGCATATCGCCCACTGGAATAGAGTACTATATACCTCTATTCTTTGATGAGTTGGCAACGCTTTTTGATTATATTCCTAAAGATGCTCTATTAGTTACAACCGATGTGGAGAGAGCACTGAAGGACCATTGGGAACAGGCATGGACACGTTACGAAAGTCTTCGTCATGACATATTAAAACCCATATTACCGCCAAATGAACTACTCTTGTCACCTGAGCAAGTTTTCAGAAGTTTGAAAAACTATCCAAGAATTGAAATCAAGACTGATTCCACGAGCAAACATAACTTTTCTTTCACATCCCTACCGGACCTAACAATTCAGCAACGAAATCCAAATCCATTGGAAAATTTAAAAAAGTACCTTGATAGCTCAACCAGCAGATTACTAATTACTGCTGAGTCCACTGGTAGAAAAGAAATCATGAATGAGTTATTCCATCGTAATCAGCTGCAACCGACAATCATTGATGATTGGCAATCATTTTTAAATTCAGATCAAAGCTTTTGCTTATGCACTACGGATATAGATAGAGGTTTTGCAGAACAAATTACCAACCTAGTCCTCATAACGGAGCAACAACTATTTGGTGCACGTGTACTCCAACAGCGCAGAAGGGATCGGACGAAAAGCAATGCAGCAGATATGGTCTTTAAAAGCTTAACAGAGCTGCATATCGGAGCTCCTGTGGTACATATCGATCACGGTGTTGGACGTTACGGAGGGCTTCAAACATTGTCGATCGATGATGAAGACATGGAGTTCTTGTGTCTCGAGTATGACGAGAAGGCTAAACTTTACGTCCCTGTTTCATCCCTCCACTTAATTTCACGCTATGCTGCTTCAGAAGATGGAAACGCCCCGCTACATCGTCTCGGTGGAGATCTCTGGCAGAGAACTAAACGAAAAGCCGCGGAACAGATTTATGATGTGGCGGCAGAATTGCTGAGTATTTATGCCAGACGCGCAGCTAAGAAGGGTTTTTCTTATGCATTATCGGACGAAGCCTATGAGCAATTTTCCTCTAGTTTTCCGTTTGAGGAAACTCCAGATCAAGAAAGTGCAATAAGTAATGTTATTGCTGATATGAGAGAAGAGAAGGCGATGGATAGACTTATTTGCGGTGATGTTGGATTTGGTAAAACAGAAGTTGCTATGCGGGCAGCCTTCATAGCCGTGCAAGCAGGCAAGCAAGTTGCAGTGCTTGTTCCAACCACACTCTTAGCACAGCAACACGAACAAACGTTTAATGACCGATTCGCAGAATGGCCAATAACTATAGACTCAATATCAAGATTTCGAACAAAAAGAGAACAAAAAGATATCTGCCAAAGAATGAAATCAGGGCATTTAGATATCGTAATTGGTACACATGTCCTGATTCAGGAAAATATTGAATTTAAAGACTTAGGTTTGTTAATTGTTGATGAGGAACATCGATTTGGGGTTCGCCAAAAAGAAAAACTTAAATCACTCAGAGCTGAAGTCGATATCCTAACTCTAACCGCTACTCCCATACCTCGAACCCTAAATATGGCAATTTCTAATATGAGAGATCTCACCATAATAGCGACTCCCCCATCGAAGCGACTCTCGATAAAGACTTTCGTCCAAGAATACAATAAGGGGGTCATCAAAGAAGCTATCCAACGCGAGCTTATTCGAGGTGGACAAGTTTATTATCTGCATAATGAAGTTAAGGACATCGAGCAAACTGCTATAAAGCTCCACGACTTGATACCAGAAGCACGCATAGCGATTGGGCATGGGCAGATGCGAGAAAGAGAATTAGAACAAGTAATGACTGACTTTTATCACAAGAAGGCAAACCTTCTGTTGTGCACTACTATAATTGAAACAGGTATCGATATTCCTAACGCAAACACCATCATTATAGAACGCGCCGATAAATTCGGGCTAGCTCAAATACATCAATTGCGTGGTCGTGTGGGAAGGTCACATCACCAAGCCTACGCTTATCTACTAACACCAAATCCTAAAATCATGACTAATGATGCCCGAAAACGTTTAGAGGCTATTTCTGAAGCCGAGGATCTCGGTGCAGGGTTTATCCTTGCAACACACGACCTTGAGATCAGGGGCGCAGGGGAGTTGCTTGGAGATGGACAAACTGGCAACATTCAAAGCATTGGCTACTCAATGTATATGGAGATGCTAGACCAAGCTGTAAAAGCAATTCAGGATGGAAAAACACCTAATCTAGATCGTCCGTTACGCGATGGTATCGAGATAAACCTTCGTATCCCTGCCCTTATCCCAGAGAGCTACTTGCCAGATACGCATGCAAGATTGGTGCTTTACAAGCGAATCGCTAATGCGAAAACTGAAACTGAATTACGTGAGTTACAAGTAGAGATGATCGATCGTTTCAGTCTCTTACCTGACGCAACTCATAATCTTTTCAGACTCACTCTAATTAAAATCACTGCTAGTTTTTTAGGTATTAAAAAAATCGATGCAGGTATAAACCAGGGGAGAATAGAATTCCAACAAGATACCGTAATTAATCCGAGTGCAATAGTATCACTTGTGCAATCGAAGCCTCAGAACTATAAATTAACTAATGCCAATCAACTAACGTTCTACGAAGTTATGGAAGAACCAGAGGTTCGATTCACAGTAATAGAACATTTACTAGAACACTTGGAGAGTAATAAAATTGCAATCGCAAGCTAAGACCTTGGAATTTTCTTTCCCTTGGGTGATCACCAGTCTCATGTTTTGTCTGACAAGTACATGTTGCTTTGCGCGGGAAGAAACCATGCAGTCTCATTATGAGAATTGGTATCAAGTAGAGATATTAGTATACAAATCACTCCAGAATTTAAGTGAAGATGAGATTTGGTCGAGCCATGAAGTTTCTTACCCCCGTGAAATAATCTCCATTGGTAAAGCACAAACTACACCGAACTCCCTTGATCAACTTAAGCAGCTTATTGTATTACCAAACAAAAGCTCGGATGAAATTGAAGTTTTTGGACCCGGCGAGACTACTTTTTTATTTCAACAATCAAGTCGTCAATATCGCACTCAGCAATTACTTGAAGGAGAAATCAAAAATAAAAAATATAAAAACGAAATATCAGAATTTGCAAAAAGTAACGAAGTGTCGACCGCCTTTGATCACAATACATTAGATACGATAATAAATGCTGAGACACATGAAGCATACGCTAACCTAGGTGATAAAGAATTACGCTTAGCTGGTATTGCTAGAAGCCTGAAGCGATCGTCAAGATATGACCTCCTCATGCATCAAGCATGGCTCCAGCCGATAACTTCGACAGATACTCCTATTCTTGTTCAAGGAGGTAAACGTTACGATGAAGTCTCCGAGATAGACGGCACGCTAACTTTGAGTCGCAAGAGATACTTGCATATAAATGCAGATCTTTGGTTTACCAAGTTCATGCCCAAGTATAATCATCAAGAGCCCACTCAATTAAAAGATTTAGAGATAGATGAAGAAACAATAAAGAATTATCCAACGCTTGTAGCACAAGCCCTGGAAAAAAATACTCATGAACCCTCCCAACCATACCGCATGCTTCAATCGAGAAGAATGCGCAGTGATGAGATGCATTATCTAGACCATCCACTTTTTGGGTTAATCGTATCAGTACAACGTTTTAATGAATAACGCCATATTGAATAAGTTCTCTGAACGCTTTAGCTTAGATAGTTTTCAACGTTAAATTTTTGATTTGATAACATGAGCGAGCATTTCGCTTATCCAATATGAGGAAGTCTCTATCGCTAAATTTATGGCTTCAAATGTAATTAAGTCATTTCCAATCCCTGCACCTCGATTCACCACAAAGCATATACTTGCGTAAGGAATACTCAATTCCCTTGCAAGCGAAGCTTCAGGCATCAAGGTCATACCCACGACATCACATCCATCTTTCCTCATGCGTCTTACCTCTGCCGCCGTTTCAAGACGAGGACCTTGCGTACAGCCATATACTCCATTCTCTTTTAAATCCACACCTCCTTGTACGCCTCTAATTAGTTCTTGGCGAAGTTCACTGTCGAAAGGGAAGGTGAAATCGATATGCTTTATATCAGCCTGATAAAACGTATTCAGCCTGCCGTGTGTGTAATCGATAATCTGATCAGGAATAATTAAGCTTGGTACACCTAGCGACTCGTCAATACTACCAACAGCATTTAGAGCAACAATATAGTCCACCTCAATATCCCCAAGCGCCTGAATGTTTGCTTGATAGTTAATACTATGGGGTGGGATCTTAGGCGGATGACCATGTCTCGGCAAAAAAATAATGGGCTGTCCCAAAAACAGGCCCCTCTCAATATAAGTCCATCCATATTGAGTTTCAATGCGGCTTGAGATTATATCGGTCAAACCTAGAAACGATCCGAAACCTGTCCCACCAATTATCGCTATCATTGGTTTTAATACCTAGGTGTTGCGAAACAATTACTTCCCTATCCGCTCGAAAGCTAATGAATTCAGAAGGTCATCAAAAGTTATCAGCCAAAAGGCCATTTTTAACTTTAAGATTAAACAACCTATCGTCTTAGAATACCCACCCCTAACCCCTCGAAGGCGAAAGATTGCCGACGAAGATCTATCACTATTGGGGAGTAATTATTGTTCTCTGGCAGCAAGGTAATCTGATCCCGTTTACGGCCTTTCTGAAATCTCTTTACCGTAACCTCATCTTCTATTCTCGCCACGACTAGGTCACCATTATTAACCTCTGTTGTTCGATGAACTGCAAGAAGGTCACCATCTAAAATACCCCCGTCGACCATACTATCCCCTCGCACAGTCAGCAAATAATCAGCATACGGACGAAAAAAGTTCGGAGGGATTTCACAATAATCCTCTATATGCTCTTTCGCAAGAATCGGATTTCCTGCAGCCACCCGACCCACTATGGGTATCCCTGCTGAATCTGGCAATTTTATACCCCGCGAAGTGCCCGGGATGATTTCTATCGCACCTTTACGGGCCAATGCTTTAAGGTGCTCTTCAGAAGCATTAGCACTTTTAAACCCAAGTTCATTGGCAATATCTGCCCGTGTCGGGGGGTATCCCGTATCGTCAATGTAAGTTCTAATGAAACCTAAAACTTCACTTTGTCGGGCGGTCAGTTTATTCATCACTCGTTTCAACTGTGGTTATATACAGTATATGGAAGTATATACAGGATATTTTTTAAGGGCAAGAACTTTTCTAAAGGTTACCTAATGATCTTGAGATGCACAAAAACTAATCTGAATAATGTTTTTGAAATTATTTTTCAGTCTCAATCCATCTACCATCGATATAATCAGCACGCCATCCTGAGGGTTTGCCTTTGTCATTTTCAGAAATCACGTACTGTTCTTTCTCTTTCCGAGAAAATTTTATAAGACTTCTCCTCCCTTGCGAATCTTGCAGAGGAGCATGCGTGAGGTACTCATATTTAGGGTCAATCTCATTTTGGTGGATTATTAACTCGTCAACATAAGGTGCACGCGTTTCACGATTTTTCGGAAACTGACTTGCTGCAAGGAAAATACCTGCAGCGCCATCTCGAAGAACATACGTATCATCAACTTTTATGCATTGTAATTCAGGCATTGGCACAGGATCCATTTTCGGTGGGGCTGCCTCACCATTACGAAGAAGTTTCCGAGTATTTTTACACTCTTCATTATTACAGCCAAAATATTTTCCAAAGCGACCTGATTTAAGCTGCATTTCTGCTCCGCACTTATCACAATCAAGCAAAGGTCCATCGTAACCTTTTATCTTAAATTGGCCGGTTTGCACTTCAAACCCTGAACAATCTGGATTGTTACCACACAGATGTAATTTGCGACCTTCATCAATGAGGTAACTATTCATCGCCGTATGGCAAATCGAACAACGCCTTTTAGTAAGAAGTAATCTTGCCTCGCCTTCTTCATCCTCTTCTGCATCGATCACCTCATCTCCTGGAATAAGATTGATCGTTGACTTACAACGCTCTTTTGGTTTCAAAACATAACCAGAGCAGCCAAGAAACACGCCAGTGCTTGCAGTGCGGACCTGCATGTTGCGCCCACATTTAGGACACACGATATCCGTCATCGATGGCTCATTAGCACGCATGCCCGACTCATCGCTTGCTTTCGTTAGTTTTGTTTCAAAATCAGTATAAAAACTATCCAACAAATTTTTCCAATCTGTATTACCATCAGACACCTTATCTAAGGACTCCTCCAGCTCCGCAGTGAACCCATAATCAAGCAGATTATTAAAATTCTCGTTCAAACGATCAGTAACTAACTCACCAATCTTCTCGGCATAAAAACGTTTACTATTAAGTGTTACATAACCTCGATCCTGAATAGTCGTGATGATTGAGGCATAAGTTGAAGGACGTCCAATCCCTTTTTTTTCCAATTCTCGAACCAAACTGGCTTCGCCATAGCGGGCTCGCGGTTTAGTAAAGTGCTGAATGGGATCTGATTTTATTAACTTCAGTTCCTGGCCCTTTTGGTAGTCTGGCAATTGCACTTCATTCTCTTTACGTCCTGCTGGAGGCTGCACTCTTGTATAGCCATCAAAACGAAGAATCCTTCCGCGAACACGAATTTCCATATCCCCAGCATGCACTAATACTGTAGTACTCGTATAACGAGCATCAGGCATCTGACAAGCCACAAATTGACGCCAAATAAGCTCATATAAGCGTTCCGCGTCCCGTTCCAAACTATGAATCTCAGTCGACTTTACCGTTACATCAGAAGGTCTAATTGCTTCATGTGCCTCCTGAGCACCCTCCTTACTGGAGTATGAACGTACCTTTTCAGGGATATACTTATTTCCGTAGTCGTCTAAGATAAGCGCCCTGCATGCCTGTATCGCTTCTCCTGAAAGATTTGTTGAATCTGTACGCATGTAGGTAATATAGCCGGCCTCGTATAGTCTCTGTGCAAGCATCATTGTTTTCTTTACACCGAACCCCAAGCGCGTACTAGCCGCCTGCTGCAGGGTTGATGTTATGAATGGTGCAGTAGGTTTCGTTGTGGTCTCTCGGTCCTCTCGACTCTTTACCCTAAAATCAGCCTCCGCAAGTTGCTTTATCGAACTGTCTATTTCCTCTTTATTAGTAGGCCGATAATTTTTGTCATTCACTTTAACTACCTGGAACCTCACAGCATCGGCATCTTCCTGCACATTCAATTCACCAGATAGATCTACAAACAGTTCCCAGTATTCTTCAGGCACAAACGCTCGGATTTCTCTTTCACGCTCTACGATAAGTTTTACCGCCACTGACTGCACTCGCCCTGCTGACAAGCCTCTGGCCACTTTGGCCCAAAGCAAAGGGGAAACCATGAAGCCAACCACTCGATCAAGAAACCGTCGTGCTTGTTGAGCGTTGACCATATGCATATCAATATCACCAGGTTCCTCAAATGCTTCCTGTATTGCTTTTTTAGTTATCTCATTGAAAACCACTCGACGGAAACGGCTATCATCACCGCCAATCGTCTCTCGCAGATGCCAAGCAATGGCCTCTCCTTCACGATCTAGATCCGTTGCCAAGAAGATTTGATCCGCATTCTTCGCAAGCTTACGTAACTCTGAAACAACTTTTTCTTTTCCGGGAAGAATCTCGTATTCCGCCGACCAATTGTTAGAAGGATCAATTCCCATCCGCGCTATCAACTGCTTACGCGCTTTCTCTTTCTTATAAGCTGCTTTTTTATTAACTGACATCTTTCTGGTTTTTGCAGCCTCCTTAGCTCGAGCCTTAGGATCAGCAAAGCTTCCCTTGCCGCTTACTGGCAAGTCACGAATATGGCCAACGCTGGATTTCACAATATAATTGTCCCCAAGATAACGATTAATCGTCTTAGCTTTAGCTGGCGACTCTACAATGACAAGTGCTTTACCCATTCTTTCTTCAGCTTCCTTTATTGAAGATTATCAAAACTATCTGACCTGTTACTCCGCGGCCACATATATAAGGACAATTTGTACTGAGGTCAAGAAATGATGTTAAGTAACTATGTACTTCGCTCGCAATTTATGACGCGGCAGTCTACATCAAATGCTTTAAAGTCATGCTTAGCTTATTTGCTCTATTGCCTTATAACTTGACGCAGTTTTGCAAAAAATAATGTATCGACTGCAAGCCTTCCTCGTCGCTAGCTTCGCGCCAATAGATAGAAACAATTTGACTATATTCATCTACTCGAATTACATCCTCAGGCAAAGATTCAATATTAGAAATAATAAACTCTGAAAGTTTAGGTGATAACCCTTTGGGCTTTTCGCCTTCCCAACACCATGTACTAGGCAAACTACTATCTTCTCCTTTTATATCGCGTTCAATTGCCCAATTAACTCGCTGCAAAGAGTCCCAAGCTCTGGATTTAGCCAAAGCGAGACGATAAGCAATGACCGGAATTATCGCAGCTAATTGCTTTCCCGAACTTGAAAGATATTTCTCTTGCAGGGGATCAGGATCATCAATGCTAGTAATTTCAATATTAATACCGAGACTCATAGCAACCTTTCGCAATCTCATCTGTTTTCTTTGCCGAGAGGATGGCAATACAGACAAGATAGGGGTGATAATCATTAGTAATATTGCAACTACAATAAAGTATTCCATTTATGAAACTTCCAATCCACTTAAGAATACCGAATAAAACATTTTTAAAGTGTCCTCTTAAAAAAGGGGTTTGAAAATCAAATTTAAAGGTGTAAATTTCTAGTAAATTCTAACTCTACCAGTAGAGCCTAGAGGGCGTCGAATGAATGAATATACTCATATCTTAGTAGCAGTTGATTTGACCGAAGAATCAAGGGTCCTAGCGAAAAAAGCATGCGCCTTACAAAAAGCTTATGAGGCCAAATTAAGTTGTGTACATGTGATAGAGCCTCTTAGCCTTACATATGGTGTTGACGTTCCGATGGATCTATCAACCGTTCAAGAACAAATTCAGGAAACAGCTAAAATCCAACTTCGAGAATTTGCGATGGAGCTAGAAATTGTCACCACAGATCAACACCTAATATTCGGCCGACCAGAGACCGAAATCGATTCATTAGCCAACCAGATTGCAGCTGACCTGATTGTAGTAGGTAGTCATGGACGTCATGGCATCGCGCTGTTATTTAGATCAACGGTAAACGGTGTTCTGCACGGTGCCCCCTGCGACGTCTTGGCTGTGCGCGTAGGAATTTGAATTAGCGCTTTACGCAACACACCGCATTTCGTACTCTTGCATCCCTATGGATAGCGACGGCAAATTCATGGAGAAGTCATTTAGAATAGTACTCTGTACGTTAGTTTGGTTAGCTACAACGTTAAATACTCAAGCAGAATTTTCACGAGGACAGAATTACGAGCCTTCGATGGGCCCATCCCGGTATGAGCAGCGCCAACTCTATAGAGATGCTATGCACTATATTACCTCTGGTCAACGTGGTCGCTATCTCAAAATACGAGATGCTCTAAGAGCTTATCCACTTTTCCCTTATCTCGAATACACTGATAAAGCCTATCGAATCTCGAAACAAAAACCAGCAGATATAAACGCGTTCAGGAATCAATATCAGGACACCCCATTAGCCAACTTATTGGTGCGACAATATCTTCACAACAAAGGGAAACGGGGACAGTGGGCTAAATTTTTAGAATTCTATTCAGCTGAGGTAACTAGTCAGAGAAACGCATGCTACTACGCCCATGCGTTGTCGAAAACGGGACAAAAAGAAGTCGCTATGAATGAGGCCCGCAAATTGTGGCTAGTTGATCATTCTCAACCAGACGAATGTGACCATATATTTTACTTGTGGCGTATCAGCGGGAACCTTGATCCAGAAACAGCGTGGCAACGTTATCTAATTAGTATTAAAGCCAACAAAATTTCCTTAGCGAACTATCTCGTACGTTTCCTTGCTGACGAAGATCGAGTTTTTGCAAGCAATCTTAAGCTGGTACATAGGAGGCCTCTTAATATTGCGAATATCGATAATTTTGGACATCAGCATGCTCACAATAGAGAATTGATCCTCCATGGCTTGATACGTCTTTCGCGCAGCAAGCCTACAATAGCATTGGATCTTCTTAACAAATACCAGAATAACCATAGCTTCGAAAAGAATGCCCTTGATAAGACTTATGTGGCTATAGGTAAAAGAATTGTGAGTAGAGGTGATCCAGAGAGCAGGATTGACGAATTACCAGTTAATATAACGCAATTCCCAGACCTTTTAGAGGCGATGGCCAGACTTGCCCTACAGCAGTCAGATTTTTCTCAGGCCTTAGTCCTAATAAATCTCCTTCCAGATAACTTACAAATGCATAGTCGTTGGCAATTCTGGAAGGCCCGTATATTAGCAACCTCTGAGGATTATGCAGACAAAAAGGCGGCCAAGGTAATTTTTACTGATCTCTCCTTACAGCGAAGCTTTTATGGGTTTCTTTCTGCGGATCTACTAGACCAACCTTATAGTTTTGTTAATGAGCCTACTGAAATTTCTGAAGAAGAACTCATAAGTATGGAGAAAACGCCAGGGATCCAGCGTGCATTGGAGCTATTTACGATAGGCGAACGAAGTCGAGCAAGGCGAGAGTGGTATTTTACTACTCGTAATTTTTCAAATCGTGAGCGAATTATTGCGGCACGTATAGCTCTTCGATGGGGTTGGCATAAACCAGCAATACAATCTTTAATTGATGCCAAGGCTTGGGATGACCTGAGTTCTCGCTTCCCAATAGCCTATCATGAAACTTTTACCCAAGAGGCTAGGATCGCAGACATCCCTCTCAACTGGAGTCTAGCGATCGCTCGTCAAGAGAGTGCCTTTATGCCCGATGCTAAATCGACCTCTGGCGCGCTAGGTGTCATGCAGCTTATGCCTGCGACAGCAAGGGACACAGCAAAAACAATAGGAATTCGATACAAATCATCTTCTGAATTAACCAATCCCTCTGTCAATATAAAGCTAGGCTCACAGTATTTAGGTCAGATGCTACGTCGTTTTGACAATAATCGCATCCTTGCCTCTGCCGCCTATAATGCTGGACCAAGTCGAGTAGCAAAATGGATGGACGCCACGGTTCCCTTTGATATTTGGATCGAGACCATTCCTTTCGCAGAAACCAGACAATATGTTCAAAACGTACTTATGTTTTCAACGATTTATGGTGATCGCTTGGTGATTGACCAACCCATTATTTTTGCGCACGAGTATGAAGCTTTCACCGATCACCGCACAGCGGAAATAAAATTATTAAATGCAAACTCCGTACCCTGATGCTAATTGATATAGGCGCTAACTTAACCCATGATGATTTTCGAATTGACCTAGAAGAAGTGCTCGATAGCGCTTATGGGGCTGGAATCTCAAATGTCATTATTACAGGAGCATCTGTTAATGGAAGCACGCAAGCCGCAGAACTGGCAACAAGAAACCCTAAACTTTATTCTACTGCAGGTATTCACCCGCATCATGCTGAAGAAACAAATGCTTACGCTTTAGTAAAAATCAGGGAATTGGCTAAACATCCAAAAGTGAGAGCAATTGGAGAAACAGGTTTAGATTTCTTTCGAGACTTCTCATCTCGAAAGGCTCAAATAGCATCATTTGAGGCACATATTGAAATGGCCATCGCAACTAGGTTACCAATGTTTCTTCATGAAAGAGACGCCCATAAAACCTTCTTTGAAATTCTCAAGTCCTATAGAGAGAAACTATCCAATATCGTCGTACACTGCTTTACTGGACAACGCGATGCCCTTCACAAATATATAGAGCTTGATTGTCATATTGGCTTTACGGGGTGGATTTGCGACGAACGCCGAGGCGCACATCTCTTATCTATGATTAAGGATGTGCCGCTAAATCGAATAATGATCGAGACCGATGCACCTTACTTATTACCGAGAAATATAAGCCCAAAACCAAAATCTCGTCGAAATGAACCAAAATATCTAACAATCATTTGCCAGACAGCTGCCGATGCTGCGGGCTTAAGTTTTCAATCGCTCGCCCAACATACCTCAAAAAATGCACAGTTATTCTTTAACCTTTTTTAGAGGAGTTACTTGGATATTACATTATATACGACCTTAGGTTGTCATCTATGCGATGAAGCACTTGAAATGTTGATGCTGCTAAAAAAAACCGAACTTGAGTTAAACATTGTTAATGTAGAAATAGCTGATTCGAATAATCTTTCAGAATTATATGGTGAAAAAATACCAGTTGTGCAGTTTAAGGGAGATGAAATCTATTGGCCCTTTAGTGTGGAGGAATTAGAGTTATTAATAAATATGCGAAAATAATTGACTTATCCTTTCAATTATAACCTTTCATAATAATAAATAACTCGTCGGAATATCCTACAGTCTTGAGAATAATAATAAATATTATTGTTACTGCAGGTTTCAGTGATAAAGCATACACACATGAAGTACCATAGAACTATTTAGCTAGCATCACTAACAAGATAAAGCAGAAAACCTGTGTGCAATTTTGGAACTATCAAATATATTAAGTTAGATATCTCTTTTTTTGGTGAGCTATGGCTTCTTTTTTGAACTTCTATCCAGTAGACCCGTCTAGGAAGATCGCAGTCATATGCGGCGGTAATTCAGCTGAAAGTAAAGTATCCAGGGTTAGCGCGCACAGTGTTATGAATGCTCTTAAAAAAAATTATCATCAAACTAAACAATTCGAACTCGACGAAAAACTTGCAAGTCATCTAGATATATTTAAACCGGATGTCGTTTTTCCGGTACTGCATGGTCCTCCTGGCGAAGATGGTACTTTTCAAGGCTTCTTAGAAGTACTAGGCTATAAATATGTTGGCAGTGAAGTTCACTCCAGTAGCTTCGCTATGGACAAGATTATCGCAAAACAAATCTTCGCTAGTCACAACTTACCAATCGTAAAAGATATTGTAATTGATCGTGGTTATTCTATTGATCACGCAGTAAGCAAAATATTAGATTTAATAGGTCTGAGTGTGGTCATCAAACCTGCTCGGCAAGGCAGTGCGCTTGGAGTTGCGCTTACTCGTGATCAAAACGATATTCAAAAAGGAATTAGTGATGCTTTTATGTTTGATGAAAGATTATTAATTGAAAAAAGAATACTAGGAAAAGAAATAACTGTAGGAGTGCTAGAAACCGACCAAGATACGCTAGCTTTCCCAGTTATAGAGGTCACCACACCTATGGACAAATGGTACGATTTCCAACACCGCTATACAGCAGGCCTTAGCGACCACATTATCCCAGCCGAACTTGACACTGCACAGACACAAAGATTGCAAAATATCGCTATAAAAGCCCACCAAGCCCTTGGCTGCCGCGATCTCTCTAGAGCTGATTTTATTGTGCCTAACGAAAATACCGAATACTTACTTGAGGTGAATACTCTCCCAGGAATGACGCCGACTAGCTTATACCCTGACGGAGCAGCAGGTCTCGGAATCAACTTCGCAGAACTTGTTTCCTACCTAACCGAACGTGCAGCGCGCAGATAAAGAAATGGCCCGCTTTACGGGCCATTTTATGTCTGAACGCTAAAAACTATAAATCATAACCTCTCTCATTATGTTGATTAATATCAAGCCCTTCTGTCTCTTCGTCATCACTCACTCGCAAGCCCAATACAATATCTACCAGCTTTAGCAGAACAAAGGTTAGTACGCCGCAGTATACTGCTATGGCTAAGACTCCAATAACCTGGACCTGAACCTGAGACCCTATTGACTCGAGGCTCAATCCCTGGCCACTGAAATAACTAATAGTAGTTGCTCCAAAAACGCCGGCGAGAATAGTTCCTAATGCACCTCCAACCCCATGTACGGGAAAAACATCGAGAGAATCGTCGATGTGAAGTTTGTTCTTAAGATATACTGTCAGATTGAAGCAAACGATACCTGCTGCAATCCCGATAACAAGCCCACCAATAGGACCTACAAAACCAGATGCCGGAGTGATTGTTCCGAGTCCTGCGACCATACCTGTTACGGCACCCAGAGCGCTAGGTTTTCCAAACCTATTCCACTCACAGAACATCCAAGTTAAAGCACCAGCTGCAGCAGAAATATGTGTAACCAACATTGCCATCCCAGCATCGCCATTTGCCGCGAGTGCACTACCAGCATTAAAACCGAACCAACCTACCCAAAGCATACCTGCCCCGGTAATAGCCATTGTCATATTATGTGGTGGCATCGGTGTCGCTGGAAAACCTTTCCTGCTGCCCATCACGAGCGCCGCCACTAGCGCAGCAACTCCTGCATTAACGTGTACGACAGTTCCGCCAGCAAAATCCATCAATCCCATCTCGGCAAGCCAGCCTCCACCCCACACCCAATGAGTAACTGGTGCATAAACCGCTAGTGACCATAGCGCCGAGAATAACAACATAGACGAGAACCGCATTCTTTCCGCAAAACCGCCCACTATAAGAGCAGGTGTGATAATCGCGAAGGTGAGCTGGAACATTGCGAAAACACTTTCTGGAATATCTCCGGCCAATGTTTCTTCCCCAATGTTCGTCATAAATATGTTAGTTAAACCACCAACGAACCAGGTTCCTTCAGAAAATGCGAGAGAGTAACCAATCACAAGCCAGAGTATTGATATGACACAGGTAATTGCAAAACATTGCATTAAAACACTCAAGACATTCTTAACGCGAACAAGGCCTCCGTAAAATAAGGACAATCCGGGTATAGTCATTAATAAAACTAACGCTGTCGATGTCAATATCCACGACGTATTAGCCGCATTTAGCGTATCCCCTGCTAGAGAAAAACAACTAAATAACATGGCAAAAATACCGACTATAAATGGTGTTAACTTGTTCATAAGGCACTCCCTCCTTTTGACGCGAAATTATTTTAGGTAACCAAAAGTTCACCCACTTTTTCATCCCATTTACGGGAGACATTTACGTAGCTTAGTATGCAACTTATACTAACCTCTCGCCAAACGCTCAAAACTGGGGCATAAATTAAAAGCCGAAGCGTTCTAAGCACCAAGAGGAAGCAAAAACTAGGCCATCAAAATCTACCCTGAAGTCGTTATTCTCACCAATATTGTGCCCTATAATAGGGATTATTTGATTATTACGCCCTATCTTAGAGCGCACCACTTCTTCTGTTCGCACGACACTTACACTAAAGCTACAATTACACCCTTATGTCTTGAGGTTTACTTTGTTCTCGCTTCAAATCATACAATTAAACAAAAATAAGTAATGTATCAGACCGAAAATGTATTTTTCAAAATAGGGAACCTGTACAAGTGGGAGATGTCTATAATCGTCTCCTTCAATAAGACTGAATATTAAATATCATGCTGAGACCTAGGTATTACTAATATGCACCCAATCGATAATATTTTAACCTTAAAAAACTGGTTATCCAGCCAAATTATTGGACAGGAAAAATTGGTGGATAGATTATTAATGGCATTACTTGCCAATGGACACTTGCTAGTCGAAGGAGCCCCCGGACTTGCCAAAACCAAAGCCATTAAAACTTTAGCAGATGGAATAGAAGGTGATTTTCACCGAATACAGTTTACTCCCGATCTCCTACCATCAGATATCACTGGGACTGAGATATATCGAGCGCAAGACGCCAGCTTCGAATTTCAAAAAGGGCCAATCTTTCACAATTTAGTACTTGCAGACGAAATAAATCGAGCTCCAGCAAAAGTTCAGTCGGCTCTGCTAGAAGCTATGGGCGAGCGCCAAGTAAGCTTTGGTCGCAAAACATTTACTCTCCCAGAACTTTTTTTAGTTATGGCCACCCAAAACCCCATTGAGCAAGAGGGAACCTATCCTCTCCCCGAAGCGCAACTCGACCGATTTCTGATGCATGTCAATATCGACTATCCGGACACGCTTTCGGAGCGAAATATCTTACAACTGGTACGGAATGAAACAATCAATGTCATCGGACAAAAATCTATAGGTCAACACCTCAGCCAAAAGAATATTTTCACAGCACGGCAGGAAATACTAAAACTCCACATGGCGTCTTCAGTCGAAGAGTATATAGTGCAACTAACAATGGCTACCAGGAATCCTGATGCCTACGGAGAAGACATAGCATCATGGATAGACTACGGAGTATCACCGAGGGGAACTATTGCTCTCGATCTATGCGCACGTTGTAACGCATTTTTGAACGGCAAGGACTTTGTAAGTCCTGACGATGTTAGGTCAGTATTGAACGACTGCTTCCGTCACCGAATTATTATCAGCTTTGAAGCTGAGGCAGAAGGCATAACAAGCGATCAAACTTTGGACACTATTCTACAACGTGTTGCGACTGCCTAGCTGTATTAGTATACGATGGCTAAAAAACCCACATTATCCAGTGATTCCAGAAAATTAAAGGGCGCTGGAAACCTTCAAGACGCCAGAGAACTTAAGGGTGGAGCATATACTGACGTAAAAGAATTAATCGAAATGCGTTATGCCGGCCGAAACTTAAACCATTTCAAAACCCACGCAAAATACAATCCATTGTCTGGCCTTCTAGCATCTAAGTTTCGCGGAAGAGGAGTCGATTTTGCAGAAGTCAGAATATATCAACCCGGTGACGAAATACGCTCAATCGACTGGAAAGTTACAGCACGAACCCAGCACCCACATACAAAGCTATTTCAAATAGAAAAAGAACGTCCCTTTTACATACTTGTAGATCAATCTACATCAATGTTTTTTGGTTCCGTACACGCCCTAAAGTCGGTACTAGCAGCGGAGTGTGCTGCTCTAGCGGCGTGGAACGCACTTCATCGAGGAGATCGGGTTGGGGGTATAATTTTTTCAGAGAAGAGCTCTCGCGAAGTTCGTGCACGCTCGAGTAAATCCTCCGTATTGCGGTTTCTATATGAGCTGGATCACTGCAACAGAGTTTTATCAGGAAAACCGGCGAAGGGAAACTCACCCTACCTAAGCAATGCACTTTTCCGCCTTCGGAGAATTACAAAACATGATAGTGCTGTATTAATAATTTCTGATTTCGCTTCGCTCGAGGAACAAGCAACACTGCAGCTTCGCGACCTAATGCAGCACAATCAGGTTATGGGAGTGCATATCTCAGATCCTCTCGAAAAGGAATTACCTAAGCCAGATCGTTATACAATAACTAATGGTGTTACCAGATCTCACATCAATACTTCATCAAAACAATATCGAGAAGACTACGCGCTAAATTTTAAAAATCGTCTTAAAAAAGTAAAATTCGAATTTGCAAGGACGGGATCACCCTTAGTAGAGCTGTCGACTAAGCAAAAACTCGTGAGTGAACTAGCTGCTTCTATGAGCGGAATTAGGCAATCCTAATGACCCTTGAACCAATTATTATAATAGCTTCCGCTATAATTTTAAAAACAAAGCAGTTCGAATAGATTTACGAATGGATCCTTTAGCTAACTTAAGAGATATACACCTGCCAACCATGCCAGGCTTTTGGCCGCCTGCAATTGGTTGGTGGTTACTAGTTATAGCTACCATTATCACGGTATCACTCGTCATTTTCAGGATCTACAAATACTGGAAAGATAATCGTTACCGCCGAGAAGCTATACGAGAAATTAATCAATTACTCATAGAATATAATCGAGGGTGCTCCACCAGTCAGTATATTGTTGATTTACAGTATCTATTAAAGCGAGTTGCCCTAACGTGTTACCAACGCACTGATGTTGCGCATCTAACTGGTGAATCGTGGGTCGCCTTCCTTGACCAAACATCACGAGGACACGATTTTTCAATGGGCAAAGGACAAAGCCTTATAGACGGACACTACCTTAAAGATCCAGACATTGACGTTGAAGCGCTGCATAAATGTAGCGTCAATTGGATCAAACGTCACCGAAAGGTACCAATATATGATTGAGTTCCTTTGGCCATGGCTTCTCCTTTTTTTGCCCTTACCAGTATTAATTTATTTTATTATTACTCCAGCATCTCGTGACGAGGTTGCTTTATTTGTACCATTCTTCTCATTGATATCGGGTTACTCAGAAGATAGTTCGACAAACCCTCGTTTTAGGTTTCTTCGCAGGCTGCTCTTGATTTTTATTTGGCTTTGTCTTGTGCTTGCGGGAACTCGCCCGCAATTTATTGGCGAGCCTATCGAATTACCAATCAGTGGGCGGGACCTCCTTTTAGCGGTAGATGTATCTGGATCAATGGGCTATGAAGATATGGAGCTCCGCGGAAATAGAGCCACTAGACTTACCATCGTTAAGCATGTCGTGGGCGAGTTTGTTGCGCGTCGGAAAGGAGATCGACTCGGCCTCATCCTCTTCGGAAGTAATGCCTACTTGCAAACACCTCTAACCTTTGATCGCGTCACGGTTCGAACGTTGCTAGAAGAAAGTACTGTAGGAATAGCTGGCCAAAAAACCGCAGTGGGGGACGCTATTGGACTTGCAGTGAAACGCCTCAAAGACCGACCTGCTGAAAATCGAGTACTAATTCTTCTCACGGATGGCGTTAACACAGCCGGAGAGATTGATCCGATACAGGCCGCGAAGCTTGCAGCAAGTGAGGGCATTCGTATCTATACAATTGGCTTTGGATCTGAAGAGATGATAGTTCCTGGGTTTTTCTCTAATCGAAAGATAAATCCATCAGCCGAGTTAGATAGCGAAACACTATCAAAGATCGCACAAACTACAGGAGGTATCTTTCAACGTGCGATGAGTAGTGATGAACTCAAGAAGATTTACAGAGCAATTGAAACACTTGAACCAATTAAGCAAGATCCTGATATGTATCGACCTGTTAAATCCCTCTACTATTGGCCGTTATCGTTAGCGATGCTAATCAGTCTCATCTATGCAATAGCATATTCCAGACCAGTTACACCCCTCTCGGATCTTAAAATTCGCAGAAGACAAAATGTAACGGATTCAAAACAATGATCGATCAAATCCTTAGAGACTTCCATTTTCTTCGTCCAGAGTGGTTTTTTGCTATTATTCCAATGACCTTCGTTTACCTTTTACTCAAATATGCAGTTGGCAAAAACAGTAACTGGTTAAAGACAATTGATCCATTACTGCTACCCTATTTAATGGATGAACGAAAGAGGGAAATAAGTAGGAGCCCTCTCTCCTTGATAATAGTTTGTTGGTGTCTAGCCATCATAGCCATCGCTGGTCCTGCGTGGCAAAAAACAGAACGTCCACTGCATGAACGTAAAGACGCCCTAGTCATTTTATTCGATCTTACAAAATCTATGTACGCAGTCGATGTTAGTCCAAATCGACTAACCAGGGCCCATCGAAAACTCCAGGACCTTTTAATCGCAAGAACTGAAGGGGTGACTGGACTCATCGTATTTGCTGGCGATGCACACGTAGTCTCCCCACTGACAAATGATACCGACACAATTATCTCAATGATTCCTGCCCTTACTCCGAGTATTATGCCCGGACAAGGCAGCCAGTTAACACGCGCACTAGTGCGAGCTATCGCTCTGTTTAAAGATGCTGATGTTAATTCTGGTCGAATCCTAATTATTACCGATGAAATTCGTGATATCGCTAACGCACAGACTATCGCTAACACCAATCGTTTTTCTTTTCCTATATCATTAATGTCGGTAGGCACGGAAACTGGAGCAGCAATCTCCCTAAATCCAGACAGACCTGATGCTGGCTTTCTAAAAGATCTTGATGGAAACCTCGTAATTGCTAAAGTTGACCTAAAGAAACTTCAGAAATTTGCTGACGCGGTTGGAGGGAGATTTGCGCGCATGACCCTTATGGACGAGGACATAGAATATTTACTTTCTCCTAATGGCCAAATATCGCAAACAGAGCTTCGCAAAACAGATCGTAACTTTGATTCATGGGAAGAAGAAGGGCCTTGGATTCTATTACTTCTTCTGCCACTCGCCAGCTTGGCTTTTCGTCAGAACTGGCTATGGACTATTTTAGTGCTATTCCTGATCCCATCGTCAAAAACGTATGCGATTGAATGGATTGACCTTTGGCAAACCAAAGATCAGCAAGGTTTTGAAGCTTTACAACAGGGCGATTCAGAAAAAGCTTTATCACTATTTAAAAATCCGAATTGGAAAGCATCAGCATTTTATCGGAGCGGGCAATATGACAATGCAGAAGTAGAATTTTCAAATATTGCCACAACAGATGGTAAGTATAACCTCGGTAATACTCTTGCAAAACAAGGACGACTTCAAGAAGCTTTGGATGCTTATACTGAAGCCCTACTCTTAGACCGTAATAACGAGGATGCAGCCTTTAATAAAAATTTAATAGAAAATGAGTTGAACAAGCGTCAACAAAACCAGGAACAGCAAAGTCAGGAGCAGCAAAACCAGGAGCAAGAAAACCAAGAGCAGGGAAACGAGGAACAGCAAAGTCAGGAGCAGCAAAACCAGGAGCAAGAAAACCAAGAGCAGGGAAACGAGGAACAGCAAAGTCAGGAGCAAGAAAACCAGGAGCAGCAAAACCAGGAGCAAGAAAACCAAGAGCAGGGAAACGAGGAACAGCAAAGTCAGGAGCAAGAAAACCAGGAGCAAGAAAACC
>NZGG01000035.1 GCA_002690865.1 Gammaproteobacteria bacterium | reverse complement strand
CTGCTTCAATTGATTCATCAAATTCTTTGAATGATTGAAGATCAATATCATTAACCACAACATCCGCACCCAACTTTGCGAGCCTAACGGCATGTGCTAGACCAATACCCCTTGCCGCACCCGTAACCAGCGCCACCTGTCCCCTTAGTTTCATATTATCTGTCACCGCCTTTTATTACACTAGAGTGATTGTACGGGTGACGTCCACTGATCAGAGATTACCTCGATAAGTGCCGGACCCTCTGGACTTTTCTCCTTATCAAGACATTCACGAAGTTCCCCGATATCGTTAACTCGGTAGGTGCGTAAACCAAAACCACTTGCCGCAACCGAAAAGTTAACATGAGAGAAATCTGTAGAGACATAGTTCTGATCATAATGATCTCGTTGAACGTGTTTAATCCATCCCAGCGTATCGTTGTTGAGCAATATTGTTAGGATTGGTAACTTGTACCGAGACATAACTTCCATCTCCTGCATTGAATAACTGAAGCCTCCATCACCAGCAAAATGCAAAATACGTTTTTTACCCTTTAGTGCAAGTGATGCGCCTATCGCTGCAGGCGAACCCCACCCTAGACCAGCAAGACCTCGCGGAGCTACCATCCGCCGACCAGCCCGTGAGAACTTCAGATACGCGGCAGCCCAACCCGAAGCCAAACTAGCATCGCAAACGACCACATCATCATCGGCTAACACGTCATTAACGATACCCATCACGGTAGGTGGCTTGATGGGCTTATTATTTTCTTGCTCTGGGTCTGTATTCTCGGAATACCAAGCTTGATATTTTTCTGCAGGCTTTTTGAAATCCCAGGAATAACTGCCCCCTTTCTTACCAAGAGCAGTAAGTAACGCTTCCATTCCAAGACGGGCATCTGCAACAAGGCCAATACTATTAATGTAATTACGCCGAATTTCTTCTGGATCATTATCCAGATGAATAATTTGGATATCTCTGCGAGGGCACCGATAAGTATAGGTTGTCAATTGCCCGGCTTTACAGCCAATAAAAAGAGCAAGGTCTGCTTCCATCACAAGATCCCTTGCGATCGGACTACCAAACATGCCCGTAACACCAAAACTGTTAGGGTGATCTTCCTCGATAATACCTTTACCTGAAATTGAGGTAACGACGGGTACCTTTAATAAGTCACTGAACTCACGAATCTGCTCACTCGCACCCGCAATATGTGCGCCTCCGCCAACGATCAAAATAGGTTTTGTTGCCTTTTTCAGTGCGACGACCGCCTGATCTACACATTCAGGATCTGGTGCACTACGAGTAGCAGGATAAGTCGCACCATCACGACCAATCACC
The DNA here is from genome assembly GCA_002690865.1 of Gammaproteobacteria bacterium. Lineage (GTDB taxonomy): Bacteria > Pseudomonadota > Gammaproteobacteria > Pseudomonadales > Azotimanducaceae > UBA7455. Next base: position 15,569 of record NZGG01000035.1, on the reverse strand, counting down.
GGATCGCGGAACTCAAAATCTTTACCCGCAACGTCCTCAGGAATACAAACGACTACCGGGCCAGGTTTACCAGAAGTTGCCACTCGAAATGCATGATCGACGATATTATCAAGCGATTTTGGATCAGTGATCCGAACCTGCCACTTACTTACGGGCTTGAACATTTCCATTTGATCCATTGCCTGAGATGCATTACCACGGGTACGTCGGTGTTCCCATGCCATCGCGACATCGGAAATGATACAAATCAAAGGAATAGAAGAGCAATGAGCCTCTGCTAGTGGAGAAACAAGATTAGTGGCGCCAGGACCGACAGTCCCGTCGCAGACGCCTGCTTTACCTGTCATTCTAGCGTAGGCATCTGCCGCATAACCTGCACTGCGCTCATCACGCATAAGCACATGTTCAATAGCACCCTGAAATTTACTAATGCCCTCATACAGGGGCAGGGTTTGGCCTCCAGGAACTCCAAAAACCTTATCCACGCCATTTTCCAGCAACAATGCTGCTAGTCGCTCACCAACTTTCATATTCGCCCCTTGATTATTGTTTGATGCTAAGTAGAGCCAAAGTATACATTAGTGAAAACAAGTCATCACACAATCATTAATATCTCTATAACTCTTCGAGTTTTCTAGGGCTTACACAAGGACTCACAAGGAAGACCATCATTGTCTCCATCTAGTCTCTTTAGATGACAGATCTGTAAAAAAAATATTGCTTCATCACAAGTCTTTAAGTTGCTGCAATAAGGTTTTTCTTCACAGCTCCTGGTCACCGTTGTGATCGAACTAATTCCATCGTTTCTCTTACCTCTTCTCCATTCCCAAGGAGCTATTTCGCCTCCTTTGGCCCAAAAACCATTATTATTTTGGACCGCAATATCCTCGTCTACCAGCAGCGACTTATCTCTCATATACCTTCGATATACCCAGACATGTCCCTCAGCAATCATTTCCCGATTTATTTCACGACCATCCAAAATCAACCTAGCCACCAAACGATCATAACGATCGATATCAATGACTTCTAATACAATCCTCCTACCTAGTACCTTAGCCTCTAAGGCCTTTTTTGCATTCAAGCCCCAAGGTTGATCTATTTCAGGCGCATCAATTTCTGCCAGCCTTACACGAACAGGTTTTTCCTCCAATTTGGCTATAACAGTATCACCGTCAATTACTTTGGTTATTATTATACCTTTATGCTGACGATCAGATGAAAAGACTGAGAGAGACAGAAATGCAAGCAGACCCAAAACAATTGAAATTTTCATTTTTATCATTCAGTAATCTTTGTAAGTTATCGATAAAAAAGAAGCGATTAAGCGTTCGTTATTCTTTTTATGAAGGCCACCTCTCCATCATCGAATGCTGAACCATCTTTTCTGAGGATATCGTGAAACCAAAGTTCTGGTTCCGGGATAATATCGCCTGCCTGGAGGAATTCTTCATCTTCTTTTTTCTTATCTAAGCCAGATACTGTCTCCCAGTTAAAATGAGTCTGACTCTTACCTACGACTAAACCCCAGTTGTAACACCCTATGTTATGGTCTTTGAATATTGGTAAACTAAACTGAAAAGTAGTGCCAAGTTCACGTGCCATATATTCAGTGCAAATTAATGGCCTACCGATCTCCTTCAGACGGGCAATATTTCCCTCTAAATCTTGTCCTCGATAGGTATGAAAAGTAATGATGTCCGAATTCTCGGTATTAAGTTTAATGATTTCTTCCCCTACTGATCCATCCAAACAAGATGTCAGCGGTTGAGACGGTCTAACTGAATGGGCCCATTTCCAGCTCAGTTGCAGAAGCTTTAACGATTTTTCAGCCTTACCCCCTTGTCCCGGTTCGTTGTATAAATCCCACATTAAAATACGTTCATCCAACTTATACCTTTCGAGGACTCCTTTAACGAAACCTTCTAACCGTACGATTTCACTTTCCGAAATTGTCTCATCGAAAACCGAATTAACAAGCTCCATCCCAGGGCTTTGTTGCCAACCTGAGTTATGCACGCCAAAAACAGGCAAGGGCTGGACTCCCTTTCTTGGATCTGGTCTATGACAGTCATCGAATAAAACCAAAATAGGTTTAATTGAATGCGTAGAACAAATCTCTAAGAAAATATCTAACTTATTAAATAGATTTTCTGGATCATCAAAAAGCAAATCATGTAAATAAACTCTTAAGCTATTGAAACCAAGCTCCTGAGCCCATCCGACTTCTTTGCTTATAATTTCAAAATCAAAAGTATCGTCTTGAAACATCTCCAGCTGATTGATAGCTGAACTGGGTAAGAAATTACATCCTACTAACCACGGCTGTTCTTCGTACCATAAAATAGCTTTATCTTTTTTCCATTTTGTCATTTAACTAAGCGTCTCAGAAATTTTTGAACAGAGATCTACTCTATTGGAGTCAAAAAATTAAGTAAACCGCGTATCGCTAAATTGAATTATGTGATGCTCTATTTGGGCTGATGGTAGAACTTATGTTGGTGAGTTTAAAAACGACTATTTGCATGGGCAAGGCACTAACACTTGGGCTAATGGGGACAAATACGTAGGTGAGTACCGCGAGAACAAAAAGCACGGTCAAGGAACTCTATTAAAGGCTGACGGCACAAAGAAGGAGGGTATGTGGGCGAATGGAGAATTCTTGTATGCGCAAAAAGACCCCGCAACCGCGACAATGCGTACCGGGGCGACTATCTGTGGGACGCAGGCATTGCGCGAAGCATCGCAGGCGTGATTATTCAGCGGTTAAGTAAGACTACTTCGCCTGCTTTTCTGGTAACTGGCTGGGGTCCTCAGGGACCACATTGGTTTCCGGAAAATAGCGGGTGAGCTGGTTCATCACCTGACGGTGTTCATCTGCAACGGGGGCTGCAGCAAGATTATCCCACTCATAGGGATCCATATTGTGATCGTAAAGTTCCTCAGTGCCATCGTGGTATCTGATATAGCGCCAGCGTTCCGTTCGTAGTGAATGATTCTGATAACCGAAGGTACTGAGTACCGGTCGAGGCCAGGATCGATCAGGTTGTTTCAGCAACGGTATGAGGGACTGCCCGTCCATGCCTTCCCGCTGACCCAGTCCCGTCAATTCAACTAACGTGGGATAGATATCCAGCAAACTCACTACACGATCGCTGCGCGTATTGCGCGTGGTCACTCCGGGTGCAGAAATGACGAACGTTGTTCGCAGGCCATCCTCCCAGAGCGTGTGCTTGCGCCAGTGCTCCTTTTGCCCAAGATGCCAGCCATGGTCTCCCCAGAGCACCACAATGGTGTTGTCAGCGTGAGGTGATTCAGCCAGCGCATCGAGCACTCTGCCAACCTGTGCATCCGCATAGCTGATACTGGCGAGGTAACCCCGTACCGCAGCTTCCCACTGGTTGTGTTTGAGGACGTTGGCATGATCGCCACCCGGGACGGCAAAGTTTCTATTATTCGAAACGTCCAGCACCTCCTCAGCGAGCCTGCGGCCAAAGGGTGATAGGTCATCGAGGTCATTGTCTATAACCTTAGGCAGCACCACTTTATCCATTGGATGCATGTCAAAGTACTTTCGCGGTACCCGCCAGTCTAAATGGGGTTTGAGAGTGCCATAGGCCAGAAAGAATGGCTTGTCATGCTGACTCTCAATTTCGGCGATAATATTATCGGCAGTCATGGTATCGCCAACTTCACTGTCGTCTACATCCCACGGTCCCCAGGGAGCCCACTTCTCGCCTGTGTTTTTCGCATAAGTCTTGGACGATTTTTTATTGGACCCTGGTTTCTTCGCAGCATACGGGAGAAAAAACTCGTCCCAGTAAGCCGCATCTCCCATCCCTCCATGGAAGATCTTTCCTGCCCCCTTTACTGTGTATCCCCGCTGACGAAAAAACTGCGGTAGCGTAATGGCATCCGGCAGCTTCTCACGAAGCTGCTCGTAGTTACCGTAAACACCTGAGTGCGCCGGCGCGACACCGGTGAGTAGGCTGACCCGCGAGGGATTGCACAACGGAGCAGCCGAATAAGCCCGAGTAAAGGTCACCCCCTCGCTGGCCAATCGGTCAATGTTCGGAGTTTTCGTGCCAGGATGGCCGTCCAGATGACCAACCCAGTGATTAAGGTCATCGACGGCAATAAACAGAACGTTTGGCCGGGCATCATCAAGGGGGCTCTGAGAACTGCAGGAAATCAGGAATGCTGAAAATATGACAGACAGATGCTTGAACATGTTGAACCTCAAAATAATGAAAGCCTGGCCCGGTAACCGCCAGGTAATTCTAACTGAAATATTGGTATGGTGTAACGTCAGGCCATTGTCAGAGGTGGCAAATATCGACAATCCGCCAGGCAGACAAAATAGTCTTCCTTGAATATGCAAAGATCGAAGATGTTGGCAGCCATGAAGAATTGCTGAATCATCCGGAAGGCTCCTATCGACAGTTCAAAGACGAAGAAATAGAAAGTTGATCACATAACCATTATCCTTAAATGATTATCTCAAAGGGAATAACAAGTGAAAATTACATCTGTTAAATCAGTGGTTGCATCAGCCGAAACTGGAGGGATACCGAGAAATTATGTATTCGTTAAAATCGAAACGGACGAAGGTATTACAGGCTGGGGTGAGTCGACGCTCGGACCCATGGCAGTAGCAACGCTGGTAGATGAATTCGGGAAACGGCTAGTTGGCGAAGATCCCTCACAAATAGAAAAACACTGGCAGATGCTCTACTACCATCAACATTCACTGCGTGGTGGAGCGATCCAAATGTCTGCCATTAGCGGCATTGAGATCGCACTATGGGACATTAAGGGTCAGGTGCTGGGTGTGCCTGTTTACGAACTGCTTGGAGGGAAGATTCGAGACAAGATTTGGTGCTATGGGCGATGGGACGGCTTAACTCCTGAAGCTGCCATTGAACGTGCCGAAGAGTTTACCTCGCAAGGGATTACTGCTCTCAAAGGTGATCCTTTCGATCATCAGGGAATTTTCATCGATAGGGAGTCCGAGAAACGGGCTATCGAGAAAATGCGACGTGTGCGAGAACACGTCGGAGATGATGTCGAGCTTTTAGTCGAAGCCCATGGTCGGCTTTCTACTTCTGACGCGATCCGAATCGGGTTAGCACTAGAGGAGTATCGACCGTTTATGTACGAAGAACCGGTTCCTCCTGAAAATTTGGATGCGCTAAAAAAAGTGGCCGATTCCATCAACATACCTATTGCCACTGGTGAGCGTCTTTACACTAAGTGGGACTATGCAGGGCTATTTCCTTTGCAGGCGGTAGCTTTGATACAACCCGATATCGTTCAAGCAGGTGGATTATTGGAACTCAAGAAGATCGCCGCTATGGCTGAGGCTCACTATGTGGGATTTCAGCCGCATAATCCTTACGGACCGATATGCACAGTCGCATCTCTACATTTAGATGCCTGCACGCCTAATTTCCTCATACAAGAAGGTGGATTAGATCCATGGTTTCAGGATGCCGTTATTGGCAACTTCCCAAAGCAGAAGGATGGTTTCCTCCCGTTGCCGGAGGGGGCAGGATTGGGTATTGCGATCGATGAGGATTGGGTTTTACGAAATCCGTGGAACGACGATGCCATATGGACATTTAGTAGAGGGACAATTACTCCTCGACAGCAGGTTGGATGGCCCTAGAATTCGCTCGTTTCGGAGCTAATCCAGCCAGACTTCAAGGTTGTTAGATCGTCCAATCTTACGATCAAGTTTGAGATCGAGCACATCAGTCATATTGCAAGTATCTAGAAGGGCCAGAGCATCAGCCTGGTCAGATCCCTTGAGAGCCTGAATGGCGGACTGCACCCGTTCGAGCAAATAAAACCGAAAAGGCTGCGTCCAAACGTGGATAGCAGTTCCTTCTACATGAAATTCTGCTTCACCTGAATAGCGCTCACACTGAGCACCACTCGCTGGCTTGTTTTCCTCCAGCCATCGATTAATACCCATATGAGAAGCGATAGTTTCTGGAACAAAATCAAGTGCAAAGTGGGTGAGAAGGTCGATAATTGTTTCTGGTACTTCATCACCCTTTAGAAAACTGTGTGGTAAGTTAATGTACTCCCCAGTATCCGGCTCTGGTCTATTCATTCTCTCAACCCACCGATGAACCCAAGGTCCGCGTATCTGTAGTAGACGATGGGGAACTGGGTCCCGTCCTAGATGTCCATATAGGGGACACATGAGACCAAAGTCACCAACACACGGTTTTCCTCCCAGTAGATATGGATATTGGGTCAGGTGCGCGTTAAATTTTGCGACAAAACCCTCGTAGAGTTTCTCGGTGATACCATGGGTTGATGGTCTAACACCCCATCGAGAAGCTTTGTCAGTACTTACGTCCGCTATTACCTTTTTTGCAAGCTCCTCATCTCCATTCATTTGTGAAGTGAAATGATAGAGAATGAAATCATATTGTTCCTCATCGAAGTTCCAACGATAATGCATTGCTGGCCTATTTAAACCTTCGGCACCTAAAACATCGAACAATAGGCTAACGATATGCTGGCAGGGACCAGGTGGTTTCGCCGGGTGACCAGAACACTCTTCGAAAAAATCAACAATGGCAACACCATCCCTGATTATCCTTCCGTCTGGAAACACAATTGTCGGCATGGAACCTCTGCCTATTTTTTTTCTTAATTGAGACAAATATGGCTGCGGCGCCCGTTCTTCGTAAGGAATACCCTGCTTAATCAAGTAACTTCGCGCTCGACCCGCATACATTGACTGCGCAACACTATAAAGCAGTACCGCTTCAGGATTATTGGGTTTCATAGCAGGACCTATGGGATCATCTAACCAACTTGGCATGGCTCATCTCGGATTCTTACGGTTAAGCAGGGCGGGGACTCTACCATAGCAGAGTCGATAGATGCGAGCTCCTGTTTTCCAATGATACTCAAGAAGGACTTATGGACATTTGTTCATGGAAAACTTCGATCAGGTGGAATCTACTTTCTATCTACTCACCATTCATCTGGTAATGCGGCGACCTCACCCCTGTAAGATACTACTCTTCCTAGACCTGCAGATGTCCCACTGCTCTTAGGATTTTTTTTATCACTAATCACAACTTTCAATGTATGTGTATCGTCGGTAAGACCAGTGAGCCAAACCGCAGTCGACTGCATGGAGTTATTCCATCGTGGCGCTATATAGCAGTCGCGCTGTTGTACAAGCTCACCATCGATATAGATATCAATAATGCCGTAGTCAGATTTTAGATTTCCCTGCATATAAATGCAGGTACCGGAAAAATTGACTTCAGCATAATCTCCTGGATTCGAGGAGGTTAAAGTCTCCTTACCCCAACCTTCCTCATCCACATGCCAATCGCCGTGCCAGGAAATCGCTTTATCATCCGACTTATAGGCATCAACAAAGTGCATATTAATAAAAGATACCTCTCGCGTGCCCTCGAAGTAAAATCGTTGCTCAGGAATATAAACTTTTCCTTCTTCAATATGACCTCCTGCTTGCTCGATGTTAGATAATGCGAGATCGTAGCAAAGCACGCTTGCAGAATTATTAGAAAGCGATGTGTGGTTGTAGTCTCGATCCATATAGGGCTCTAACTCGCTTTTAACCGTCTCAGGCAGATTTTCATAGCCGCAGATAGCTCCCATGATACCGCCACAGTTTCCAACATTAGAATCGGTGTCCTGACCGCAACGAGTACAAATAGAAATCGATTTAATGTAATCGCCACCGCCGTAAAGCACCCCCATTATTATATAAAGCCCGTTAAAGTGCCCCTGAATGTTAAAACGCCCCTTATCTGTTTTAGCCCAGGGGCAGAGGTCAAAGTTCCACTTATCTTCAATTTTTTGCCATGTTTGACGCCAATCATTTTGTTCTTCGCGGTAATAGGACAACAAATCTCGAAGCATAGCCGCATAGTCACAATCAGTGGGAATTGTCTGTATTGCCATCTCAATCATTCGTGTTCGATCAGTTTCGATAAATGCTGCCGCATACAATGAAGACAGAAATACGCCTGCGTAGTAGCCCTCCCCGTAGTTCATTAAATGGCCTACTTGATCGGCAATACGAGTTGACGACAAGGGCAATCCAGGACTAACTAAACCAATAAAATCGCATTCGATTTGAAAATCAATATCATCGGCATGCGGATTATAAAACGGATGGCCTGAGAGACCGGGAGCGATTCCATCCTTTATATTTTGCCTCGCTTGACCATTGGCGTGCCATAACATGAACTCGCTTTCCCTGAACACCTCGGCATAATCATCAATCCCAGCGTCAAGACCTTTCTCTCGCATAATTTCCAGCAGTGCCATATTGACATACATATCATCTTCATTATGTAGCCAAGTCGTCGGCGCCTTAGGATCAATATCGAGACTACCTTCATAGGTTTCTCCCTGAGCCTTAAATTCCATCGGCTCGCCCATCATGCAGCCATACGCTTTGCCGCACCAGCCGCCAAGAATTTTATCCTGAAGGGTATTGAGGCTTAACTCATAATACTTGTTCTTAGGCATTGCTCTCTTCAACTAGTCATTTGACTCTAGCTTTACTCTTTTAATCTGAAAAAAACAAGCACCCAAATTAAGGCACATCCCTTGCCAAGCCACCGTGATGTTTTATATGACACATTGGAACTCAAGTGTTAGCGTTGGCGAATCTTTAAATGGAGACATTCGACTATGAGGCTATTTCTGACTGCCGCCCTTTCTTGTTTTTGTTTCGTCTCTTTTGCAAGTGAACTTCGTACAGCCACACCTGAAAATGTAGGCATGTCCAGCGAGCGACTAGCTCGGATCACTGATGTGGTAAAACGTCATATCGACACTGAAAATATCCAAGGTGCAGTTATTGGTGTGCGCGGCAGGGTAAAGTTGTCTACTTAAAGGCACAGGGCAAGAGTAATGTAGCGCAGAATATTCCTATGTCCACCGATTCACTATTCCAGATGTGATCATCCACTAAGCCCGTGCTCGGTGTTGCAGCAATGATGATGATCGAACAGGGGCTTTTTAAGCCGACCGATCCGGTTTCAAAATACATCCCTGAGTTTGAAGGGATCAAAGTAGCAGTTCTAAAAGAGCCTGCTAATAAAGATATTAGCCCGCCATCCGTTAACCTTGACGATATTCCAGAACATCGTCTAATTAAAACGCATAGGCCACTTACTATCCAAGATTTGCTAACGCACACGGGAGGCATTGGGAGCAAGGGTCTCGGCTCCGCTATATCGCCGATAAAATGGCGACGACCATCCGAAGGCGATGAAACGCTTGCCTCGTTAGTTCCGCAATATGCTGCAGGTTCATTGGATTTTCAACCGGGTACACGCTGGTCCTACAGCGGCACTCAAGGTTTAGATGTGGTCGCGCGTATCATTGAGATCGTCTCAGCCACACCGTTTAATGAATTTGTTCACAACAATATTTTAAAGCCATTGGACATGAAGGATACTTATTGGAATGTGCCTAACGAAAAAGAACATCGCCGAGTGCTAGCGAAAGGCACTAAGCGTGGCCTGCCAGGTCATACAACGCATTTTTCTGGTTCATGGGGATTCAATAGCACTGCACGCGACTATCTCCACTTCGAACAGATGCTGCTGAATGGAGGAACGCTGTTTGGTAATAGGTTGCTTGGACCAAGATCTGTTGAATGGCTGGCGAGCAATCACGTAGGGGACCTTTTCCCATCCAAGAGCTCCACGAAAGGTCTGGGATTCGGCTATGCAGTGAGCGTAATACTTGATCCAGTCGCAGCACAAAGCCCTAGAAGCGAGGGGGCTTTTGGTTGGCTTGGAGCTATGGGTACAACATCATGGACTGATCCAAAAGAGGATCTCGTCGCGGTCATTATGATTCAACAACGTAGCGATGGTCTGCATTACGATGTAGCAAACGCCATTCGTCAGGCAATTATTGAGTGACATACCTTTTTCAAAAAAGGTATGTCACTAGAGTAAACTGCTCATTTTCGTCAAATTAACAAATCGTACCTAGATATGCTGAGACAGGTCGTTCCGTTCGACCATTAGGATGAAGTTATGCACTTCGATCAATTTTGTTCATTAAAAATCTTTACGATCACGATTTGCTTTCAGGCTGTATACTGTCTTACATGAAATCCTCACTTAATATCTTGAATCGTTTTTTCGGGTATGAATCATTCAAACCACCACAAGATGAGATCATAGACACCTTGGTTAGTGGAAAAAATGCATTAGTTTTAATGCCTACCGGATCAGGAAAATCGCTTTGCTATCAGATTCCTTCTATCGCTCGTGAAGGATGCGGTATAGTGATATCACCGTTGATAGCACTGATGCAGAATCAGGTCGAATTACTGCGAGCGAATGGTGTAAAAGCTAAATTCCTAAATTCTAGCCTTGAAGAAAAAGATGCCTTAGCCATAGAACAGCAGCTTTTAGTAGGGGAACTTGATCTACTGTATCTAGCGCCCGAAAGACTCATTAAACCTAAGACCCTTTCGCTACTGAAAAAAATAAAAATCAGCCTTTTTGCGATAGATGAGGCTCACTGCGTTTCGCAGTGGGGTCATGACTTTCGGCAAGACTACCTTGAACTAGAAATTTTAGCGCAAGAATTTCCTAGGGTGCCTCGCATTGCACTAACGGCTACCGCTGATGAACGCACGCGTAAGGAGATTGCCTTAAGATTAGGTCTGACCAATGCTAGATGTTTTTTAGAGAGTTTTGATAGACCAAATATTCGATACCAAATTAGTCTCAAAGATAATTATCGAAATCAATTAATACGATTTTTAAGAGACGACCATTTGAACCATTCAGGAATCGTTTACTGTCTGTCTAGAAATAAAACAGAACAGGTTTCTGAGTGGCTCACATCAGAGGGTTTTAATGCATTGCCCTATCATGCGGGCATGCCAGTGAGACAGCGGAGCGCAAATCAATCACGATTCTTAAATGAAGAAGCAATCATCATTGTAGCAACCATTGCCTTTGGAATGGGTATCGATAAGCCTAACGTACGATTTGTTGCTCATTTAGATCTACCTAAAACTATAGAGTCCTATTACCAAGAAACGGGACGGGCCGGTCGAGATGGAGAGCCTGCCGATGCATGGATGGTTTATGGGCTTCAAGACGTTACAAAGCTTCGACTTATGGTTACTAGTTCGGAGGCGCCGCCAGATATAAAACGGGTTGAACAGCTTAAATTAAATGCATTACTGGGCTTCTGCGAAATTACTACGTGCCGAAGAAAATCTTTGCTCGCATATTTCTCGGAAGAAGCCTCTGATGAGTGTCAAAATTGCGATAACTGTTTATACCCAGTGGATACATTTGATGGAACTGAGGTCGCACAAAAAGCACTTAGTACTGTCTACAAAACGGGAGAAAATTTCGGTTCCACTCATTTAGTCGACGTGTTACTCGGTAAAGAGACGCAAAAGGTTTTCAGCTTTAACCACCATCTTCTAACGGTCTACGGTATTGGTAAAGAACTGACCCCAGATCAATGGAAATCTGTTTTTCGTCAACTATCTGCTAGAGGCTATCTGAAGCCAAACGATGAGTATGGCTCACTTAGGTTAGACCGAGGTGCCTGTCGACCTATTCTTAAGGGTATAGAAACAATCAAGCTGCGTCGTGATATCCGAGAAAAAACTGCTAAACAGCTTACTAAAACAAAATTGCCAGATTATATAGACATAGGTTTATGGGAAAATTTAAGAGAAAAACGTCGCCAGCTCGCCGAGGCTCAAGGCGTACCTCCTTACGTAGTCTTCCATGACAAAACACTTCAAGCCATGGCAACAGTCCTTCCTCAGCACCTGAAAGATTTTTCTAGCCTTCCCGGTGTGGGCGATCGCAAGTTAGAAAAATATGGCTCGGAATTTCTGAGTGTGATTAGGGGGGAATCCCCAAAGATATCCCCCAATTAATACCCTATCTCGATATACTAAGGCGTTTCAGTCATCTCTATCGTTAAAGCAAAGTCCTTGGACGCAAGCGATAGAACAATTCGGAGATAAAATCCTGATTATTGCCTTTTCTGTTGAGGGGGAAGAAGTGCCCATATTTACGGGGTTTTCCTCGGGGTCGCTTCCGGAGTCTCCCCCGCTCCACGCCTGCCTGTTAACTTACCCAAATAGGAATCGAATATGAAGGATGCCTACCAATGTATTAAATACACATGCGGCGATCGGATCGCACGTATCACCCTGAATAGGCCAGAGAAGCGCAATGCGCTAAGTTATCAACTCAGGCGTGAACTTGTTGACGCGCTTCGCGTGGCAGAGCGAGACGACGAGATCACGGTAATATTAATCGATGGTGCTGGCCCATCGTTCTGCAGTGGCTATGACGTTACCCCGAACGAAGATCGAGGTATTCCACCCGAAGGCTGGGTGAATTCAGTACATTTCGACTCATGGACTGACCAATTCGCACGCAGCTGCCTGCGAGACTGGTTGACGATTTGGGATCTATTGAAGCCAGTTGTGGTAAAGGTTCACGGATACTGTCTAGCGGGAGGCACTGAAATCCTTTCGATGGCAGACATCGCGTTTGTCGCAGAAGACGCTTCGATTGGGTATCCCGCGATGCGTGGTCAGACCACGCCAGATACACCTTATTTCCCTTGGAAGATGACCATGGCACAGGCCAAGTACCTCCAGCTGACCGGCAACTCGATCTCTGGTAAGGAAGCGGCAGACATGGGCTGGGTCGCAAAATCCTTTCCAGCGGATGAGCTCGACACATCGGTAGAAAGTGAGATCAAGGCGCTGGCCAGCATCGCACCTGATCTGCTCGCCGCCAACAAGCAACAAGTCAATCAGGCCTACGAGATTATGGGTTTCCGCACAGCGCTTCAGGTCGGTTGGCAGTGGCATGCATTGAGTGGCCATGTACGACCTGGGGCGGGAGACTTCGCAAGAATCTCGCGTGAGGAGGGACTAAAAGCAGCTATTGAGTGGCGTGACGCCGCATTCAACTCTGAAGAACTGTAAGGGTTGGGTCAAACCCCGCCATTAATTCTGTGGGAGTATATTTGCGTAGCCATCTGTTTGAGTCTCTGAGGAAAGTTACATGATTTATAACAATGTAGAGTTACACAACATCGAGGAGGCACTGGAAATTGCCGGGACCGTCAGGCCTCAAAGAGTACCAGAAGCAATCCGATTGAAACTGAACATAGATGCACAGAAGAAGATGCTCAGTCCAGCCAATGCGGAGATCCGATTTGTTTCGGAGGGGCCTTCAGTCCGTTTAACCCTCTCCTCCGAAGGACAAACCGATGCCACCATATTCAACGGTCCTTTCCAGAGCAAATAGTCGCTGGTTATTGGCGCAGAGCCTCAGTTAGTTGAACTTCCTGCTCGGGCTAACCGGCTTGCTCGAATGCCTGAGGAGTACGGCAACGCAATGGCCTTTTCGCCAAAGGTGTGTCGTATCATGCTGGGTGGCGCTCCACTGCGAATTCATGAGATCGAGGGGGATGTCAGACCCCCGGTAACCGGGGAAGTCCCCACCCTGAACTACCTTGCCTACGGGACATCAATTACGCACGGTATTGCAGCGACCGGGCCCCACCTCACCTATGTCGCTCAGGTCGCCCAGCGATTAAACGCCGATCTGATCAATCTTGGATTAGCAGGGGCAGCGCACTGCGAGTTTGAAATATCTGATTATATTGCTGCCAGAAAGGACTGGCATTTTGCGATCCTAGAGATCTCCGTCAATATGCTTGGTGCAGGTTTTTCTCTAGACGAATTCTATGAACGAGTCTCGTACATGGTGAACACCGTCGCAGGATCGGACACATCACGCCCGGTCGCCTGCATCACGATATATCCACACCATCGAGACTTTAGTGATTCATTTAATGCCCCGGATCAAAAGGGAAGCACGGAAGAATACCGCCAGAGACTGCGGAACGCGGTTTCAGCCTGTCCGCACCCGAATGTTCATCTTTTCGAAGGTCCGGATATCCTCCAGGAAGTCAGCGGTTTAACCACTGATCTGCTCCATCCCTCTGATAACGGCATGATCCAGATGGGAGAAAACCTTGCCCGAAAACTCAAACCCCTAATTAGCTCTGACCACTGATCTCTATCAATCTACCTGTAGTTCAGTCGCCCAGGATTGTAAATCTGCCATGAGCTGATCTACCAGCTCGGGATTGTTCTTGGCTAGGTTAAAGCGCTCTCCCGGATCCGATGTCAGATCAGCCAGATGCACGTCTTCAGGCAGATCAGGGTCGCGAGGGGCAAGTCCCGATTTGTTGTCGTTCCTGCCATTCACGCAAAGTTTCCACTTTCCCTGTCGAACCGCCAGTTGCGAAGCGGCATATTCCCAGAACAGCTGATGATGGGGGCTTTCATCGCCCTCGGTCACGGTCTTCGTTACACTCTTGCCATCCAGGTTTTCGGGTGGCTCTATTCCAGCAAAATCAAAAAAGGTTGGGAGAACATCGAACATAGCGCCAACATCGTCACTGACCTGTCCTTCGGCTATCCGGCCCGGGAAGCTCATGATAGTTGGCTCCCTGATCCCAGCCTCAAACACGCTACCCTTGTGTCCGCGAAAAATACCGGCCGTACCGCCATAATAATGATCCTCGTTACCATCAAGCCAGTTCCTGGTTTCACGAGACGGGCCATTGTCGCTGGAAAAGAAAATCATCGTATTTTCATACTCGCCAGCCGCTTTCAGAGCCTTCACTATGGCCCCTACACCATCGTCCATCGCGCTGATCATTGCGGCCATAATTCTGCGATCCGGCGGAAGGTGCGGGTAGCGGTCGACGTAGGACTTCGGTGCATGCATCGGATAGTGTGGTGCGCTGTAGGGTACGTAAAGGAAGAACGGCTGATCACTCCCCCTATCGATAAAGTCTACGGCTTTCTCGGTCACGAGTTCTGTGAAATAGCGGCCGTTGTACCAGACCTCTTTATCGTTGTGCCATAGATCGTGAGTAGGGTTGATGTTGCGCCAACCCCCGTGATAATAAATGTGCGAATAGTAATCCACACAGCCCGCAAGAAAGCCGAAGAACTCATCAAAGCCGTGGGCATTCGGACGACACTCTTCAGCGACACCCAGGTGCCATTTTCCAAACATCGCCGTTCGATAACCGTGGGGCTTAAGTAAGCTAGCTATCGTCTTCTCGGTTTGCGGAAGGCCAGGAGTACTTTGATTACTGCCTCCCGGTTTAGCTCGTCGCCCAGCCAGAACACGAGATACGCCGGTTTTGTGTGGGTATCGGCCGGTCAAGAGGGAAGCCCGGGAAGGTGAGCATACCGGCGAGTTAGAGTACCAGTCCGTAAAGCGAACCCCGGAATCAGCTAACGCGTCCAGATGCGGCGTTGAAATCGAGTCGGAACCAAAACAACCGAGGTCACCGTACCCCAGATCATCGGTATAGATAACCACTAAATTGGGCTGTTTTTTCAACTCTCTATCCATGGCTTTGTTTCCCCGAATGTTAACATAAGAGTAAGAAAACGATCTCGGCGAAAATACTAGAACTTAGTATCTATATTAATTTTGATATATATATATTTG
>NZGG01000034.1 GCA_002690865.1 Gammaproteobacteria bacterium | reverse complement strand
ATATTTCCTAATGTAATATCTGATTTAAACTTCCTAAAACCTCACATCAGTCTCACCTCAACAGACAGCACTAGAACAAGCAACTCTTAATTATCTGAATATCGATTGGATTAACCTATCAACCCATGCTTTCCAATCTGCAGACCCTTCCCCAATTTCTCCACTTTACTTACTTAAGGGGGAAAATAACATGACCATGCATATTAACGCAGTCCGTTTTGTTCTTAAGAATACAATGGAAGATCAATTTGTAGCAGAAATTTATCAAATGGATACTACTTGACACTCACAAAGCTATTTAACGATCACCGTCACTCGCAAATTTCCATCTATACCTGGTTGATACCAAATAAGCTTTGGTTGAAGCGCCGCCTGTAATAATTGCCAACCCCGATAGTATCAGAGTATTTTTAGTTTAGGTTACACCTAATTCAGGCGTGCTTGGCCCTGACCCCAACCTATTTTTTATAAAATATTATAAGGAAAGGCCACCTAAACCTTTTCGAGATTAGTGGCTCCAGGACAGAAAACAACTCCTCTTATCAATAAGGATAGTGGTAGAGCGACTCTTAAACAGCAAACGGAGAACACTATGATATGCCTGACTGCAGCGAAAAGTTAACCCCATCCGGATAAGTTTGATCATAAACTTCGTGTGTCTAGATTTCCTCAAACGAGAAAACTTGAACCCTAAGCAACGCTGGTCAAAAAGTGACGCAGACAATGCTGGCAACATAACAATGGCAATCAATAGATATTGAAGGCCTTCTTTGCGCTCAAGTCATCGAGAGCGCAGTATCGGCAGGGTCAAAAAAAAAGCTCACTATTGTGCTAGATCGAAACAAAAAGGAGACATAGGTGGCTTGGAGAGAATTGCTTGTGAGATGAGTAATTTAACATAATATATATTATACGCATTTTATATAAGTCTTGCCATCTTGACTCAGCACAACAAATAAATAGCAACGATTTGTCAGCAGTCTAGAACCCAAGGAATTACCATGAAAAAAGTCATATCTTTCTATTCTAAGATGTTAATCTTTTGCTTCAGGGTTCCGTTATTATTAGCGAGGAAAAACTTGAGATTTGTTTCGTTTAACGTGAATAGTGTGCGGGTTCGTCTAGCGCAGCTTGAAAAAGTAATCGCAGTACATAATCCCGAAATCATAGGTCTCCAAGAGACTAAAGCAACCGACGAAGACTTCCCTATAGAAGAGATTAAAGGGCTGGGCTATCACGCGCAGTTCTATGGCCAAAAAACTCATTATGGGGTGGCGATCCTATCGAAAAACCAACCGTTAAGCACAGTACTTGGTTTGCCAAACGATCAGGAGACTTCTCAACGCCGTTTTATTGAGTGTAAATTCGGGTTATCGAATGGGCGTAGGCTTGGCATTATAAATTGCTATTTTCCTCAAGGCAGCGATCGAAAACATCCAATAAAATTTCCTGCTAAGGAGAAATTCTACGCTGATGTTTATAAATACATAAATAAAGAATATTCCCCAGACGACCTATTCATGCTCTTGGGTGATATGAACGTTGCACCAATTGATAACGATATTGGAATTGGAGAGGAAAATCGCAAGAGATGGTTACGCGATGGGAAGACGAGCTTCCTCCCAGAAGAACGCCTATGGCTTGATAGAATTACCAAATGGGGTATGACCGATAGTTTTCGTGCACATAATTCTGATGTAGATAATCTCTTCAGCTGGTTCGATTACCGCAGCCGTGGCTTCGAGCGAACTCCGAAAAGAGGACTACGAATCGACTTGATTTTAAACTCTTTAGGCTTAGACCCATTTAGCAAGGCTTCTGGCATTGACTATGATGTCAGGGGTATGGAACGACCATCGGATCACTGTCCTATTTGGACAGACTTTGAACTCTAGCTCCTAGTAAATTCAAGAGAAAATGTAACGGGAATAACGGTGGTTATGTCGTTTAATCCAGCAATAGCCCTTAAAGACTCAATACCTGCTGCCAATTTATAATTCGAAGCATCAAGTATTAATGGCTGAATACTCACGACGTGCCAGACACTCTCTGAACTCCTGGTAACCTTAACTGAGGCCGGAATTTTTCCATCTATGCCATGAAGATTTATATTTAATGGAACTAAAGCTAAAAGGCTAGCGCCAGGAGGGAGACTGATAAAGTCACTCATATTCAATTTACTATTTACGGTGGCTAGAGAAAAGGTAGCTATCTCAAATAACATGCTCTTTAGACGTTCATTTCTGATTGGTATATTAGTCTCGACACTAGCAAGACCTATTCTAACAGCAGCATCGCCCTCCTCGTTTACTCCGCCAGTAAGCGACTTAAACCTATGAACTTCCGCGAACACCCCATTTTTTATAGAGACGAAACTCAAATGCGAGCTATCACTATTGAGGCGCCAATCTGCTGCACATAATGGTGAAAAAATAATAAAGAGCGCTACTAATTTGTTCATGCAATATCTACATCTAAGATTTAAAGATTCATTATAGCGATTTTCCATTCCTTTGGTCGATACTAGTTGACCTTCTTATACCCAGATGTAACTCGCATTTGCCATTTCAGTGAATTTGGTCTTGAGAAAACCAAGGCTTGTTATCAAACTAGAACATCAATACTTCTGTGTGCTCTTTCACTGACATCTACTGAAGAAGGTGGCTCAGTTGTGCCATTTTTCTGCTCAAACCTCAAGTCATTCAGGGCCCTCTGCTCAATAGCGGTGAGCTCACCTATTACCGAGGATTGTCGAACCCTCTCTAAATCCTGATATGTGCCCTGTTCGGCTCTGGAGTGCTCGAAAGACAGTATTACTTCCACATCTTTATGAGTATTACTTGACCCATTATCTGGTGGTGAGGCAGTTTCAGGAGACCCATTGCCCTTATTGTTAATATCCTTGATATAAATAGGACTACTTACGTTCACGTACCTACTTACTTCGGCCATTACACGTCCTCTATAGAATGCTTTAATTTAGTTAATGCAATCTACGGGCCAAGAAAAAATCGTATAGGTTTTAGCAACTTATGCGTTTCTTCAAGCTGAGACTAAAGCTTTCTGTGCAATGATCGTGCAGTTTTTGGAGATTTGACTTTTAGATGGGCACAAATTTCACAATAATAACCTTAGAGGATGATTCGATAACGGTTAATCTCATCTCTTGTTTTAAGTGCCATTTCTCTGGCAGCATCACTGAAATCTGAATTCGATGATGCAAATATAATTGACCTTGATGAAGATACAATCATATCTCCATTGGTACCCGCTTCCATCATTGCCCTCACATCTGCACCTTGACTCCCAACTCCTGGCAAAAGCAGGCTCATCTCTCCGACAATTCCTCTTACTCGTCTTAGTTCAATCGGGTTTGTTGCTCCGACGACAAGTCCTACATTGCTGTTATAGTTCCACTTAGTTGAAGCAAGTTTAGCAACACGCTCATAAAGCTGTTCTCCGCCTACTACACTAATATTTTGAAGCTCTGCACTACCGGGATTTGAGGTTCGACATAATACAAATACTGCTTTATCCGATCGAGAAAAATAAGGCTCCATACTGTCCATACCTAAGTACGGATTGACCGTTACAGCATCTGCACCATATCGTTCAAATAGTTCTCTGGCATACATCTCTGAGGTGCTTCCAACGTCACCCCGCTTAGCATCTAACAATACTGGAATTCCTAGACTTTTAATGAAGTCGATAGTCAGCTCGAGTTCTCGCTCAGCTCCTACCGCAGAATAGTGAGCAACCTGCGGCTTATAGCAGCAGACAACATCATGGGTAGCTTCAACAATTGCTTTATTAAACGAAAATATAGGGTATTTATCTTTCCTAACCACCTCAGGAAGTCTATTTAAATCGGGATCCAAACCCACACAGAGCAGAGAATTTTTATCAGCTTGCAGCGATCGAGTAATGTTAAAAAAATAAGTATCCAATTGTTATACTCCACAATCATAAGCAATTGTTGATAAGAAAAACTTACAGAAACAGTTTACCCATCTATAACTACGATTTGCGTCGAATTAAACGCATTATAAAGAGCGAGAGAGTATGCTTCGATAAATATTAGAATTGAATTTCAAATATAGCACTAAATGGGTTTTATAATTGGACCGTCCTTAGAATCCTCTATGGAAAATCCTAGTCTACTAATCTCATCCCTAACTTGATCCGCGGCATTCCAATCCTTCGACTTACGTGCTTCCTCGCGCCTAGCCAATAAACTGGAGACCTCTTTTGGAATATCAACTTGTTTGGGTCTCCATGCATTAATATCTAAACCAAATATTTCATCAAAAGCCAACAAAGTTGCCTTCTTGATTCCATCAGGCTCCGGTGAGCGCACAAGTTCCCATGCGACAGCCAAAGCTCTTGGCAGATTGAGATCATTGTAGAGGTGCTGAACGAAACGTACGTAGTACTCTTCGGAGATGTTACTTGGGGCTCCCCAGCTATATGCCGCTTCGTATAAACGCATAAGACTAGTATGCGCTGCTTTCAAGCTCTCCCAACTGAAAGATAACTCACTTCTATAATGAGCCTGCAAACAGAAATAACGAAAGACCAACGGCAGATAACCTCTCTCTATCAGAGTTTCCAAACGAAGAAAGTCCCCACTAGATTTAGACATTTTTGAATCTTCCATTTGTAGAAAGTATCCATGTAACCAGAAATTTGCGAGACGAGTTCCCTTACTTGCCTGCGTTTGCGCAATTTCATTGGTGTGGTGAATTGGAATATGATCCTTACCTCCGCAATGAATGTCAAAATAATCACCGAGGTAACGCGCTGACATTGCTGAGCATTCAATATGCCAACCAGGGAATCCGATACCCCAGGGGCTATCCCACTCCATTTGACGATTCTCATCAGGCTTTGAAAATTTCCAGAGGGCAAAATCAGTTACGAACCGTTTCTCCCCCAGGTTCACTCTGGCTCCGGCCTGAAGACCATCGATATCTAACCTTGCAAGATATCCATAATCATCAAGCTTACGCGAGTCGAAATAGATTCCATCGCTTGTTTCATACACAAAACCTTTTGATTCCAAATCAACAATGAAGGCAATCTGATCTTCAATGTGATCCGTTGCCTTGCACCAGATAGTCGGTTCTAGAATATTAAGCTTAACCAGGTCATCCTTGAAGGCACTAGTATAAAATTCGGCGATTTCCCAGGCTGTCATACCTGTGCGTCTAGAACCGACTTCCATCTTGTCTTCGCCAGAGTCTGCATCCGAAGCGAGATGTCCAACATCCGTAATATTAATTACATGCGTGACATTAAAACCCGCATGTGAAATAGTTCGATGGAGTAAGTCTTCAAAAATATATGTTCTTAGGTTTCCTATGTGAACGAAGTTATAAACCGTCGGCCCACATGCATAAAGTCCTATCTCATTACCCTTGAGGGGTTTTAACTCACGAACTTCTCGCTCATAAGTGTCAAAGAGTTTAAGCACTTGTTTCATAGCGAGCTCATCTCTTAGATTTCTCAGCCAACACACGTTCTACCGTATCGACTATAGTCTGAGTTTGAGCATCGATCTCAATATTAACCTCATCTCCTACACAAACAAGTTCGAAATTAGTACTCCTCAGTGTTTCAGGAATAAAGTTGATGGCCACTTGTTTTGACTGATGATTTACAGAGGCAATTGTAAGACTCGCGCCATTAATTGCTATAAACCCCTTATTGAATAGATATCGCAGCCAGTCTTGTGGGACCAAAAAACTAATTCGGCAATTGTTTGAGTCTTTCTCAACCGACTGCACGCGGGCAGTACCCATAATATGTCCAGAGACTGCGTGACCCCCAACCTCTGAATCATACTTTATGGACCTTTCTAAATTAACCATAGTACCGACTTGAATCGACTTCAGATTAGACAGCTCTAAGGTCTCTCTCACGGCATCAAAGCTGATAACATTTTGACATAAATCGGTAACAGAAAGACAAACTCCATTAACGGCAATACTCGCCCCTTTCTCAAGCGCCAAACTCAATTGATCAGTAAATTGAATCGAGAATCTACTTAAACCATCTTCTTGCGATAAAGATTTAATAGGCAGCATCGCCTGCACAATACCAGTAAACAAATTAACCACCTCAGCAAAGATACTACTAGTTTATATAATACGTCCCAATAACTAACACACTAGGGTATTCTAACCACCGCGACGTTAACATGACGTCCCAATATTGCAACTAATGTATCTATATGTGATTTGGGCACAAGTAGTATACCGCTAAGCCACCATGCCAAAGTTTGCGAACAACTAATGAACAAGACGATTAGAGGTAATCTAAAGAACCGCGCTATGCCAGACTCAACATTCATGGTGGTCACTAACTATGGATTTTGAAAGGCCATGGGTTTTAGTATGTGGCAGCATCGCCATTGATTTTCTGGGAGATTACGATAGTTCCTTCGAACAATATGAGGAACGCTATAAAATTAAAGGACTCAACATATCTTTAAAACTTAGCGAGTTAAGAAGCAGTTTTGGAGGATGCGGAATGAATATAACCTATGGCTTACACAAACTATCAGTACCCGTAATTCCGCTCTCTGTAGCGGGCCCAGATTATTTGGAACACTACCAGAAACATCTCACTAATCTTGGCATTGAAACCAAATATATTTTTGTAGATGAAACTTTGCCCAGTAGTGCCAAAGCACTAATCATAAGTGATAAATATGGTAACCAAATAACTGGTTTCTACGCGGGAGCATCCCCCTCACCGCTGCGTAAACTTCCGAGCGAAGTAAAACACATCGAGTTTTGTCGTTTTGGCGTTTTAGCACCCGAAGATCCATCGATTATGCTCGCACAAGCCAGAAATCTAGCAAAACTTGATATTCCCATCATTTTTGATCCTGGCCAAGGTATAGCTGAATTTTCTAAAGTAGAAATTGACGAGCTTCTTTACCTTTCTAGCATATTGATGATTAATTCCCATGAATACGAAATTTTGCTCAAAAATTCTAATCTGTCGAAAGAGGACGTTTCCACCGTATTAGAGCAAGTGATTATTACACATGGTATTGACGGTGTTGACGTTTACGAATCAGGAAATATCGTGCATATAACAGCAGTCAGTGGTGTTTCCGTTGTTGATCCGACCGGCTGTGGTGATGCTTTCCGTGCTGGCTATGTTTATGGGCTCATGCAGAACTATACAACGGCGACATGTGCGCGTATTGGGTGCGTGATTGCTTCAATGAACCTTGAACACAAACATACTCAAACCTATCATTGCGATGAAGAAAGTCTTCGCAAGGTATATCAATCAACATACAGAGAAGTCCTGAACTGATGTCTCCAACTATCATTTTTTTAAATGGTACTTCAAGCTCGGGTAAGACTACTCTTGCGAAGGAACTTCAGGAACAACTTGACCAACCATACTTGCACCTTGCTCTCGACCAATTTCGAGACAGTCTTCCAGATAAATTTAGGGGTTTAAATTCTCCCAGAGAAGCTCCGGGAGCACGCGGTTTAAACGTGGTGCCAAGCGTAAACACTGACAGTTACACGACTTCGATTGTATTTGGCGATACCGGAAAACTTATGCTCAAGGGGATGAGAAAAGCCATGGCTGCCATGGCTACGGTTGGAAACAATATTATTGTTGATGACATCATTCTAGAAACTAATTTTCTGAACGAGTACCTAAGAATTTTTCAGAAGCTTGAAGTATATTTCGTAGGAGTTAGGTGTCCAATTGAAGTAGTTAGCGAACGCGAATCAAACCGTCTTGGTCGTTTCCCTGGAACAGCTGCAAGTCATTTAGTAATTTGTCATGAGCATGATGTCTATGATATCGAAGTCAACACAGCAGTTCATTCCCCTAAAGAATGTGCATCCCTTATACTAAAGCGAATGCAAATACCACCAACAGCATTTGCCGAGTTACGGCGTCTGAGATTATATTGACTATAAAGATGAGCGAACAAAAACCAGGCCACGCTCCAATGCGCAAAAAAAATAAGATTCGGATGATCATTATGTTAGCTGCTCTAGTTCTAGCGCACTTGGTCTTCTTCGCCTACCCAGTCTTCAGAATTTGTTATTGGCTACAGTTTAGTTCACTAGCTAGTCTTGTTATTGGGCTCCCTCTCACTCTCAGCCAAATACTATCTCGCTGGATTATGAGAGTTTTCAAAACTAAGGTAACGCGCACCCTACGGTACCTCGCCGACTTTTTTATGGGAATTAGTCCGATGCTGTTACTCTCTGTCTTTTGTGCCGAGAGTCTCATATTTTTTAAATTGGTTGAGCCTAATCATGCTGCAGTTTGTTCAGTAATATTTTCTTTTTCTATTGGTTTTTTTGGAATCTATAACGCGAGCTTCCCTATCGTTAGACGTGTGCATTTGGACTCTTCTATGACCAAAACCAATCTGCGATTTGTTCAAATATCTGACGTGCATATAGGCTCAAGGAGCCGTAAGTTTCTTGTTAAGGTTATTCAACAGATACGGTTATTGAAGCCGGAATTTCTTGCAATCACAGGAGACTTTATAGACTCCTCAGGGATTGATGCTAATGAATTAGTATCATTAAAACAGTTAGACTGCCCGATCTACTTAGTTATTGGGAATCATGAAAGATATGAAGATCTAGAACAAATTATCGAACGACTGAAATCTTTAGGGGTAATAATTCTGAGGTCTAGCTGCTCCTTCCCTCGGGAAGATCTTCAAATTATTGGTATCGATGATAAAGATGATCCTTTGCAAGTCGAAAAAGAATTAGCGACTTTAGATATAGACCAAAATATCTTCTCACTTCTCATGTATCACAGACCAATGGGCTTTGAATCTGCACAAAAAGCAGGGATAAATCTTATGATAAGCGGCCATACCCATAACGGACAAATCTTTCCCTTCAACCTAATTGTCAGAGGAGCCTTCCGCTATTTGGCTGGTCTTTATAGAGGGAAAACCGGCAACTTATATGTGTCTCAGGGAACAGGAACCTGGGGCCCAACAATGCGAATTGGTTCAGTATCTGAAATAACGCTTTTTGATATCCAAAAAGTCTAAAATTGGAAAAAAACATCCAAGCTCTGCGAGATATCCTTTTAGAAAGTTATCGGATTGTTATATTCACAGGGGCAGGTATTTCAACCGAGTCAGGCATTCCCGACTTTCGTGGTCCTCAAGGACTATGGAAGACTGTTAACCCTATAGACTTCAGTGAATTTATTAACTCTGAAGATAAGCGCCGTGAACGTTGGACTCGTCAATTTAGAAATGATAATCCAATCACTCTGGCCAAACCCAATTCCGGTCATACGGCTATTGCGCAACTTGTTGCGTCTGGAAAAGTTAGTCATGTGATTACTCAAAATGTTGATGGTTTGCACCAGAAATCAGGTGTTCCTGATGAATTTGTTATCGAACTCCATGGCAATAGCAATTATGCTAAATGCCTTGATTGCGGGGAACGATTTGAGCTTTTACCTTTAAAATCTGAATTTCTTACCAATGGTACAGTCCCTATGTGCAACGCATGCGGTGGCATCATTAAAACCGCAACAATTTCTTTTGGCCAGCCAATGCCGCTAGAAGCAATGCAGTCAGCTGAAGAAGCAACTTTGGCCTGCGATCTATTCATTGCAATCGGGTCATCCCTTCAGGTTTTTCCAGCAGCAAGCTATCCCACTATGGCCAAAAATTCCGGAGCCAAACTGGTTATCATTAATAATGAACGAACTGATCTAGACCCACTATGCGATCTGGTTATACATCGTCAAATTGGTCCAACACTTACCGCCGCGATTTAACTTTATCCTAGACAAGTATCT
This sequence comes from Gammaproteobacteria bacterium, assembly GCA_002690865.1. GTDB lineage: Bacteria > Pseudomonadota > Gammaproteobacteria > Pseudomonadales > Azotimanducaceae > UBA7455. The sequence goes on along the minus strand of NZGG01000034.1, from coordinate 15,528 downwards.
CTGCGATCGACGACATAAGCAGATCGATATCAATTGGCTTTCTAAGCACACCTTGCACATTCTCGGGTGACGCAAACTCGCTTCGACTAGTACACAAAATGATAGGTATATTTGCACAGACTTGTCGCATATTTTGAGCAAGTTCCAGACCATCTATCCCCGGCATTTGATGGTCTAAAACTGCTAAATCAAATGCAGTCGGGTTTATTTCAAAAGCTTTCAAAGCACTAGTCGAATCGGTAAAACTAGTCACCTTATATAACTTCGCTCGCATGAGCTCAGTCAGAAGTTCAGTAATAATCAATTCATCGTCAACAATCAAAATATGTTTTCGGTCAGACCGGACTAACGATTTCTGCTGATTAAGCAGTTTCCCTGCAGCCTGCAAGTGCTTAATTAAATGTGACTGATATCGTGAAAGATTTCTCTTTGCTTTTTTCGTTGTTGGGAATGACTCATCCAGAATTAACTGCACCAACTCACCATAACTGAGTGCCGTATTGGTTAGATGACGTAAGTCTTTGATTAGTCTTCTCGGTGGAGTAAGTGCAGATTGAAGCCGTTTCCCTAATGCTTTTTGGAGAGAAAGATCTTGTACCCAAAGCCCGCGACCATCATCAGCTTTAGTAATTAGAGCTATCTTTTGCTTACCTTCAGATACGATTATACATTCTTTTTTATTCTCTTCAGACCGCAGAAATCTTTTTATTCGCAACTGATCATCAATGTGAACACATATAATAAAATTATCACCCGTCCGAATACTAAATAAGCGATATGCAGAATCATTAGACTGAAGCACTTCATTTTCCTCATTAAGAAGAATGAAACCTATGGGAGAGTTTTGAATTAATTCTTCTAACAAGTTTCTTTGCCTTGGGAAACCATTTCAATCATCGCAACCATGTTACCGCTCATCAGCCACCATTTTTTTATATCAATATCTACTGTTATTTCAGATAGCAGTTAATACCCGCCTCTTGTTATCATCACTCTTTTTAATATCAGTAAATCTGTGCTTAACAACCTTACTATTCAAACCCTCATAGCGGCTAGCCTTGGAGTAGCCGCTTCATTATTATTTGGGAATCCAGACTGGCTTACGGTACCAAACCCTCTCTACGAATGCATTCTTGTCCTAAAGTCAGTTTTTCTATCCGCTTTGCGTATGTTAATCGCCCCTTTGATCTTCTTTTCACTTATAAATGGTATTACTGGAATCGGCAATATAATAAGGCTGAGAACCCTAGGAGGGGTTACTGTTTCCTATTATCTTGCAACCACAGGTATTGCAATTGTTTTAGCATTAATAGGTGTTTTTTTTATACATCCTTGGACCGCTTACCCTCCCGTTATGGAGGTGACTATTATCAGTAACGATCGGCTACTTGATCCAAATGCTGACTCAATCATTCTTCTCGTGAAAAGCCTGCTAAGCCAGGCATTGACTAATCCTTTTGCCGCCCTGGTCAATCTGAATATTCTGGGAATTGTAACTAATGCCTTCCTTATTGGTCTTGCTATGATTCTTGTATTACCAGCTAATAGCTCGCTCTTTGTGACTGTTAGAGATATCAACCAGGTCATAGCAAAAATTCTTGGATGGGTAATTCGTCTCTTGCCACTCGGCATTTTTGCCATTCTATTTGATTTTACCCTGAAGACGAGCGCAGACTCCGGGCACAGCACTGCCTTTTTACATCAGCTACTTCACTTCGCACTCTTAGTTGTTTCAATAACAATAGTCCACGGAGTTTTAATACTACCTACAATCGCTTATTTCATTACAGGAACAACACCAGCTGTATTATTCCGCAACATCGCTCGTCCGATGCTCGTCGCTTTTAGCACCTCATCGAGCTCCGCTACCTTGCCTGTGACAATGCGTACAGCTGAAGAAAACCTGAAAATCCCAAATTCTGTTAGCAGCTTTGTACTACCTCTCGGGGCGACGATGAATATGGATGGCACCGCACTATTTGAAGCTCTAGCCGCAGTCTTCCTCGCTTATCTCTTTGGCATTGAATTATCCAACGTGATGATTATTACTATTTTCATGATGGCGATGATTGCATCAATTGGAGCTCCGGGAATGCCTTCGGCCTCAATGGCTGGTATGCAGATGGTATTGCTCGCTGTTGGTATACCATTGGAAGCAATTGCTATTCTACTCGTGATTGAGCGACCTCTCGATACAATTCGAACAGCGGTAAACGTAGAGGGTGACCTTATAGGGGCTCTCGTCGTAAATAGTCGTCTACACTAAGGGTCAATCTCTCGCCCTAAAATTAAACGCGCAAAATAATCCAGAAAAGTGCGATGTCTCGCAGTAACCCTTTGCCTATCCAAAGAATCTCGGCCTTTCTTACTCACGATAAACTCGAAACAACTGGTAAGCGTCTTTCCTGGACCAACAACCTGCCCTATCTCAATATTTAAAAAGTCATGCAGTGATTCCAGATCAGTCTCGTCAAGGCCTGCACCTATTGGGTCAATCACCGCATTTCCCCAAATCGTTGCTAAAAAGACCTGGTATTTCTCCTTATCGATGAATTCGTCTGTGATCTTACATCGCTCTACAATCTCATCAATTGCTGGCATATATAGTCTTTTCAGGTGGTTCAGTTCCATATCGGTTAGTATAAACTAGAACTAGTCAAATTCTGCCGTTGAACTAATGAGAAAAACGAAAATTATCTGTACAGTGGGCCCCGCAACCGATAGTTATCCTATGCTCGAAAAAATGGTCGATGCTGGAATGGACATCGTACGTCTTAATATGTCTCATGGAGATCATGATACCGCCGCACAGGTTATTAAATCTATCAGGACACTAAATCGAAAAATAACCTACCCCATTGCAATATTGTTAGATACCCAGGGACCTGAAATTCGAACAGGTGACCTTGCAACTGAATTAGAACTAAAAAATGGGTCGATCATAAGCATAAGCGTTCGAGATACAAAAGATATTGAGGAGTCTTCTTTCCATATTGATTACGCTGAACTAATAGATACCGTAGCAGTCGGGGATAGAATAACAGTAGATAACGGAATCATAAATCTTGAAGTTCTGGAGAAACATGAACTGGGCACGATGAAATGCAAAGTGATCGATGGTGGAATACTTAAGAGTAAACGACATGTTAACCTTCCAGGAATTCGCGTTAACCTTCCAGCAATTACCAAGAAAGATAAAGCCGATATTCTTTTTGGTGTTGAGCAACAAATCGATTTCATTGCGCTATCCTTCGTACGTCAGGCCCAAGATGTTCGTGAATTACGTGAGTTAATTGGAGATAAAGCTGGGAAAATAAAAATTATCGCTAAAATAGAAGATCAAGAAGGAGTTGCAAACCTGGAAGATATATTACGTGAAGCGGATGGCGTTATGGTTGCTCGGGGTGATCTTGGAGTTGAAATCAATGTCGCCGAATTACCAAATGTTCAACGTCGCATTGTTCAACTCTGTGCGGAGAATGGTAAACGAGTGATAGTGGCAACACACCTACTAGAATCTATGATCCAAAACCCAATACCTACCAGAGCAGAGGTGACAGATGTCGCTAACGCAATCTATGAAGAAGTCGATGCAGTGATGTTGTCCGGTGAAACAACTATTGGCAAATATCCAATACGTTGTATTGAGCAACTTGTTGAAATTGCTGAGACGACTGAATCTGTCTCGGGCCTCGATTTTGTTAAGCAGCTGCATCATGGTGGGGATAAACAGCGACTCGCATTTACCGCCGTACAGCTTGCAGAAACTTTAAATGCAAAAGGAATTGTAGTTATAACTAGAAGGGGGTTTATGGCGGATTGCGTGACCAACTGCCACCCCCAAAAGACTCGAATCTACGCTTTTACTAATGATTCTCAGACTCGGCGTCGCCTGATTTTAAACAGAAATGTTTCTTCTTTCCGGACTGCGTTCAGCAAAGACCCTGAAAAAACCCTTCAAACGGCGTTCGATGTACTTAAGTTGCGAGCAAAACTTGAATCAGGGGATAAGGTGGTGGTGATATCTGACGTGCTTGAAGCATCTGGGATCGAAGCCATTCAGATCCGCCACCTTCCTTAATTATTCAAGCATAAATCAGCAACATCGCCGAATTGACTGACGAAATGGCTCGTAACGCCTTTCTTTATATATTGAGGTATTTCCGAGTAGTCCCGTTCATTATCCTTGGGCAATATAATTTCATTAATTCCCGCACGCTTTGCCGCGATCACCTTTTCTCTTATGCCACCAACAGGCAGCACCTTACCAGTCAAAGTCAACTCTCCTGTCATTGCTAAATCACCTCTAATCGGGAGGCCCCTTGCCAAGGACAAGAGCGCAATTCCCATAGTAATCCCTGCGCTAGGACCATCTTTTGGTGTTGCACCCTCTGGAACATGCAAATGAATGAAAGCATCATCAAAAAATTTACAATCCGCACCTAATTTATTTAGATTGGAAGCAACATAACTATAAGCTATCTGAGCAGATTCCTGCATAACATCTCCCAACTGACCAGTCTGCTTGAATCCTCTATTTCCGCTGTGCACTTGAGAGCATTCAATCGCCAAAGTTGTACCTCCGAGCGCCGTCCAGGCGAGACCGTTGACAACGCCTATACCCTTCCGCGGCTTTTGTTTTTTAAATATAGGAGTGCCTAAATAGTTCTCAATATCACGAGCATTGACAACAATTTGCTTCTTACCATTCTTTAACAGCTGAACCACAGACTTACGCACGATACTTCCCAGCTGCTTATCCAATGCGCGAACACCAGCCTCGCGAGCATATCCCTCAATTACCTTTTTTAGCCCCGGACTTCCTATTCTAAGCTTGCTCGCCGGAACCCCAGCTTTTCTTAACTGTCTTTTCCACAAGTGATTCTTTGCAATCTGTAATTTTTCTTCAGATAGATACCCTGCTAACCGAATTGCCTCCATCCGATCAAGTAAAGGGCTAGGAATAGTGTCTAACTGGTTGGCGGTACAAATGAACAAAACCATAGAGAGATCTAATCGAAGGTCCAAATAGTGATCAAGAAACTCGCTGTTTTGTTCTGGATCCAAAACCTCAAGCAGTGCTGATGCAGGATCACCCTGATAAGAGGCGCCGACTTTATCAATTTCATCGAGCATGATAACTGGATTACAAACGTCAACTTCCTTCAGGGCCTGCACCAATTTACCGGGCATCGCCCCGACATATGTGCGCCTATGGCCCTTAATCTCTGCTTCGTCACGCATTCCACCTAAACTGAATCTGTAAAATTTTCTACCGAGAGCACTGGCTATTGATTTGCCTATAGATGTCTTGCCAACTCCAGGAGGCCCCACAAACAACAAGATCGACCCCCCAATCTGACCACGGTAAGCTCCTACAGCTAGAAATTCGATAATGCGTTCCTTAACATCGTCGAGCCCATCGTGGTCTCGATTAAGAATAGTTAACGCATTTTCAAGATCAAACTGGTCTTCCGAGGTAACACCCCAAGGAACTGAGGTAACCCAGTCAAGGTAGTTACGCGTAACCCCATATTCTGCCGATGCTGGTTCCAAAACCTGAAGTTTCTTTAACTCATCCTCCACTCGACTCTTAACATGTTCCGGAGCCTGAAGGCCCTGCATCCTTTCTAAGAACTGATCTGCATCGGCTTGACGATCATCCTTTATTATTCCTAGTTCTTGCTGTATTACTTTCAACTGCTGCCGGAGGAAAAACTCCTTCTGCTGGTCATTCATTTGTTCTTGCATTTGTTCGGTGATTTGCGCCTGGATTTTTGCTACTTCAAGCTCTTTGGTTATAAGCAACAAAACTTTTTCCATGCGCTCATGCAGATCGAAGGTCTCCAGAATGTCTTGTAGCTCTTCAGAATCGGCCGAAGTAATAGCTGCGGCGAAGTCCGCTAAAGCCGATGGCTCGCTTGCGTTGAAGTGACTCAGATAATGTTTGAGTTCCTCATTGTAAAGCGGATTAAGCGTCATTAGTTCTTTGATAATATTTATTAAAGCCATGGCGTAGGCTCTAAGTTGACTATCATCAGCTACCGGTGCTGATTCAATATACTCAACTCGGACGAGGTACGGGGGTTTCTTTTGAATCCACTCTTTAATTCGGAAACGTCTTATACCTTGTGCAATGAACTGGATCTTTTCTTTATCTTCTTGGATACGATGAAGCCTTACAACACAACCTACGGATCGAACATCATCAGGGGTTGAATCTGGCGAAGACGAAGGAGCATAGCTTAAGGCCAAAAGTTTATGCGCAGTCTCCCCTACTTCTTTTAGACCTGAACCCCATGGCTCAGCATTAACAACGATAGGCTGGACCAAAACCGGAAAATAAGGTCTCTCACTCAAAGGAATTAATTGCAGAGTATCGGGAAGAACCTCATCAGGGCGGGCAATTTCGTTTTGCCCGTCACGTGGAATATATTCGCTATCACTATCGCTTTCTTTATTTTCGCTCATAACTCACTTCAATGCCGCTACGATAGCGATCTGGGGTTAAAAAACCACTTTTCAAGCGACACATTTAAAACTGCCCCCCAATCAAACAATAAATAACTCACTTTATACTGTTACGCACGATCACAAAGGCTATCAAGAATCGAGCGCCAGATATCCGAAATCTAAAAACCCACGTAGCGAACTATTTGATCATTCTCCTCTCGATCTGATCTAACCGAATTTGCAGCAAAACTCTCATCAGGATAACCCATTGCAACACAGGTCATTATTACTTGATCATCGGGAATATTGGCTACCTCACGAACAATATCCGAGCGCATAATACCTTGGCCATTTACCACACAACCAAGCCCTTTCGACCATGCTGCTAAGACAATACCGTAACAAAGTGCTCCAAGGTCAAACCTGGCTTCTGCACCAGCATCTAGCACCCTATCGTAGCTAAGCACACAAGATACAGGAGCATCAAACTGCCTAAATCCTCTAAGCACCCAATCATGTCTACCTTCTTTATCTTCTCGAGCAATACCCATTGCACCGAAAAGTTTTTTCGCGATGGCGACTTGGCGGAAGCGGTGGTCGCCCTCGTATTGCCCATGTGAGGGTATATCTTTTTTCGGCGGAGCCCCATTAGCCATTTCTGTCATATTGCGCCTACGCACTTCATCCAGAGCCTCACCTGTTAAAACATGCACATGCCAGGGTTGAGTATTCATCGATGAAGGAGCGCGCTTTGCAAGGTCGATAATCTCCCCGATAAGAGCCTTTGGAATCGGATCACTTTTATAGCCCCGAACACTTTGTCGACTCATTACGACTTCTTCAAACTCCACTGCTAGATCTCCTCATCCTTACCAGTCTTTCATCTTTCATCAAAGGCAAACTGACCTTTCGAGCGATTATTAAGGGGCCACTACTACTTTATTTTTTTTCAATGCAACTAGTAATAAGCTGCAGCCAAAGACTTTTAACTCATCGAGTATGCAAACCACATTCTCGATGTTCCAATACTTTAGTTGGGTCAAAGTAACTAGTTTCGTTGGGTAAATCGTTGGCATTTAAATAAGCTTGAATCTCATGATCAGACCAGAAAAAAAATGGACTAATTTTTAGAATGCCATCACTCGATTTGGACGCAATATCCAACGAATCTCTGAATGTGGTTTGACCTTTGCGAACATTGTTTAGCCAAACATCTGGCTGATGGTCTCGCATTGCTCTTGAGAAAGGCTCTAGCTTTACCTCTTCTGTAAAGTCAGCATGAAGTGGGTCATCAATGTCGGGGACTCCTCCCATAACAGCCTGTCGATGTGCAGCAGATTTGCGAGGCAAGTATATTGATATTTCCAATTTCAACTCAGCAATTAGAGTATCAGCATGTCGATAGGTTTCCTCTGTATTGTATCCAGAGTCACACCAAATCACTTTGATATCAGGTTTCTGTTTTACACAAGCATATAAAATTGCTGCCTCATGAGGCCCGAAATTTGTGCTGACTATAGGGTGCTTACTATTTGATATCGCCCACGCAATTATCCGGTCCGGAGGTTCATCTCTAAATTGTTCATTAATCGTACTTAAATCAAATTCCATTTGTTTTCCCAACAACTAACTTCGAGGTTTTGGTTCATTATATCTTTCAATTGCTTGTATAGGCACTACAAGAGGAAGCGCTCAATACCAAATTAAGTATCTCCCTTACTTTATATTATCGCGATCAATAATGTTAACCCCCTATATTATCAGCAAAAACAACTAGTTCGCTAAAGGATGGGTTAGGAAACCTCATAGAATGAGGAAAGCTATGATTATCGTAGATATTTTCAGAAACACTACTTGCATCTAACCTCTGAGCCAGAGAAGTCAGTTGTTCCTCTAGCGGTTGACGTAAGTCAGTCATTTGCTATACGCCAGCTAGATACAGGTATTAACGTGCGTATGGTATCCGTATACCTACCTCTGTGCTTGTAGTGACCATAGAATAACTAATACTGTTTCTTTTTTAATTATTCGTTAGTTTTATACACCGAAAAAACTGGAGAAACCTTCAGAAGGCTATGCAAGTACTGCTTAAATTTATAAATAAGGAAGACTTTGGTCAGACCTAGAAACTATTCTATGGTGTCCCATTGGAGATGCAGAACATTGGGGTTCTCAGTGCAGGTTATAGCTACATCTATTACGCATCCAACTCATTGCCACTAGGTGTATTGGGGCCGCTCCAGCGGACGGGGCTCCGACTGCATGCGGAGGGCCGCCAAAAAGCAGCAACTGCAAGGAGATCCCAGTATTCGTGATAGATACAACTGCGTCAGGAAAAGAAAGTGAATTCTGCTTCAAAGAATGGATCGAGACCAGTATCACAAAACCAGTGAAGATTCTGAAAGCCGCCAATTTGCCCGAAGATTTCGAGTGAGCCCTCACCGAACCGCACATCTATCCAACTGCCGGATTGATGACTGGCGGCCCCGAGACGGCGGACTGCTAATGCAAGTAACAATAGCCTGGGTGGTAGAAACTGGATGCCGTGAAGTGAGCAAACTAGGCAACCGGGGTAACCCTCGGATTAGCCCGAATACATTACATTTCAATCCCACATAATTTCACAAAATCTGCTTTCTGCTGTTCGGTCATCTCACCGAAAATGGGAACACGTAGATCAGTAACCGGTAGATCGGCAAATTCTGGTGAGTCCATCTGCAAAGTTGCCGCGATATTGTGTAAGCCGTTTCCTTCTTCACCGCCCTCGCCTAATGCCGCGCCGACTTCTCGTGGCCATGGACCTACAGGATCCAGCATGGCACTTGGATTCCCGGCTGCATTGATCGGAAAACCAAACGGGTTAGGTCGGCCCACGTATTCACTTATCGCAGCGAACATTACCTTTTCCTCGGAGGAGCGTTGCTTCTGACCGGCACTGCCATAATGCGCACCAGACTGGTTGCAGATGGCTGCCCAGGACATTTGAATGTGGAAACCGGGTAGGGCCAGTGCTTCATCGGGGATGCCATCACCGGCTGACACGACACCATCTTTGACCATAATGAAGTAACCGGCGTGGGTTCGCCCACCTTCCATGAGCCTCGCTGGTGGATGCGTGTAATCTTCGGTGAACGCCCAATTAATATCGGTGGGTAGATTAGCGGCCTCAAGCATTTTGACTGCACCTTCAGAACAACCTTCACCCCAGGCTTTTGAACCGAACTCGCCAACGGGTTTCAGTGCGGACATATCTATTACAGGCATTGATATTCTCCATGAGTTTTTTTTAAGACCCACATTGTGCTTTATTTAGCGGGTGAGCGGAAATCGATTGAGTAGATATTGCCCCAGTCGGGTACTTTGCACAATACCCAACTGATGATGAGGACTACAAAGGCCTAAAAATCCGTCTTGAACCTTGTCAATGCAGGGTCATCCGTCGCGCGCATAGACTCGGCAAGTTCTGACCGATATGACTGAATCAACTCCTTTGACGCAGGATCGTTGATCAGATTGTCTAGCGCGTCCGGGTCTTTCTCGTAGTCATAGAACTCGAAAGGTACTCGATACTGGAAGTGCTTCACTCGGGCAGCAACTGCAGGGTTCGTCTGGGCCGCATCGACCATCGCGTTCCAGGTAAGGCCACGACGCATTGCCATGTTATTAAATTCCTTTTTCCCATCACTCCACGCATTCCAGATCAGTCCGAAGCGCTTGCCCTGGATCGATCGCATGGTGTAGTCAACCTTCGAGGCAATCGTATTGATCTGGGTATAGACATAATCACGGCCATCCTGCTTTTGGCCGTTAAGCACGGGGAGCAATGATCTGCCATCCATGCCTTCCATGGCAGCAATGCCCAGGATATCGAGGATGGTTGGGGCAAAATCTATTCCGGACACAAGGTGTTCCATGTCATGGGAACCCGGTTTCAACTTACCCGGCCAACGGACAATCCACGGTGTGATGGTCGAATGCCGGTAAACATTGGTCTTTGCAAAAGGTACCGCGATACCGTGGTCTGATTTGAGCATCACCACGGTATTGTCGTCGAAGCCGGCGGCTTGCAACTCGCTCAGTACTCGACCGACGACATCATCCGCCCGTCGAACCGAGGAGTAATACATGGCAATCTCTGCCCGGATATCCGGTAAGTTAGGCAAAAACCCCGGTACAACGATTTCGTCCGGCTGAAAAATTCGGCTCGGCGCTGGAACTTGATCCATACCCTTGGGGTATTTCAGTTTCCCCAGTTTGGGTTTCACTTTGCCTGACTTGCTCTGCGCTTTGGAGGTGCTGTTGTGAAACGGACGATGTGGATCGTGTGTGTTCACCATCAGGAAGAAGGGGCGATCGGTTTGTTTAGCATTCTGCAGAAACTCTGCCACGAATTCCCCATACCGATCTGAACTTCCCCAAGCGGTCTCCTGCTGGTCGCGACTGTACTCAAACGCATTTTTCCGCGAAGGAACGACGTGGCTGGTTTTCCCGAGGATACCGGTATAGAACCCTTTTTGCCGCAGGGTTTCCGGCAGTGTCGGCACATCGGCACGTATCTCATCAAAACCCAGGGCGCCATTATTGTGCGGATAGCGTCCGGTCATCCACACAGCGCGTGTCGGTTGGCAAATCGCTGCGGTGACGTGTGCGTGCTCAAAACGAAGTCCCTCGGCCGCAAGCTTATCGATGTTTGGCGTCGTTCCCACTACCTTTGCACCGTATACGCCAACCGAGTCCCGGTTCATGTCGTCAACGTTAATAAAAAGAACGTTCAGGTTGTCGAATGCAATGCTCCAAGGACTGGAAACAGCGATACAAAACAAAACTGCGTACCGATTAATCATACTATTCAATTACCCTCCTCAACTTCTCGGTCACATGCTAGCCCATCGCCTTCCTCGGTGATACATTAGATTTGACTTAATGCTAATCAGGACGCACTACATTTGATAAATACCATAACCAAAGCCTTATCGAAGATCAATCCAGCACTCGCCCTACTCGCGATTTCACTGTTATGCGGGAGCTCTTTTGTTTCTGCGAAACCAATGCACACACCAACACAGATGCCGATGGCCAGGGCAGAGTCGGTCGGCATGTCGACCAAGGGTCTGAAACACATAGATAAAGTCATTCAGGCGTATATCGACGCCGGCACTATACAGGGCGGAATCACAGTAGTGGCGCGACGCGGTAGGGTAGTCCATTTCTCAACACACGGCGATATGGATGTTAAGCAGGGCCGCGCAATGGAAGCCGATGCGATCTTTCGAATGGCTTCGTCGACAAAGGCTGTGACAGGCGTTGCCGCGATGATAATGATTCAAGAAGGGCTGATAAGCCCGAGTGATCCCGTGTCGAAGTACATTCCTGAATTTGCTGATATGAAAGTTGCAATCCCTCTATCAGACGTCGATTCCAAAACTAAGAGTAAGAACAAGACCAAGGGTAAGAACACAGGAGCTACCCCGGCACATCGCCTGGTGCCTGTCGACACGCCAGTAACGATTCACCATCTACTCACGCACACCGCGGGCATCAGAAGCGGCGGTCTAGGGACAAAAGTCGATCAGGTAGAACCGGCTACCGGTGACCAGACGCTGGCCACTTATATACCCAAGCTTGCGAAGGTGCCACTGGATTTCCAGCCGGGTACGCAGCGAAGATACAGCCCGATCACGGGTCTCGATGTGGTGGCTCGCATTATTGAAATCGTTTCTGAAACTTCCTTCGATGAGTTTCTACAGACACGAATCTTCGATCCGCTCGAGATGAACAGTACCTATTTCCGTGTGCCAGATGATATGAAATCCAAAGTTGTTGTGGTGGCTGATACTGGTAACTCGGGAAAGAAGAATAAGAGAAAGAAGACGGTGACAGGTTCCCTCCGTTACGTTTCCGCAAGTGCCGGGCTTTCAAGTACCGCCGAAGACTATCTCCACTTCCAGCAGATGCTGCTCAACAAGGGTGAACTTTTTGGGCACCAGGTGCTGAGTCCGACGGCGGTAAAGATGATGAGCAGCAATCAGGTTGGTGACATTGATTTAACGTCCGATCCTAAGTCGATAAGGGGATTAGGCCACGGGTACACCGTTGGTATCACACTGGATTCGAAGCTGGCGGCGAATCACCGTGGGACCGGCGCGTTCGGTGGCGGTGGTGCGTTCGGAACAATGTCCTGGACGGATCCCGAAAATGAGTTGGTTGCCATAATCATGCTGCAGCAGCCAAGGGGTGGTATGCAAACAGCCTTTGCGAAAGCCATTCAACAGGCGATCGTTAACTAGGAGCTTAAACTGTATAGGTTTCTGTTTTCACGTTTCTGTATCTTCTCGTTCTTTAGTAAACCGAAGCGTCATCCTTCCCGTTAAGTATGCTTTCCCTTTTGATCTTACGTTTCATGTTAGAATCTTTGAAAAATTGCAAAGCAGATTGAGGCCATATTTTGTGAATGAATAATTGTGGGAACAATCTTGGTGTGAATTTAATGAGGTAGAATTGAACCCTAAGAATTATCTGATAAATAGAGTAACGCTTAGTATGAGACAAAAAACGACGGGTTTCTTTGTTCTGTTTGTATGCGCTGTATTTTCAGGCATCATTTTTTTTCTGGACCATTCCGATACCGATGTCAGGAATCAATTAGATGGCTCATTCGTTTTCTATGAGTCTTTCCCGTCAGAGTCTGTGAGTTCAAGGCCTGTAGATATTTGGCTGCCAGAAGGTTACCACGCCAATACAAACGATCGCTACCCAGTCATTTATATGCACGATGGGCAGCTTCTGTTTGACAAAAAAACCTCTCCATACGCCAAGTTTTGGTATCGGCCCTTCGGCTGGTATATCGGTGGTATGTTCTGGGAAGTCGATAAAACGATGTCTCTTCTTATTCGAGAAAAAAAGATTCGTCCTGCGATTGTTGTTTCAATCTGGTTTATTCCCAACAGAAGGGGGGCAGAGTTCATGCCACAAAAGCCCATTACCATGGTCGAAACTGGGCTTGAGCATATTGGTGATTCAGATGTCACACCCGATGATGTCATATCGGATAACTACCTTAAATTTGTAACGGAAGAACTAAAGCCATTTGTCGACAAAAACTTCCGCACCTTGACAGATAGAGATAATACTTTCGTGATGGGTTCTAGTATGGGTGGCTCGATATCGGCTTACGCCATATCGGAATATCCCGATATTTTTGGTGGCGCTGCGTGTCTGTCTACTGACTGGACGCATGGCAAAGGAGCCGAGATCGATTGGTACGAGCAACACTGGCCTAAAGGTGGCAAGCATCGCCTCTACTTTGACTATGGTACCGAAACCCATGATGCGCCTTTTGAACCTTATCAGAACCGTATGGACAATGTTTTACGTCAGCACGGTTATATCGAAGGAGAAGACTGGGTCACCAAAAAGTTTGATGGCGCCGACCACAGTCCCATGGCCTGGCGAGAGAGATTACATATTCCACTTACATTTTTATTGAGCAACTAGCTTTGCACTTAGAAGCCTGTACACCTAACTTCCTAATACAAGAGGGGGGATTAGACTCTTGGTATCAGGACGCTGCGATAGTAGACTTCACGCTTGTTCATTTTAATGCGTATTCAAATGATCTAAATGATGATCAATTTGGCTTTGCGTGTAGTTTCCTTGCCTAGTGAAATCCTAATTAATTCACGAACACACATAGCGTTGCTCTCCAGTCTGCTCATGCTGACAGGCTGCAATGTTATGGATAGCCAAGCGCCGCAATCCGAGTCCGACGGGGTTAACGGTAAAGACCTGTTATTCGTTCATCAAGGTGTCGACAGGACCTACAAAATCTTTCGCCCCGAGAATCTGCCTGACAACGCACCAATGCTGTTTGCCCTGCATGGTCTGGGGGGACAAAGTGAGGACATGTACCGAATTGGATTCAATGAACTGGCCAAACAACATGGTTTCCTTGCGGTCTTCCCGCAATCCCTCAGAAAGACCGTCATCCTAAACAGGGAACAGGCAAAAATGGCCGGACTGGATCTCGATGAATTTTGCCAGAGTAACAAGTCGTCCGATGACTGGATGAAATACGTCTGTGTCGACGGCAAACTGGTCAGCACTGCGGGTAATGTTCGCTGGAACGATACCAGCACCGCAAACGGCGAAGATGATGTAGGGTTCCTTTCTGAACTGGCGGTCTACCTTCAGGACAGATATCAGCTGAATCCTGAAAAGACTTTTGTTACTGGTATGTCCAATGGCGCCTACATGAGTTATACACTGATATGTCAGGCGGGTGGTATTTTTAACGGTGCAGCCCCGGTTGCCGGCCTGTCCGAGCATTCTATTTTTAACAACTGTGCCCCCCAGGGACCAAAACCACTACTGCACATTCATGGTGTTGATGACCAGCTTGTACCCATAACCGGAAAACGATCAAAGGGTGGCAAAAAGTCTTCTGTCTCCTCAGCAGAGGAACTGGTGGAGTATTTTGCGAACCTAAACAACTACACAAAGAAAAAAACAATGAAGGCTACGCAAAATGCGACGCTGTATAAGTACCTGCCGGATGATGATGGTGTTGAGGTACACTACTATCGGATCGAGAACTATGGACATGAATGGCCGAGTTCCCCCAACAGGAATAAGCCAGGGGAGAAAGATGCATCCGGATTTTTTGCCACAGAGGTGATCTGGGACTTCTTTTCCAAGTATTGAAGAGCTGGTCTTTATTCCAAATAGGGGCGTTTCGCTGTACCGCATTGTCCAAGAGAGAAAATACTATAGCTGGAAAAATAACTACTTCATCATGCAAAAAAACAGCGGCTAGCTCGTAAGCGCGTGGCGAAGGATTACAAAGGTTGTTAGATATCGTCGGTAAACCTTAGCCCTATATACTGAGGAATTTCATCCCGCTTCAAAGTCAGCGTAAAGTCCTTCAGGACAAGCGAGAGTGCAGCATGTAATATCAACTCTTGGTCACTCTATAAGAGCACCTTCAGTCGGTTTAAACAAGTCTTTTATAAGAGAGCTTGAGATGAAAAAACACATAATAAAACTACTGATCTGGTTGTCAGTACTACTTAATATTCT
>NZGG01000033.1 GCA_002690865.1 Gammaproteobacteria bacterium | reverse complement strand
CGAACTTTATGAATGCCTTAATATAATTGCAATGGACACAGAGATAAGAGTAGTGCTCTTTACCGGCGCAGGGAAAGCTTTTTGTCCGGGTGCAGACCTGAGGGCAAACACCTCTGGTGAAAAGCATGAACCCAGCCGGAAGGAATATTTCCACGTGACAACGCTATTACATGAAATGCCCAAGGTAACGATAGCTGGTATCAATGGTGCCTGTGCTGGTGCTGGGCTTGGTTGGGCTGCCGCTTGTGATCTGCGCTATGCAACTGCTCGAGCAGCATTTAATTCCGCGTTCCTCGGCGTTGCGATTTCCGGTGACATGGGTGGTCCATGGCTTTTACCGCGGATTATTGGTTCAGCTAAAGCGCGTGAGCTCTTTTTCATGTCGGAGAAATTTACCGCGGAAGAGGCGGAGCGTATAGGTTTCGTCAACAAGGTATTCCCAGACGAGACGTTCCATGAGGATCTTGAGGCAATTGTAGATAAACTAGCTAAGTCAGCGCCACTTGCGATTGGTGAAATGAAGAAGAATTTTGTTAATGCTGAAAATATGCCTCTGCGAGAGTATATCGATTTAGAAACAGAACGACATTCACGTACTGGTACTAGCGAGGATACCAAAGAAGCCTTCAAAGCCTTCATGGAAAAAAGAGAACCTAAATTTAAAGCTCGTTAACTTTGTTAGACTCGAAACGTTGGGGGCACGATTGACTGGGTTAAGATCTTATTTGATAGCGCTTTTTTGCTTCTTATGTTCGGCCGAAGCCAGCGGCAGGAATGTCCTTGATAGCGTTGAGTTAAGGCATGGAATTGCTTTTTTTCACGAACTCAAATACCCCGAAGACTTCAGCCATTTTGATTACCTTAATCCCGATGCGCCAAAAGGAGGTAAGTTAGTCCAGCCAACTCAAATCAACTTTAATACGCTGGCTCCATTGCAGGAGGGCGGGTCCAATCCTCCGTCAGGAGGGATCGGTTTTACGACGGAGACTCTTCTGATACGGGCGGGGGACGAGTTCAGCGCATTTTATGGCAGGCTTGCTGATCGTATTGGGGTTACAGATGATCGTATGGCATTAGTCTTTCGAATTAATTCGAAAGCCACATGGAACGATGGAGTTCCAATAACTGCAGAAGACGTTATCTACACCTACAAGGTGATGGGTGAAATACTTACGAGGGGTGCGTATACGAATTTCATTGACTCAATCGAGGCATTAGACGAACGTCATTTAGTATTTAATCTAACCGAACCCCTGAATGTTTTTAACATAATCATGATCCAATATACGCCGATACTACCAGCACATTATTGGCGTGAGCGAGACCCAACGGCAAGCACAAAGGAAATACCCGTTACCAGTGGGCCTTACCAGTTGAAGAAAATCAAACTAGGTCGTTATGTGGAGTACGAAAGAGATCCTAATTATTGGGGTAGAGATATCTCAGTGAATAAGGGGCGATATAATTTCGATATTATGCGGCATGAAGTTTATCGTGATGCTACCGTGATTCGTGAAGCCTTTCGTAAAGGCCTCATAGATTTATGGACGGAGCAGGACGTTCGATACTGGCATGGATCTTATGATATTCCTGCTCTAGACAAGGGCTTAATCAAAAAGATTCGTCGCCAATATGGGGTTGAAGTAGGAGTAAGGCGAGGTATTGCTCTTAATAATCGGTTAGATAAATTGTCAGATAGGCGTGTGCGTCAGGCTCTGACATTAGCAATGGATTTTGAGTGGCAGAACAGAACGCTACACCATGGCTACCATAAGCGTGCCCACAGTTTCTGGCCGGATACGCCCCTGTCAGCAAACGGTTTGCCGACTGACGCTGAGCTGCGTTTGTTAGAGCCATTTCGCGCTGAGATCCCGCCGGAAATTTTTGATCGTCCTTTTCGATTTGATGAAATTGATACAGCAGGAGAGTTGAGGGTGAGCATTGAGGAAGCACGCAAACTATTAGGATTAGCGGGGTGGGAAGTGGTCGATGGTCAACTCACTAATGCTGAGGGTACAATTTTTGTAATGAGATTTCTTACCGATAATCCAGAAGATTCGCGTATTTTACTACCCTATTTTAGACAGCTTGAGCAATTGGGTATTAGAAGCAGTCTTCGTGTTGCAGAGAGTAGTCAGTATATTAACCGGTTACGAAATTTCGATTTCGATGCTGTAATGCGCGATCAAGACATCCTTTTACCCCCTGTCCAGGAACTGAATTCAACTTACCATTCTGACTCTGCCTTTCAGCCTTCCACACGAAATGTGGCGGGGATTAGTGACCCTGTAGTCGATTTTTTAGTGAATAAGGCTGTTCAGGCCAAAACACTACCCGCTCTGATCGCTAGTTGTCGAGCGCTCGATAGGCTATTACTATGGCAGTATTATCAGATTCCTCTCTATGCTGTAGATTTGAGACGAACGGTATATTGGAACAAATTTGGTGTTCCAGATTATGAACCACAATATCTGCCCCCTTTCCCTGACGGTTGGTGGTATGATCCGCGCAAGGCGAGGAGAGTTTTGAATGGGGGCTAGGGAGAAAAAGCTTGAGTAGATATGTAATACGGCGGTTACTGCTGTTGATTCCCACACTGATTGGTATTATCACGCTGAACTTTTTTATCGTTCAATTAGCGCCTGGTGGTCCTGTTGACCAGATGATTGCTACCTTGACAGGTCAGGACCAAGGTGGTGCAACGAGCAGAATCGCAGGGGCTCAGAGCGGTCCTCAGGCGATGGACACGTCTACTCAGTACGCGGGAGCACAAGGCCTTGATCCCGAGCTCATTAAAGCGATTGAAAAGCAATTTGGTTTCGATAGACCCCTACACGAGCGTTATTTTAAGATGCTAAAAGATTATTTGACTCTCAACCTAGGAGAAAGTTATTACCAAAATCGCCCAGTATTTGAGCTAATCAAAGAGCGGTTGCCAGTATCGATATCTCTTGGACTTTGGTCCTTGCTGCTTGTGTATTCTATATCTATACCAATGGGTATTGCTAAGGCCGTAAAAGATGGATCGCGCTTCGATGCATGGACTAGTGGGTTTATTTTCGTAGGTTATGCGATACCGAGCTT
This sequence comes from Gammaproteobacteria bacterium, assembly GCA_002690865.1. GTDB lineage: Bacteria > Pseudomonadota > Gammaproteobacteria > Pseudomonadales > Azotimanducaceae > UBA7455. Next base: position 50,003 of record NZGG01000033.1, on the reverse strand, counting down.
TTTGTTTGCGGTATTCCTCATAGTGTTGTTTGCTGGGGGCTCCTATCTGGATCTGTTCCCTTTGAAAGGGCTTACCTCAAATAACTTTGATGACTTATCGCCGTTCGAAAAAGTTATTGATTACTTTTGGCATCTAGCATTACCTGTGGCGGCATTGACTATTGGCGGCTTCGCCACATTAACAATGTTAACAAAGAATTCTTTCTTGGATGAAATATCAAAACAGTATGTGCTTACCGCTAGAGCTAAGGGTATCAATCAGAAAAGAGTGCTTTACGGCCATGTGTTTCGTAATGCGATGCTCATTGTAATTGCAGGTTTTCCTGCAGCTCTTGTCGGTGTTTTGTTTACCGGAGTCTTACTGATAGAAGTGATATTTTCGTTAGATGGCCTTGGTTTGCTAGGTTTTGAGGCTGTTTTACGACGTGATTATCCCATCATGTTTGGTACATTGTTTGTATTTACCTTTATAGGCTTAATAATGACCTTGGTCGGTGATATTTGTTACACGATAATCGATCCAAGAATTGACTTCGATACGAGAGAGACCTAATGGTTAGTAACTCAACACAGACGTCCGACGGTTATGTTGTGGATGACATGGAGATGCCAAAGTGGGAGGTGTCTCCTCTGACAAAGCGGCGTTGGGCTAATTTTAAGGCTAAGAAACGTGGTTATTGGAGTCTGTGGATCGTGGCTACGATGATGTTGATAAGCTTTTTTGCAGAGTTTATTGCAAATGATAAACCTTTAATCCTTCAGTACGAGGGAGAATATTATTTCCCAGTTTTATTTAGTTATCCCGAGACAGAGTTCGGCGGTGTCTTCGAGACCGAGGCGGTATATCGGTCTCAGGCAGTAAAAGATTTAATAAAAGAGGGTGGAGGCTGGATTATAATGCCGCCGATACCCTTCAGTTATGACACTATTGACCTAAATACTGAAGGGGCTGTACCCGAGGCCCCGAGTGCAAGACACTGGTTGGGGACAGACGATGTGGCTCGAGATGTGACCGCTAGGATTATTTATGGGTTTCGATTATCAGTATTATTTGGGTTATCACTGACGCTTTTCAGTGCGATTATTGGAATAACTGTAGGAGCGACTCAGGGGTATTTCGGCGGTCTTGTAGATCTTATTGGTCAACGTGTGGTCGAGATATGGGCAGGATTACCTGTTCTTTTCCTTATTATTATTCTTACTAGCCTGTTTGAACCTAATCCTATTGCGTTATTGCTGTTACTCTTGCTTTTTAATTGGATGGCGCTCGTGTCGGTAGTACGCGCAGAATTTCTCAGAACCCGAAACTTTGACTACGTAAATGCAGCGAAGGCACTGGGAGAGAAAGACTTTACTATCATGTTGAAATATATATTACCCAACGCGATGGTGGCCACCCTGACGTACTTACCTTTCTTAGTTAATGGATCGATTACGACGCTTACCTCTTTAGATTTCCTCGGTTTTGGTCTTCCTGCAGGCTACCCCTCGTTAGGTGAGTTGCTTGCTCAGGGCAAGGCTAATATACAGGCGCCTTGGCTTGGTCTTGCGGGATTTTTTACGCTTGCGACTATGCTTACATTGCTTGTATTTGTTGGGGAGGGGGTCAGGGATGCCTTCGATCCAAGGAGATCAGCAACGTGAGTGATCGAATTCTTGATGTGAAGGACTTATCTATTGAGTTCCGAGGTACGGAAGTTGTAAGAGATGTTACGTTCCATATAGATAGGGGAGAAACAGTAGGATTGGTAGGGGAGTCTGGCTCGGGAAAATCGGTCACGGCACTTTCCGTAATGCAATTACTTCCTTATCAGTATACAAGACATCCAAGTGGATCAATTTTGGTTGATGGCCAGGAAGTTGTGGGTCTGGAAGAAGAAGAATTGATGAAGATCCGAGGTAACCGAGTTGGGATGGTATTTCAGGAACCGATGACGTCACTCAATCCGTTGCACTACATTGAAAAGCAGATCGGTGAAATACTTTATGTCCATCGTGGTATGGGGGTGAAGGAGGCGCGCGGGCGCGCATTAGAATTGCTCCAGCTAGTAGGCTTGCAAGACGCTGAGGAAAGACTTAGATCCTATCCTCATGAATTGTCAGGAGGACAACGTCAAAGGGTGATGATCGCCATGGCTTTGGCTAACGAACCAGATCTTCTGATAGCTGATGAACCGACGACAGCCTTAGACGTTACTATTCAAGCGCAAATCTTAAGATTGTTAGATGAGCTTAAAGAACGCTTGAATATGGCTCTTTTGTTGATAACTCATGATCTGGGTGTAGTGAGGAAAATGGCGGATCGCGTTTGTGTGATGTCAGATGGAAATCTTGTTGAAAAAGGTTTGACTGAAGATATATTTACCAGTCCACAGCATGAATATACACAACATCTTTTGGCCGCTGAGCCAAGTGGGGACCCTATTGCAGCGGACTCTGGTGCACCTGTCGTGATGAGCGCTGATAAAGTTTCGGTAGTTTTCAACTTAGCAAAAGGTATGTTCGCAAAGAAGAAAATACTTAAAGCGGTGGATAAGGTGTCTGTAGTGGTGAGAGAGGGTCAGACGCTAGGTATAGTGGGTGAGTCTGGATCTGGAAAGACTACGTTAGCCATGGCGATGATGCGACTAATAAGTAGTGAGGGTAACATCTATTTAGGAGATCAATCGATCCAAGGGCTTAAAGCCAAATCATTGAGACCCCTACGAAGCAAGGTGCAGATTGTATTCCAGGACCCTTATGGCAGCTTGCCTCCAAGACTCTCTGCAACCCAGATTATTGAGGCTGGATTAAAGATTCATCGGGTTGAATTATCGTCTTTAGAGCGGCGTAGGATGGTTGCAGACATCCTCGAGGAAGTGGGACTCGATCCGGCAATGCAAGATCGATATCCTCATGAGTTCTCAGGTGGGCAGCGTCAGCGTATTGCAATTGCTAGAGCAATTATACTGCAACCTAGAGTAATTGTGCTTGATGAGCCAACCTCTGCATTAGATATATCGGTACAGGCACAAATTGTGGATTTGTTGCGTGACCTGCAACGTAAGCATAATCTGTCGTATCTATTTATAAGTCATGATTTGAAGGTTGTTCGAGCCCTTGCGCATGAATTGGTCGTCATGAAAGATGGGCATATAGTAGAACAGGGTGCCTCGGAAACTGTTTTTACGGAGCCGCAAACCGAGTACACCAAGGCCTTGATGGCAGCCGCCTTTGATTTGGAGGCGGTAGAGCACTCTTCCCAGTAATAAATTGAAAAAACGATTACTTTTCTTTTGTTTCTGCTTACTTGGCCAGAATCTAAAGGCTAGTGATTTTCTCGAGCGTGTTGAGAAGGTACTTAAAGAGACGCCGCTTATAGACGGTCATAATGATATTCCATGGCAATTCAGAAGACGGGTAAATAATGATTTAAGTCAGCTAGATCTTGGAAGCGATCTGTCTTTACTAAAAAACCCTACTCAAACAGATATCCCCCGTCTTCGGGACGGTCGTATTGGTGGCCAGTTTTGGTCCGTTTATGTTCCGATTCGAGAATATGGCGGGAAATCAGAGCATGTGCAACAAGTTATCGAGCAAATAGATGTTGTCTACCAAATGACCACTATGTACTCAGATACTTTCGAAATGGCGTATACGGCGGCAGACGTAGAGCGTATACATCGGAACGGTAGGATTGCCTCATTAATTGGGATAGAGGGAGGTCATGCAATCAATGACTCCCTGGCTGTACTCCGCAGATTTTATCAGTTAGGAGCTCGGTACATGACCTTAACCCATTCGAAAAGTGTCCGTTGGGCTGACTCGGCGACAGATATGGTAAGACATGATGGGCTAGCTCCGTTTGGTGAGAAAGTGATTGGAGAAATGAATAGGTTGGGGATGATGGTCGACCTTTCCCATGTGTCTGTAGCGACGATGTATGATGCTATCGCGATCAGTGAAGCACCTGTTATATTTTCGCACTCTTCTGTTTACCAGGTTGTACCGCATGTGCGTAATGTGCCTGATGACGTCCTTGAGCTAATCGCAAATAATAACGGTATTGTCATGGTGACTTTCTTCCCATCCTATGTTTCCGAGGCAACCTGGCTATATGGGGTAAAGCTCGAAAAGGAGCGTGTACGACTTGATGCAAAATTTTCAGAGCTAGAATCAAGTCGAAAGCTTAAAAGATGGCGACAGGAAAATCCCGCGCCTCGGCCAACCTTGTATCAGGTCGCAGATCATATAGATCATATTAGGAATACAGTAGGCGTTGATTATATTGGCATAGGAGGCGATTATGATGGAATGTCTGCAGGACCAATTGGGCTTGATGATGTGTCCACCTATCCAAAACTTTTTGTCGAATTATTAAGGCGCGGTTATAGTGAGGGAGATCTCGCTAAGATAGCAGGGCTAAACATCCTTAGGGTTATGAGAGCGGTAGAAGGCAAAGCCAAAGATTTAATTAAGACCTTGCCTTAACCGTTATATTCTAAATATCAACATCCTTAATATTAAAGCTGCTCTGTTAGCTTTTTCATGCCTGCTCCCAGCTCTGAAAAAGTCTGTCTGATAATAAATCTATCCCATCCAATACAGAAATGGCGCACCCCCAGACCGATGTAGCGTTTTGCTTGGTCAACTGAACCAATTTCTATTCTTGGATAAAGGCCATGTTCAATAGATTTTGCAATCACCGCTTCCTCGAAGGGCCTTATTTCTGGTGTTTGGGCAAGGCCAGCTTGGCCTCGGGAAAACCCAAAGTCCACTGGGCCCCACTGTGTCATATCGACACCTTTAGCTTTAGCGTGTGCCAAAATCGAATCAATATTTTCAAACGATATATTTTTTTCTAGCATGATACAAAAAACGACAGACTTTAGATCCTCGAGATAACCCTCAGTATCGTAGCTATTCAGCGCAGGTCTGCGTAGTTTAACGCCGTGTTGTCCACGTACACCGGGAATGTCAGGACGGATGATTCGATATGCCTCATCAATATCCTCAGTACTTCTGATATCTGTAAATAGAACAGCTTTGAACCCGGCGCCAAGTGCAGCTTGGGCCCAGAAACCTTGACCATCCATATCAGGTTTGATCATAAGCGGTAGCGGTTTTTCCCCGCATTGTGCTGCCCGCGCGAGATTATAGAGCATAGGCATATCGAGTGCGGTATATTCCGCAGTAAATTCAGCATAATCAAACATTTGTGTATCACCGATTAATTCCGGTATATCGGGGTCACGTAACATAAAGTGAGTTCCGACGGTTGGTTTGTCTCGATCTAAGAGTTCGCGGATTGTGTTTTGGATAATCATGTAATTTAATTTCGTGTAAGTACGTCAGACGAGAAGAATAAGCTAATTGCTGCCCTAATCTCAATGGGCCGCAGTAACAGTAAGTTAAAGATAGTCTCGCAGCCTTAAAGGTAACTAATGAGCTAAGGGCTCTTTTGACTCTATTATTAGCCGTCTTGAGTAAGACGTTCTATAGTCAAAAGCGAAATGCACACAATAAAGCAATTCATTAATCATAACTACGTAACACATTGCCCGCTCGGATACCGGTAAGCTCATCGTCCTTAAGAACTATTTTTCCATTAACGAGTGTTGCTTTGTAACCTGCTGCTCGCTGAATGAAACGTGGCGCCCCGAAGGGGAAATCATGAACAATCTCCGGCATGCGTTCTTCTAACCTAGCTAGATCGAATACATTGATGTCGGCTCGTTTGCCTATAGTCAAGGTGCCTCTATCTTTTAAATTTAGTGCGCGTGCAGGCATGGCTGTAATTTTTCTTATGGCTTCCTGGAGCGAATAGGTTCCACGGTCTCGATGCCAATGGGATAGAACGAATGTTGACCAACCGGAATCAATCATAATCCCGACATGCGCGCCGCCATCTCCCAGGCCTGGTGATACCCAGTCATAAGTAATCAGCTCCTCAAGAGCTTCAAGATCTCTATTGAAAGCACGATTATGAAATAGAGCCTTCCCATCTGTCTCATCTATTATCCTTAACCAGACTTCAACGGGGTGCTCCCCAGAGTTATTTGCTATATCTCGCAGACTCTGCGTTTCAGTATATATTGGTCTATCGCCATTACCCATATAGAACACATGTTTGAAGCTATTCTTGCCTGAAAAGTGATATCCATCAGGCTCTTTGTCGAGCACCTTAACTTCTTCGATCAACTTGGCCCTAAACGCACTATCACGAATCCTTAATAATCTATCCGCAAAATTAAGCTTTTTGAGCTCCATCCATGCTGGTGAAGTATTTGGTTCCTGTGTATTCGGCATGACATTATTAATGAGGCTGCTAACACTACCTCCGCCACGGACGGTGGTTATGGAGATTACATCAGAACCCTCACCAAGCATCTTCATAACCTTTTTATTTGTACGGTCGTTACCGATCTCAACGGCAGTGCTGAATAATGCCGCTCTAGCGTGCCGAGCTCCATTGGCAATAATTTCCATATCCACCTCAAACCCTTTGGGTCCGAAAACCGTTTGCATAAGTCCACCATGCGGTCCAATTGCCTTGGCTACGGCTTCCAATTCTTTGGGAGCTGCAAACGTGCCTGGTATGGAGCGACCATCTGGAAGAACATGCTCCGGTAAACGATTTGTAGAAAAACCAAAGGCCCCTTCTTTAACAGAGCGTTCAGCAAGATTAGCAATCTGTCTGATTTCATCTTCCGTAGCAAGTTCTTCGACAGAGCGTTCGCCCATCACATAGTATCTAGTTGCACAATGACCAACGAGTCCAGCTACATTTATAGATGGACCGAGGTTTTCAACAGCATTGAGGTAGTCACCGTAGAACTCCCAGGTCCAAGGTAGTCCGCTCATTATCGCTTCTCTTGGAATGTCTTCTACGGTTTCCATCATCGCGGCTAGGTATTCTCTGTCTGATGATTTGCAGGGCGCAAAAGTAACACCGCAGTTACCCAAAAGCGCAGTAGTTACCCCATGCCATGAAATAGAGGTGACCAAAGGGTCCCAGCTTATCTGAGCATCCATATGCGTATGCAGATCGATAAAACCCGGCGAGACCTGCAAACCATCGGCATTGATTTCTTCTGTCCCTTTACCGCTTACTTTGCCTATTGCTGTAATCTGATCATCGTCTATGGCAATGTCTGCATGAAAGGGTTCTCTACCGGTACCATCTACAACGTTTCCACCGCGAATAACTACGTCGTGCCCCATGTTTTCTTACCAGATTAATGAATCTAACTAGTCATAATAGTACATGTACTTTGAAATCGCTATTTCAAGTAAGCCGGACTTCTGCTTGGTTTTGGATAGAGGACTTATTAGATATCAAAGGCTCTTTACCGGAATACTAGTAATCATTTTTTAGTGGACAATCCATGTTCTTAATCGCGCGGGTATAGTTAAAGCACCTGATTTGGTTAGGACGAATTTTGATTTAAGAATGGCAGCTGGTCTCACCTATTGCGACCTTTACTAAATTAAGTGTGATGTTCTTTACATGATCGAGGGGTTGTTCTGCGTTTACCGATATGGCTTCGATCGGTTTTTCCAATGCGTCAAATTGGCTTTCGACCAGCGAAGAAGGCATGTAATGATTGGTCCTACGTCTAAGACGGGCTTTGGCAGTTTCTTGAGAGACTTCGAGTAAAACAAATAAAGGGGACTCTCTTGTCGTTAGGGTTTTTCTATAAGCATTCTTAAGCGCTGAACATGCCAAAACAATTCTTTCCCCTTCGGCTTCATTGGTTTCGATTAACGCCCTAAGCCTTTTTAACCAATCCACTCGATCTGTGTCTGTTAATGGTTCTCCCCGGCTCATCTTTTCGACATTAGTTCGCGAATGCAAGTCGTCTGCGTCGTAAAAAGGATAGGAAAGTGCTTTTGCAAGGTACTTCCCAACAGTCGTTTTCCCACATCCTGTTACGCCCATTAGGACAATATTTAATCTATCCATTTTGTGTGCCTCTTTTTTCCGGGCTCATCAATTCGTTCATACATATGGGCACCAAAAGCATCGCGCTGGGCTTGAGTAAGATTCTGGGGTAGTTTCTCGCTACTTATAGCGTCATACCAAGCCAGACTGGCACTAAAGGCGGGTATTGGGATGCCTAAGGCTATCGATTCCAAATTAACTTTTCTGAGCGCCGGCGTCGTTGCCTTAACTAGGTTTATTAAAGAGGGTGCCAAGAGCAGATTATCAACCTTTGGTGTCTTTGAAAGTGCTTCAATAATAGTTTTTAAGAGCTTGGCACGAATGATACAGCCACCTGTCCATACAGCTGTAGATTTCGCTAAATTAATTTTCCAAGAAAAAGCCTTACTACCTGCGCTAATCAACTGAATACCTTGAGCATACGCACATAACTTCGCAGCAAGTAGAGCTTGGCCTATGAGATCAGTATCAAGTTTAGTAGACAAATTAGTTTCTTCAGAAGAAGAACGCAATTGTTGCGCTGCAATCACTCGGGACGCTTTTTGGCTTGAGATCGCTCGTGCATCAACAGCAGCAGCAATAGTAGGAATTGGTATCCCCAAATTAAGTGCAGATTCAACAGCCCATCGGCCTGTACCCTTTTGCTCTGCAACATCGAGTATTAGTTCAATCATTGGTTTTTCTGTAATTGTATCTTTCTTGGAGAGAACGACTGCCGTTAGTTCGATAAGGTAGGATTCTAAAGCTCCATCATTCCACTTCTCAAAAATAGCGCTAATTTTCTCGGGTGATAATTTAAGGCCACGGTTGAGGATATCGTATGATTCTGCTATCAACTGCATATCACCGTACTCTATGCCATTATGAACCATCTTGACGAAATGGCCCGCTCCATCTGTGCCAACACGTGTTACGCAGGTCCCTAAATCAGATTTGGCTGCGATTATTGACAGCTGATCTTTTAAAGTTTCCCAGGCTTTATCGCTACCACCAAACATAATACTTGGACCATAACGTGCACCAGACTCGCCCCCAGAAACACCCATACCTACAAAATGTATTCCTTCAATTTCGAGCTCACTATGGCGTCTCTGAGTATCATTGAAATGAGTATTTCCTCCATCTATTACTATGTCGCCTTTACTCAGAAATTTCTTCAGTTTGTAAATCATTTGATCAATAGGATCACCAGCTTTTATCATCATTAGAATACGACGGGGCCTCGCTATACTATTTACAAATTCTTCAAGAGTTGATGCACAGAACAAATTATCCTGATGAAATTCTAAGTTGAAGTTAGAGCTTAGTTCTGACTCTAGATTCCAAACAGAAACCAGTTGTCCATGGTCCAGAAAATTGAGAGCAATATTTTTTCCCATTGTCGCTAGCCCAATAACTCCAATATCGCTTTTATCTCTCATCACATTATAAATATTTAGTTCGATTGGTCTGGGGGGATAAACCCGTCAGCTTGATCAATTTCTTCACCAGAAAGATATTTGTCCCGCTGTTCATTGATGAAATTACGCGCCTCCTTATCTCTCACGTTGAGGTGGTTTTCATTGATAAGCATAGTTTGAAGTTGCTGCCAGGTCCTCCATGCTTCGATAGAAACCGTTTCAAATATTTCGAGACCTCGTGCTCCAGGAAAAGGAGGAGCATCAAGGCCAGGAAGGTTTTTCTTCAAACGACTACAAAAAACATTTCTCGGCATTTATATCTTAGAGTTTTGTAAAGTATAAATTGTACGTGAAGGGAAGCGTAATCTAAATGAGCTTCTATCTTAAGTTTTCTAGTATTCGCGTAACAGGTCGAGTCAGTCCAATTGCGGGAGTGTCCTCCAGCCTGTACCAATTAATATTGGGTATTTTAACGTTCACTTTATTAGCTTGAGTTTGAATGTGAATTGGGGTGATCTCGAGATGGAAGTGTGAGAACGTGTGGCGAAATGATTTAAGGGCCCTCGTTGAAAGCGGTTTCACCGATAATACCCGAAGAGAGAGTTCTATATTTTGCCAAGTGGTTTCAGGGAAGCTCCAAAGCCCACCCCACAATCCGGAAGGCGGTCTTTTTTCTAACATAATCTGTCCATTGTTATCAGTAATAACTAGAAAACAGGTCTCTCTAACCGGAAGTTTCTTTTTTGGTTTTTTCTCTGGGTAAAGATCGATAGTATCGCTGAGTAAAGCTTGGCAATCAGTATTTAATGGACATACATGGCATTTGGGCTTTGTTCTTCTGCATAGCGTTGCACCTAAGTCCATGATTGCTTGGGTATAGTCGGCAACCCTATTTCTTGGTGTGAGCGCTTCTGCTTCTTTCCAGAGTATATTCATAATGCCACTGTTCCCAGGCCAACCACCAATAGCGAGGTAACGTGTCAGTATACGTTTCACGTTACCATCAAGGATTACGGCGTATTGATTAGTACAAATCGCTACAATTGCACCAGCAGTAGATCTGCCTATTCCAGGCAGATTACAAAGCTCGTTTATAGTTAGAGGTACTTTCCCTTCGTGCCTTATCATGATTTGTTTAGCGGCTTTAAGCAGATTTCGGCCTCTAGCGTAGTAGCCGAGCCCCGTCCATCTGTGAAGAACTTGATCTTCATTGGCTGCAGCTAATGCTTCTAGCGTAGGAAATGTGTTTAGGAAACGCTCGTAATAGGGTATTGCGGTCTTCACTTGAGTCTGTTGCAACATTACTTCAGAAACCCATACTCGATAGGGGTTAATGTTCGTTTGCCACGGTAGCTCTTTACGACCGTGTTGATCAAACCAGATAAGAAGGCGAGTAGCAAAGCTAGATTCTATTTGAGGAGATTTTCGCACCTTGATAACTCGTCTAGGAAATATATTTTGTTGGTATTCAAAAAAAGCTATTTGGTTACCCAATTCATGAATTATGCGTTATTCGGTGTTTGTGTTCGACTATTCCTGTGCATTTGAGGCTAGGAATCTGCTAACCTCATGCCTTTATAAATTCCAAGGTTTATAAATATGGGCACGTCTAATGCCTGAGATAGGGACTGAAACCAGTCCAATTAGGGTCGCAATAATAGGGTCTGGTCCTGCTGGATTTTACACAGTTAGTAATTTTTTCAAGCAGAAAGAACTTTCTGTTGAGTTAGATATGTATGATCGCCTGCCAAGTCCTTTCGGCCTTGTTCGTGCTGGCGTTGCCCCAGATCACCAGAAGGATAAGTCAGTCATTCGAGCTTATGATAAAAGCGCCGCGAACCCTAATTATAGGTTTTTTGGTAATGTTGAATACGGAACGCATGTAATGCTGGAAGATCTTAAGGAGCATTATCACCAGGTTATTTTTACAACAGGTGCTCCGGTGGATCGTAATTTAGAGATTCCAGGTGAAGACCTTACGGGAAGTTATTCTGCTACTGAGTTCGTAGCGTGGTACAACGGCCATCCTGATTTCGCGCATCTCTCCTTCGATCTCAGTCAGGAGTCTGTAGCCATTGTTGGGATGGGAAATGTTGCTATGGATGTGGCTAGGATTTTGTCCAAAACGCCGAAGGAGCTCGAATCAACTGACATAGCAGATTACGCGTTTAAAAATCTCTTAGAGAGCAAGGTTAAGAACATCTATTTACTAGGCCGGCGTGGTCCTGCTCAAGCAGCCTTTACACCACCAGAGATCAAAGAGTTAGGAGAGCTTTATGATACGGAGGTGACGGTTCGAAGGGATGAAGCTAATCTAGATCCTGCAAGTATCGAATACATAAATAATAATCCAGATAAGAATGTCGAAAAAAACATTGGCTATATCGCTAAGTATGCTGGGAGAGAAAGAAAGGGTAAGAAAAAGCTTCTCACTATCCGTTTTCTAGTTTCTCCCGTAGGGATGATTGGGAAAGCAAATAAATTGGTTGCCGTGAAGTTAGTAAAGAACGAGGCCTTTAAATCAAACGATGGCTCAGTTAGACCTCGCAGCACAGGTGAATTCGAAGAGCTGCCAGTGGGACTTTTATTTCGCTCAGTGGGATATCGTGGTTTGCCATTACCAGGTGTACCATTCCATGAAGACTGGGGTACGATAGAAAATCGGCAGGGCAGAGTTTGTAATGGTGATGGAGAGATTTTACAAGGTCTATATACAGCTGGATGGATTAAGCGAGGAGCTACTGGAGTTATCGGGACGAACAAAACCTGCGCTCAGGAAACAGTGGAGTGTATGGTTGAAGACCTTCATGCAGGTAAGCTATTTTCCAGGGAAATATCCACTAGAGATGAACTCAGTGGATTCATTCGAGCTCGTCAGCCACGGGTAATAACATATGAAGATTGGAAAAAAATAGATGCTGCTGAGATAACTAAAGGTGCTGCAGAGAATAGGCCAAGGGTTAAGTTTACTAGTGTAGAAGAGATGCTCTCTATTTTAGACCCTTGATTAGTATTTAATCGTGACTAGCTAGTATCTTTAATACTTCGTTTACGTCTTTTGCAGGAGTTCCCTTAAAGTCTGTCAATTGTGAAAAAATATTTGCTGCAGCTTCATGAAAGCCTTCAGGGAATCCCGCTGATTTGAAAGTTGCTGCGATCTCCCTCATCTCTCCTTTAAAGCGCCAGGCTTTTGCTGTGTTTTTAGTCACTTGGTGATGTGTTTTTTCAGTGAACTCCACGCCCCACTGCGCTTCAAGATTTTTTCGAACACCTTCTTTTTCAGCCACCGCTAGAATAGCCGTTAATAGTGCTGTAGTGCCTTTCGTGTATGCAGCAAACACCATCTTTAGTGATGAAGCAGACCCAATGTTGTTCGAAATAACATGGGTGTTAAGTGGTGATCCTAAAAAAATATCTGCAATGGATTCTGCATTATCACCAGATAGGTATAGCTTTGTGCTGGCGTCATGATTCCACGCGGGTCCTCCTATAATCCCTCCGTCAATAAGAGTGGCTCCTGCATTACGTAATAGTTCATCAATTTTTCGAGTTCGTTTGGGTGCAATCGCATTAGCTTCCACAAAAATACCAGTAAAATCACATCTGAGTACTTCGTTAGCTACATCCTCTGCTGCTTGGGGGGGGCAGACGCTAAAAATTATATCACTGCGATCGACCATATTAGCTACTGTTTCGCAGTCAATGAGACTGCCGCGGTTAGCTCTTTTCTTACTATCCCTACTTCGGTTAATAGAGGCCCATAGTACTTCGTGGTTATTATATTTTGCAGCAGCTCCTATGGAAGCGCCCATCTCACCAGGATGGATTAGTCCAATTACACTCATCGAACAATACCTTTTTTAATTTTTTAATTTTAAAACTCAAGCAATAAAACCCTGTATCTTTGCTGCCTCTTCACGCAGCATTTCCGGTGAGCCCAAGAGCTGCCGGTTCGCACCAATTCGCTTAAACCAATAGTGTAGCCCCAGTAGATCAGTAAATCCCATACCTCCATGTATTTCAGTTGATTGTTTAGAAACGAGCTGACCAACTTCTTGTAAATGGGCTTTTGTATGGCAGGCGACGAGGTGTTTTTCATCAGGAAGAGCATCTAACGCGTGCCCCGAATACCACACCATAGCTCGACAAGGTTCAAGATTTGCTACCATATCTGCACACATATGTTTTACCGCTTGAAATGAAGCTATTACCCGGTTGAACTGCTCTCTTTGCATTGAGTAGGCGACTGACTGTTCCAGCATAGATTGGGCGGCGCCGAGAGTATCAGCTGCTTGCATAACGCGACCTGCATTGATGGCCTCTTTGAAAATCTTCTCGTCATTAGATATTAAGATGGCTTCTGAATCTTTGTAGACTAGCTCACATGTTGATTGCGTTCTATCGACAGTAGCTAGCTTTGTTCTTTTAAGAACTTGGGTAGAAACCAGATATAAATTGAAGGTGGCATCTGCAACTAGATAATGATCGGCGTTACCATCTAAAGCGAAAATGGATTTACCATTAATGACTCCATTTGCTACTGTGAGACCTGCATCTGCTCTCGCGCCTAGTGCTTCATTAAAAGCAATACCTACACGTTGGTCCCCAATAGCTATCTGGGATAATAGAAGCTCCTGATTTCCGGCAGCTTTAAGTACCGTTACCGCCATTACTGATGATGTTAGAAATGGAGTAGGAGTTACGTTGTATCCGAGACATTCGGATATGATGGCTGCTTCTAAATACCCTAGACCAACCCCACCCTGAGTTTCAGGGATAAGCAATCCAGGGATACCGAGCTTGGTTAGGCCTTCCCACACCATTGCATCGGAGTACTTCCCTGAAGAGATCTTTCTTACTTTTTCTAGCGGGAACTCCTCAGCTAAGAACTGCATGATGGTATCCTGTAGCAGCAGTTGTTCTTCTGATAAGCCAAATTCCATTTTTTCTATTTCTCTTTTGACTTTGGCTCTTTAGGCATGCCCAGACCTCGTTCACTAATAATGTTTCTTTGGATTTGATTGGTTCCACCACCAATGATTAGACCTAAAAAATACATATATTGGTATTGCCACCCCCCCTCTCCGCGTAAGTACGGGTTATCATCAAACGAGAGACCAATTTCTCCCATGACATCAATAGCAAGCCCCTCGAGTTCATGTCGTAGCTCAGTGCTTTGAAGTTTTACAATCATGCTTGCTAATTTCGTATCCTGATTGTTATTGATTTGGGCAGAAATTAAGCGCATATCATTATAGCTCATTGCCATGGTGCGGCCTTGGATTTTCATTAGGCGCTCTCTAAATTGGGGCTTGGATATGAGCGGATCGCCATTTACAGTTTCTTCATGCATTAATTTAATGAGCTCATTAAGCCTTGATAGAGCAGCAGCAGATGGTGCTAGTGATCCTCGTTCAAAACCAAGCAAAGCATTTGCAACACTCCACCCCTCACCACGTTGTCCCACGATTTGCTGCTTGGGGACTCTCACATTTGTAAAAAAGACCTCATTGAAATTCGGTTTCATCGTCATATCTATTAACGGTCTAATTTCGATCCCGGGCGAATCCATCTTGAATAGTAAGAAGGAAATCCCTTGATGTTTGGGCGCCTCCGCTTCTGTTCGAACTAGGCAGAAGATCCAGTCTGCAATATGTGCTGAGCTCGTCCAGATTTTCTGTCCGTTGATTACCCAGTCTTCACCGTCAAGTTCAGCACGGGTATTGAGACTTGCAAGATCACTACCGGCACCAGGTTCGGAATATCCCTGACACCAATTTAGTTCTCCTTGAATAGTGGGCCTAATGAACTTGAGTCTTTGCTCTTCCGTTCCCATTTGCAGCAAGATCGGAACAAGCATTTTAATGCCTTGGCCAGTTAGGCCAGTATTCATTTGGAGACGACTAAATTCTTCAGAGATAATACGAGATTTGATTATGTCTGGTTTAGCACCGTATCCTCCGTATTTCTTTGGGATGGTCCGAGCTGCGTATCCATTGTCAATTAATATCCTTTGCCAGGTAATATTTTCTTCTTTAGCTGGCCCGCGAAATTTTGGTTGTTTCTCACGGTTCTCCTCAACAAAGTGACGAACCTGACCACGAAAATTTTCGTACTCTAAGCCAAAAGATAGATCCATAGAGAGTTACACAGACTCGTAAAGTTGCACTAGCATTCCATTTGCAGACTTTGGGTGGATGTAAACCAGAGGTTCGTCTTTTCCGATAAGCGCTACCCCATTTTTCTCAAGTTCAGCGACGGTCTTGTTAAGATCTTCAACCTCCATAGAGATAGTATGCATTCCCTCCCCACGTGATTCTATAGCCTTACCTACGACAGAGTTTTGGCCTAGGGGTGCAACTAATTCAATAAAACCACCATTATTCAGATTGAAAATGGCTTGTTTGATACCCAATGTTTCGGATTCGGTTATCCGATCTAAAGTGAGCCCAAATTTATCACGCCAGGTTTCTATCCCTGCCTGTAAATCTTTTACACGTACTACCACATGGTGAACACCTTTAAATGTCATGAGTAAATCCTTAATAGAGTTGATACAATCGTCCAAGCGAATATAACCGTGACTAGAGCACTCTGCAATTGTTGCACAAGTTTTAATCTTATTGTGTTATTTAACTTGAAACCTATAGCTCTTCACGAGAGACTTTGTAATCGCTAGTTTTTTAATCATTTAAATAAATTTCGAAGAAAAGCAAAGAAAAAAGGAGTTCTTAAATGGTAGTTCAAGTTGGGGATAGTATCCCACACCTTACTTTAAAAGTTTTGGGAGAAAACGGTCCAGAAGATATAGCTACTGAGGATATTTTCTCTGGAAAGAAAGTGGTTATGCTTGGTGTTCCAGGTGCCTTTACCCCTCCTTGCAGTCGTTCTCACCTGCCGGGTTTTGTTGCTAACGCCGATAAAATAAAAGAACGAGGTGTTGATGCGATCATCTGTACAGCAGTTAATGATGCATTCGTAATGGATGCTTGGAGTAAGGCTGGTAATGCGGAAGAAATTATGATGTTGAGTGATGGTAATTGTGAGCTCGCAAATGCCATGGGTGTTACGATGGATGGAAGTGGTATTGGCCTGGGGACTAGGTCGCGGCGTTATTCTCTTGTAGCTGAGGATGGAAAGATTACCGTCCTGAATCTAGAGCAAGGTGGTGCATTTGAAGTAAGCTCTGCTGAGGCTATTTTAGAAGCCCTTTAGCACATCGGTTTATTGCTTGATTGAATCTTGGATACTATGCACCTTAATAGCAGCATCTATTCAGTCCTTACGAACTGCAGGGCAGAGACAATTAGCTAATGAGATGTCGCCGCTTGCGACGACGCTCGTGCGTTACCTTTTTGGGCTACCTCTCGCAATAATTTATGTTACATTTTTATGGTTAGCATCAGAGCCTTTGGTTTTAGTACCTAAACCAGACTTTATTGCTATGGTGTTTGTGGGTGGTATTTTTCAGATAATTGCGACTATCTTGATGATACGTTTGTTTCTGGCCAGGAGTTTTGCAGTAGGGGGAACCTATATCCGTTGCGAGATTCTGATTACCGCGGTTATTGGTGCCTTATTTTTTTCTGAATTAATTTCAATTACGGGATGGATAGCAATTATTATCAGTACATTTGGTCTCGTAATTATTAGTTTGGCGAAGATGCAGTTACCCGTTAGTATTTGGAGTAGTTCTGCATTTTTGGGTCTAAGCGCAGGGTTGTTTTTTTCGATTACTTCTTTGTTAGTTCGTTCTGCAAGTTTAAGTCTAGGAGTAGACCCCGTGCTTGCTGCCGCGATAACCTTAGTCTCAATGGTAACGATACAAACCATTATCTGTACTATATGGCTAGTACTATATAATTATGGTGAATTCCTATTGATCTATCAAAGATGGCGCCTTAGTTTATTTGTTGGGGTTACGAGCATAATAGGATCAGCTGCTTGGTTTACTGCATTTTCGCTCGAGCGTGCTGCGTACGTGAAAACTGTAGGTCAGATAGAGCTTTTGATTACTATTATGATTTCAATCCTATTTTTTAAAGAAGTACCGAATAGGTTGGAATTTTTCGGCATTGGTGTTTTAGCAGTTGGGGTCTTACTATTGCTTATGTCTTGATGCAGTAAAGATATTACTTGCAAGTAACTGCATAGGGCTGCACTCTGATGCTGTTTTTGGCAGTATAACTATCAAGCGGGTGTAGCTCAGTTGGTAGAGTCCCAGCTTCCCAAGCTGGTTGTCGCGAGTTCGAACCTCGTCGCCCGCTCCAGAAGTCTCCCTTTAGGCTATTTTGGTCAGTAAGAGTAATTTTTTAATAAGATAGTAGGAGTGTCGTCATGTCGTCCGATCCATTAGTCTTAAATATTCATCTCATGCATCCTGGCGGTCCCTCAGCACCAGGTGACCCTAATGTTGCTTTTTATATCGATGGTGTTTATCACCTGCACTATATTTTAAAGCATGATTGGCATGAGAATGCGTCCTTTTCTTTTATACACATCACAAGTACCGACATGCTTCATTGGGTGTGGCAGGAAACAAAATTGCAACCATCATTTACCGATCATGGAATGTTCAGTGGGACAGGATTTATTACTAAAGAGGGGTGTCCAGCGGCCATATATCATGGACAGGCTTCAGGGAGCAATCAGATTGTGCTAGCAAAGGACAACCAGCTATCGAGTTGGCACAAACCTTATCCTATTGATATTAGGGGTGTTGATGATAAAGAAATTAATATCAAACATTGGGATCCAGATTGCTTTTTGATTGGAGATGTATACTACGCAATTACAGGTGGACAAAATCCAGGCCTGATCAAGTCTAATGATTTGAAAGATTGGATCTATGTCGGAGATTTTCTCAAGCACGATCTTCCGGATGTAGTGATTGGAGAAGATATCTCGTGTGCCAATTTCTTTCCAATAGAAAATCGCTGGATGTTGCTCTGTATAAGTCACCCTTTCGGATGCCGTTATTATATTGGCGACTGGGATGCTGAAACCGAACAGTTTGTGCCTGATCTTCATGGTCGAATGAATTGGCGTAGAGAAGGGCAGTCAATTGAAGAGCCTCTCTATCGTGACTTCTTTGCACCAGAAAGTCTCAAAACTTCAGATGAACGAAGGGTTATGTGGGCTTGGTGTGCAACTTTGGATTCTGCTCTAGATTATAAGTCACTTCAGTCACTTCCGCGCGAACTTAGTCTTGGGGATGATGGTAGTTTGATAATTCAGCCATTACGTGAACTTGAATTACTTCGGGATAATTTAGTTGAGTTTGATGACATTAGAGTTGAACCAGCACCGCGTATGAATGGTGGGAATGCTGTCACGCTAATCACTGATTTGACAAAAGATGCGTACGAAATCCGGATAACTATCGAGCGAGCTCAAGTCGAGCGTAAACGCTTTGGTTTTCGCCTGTTTTCTGGTCGAGATAATCAGGGATTGTCCATCATTATTAAACCAGAAACTGGAACATTAAGAGTAGGCAGCTCAGAAGCACCTTTTTCTGTTGAAAATCTTCCCATCGGCGAAAATATTGAGCTTTGTATTTTTGTTGATAAATATCTGGTTGAGGTTTTTATAAATGGACGTCAAGCAATGATTGCGGCTCATATGGACTGGCAACGATCGAAGGGTTTTTATGCTTATTCTTTTGGAGCCCCCACGATAATTAAACACGTAGACATTTGGAAGCTTAAATCTACTAATCAAGGATATCTTGACGCAGAAATTAATCGTGTATGGGAAATAGATAAGTAATTACTAACATGCCCCTGATTCCTGAGGTATGTATTTACAATTTATGTTGCTCTGCAATCACTTGAGGGAGAAGGATTCATTTAAGGGATAAATTAGTCGATTTTGATTCCTTCATGTAGTACAGCATATTCCTCTTTATTCCGGCCTGCATCAGCTAAAGGGACCAGCAGGAATTCTTTATCTTGGCCGTTTTGCCGGACGCAGGCTCGGTAAAGATGACTGATCAACCAGTTTTTTTTGGGATTCTTCCTTGGATTTCGCTAACCGTATCAGTAGCGAGAACTTTCGATCCTCTCGCGAAGGCAATCGACGAAGTCGTTTTATCACGGGCTGAAATTTTTCGAATTATCATAGGAATTTTTATACTCAGGATGGCCTTGGGTATTCATAGGCGATCAATTGTAGTATTCGATTATTTATTGGCTTGTAATTTACGTGATGAATAACAGCTTCAAATCCCATTAGCCACTCAGGTATGCTTCCACTTGACCATTGCCGCATGCAAAATTTGCTAATATGTGCTCCAGCCCACCATTATCTTCCCGGTCGCTTAACGAAGGTTTCGAGGATCATATCGAGATTTAACTTCGGTAGACCTTTCTCCAGATTGATCTCCATACGATTACCAATACAGCCATTAGATTATGTTTTCGTAAGACCACCAGCTTTAAATGCTGCATTTTCTTTTGCTTCAAAGGCCTATTTCACTTTAGACTTTTGGCTCACTTGCTTAATGCGATTATAATTTATTTCAGCAAAAGCAAATGAATTGAAATGAAAAACATTTATAAACGAGTGATTAAGTTATGACAGAAACCCCTCCCGATAGTGAAACAATAATAGGACTAGTACAAGGACAAAGAGAATTTCGCGATATCCTCCTTGATGATCCTCATAGGCCGACTTATCACTTCATAAATCCCGAAGGCAGAGGCATGCCGTTTGACCCAAATGGTGCTATTTTTTGGGAGGGTAAATACCATCTTTGCTATATATATCAGAATGATGATCGGATTCTTGATCACTCGAAGAGTGAACGTAACTTTGATTGCTGGGGCCATGTGTCCAGCGCTGACCTCCTTCACTGGCGCTTTCATAAGCCAGCTTTGTCTCCAGGTGAACCGGATAAGTCGATGTTCAGTGGTAACTGCTTCGTCAATAACAAGGGAGAAGCCACGATCCTATACCATGGGGTAGGCTCTGGGAACTGCATTGCTACAAGTACTGAATTGGAACTCGATAATTGGACGAAACTCGAATCAAACCCAATTATGCCGATACCTGAAAAATCTAGTCCCGAAGCAAAACTTTTCAGTTCTTGGGATCCCCATGGTTGGTTGGAAGATGGGGAACACTATGCTGTATTTGGTGGGCCAACGCCTGCTCTTTTTAAGGCTAGTGGCCTGAATGACTGGAAATATATTGGTCCATTTATGTCAAAAGATATGCCCGATGTTGGAGAGCATGAAGATGTTTCTTGTCCCGACTTTTTTAGATTAGGGGATAAGTATGCATTGCTCTGTATTAGTCATAATTGTGGAGCAAGAATATACATTGGCGAATGGAAAAATAATCAGTTCCATCCAGAATATCATCAACGCATGAACTTTCCTGGCGGCACCTGCTTTGCGCCAGAATCTCTCATTGATGACAAGGGAAGACGTGTCATGTGGTCTTGGATTGTACAAAGAAATGAGCCGTTACATGTAGTTGATTTCACAGATCCGCCTGTTTATGGATGGAGCGGAATTATGTCTTTACCCCGCGCTTTATCATTGGATAGTGAGGGTGCTATCTTAATCGAGCCAGTCGAGGAACTTCAGCGTCTTCGAGTGCGCAAAAGAGAACAAAAAAATATCAGGATCTCGGAAGATAATTCGATTCGACCTGAAAGGATAGAGGGAAATACTTTAGAACTTTTGCTTATAATCGATCCATGTGATGCAGAAATCTGTGGTATTAAAGTTTGTGCGAGCCCAGATGGCCAGGAAGAGACTATTATTGAGTATAATCCGATGAGTGAAGAACTGCAGATCAATTTAGAGAAGTCTGAGTTAGCTGAGACTATAAAACACTATCACTATGTAATGTATTCTCGCGGTGAAAACCCTACAGTGACGAAGCAAAAAGCTCCTCTTAAATTAAAACCTGATGAGAAGCTTGAGCTGCGTATTTTTATTGATCGCTCGATAATTGAAATTTTCGCAAATAAAAGACAGTGTATCACGCAGTGTGTTTATCCATCTCGTCAAGATAGCAAAGGGATTGAGTTGTTTTCGAAGGGGGGGACAATGCTAGTAGAGTCTCTACAGGCTTGGGATATTGCACCGACTAATCAGTGGTAGAAGCGTAACCTAAATCAATTAACGAAATAGTTGTTTGGATCAGGGCTACTGATCGCAAACAATGTTAGTATTTCTCGCTATCATGTCATTGAACTCATGGGGTATAGGCCTGATGGTTAATTCTCTAAAATTATTGAGGCGTTTCTGAAGCGCTGAGTTATTCATCTGAGGCATAGCAAAATGCTCAAGCACAGTTTTGACATATTTCTTATTCTGATATTCGGCAATCTAATCTGTTGGAATTCAGATGCTAAAAATCCCAGTCATGGTTTTTCTTATTTTGGTGATCTTAAGTATCCAAAAGATATGGATCACTATGATTATGTAAATCCTGATGCCCCAAAGGGGGGGACGGTTAGAGGAGGGGAAGCCTATACGTTTAATAATCTTAATCCCTATGTTGATAAGGGCGTCCTTGCAGTTGCTATGGACCCGCGAATTAGTACGCTTACTCATGAGCCATTGATGCAGAAATCTGGGGATGAGCTTGGAACATATTATGGGAATCTTGCTGAAACTATCGAAGTGGCTGATGACCTGAGTTGGGTTAGTTATACGCTACGTGATAATGCTTATTGGCATGACGGCATCCCGGTTACCGTTGATGACGTTGAATGGACGTTTAATGCACTTAAAACTGAGGCGTCTATTAGCTGGAGATTGGCTTATGAGGACTTTGTCCGATTCGAGCGTCTTGGGCCACGATCGTTTAGATTTCATTTTAGTGAGAGTGTAGAGAAGACTCCGCAGTTGATTATTCAATCGAACCGGTTTAATCCTTTACCAAAACATTATTGGCAAGATAAAAATCTTGACGAGACTACATTAGTCCCTCACCTTGGGAATGGCCCTTATCAAATAGTAGAGGTAGACGTTGGACACAAAGTGGTACATGAACGAGTAAAAAATTACTGGGCCAAAGATCTCAATATTAACGTCGGTAAACATAATTTTGATCGCTATGAGTTTCTTTATTTCTTTGACAAAAGTGTGATGTTACAGGCGTTGCGTGCTGGTGTTTTTGATTATTATCGTGAGCAGAATGAAAAAGACTTTGCTACTGCTTATGATTTTGTGGGGCATCGTAAAGGATTGTTTAAGAGAGAGTCCTATACCATGGGGGAATCGCATGGAATGCATTATGGGGCTATATTAAACACGCGCCGTCCACCGCTTGACAATATACTTGTCAGGGAGGCATTAACCCTAGCTTACAATTTCGAATGGGCGAACCGGGTATTTTGGCACAAGGGAATGGATCGTAATAACTCCTATTTTATGAGTTCTGGTTTGCAAGCTAAAGGCTTACCAACCGCTGAGGAAGTTGAGCTTCTTGAGCCTTTTCGTGACCGTATACCAGAACGGATTTTCTCGCATGTAGTCGATTTGCCCCGTAACAATGCCTTCGGGCGAAATCGAAATAGTCTTACGAGGGCAGATGAACTTTTACGCAAGGCGGGTTGGGTTCTGCGAAATTTTCAGAGGGTGCACATTCAGACTGGCGAGTCTCTAACTATAGAATTGGTAATCAGTTCATCTGAGCACGAAAGAATGCTTACTCCTTTTGTAGATAATCTGGAGCGGATTGGTGTTTCTGCAAAGATCAGACGAGTGGAGGGAAATATCATGGTGAACCGTCTTCGGGCTTACGATTATGATGTCACGATGCGAAAGGTTTATACCTACAAAGTTCCTTTTCCTGATCGCATGCGTAGTCAGTTCTCTTCAAAAAATGTCGATCCACCTAACATGATTAATTATGCTGGGATAAAGAATCCTGTGGTGGATTTTTTGGTTGAATATATTGCCAAAGCTGATACTGAATTAGCTATGAATACTGCAGGACGTGCTCTTGATCGAGTATTACTTTGGAACTTTTATCTGATTCCAGATGGATATCCTCTCTCGAGACATCTTGTTTACTGGGATCGTTTTGGACATCCTCCTCTAGGTAAAGAATATATGAACTGGACAGGCTTTCCTACGGTGTGGTGGTTCGATAAGAAAAAAGATGCACGGGTCGAAGCAGGTTTATTAGATATAGCTAACAACTAGAGGCCAAGAAATCGTTTTTTTCGAAGTGATTATTGTTAGTTAAAGAAAGGTCATAATTTAATACCTCTTTGGTAGGTAAAAATTAGTGAACGTGGGGCGCTTATAACTGCAATAAAGACTGCGTGTTACTAACAAGATATAATTAAGTTTCCGACCTTTAGGAGTGTAAGTGTGGCAGCGATTGCTTGTAAGGATGGACCCGTTGCGGTAACTGGCTGTTCCGGTTTTACCGGAGGGCATTTGGTCCGAGAATTAGTCATTCATGGTTATCATGTGCGAGCATGTCTACGAGACTCGCGTTCTTGGCGTGGTCAGGACTGTATTCGGTATCTACAAGGTCTACCCAACGTTGAAATTTATGACGGCTGCGATTTGTTTCTTCCAGGGTCTTACAATGATGCTTTTAATGGTTGTAGCGGTGTTTTCCATGCGGCCGCTGTACTTGGAAATTCTGCGGACGGAAAATCACAGCCTCTTGGTTCTGGTGAAGTACAGGATGATGTTTATATAGGAGGGTTATCTGGTACACAGAATGTGATAGATGCTGTTAATGCTAGCGGTAGTGTGAGACGTTTAATTTACACTAGCTCTACAGCTGCAGTTCGACCAAATACAGGGGATCAAATAGTACCCGATGGATACGAATGGACAGAAACTGATTGGGCATCTGATAAGGGTAAGAGCAATTCAAAATTCGAAGCGTATGCACGTAGTAAGGTGGATGTAGAGCATCTGGTTAACAAATCAGCGGCAGCTAGCGAGTATTGGGACGCGATCACTATAAACCCATCGATGATTTGTGGTCCGATACTATTCAAGGCACAAGTGGGTCAATGGATTGAGCAAATTGGGAGATTAGCTTCTGGAAAGGAACCGAATTTTCCAGATCGATATGATAAATATTACGACATCATTGATGTTCGTGACTTGGTTAAAGTTCAGCGTTTAGCCATAGAGTCCTCTGTAGACCACAACAATTCTTCTGGCGGTGCACGTTATATAATGGCGGGGACTGGTGGACATTCTACGATGCGTTTAGGGACTGATATATTGAAAGTAATAAGTTCCCAATTCCCTAATTTTATAATCGGAGAGCCAGCGATGACTAAAAGTAATGGGGAGCCAATTAGTATCTCTGCTAATACAATTAACGACTGCAAGAAAGCTAAATCAGTTCTTGGAGCTACCATAAGACCGATTGAGCAAACTATTCGTGATATTGTCGAAAGCCAAATTGAATTTGGGGTTATTAAACCAACCATTAGATAGGAGGATTTATGTCTATTGATGTTTGGGAGCCTAAGAGCGAATTTGTTGTAGATTGTGATTTGCTTTGTCAGATTGCTGATGCCTTTCGTATTAGTCGTTTAGATAATGAATTTTTTACTGAGGATTTTATTAAAAATAACGCGCAATTAATGCAACAAGAACGCCAGTCATATGATTTGGCAAATGATCTTAGTGATAATGTGATAACTGATTTAATTCAATTCTTTACTTTGGCTGAGATGGCTTATACTGAATGGAAATCAGGCAAAAAGAGTCCGGTAGTTTATTTAGTTAAAATACTGAAAAGTAGGGGTGTATTTGGTGTTGAACTACGAAAGTGGATTAAGGACAATTCGGATAATCGCTACTTACCATATGGCAGCGTGTTATCTTAGCTAAAAAGGAGCGGTATAATGGGCCCCCTCAAAAAATGATGGCATGTGGTCATGCGTAGAGCTGAAATTACAAGAAACACCCTTGAAACAAAAATTGCTATCGAGGTAAATCTTGATGGCAGTGGTGTATGTTCGTTTGATACTGGTATCCCTTTCCTTGAGCATATGCTTGATCAGGTCGGGCGCCACGGCCTAATAGATCTTAGTATAAAGGCAGATGGTGATTTAGAAATTGACGCACATCATACAGTGGAGGATATCGGTATAACCCTTGGCCAGGCCATTCTAAAAGCTGTTGGCGAGAAAACGGGAATCCAGCGTTACGGCTATGCGTATGTGCCGCTCGATGAAGCGCTCTCTCGTGTCGTTGTAGATTTTTCTGGTAGACCAGGGCTTAGCTATAACTTGAGTTTTGACAGAGCTAAAGTGGGTGACTTTGATGTCGATTTATTCTACGAATTCTTCCAAGGGTTTGTTAATCATTCATTAATTACCCTGCATATCGATAATCTTAGAGGAGATAATGCACATCATCAGATTGAGACTGTTTTTAAGGCTTTTGGTAGAGCTATAAGGATGGCTCTTGCAATAGATCCACGGATGGTCGGTGTGCTCCCATCAACTAAGGGTGCGTTATAGTCATGGATGTTATCCCCGCCATTGACCTTAAAGATGGTAACGTAGTTAATCTCAGACAAGGAAAGCTAGATCAAACTACCACATATTCAGATGATCCGGTCGGCATGACTGATCACTGGGTTTCGCAGGGAGCGGATCGCTTACATTTGGTAGACTTAGACGGAGCTTTCGAGGGGATTCCTGTTAATCAGTCTATAGTTTCTGCCATTGCAAAGAACTATCCAGAACTCACGATACAGCTTGGTGGTGGAATTCGAAGCGCTGAAGTTATCGAAGCTTATCTCCTTGCTGGGGTCGATTACTTAATTATTGGTACTAAGGCAGTTGACGAACCTAAGTTTGTGAGAGAAATGTGCAAACTGTTTCCCGGCCATATTTATGTTGGCCTAGATGCTGCGGATGGATTAGTTGCAACGAGGGGTTGGACCGAAGTGACAAAGTTTTCCGTAAAAAGTCTTGCTAAAGAGTTTGAGGAAGATGGTATCGGGGCCATTATTTATACCGATATTAAGAAGGATGGTATGATGCGAGGTATTAACTTTGAAGCTACAGAAGAGCTAGCGAGTTCCCTAAATGTGCCGGTTATAGCCTCTGGTGGTATTACGGATATTGGGGATATCGAAGCTCTAGTTGAGAACGAAAGTTTAATATCCGGAGTAATTACTGGTCGAGCCCTTTATGAAGGTACGCTTGACTTAAAAGAGGCGCTTGCCCTAGCAACAAATCGCTAAGAGTAATCGGAGATACTAACTCCCTGCGTTCTCGTCATACAGTATATTGATGCCTTTAAGTAGTATAAGCGCTTCGTTAAGTTGATAGTCGCGAGTAGCGGACTCTAAACTTCTTTGTGCTCGACTGTCAGTGGAGTCTCCGTCGTTACCACTAATAAGGTGCTTAGGAAGATTTTTTTCTACGGGTCGCAGGTTTTTTTGCATTGATGGAGTAATGATGGATTGATCTACCCAAATATCTGGTTCTATACCAGCCGCTTGTATAGAGCGACCTTTTGGAGTGAAGTATCGTGCAGTAGTCAGTTTTATCGCTTTCCCATCTTTCAAGGGGAGGACAGTTTGCACGCTTCCTTTCCCAAAAGTGGTTGTACCCATAATTATGGCTCGACGATGATCTTGTAGGGCGCCCGCAACAATTTCTGAAGCAGAAGCTGTTCCTTGATTTACGAGCACAACGATAGGGATTCCCCCGATACTGTCACCTGTACTTGCATTAAAACGGAGTTCCGCATCAGCGAGTCTGCCTTCTGTGTAAACAATCAGACCTTCTTCCATAAAGAGATCGGAGATTTCGACTGCAGACTGCAATATTCCACCAGGATTATCCCGAAGATCAATCACAAGGCCTTTTAGATTTTGTGCTTTCTTAAGTTTATTGATTTCTTCTAAAGCTTCTCGGCCGGTACCACTTTGGAATTGTGCAATTCGAAGATAACCGTAACCTAAATCTAAAACGCGTCTGGTAACGCTTGAGACATTGATCACCTCTCGCATAAGTATTACTTCATTTGGTGTTGGCTGACCGTCTCGAATTATCAACAACTTTATTTCGCTTCCAGGTTCCCCCCGCATTATATCGATCGATTCGGATAGACTTAATCCTCTGACTGGTTTGTCATCAAGCTGTATAATTAAATCGCCAGCTTCAATATCTGCTTTAGCTGCAGGCGTTCCATCCATAGGCGCAATAACTTTGACAAAGCCATCTTCGAGAGTGACCTCGATACCAAGACCACCGTAATTGCCTGTTGTTTTTTCTTCTAAATTAGAAAGAGCACTTTTATCCAAATAAACCGAGTGCGGGTCAAGTTGCGATAGCATACCTTTTATCGCATTTTCGAGTAGGGTGCGATCATCAATTTCTTCTACGTAAGCTGAACTAACTCGATTGAAGGCTTCTGCAAAATTCCTGAGGGCGTTGAGCGGTAGCCTCGCTTTTAAATTCTCTTTTTCATCAATCGTTTCTAAGGCTTTTGAATTTGGACTATCTTTGACTTCTAGAAGCTTAATTTCCGTTGAAATACCTTCAATGGTGTTGGTGTTTGTTCTGGCATCCTCCTTTGGGAGAGTGGGTAAAGGGAGCATAAATAATAGTGAGACTAAAATTACGTGTAGCTTAGACATTACATTTCCCTTGATTAGGCGGCACGCTTGTTTCTTGCCTGACACCAGGTTTGTGGATCGGTCGGCGAACCGTTAATCCTGATTTCAAAATATAGACCAGGTTCGGTTTGACCTCCGGTATTGCCAACATTGGCTATTATTTCTCCAGCCAAGACCAGATCTCCTGATTGGTAATTAATTTTTTGATTATGTGCATATAAACTCATATAGCCTTGGCCATGGTTTATAATGATTAACAGTCCAAAACCTCTCAACCAGTCCGCAAAAACGATTTTTCCTGAGTGGATTGCATAGATTGGTTCTCCCTCAGGAGCATTAATAAATAATCCATTCCATTGCATTCTCCCGACATTCCGATTGGCCCCAAATTTTTGGCCGATCTCTCCTATTACAGGGAGTGAAAGTTGTCCTTTCATGCGCTCGAATGTGATGGCGTTTTTTGCGGTGGATACGTCGCTCCTATCAAGCTTTATTAATAATTTTTCTATCCTTCTCCTATCTTGTTGAAGCTTCCTTAATCCATTGCCTGTTTCAGCGATAAATTGAGTCAAGGAGTTGAGCGCTGCAGTCTTTTGGTCTTTGGCCTGATTTAATTTAATTTGCTCTTGATAGAAATCCCCTCGAACGTTTTTGAGATTAGAAGTTTGCATCGCAAGCTCCTCAGTAATGATTTCTAACTCGTTCATCGTTGATAAAAAGTTATTTATTTCCTCTGTACGGGCTTCATTGATGTACTCGAAATAGGCTAGTGTCCTAGAAATTTCAGCTGGGTTTTTCTGATTTAAGATAAGCTTAAGTGCCTCTTGCTTGCCAAGTTTGTAAGCGGCCTGAATCTGTTGATTCATACGATTTTCTTGACGCTCTCTTCTTACTTGTATTTCTCTTTTCCTAGTCAAGAGGAGCGATATCTGCAGTTCTCTTGATTCTATCTTTTTTTTGATGGTACTGATTTCTTTTTCGAGTCTGTTAATCGCTTTTTCTGATTTCTCGAGATCTTTTTCTAGCTCAGTGTGTTTCTCTTGAGTATCTTGGAGTAATCCCTCATGTTTCTGAATTTCATTCTCCATGGTCTTAATTTGGTTTTTTAGATCTTCTGCAGCATCACTAGCTTGAGAGTTACTACCTATTGGAATGGTAGTGTATAGAACTATCAATAAGGTGAATATTTTTTTCATTGGTTATCAAACTTAAGGAGTGACGTTCCTGTCATTTCTGCTGGTTTAGTTATACCCATAAGAGCAAGTAAAGTAGGAGCAATATCTTGAAGTGAGCCTGATGTCAAACGCAGATCTTTTGGACCGATATAGATTAAAGGTACCAATTCACTTGTATGCGCTGTATGCGCCTGGCCGGTGGTTACATCACTCATTTTTTCGACATTTCCATGATCGGCCGTAATTAGGCAATGCGCTTTTGTTTCTTCAATACTTAGAATTATTTTGCTTAAACATTCGTCAATACATTCGACGGCCCTTATTGCAGCATCTAAATTTCCAGTATGTCCAACCATATCACCATTTGCGAAGTTGCAGACTACTAGATCATATTTTTTAGATAGGATGGCCTTAGTTAATTCTTCAGTAACTAAGGAGGCACTCATTGATGGTTGTAAGTCGTAGGTACTGACTTTTGGTGAGGGGATTAGTATTCGCTCTTCTAATGCGAAAGGAGCTTCTTTCCCCCCAGAGAAAAAAAAGGTTACGTGAGCATATTTTTCAGTTTCAGCAAGTCGCAATTGTGTTTTACCCAGTTTGCTTAGATATTCTCCTATCCCGTTGCTGAGATGCACGGGCGGAAATAATACCAGACCTTCATTTTCTTCAATATATTCTGTAAGGGATACAAATTGAGAAAGCTTTGGAAGGGACGCACGTTGGAAGTTATTAAAAGCCTTAGCTTGGAAACACATACTTAATTGACGGGCTCTATCTGCGCGAAAATTCATAAATAGAACAGCATCACCATCTTCCATTCTAATACGATTACCATCTACATCTATTAAAGTTGGTTGTACAAATTCATCAGTCTCACCACGAGCATAAGCACTTTGTAATGCAGATTGTGCATCCAACGCGTGGAAATTTGACGAGCGACCGACTAGCGTATTGAATGCCTGCTCTAT
This sequence comes from Gammaproteobacteria bacterium, assembly GCA_002690865.1. Lineage (GTDB taxonomy): Bacteria > Pseudomonadota > Gammaproteobacteria > Pseudomonadales > Azotimanducaceae > UBA7455. The sequence goes on along the minus strand of NZGG01000033.1, from coordinate 19,951 downwards.
TCTATCCCACCGATTATCTCTATCCATGGCATAAAAGCGACCCATGATGGAAGCTATGCCCCCGTGACCATTATCTTTAATCCATTGTTCCGCTCTGTTCAGTGAGGGTCCAGCTGAACTGGGAGGCACGTCGCGGCCATCCAGAAATACATGCAGGTAAATCCGTTTAACCCCTCGTGAAAATGCTTGTTCAATGCTTGCTTTGATATGTAATTCATGGCTATGAACACCACCTGGTGATAAAAGCCCGAAAATGTGTAAGCTTTTGCCAGAAAGAGACAATTCGTCAGTCAGTTCAAGTAACACTGCGTTCCTATCAAAGCTACCGTCTTCTAACGCCTTGTTGATTCGTGTTAAATCCTGGTCAACTATTCTCCCAGCCCCAAGATTCATATGTCCTACCTCAGAATTACCCATTTGTCCTTTGGGTAAGCCAACATTATGTCCTGATGCAGAAATTAAACTCCTAGGTTGATTTTTCCATAAATAATCCCAGTTAGGGGTGTTTCCCTGGAGTATGGCATTATCCTCGCCTTCTTCGCGGTGCCCCCAACCATCGAGAACAATTAATACATGCGGTGTAGTCATTTTTCTAATCATAATTATGGTAAAGAATTATTTTACAAAGATCTTGCCAATAGTTCATCGGCTATTCGCTAGTTTGGGTTATAATGCTCGACTTTAAATTGCCCCAAATATTATGGAACAGATTTTTGACTTCATTGGTAATCATTACATTCTGGTGACTGTCTTTATAGTGCTACTATTTGCTTTCTTTATAAACGAAGGTAACCAAGGTGGACCAACGATAAGTACAACAAGCCTGATAGCATTGGTAAATAGGGAGGGTGCGATTGTTCTTGATATTCGTGAGGCTAAAGATTTCAATCTGGGGCATATCGCGGGTGCACTAAACATTCCTTTTGCTTCTGTGGAGGCGCGTGAGGGAGAGCTTGCTGGTTATAAAGATAGGCCTGTGGTGCTTGTTTGTAAAATGGGGCAACACTCGGGTAATGTTGGGAAAAAACTGAAATCCAATGGCTTTCAAGATGTGCGGCGCCTTTCAGGTGGAATGTCTGAGTGGTCCGCGAGCAATCTACCATTGGTAAAGTCATGAGTTACTACTTTGAATAATAGGCATAAGAAAGTCGTGATTTACAGCAGTGCGTTCTGTCCTTTTTGTGTTGGAGCCAAGCGTTTGCTGGACAACAAGTGTGTGCAATATAAGGAAATTTCAGTTGATTGTGACACGGGAAAACGTCAAGAAATGATTAAAAGGGCAAGTCGCTTTACGGTCCCACAAATTTGGGTTGGGGATGCTCATGTAGGGGGCTATGATGAGCTTTGCTTACTTGATCGCGCGGGCGACCTTGATGGACTTCTCATGGATGCCGAAGGCACTTTGGAGCGCGAGTGACTGAAGAAAAAAAGGTTAATTTCTCCGTTCAGCGGATCTATTTAAAAGATTCTTCATTTGAGTCACCTAGATCACCTGATGGGTTTCGTGATCAGTGGAAACCGAAAGTCAATTTGGAATTAAACTCTAGTCATAAGCTTATTGAGGGAGGTCTATATGAGGTTGTTCTTAGTTTGACCGTTACGGCAACTGCCGAAGAGACTGATGCAATAATGTACTTGGTCCAAGTGGACCAGGCTGGCATTTTTCTGATTGAGCTACTTGAGGAGAATGCAAGGTTACAGATGCTGGGTAGCTTTTGTCCGAATATACTATTTCCCTATGCGCGTGAGGTTATTGATTCAGTAGTGACGAAAGGAAGTTTCCCCCCTTTGATGCTAAGCCCAGTTAATTTTGATGCTATTTATCAGCAGGGTCTTGCAGAAAAGGCTCGCCGCGAAGGTAAGGTTCAATAATAGCGCTCTGATATCCAAATTGCCGCCAAGCTTCGTAGACTGCAATCGCAGCAGCATTTGAAAGATTTAGACTTCTGCTTTGATGGAGCATTGGTATCCTAATTCGATGATTTTCGTCTACTGTAGTAAGTATTTTATTCGGTAGCCCTCTAGTTTCGGGTCCAAATACGAGTAGATCTTTGGGTTTATATTTTACTTCTGAATGAGGTAAAGAACCTTTGGTAGTGAAGAGATAAGTAGTCTCTGGATTAATTATATCCAACATCTGTTTATAAGAGTCATATGTTTTGACTTCAGCATATTCCCTGTAATCTAGGCCTGCTCGTCGCAGTTGTTTGTCATCCAGATTGAAACCTAACGGTTTTATCAGGTGTAATATACTGCCTGTATTTGCGCAAAGACGAATGATGTTTCCTGTGTTAGGAGGAATTTCGGGTTCATAGAGCGCGATGTTAATCATTCTTCATAAGGATTATCTCCCCCACTATTGCAGTCTTAAGTATGTACTAGTCGAATGAGTCTTGGTGTGTACTCGTAGTTTTCTTGGTTCCTATAGTTCTAGTTTAATCTTGCAGACTTTGTGCTTCCATACCAAGCTCACTGATTTTTCGAGTTAACGTATTCCTCCCCCAACCAAGCAAGATTGACGCATCACGCTTACGACCACCTGTTTGTTTTAATGCCGTTTGAATCATAGCGCGTTCGAATTTTGGAAGCGCTTCGGCGAGCAGACCTTTCTCTCCAGGTTTAAGCATAGCTAGCTTTTTTGACGACCAGCTACCAAGTACCTTTTCCCAATCATCACCAGGTGTGGGTTGCGCTTCTAACTGACGAAGCTCGGGGGGTAGATCCTCTAATCTCACCTCTCGACCACTGGCCATAACCGTTATCCACCTACAAAAGTTTTCCAGCTGACGCACGTTACCTTTCCATGGAAGGTCGCAAAGATACATCATAGTCTCATTTCCTATAGCTTTTGTATCTTCTCTAAGTTCTTGAGCGGCTTCTCGAAGGAAGTGTTCCACCAGTAGAGGTATGTCATCACGGCGTTCGGCAAGTGTAGGAATGTGTATTCTAATAACGTTTAACCGATGAAATAAATCTTCTCGGAACTTATTATGTTTTACAAGATTTTCAAGGTTCTGATGGGTAGCAGCTATAATTCTTACATCTGCGCGGAGCGGCTTATGGCCTCCCACCCGATAGAATTCTCCGTCTGATAATACTCTAAGTAGTCTAGTTTGAGTCGCAGCAGGCATGTCTCCAATCTCATCTAGGAAAAGTGTTCCACCATTTGCTTGCTCGAAGCGACCTTGTCGCATCTGATCTGCCCCAGTGAAAGCTCCTTTTTCGTGACCGAATAATTCAGATTCAATAAGATCATGGGGTATCGCTGCCATATTCAACGGAATAAAAATCTGATTTGACCGCGGGCTATGTTGGTGCAGAGCTAGTGCCACTAACTCTTTACCCGTACCTGATTGACCATTTATGAGTACCGTAACATTTGACTTGGAAAGTCGTCCAATTGCCCTAAATACCTCTTGCATTGCGGGCGCTTTACCTATGATATCGCTTGATACGTTTGATACTTTTTCTTCGCCTACTTTCGAATCTTGGCTCTGAGCCATTGCCCGTTTTACGATCGCTACTGCCTCATCGACTTCAAAAGGTTTTGGGATGTAGTCAAAAGCTCCGCTTTTAAAAGATGATACATGACTATCAAGATCGGAATGAGCAGTCATAATTATCACTGGTAGTTCAGGATACTTATTCTTTATCTCTTCCAAGAGCTGGATACCGTCGATGCCTGGCATTCTAATGTCACTTAGAATTACATCCGGTTGATTTTCTTCTAGACGACTTAGGAGAGATCCTCCATCTTCATAGCAAGTGACGCTCAGTCCATTTTGAGTCAATGCTTTTTCTAGTACCCAGCGGATTGATCTCTCGTCATCTACTACCCAGATTTCGCTACTCATGATTTTTTGTCTCCAGTGGAATAAAGATACGGAATATTGTCTTACTAGGCTCACTATCAAACTCGATATGGCCACCATGTTGATCGACTACTGCGTGCACAAGTGGTAGTCCTAATCCAGTGCCATCTGGACGACCACTGATCATTGGATAAAAAAGATTTTGTTTTAGTTCTGGTGGAATACCGCAACCATTATCGGCAATATCAATACGAATTAGGGTCCGATGTCTATAAGCCTTGATTGTGAATTGTCGTTCTATACGGGTGGTCATTTTTAAAATGGGTGCTCGAGTGTCAGTCATACTTTGCATGGCATTTCGGGCGATATTGAGCAGTGCCTGGAGAAGCATCTCTGAGTCGACTAATACTTCTGGAATTGATGGGTCGTAATCTCTAGTAATTGAGATATTTGAAGTTTCTAATTCGATTAGCTTGGCAACTCGTTCAAGAAGTATATGAATATTTGTGGACTCTAGTTGAAAACTTCGAGAGGGACCCATCATTTTGTCGACTAGAAGAGTGAGTCGATCTGTTTCCTCAATTATAATTTTTGTATATTCCTTAAGTTCATCGTGGTTTAACTGCTTCTCTAAGAGCTGAGCAGAGCCGCGAATACCGCCGAGCGGATTTTTTACTTCGTGAGCTAGGCCCCTAATCATTTGACGCGAAATTTCCTGTCTTTCGTGAAGTGTCGCATCCCTATCTATGCGGAGATAGCGGTCAAGTGGGTGCATCTCGATCACAAGACGTGGCCATTCGCACTCGCTAATTGGTGAGATCGTAAAATCTACAGTAATACCTGATCCATTTGTGAGGGTAAACTGAGCCATCCGCTGTGTATAAGCTTGTCCGGATTGGATAGCGTCGTAGCAAATTGCAATATACGGAGAAAAACTGGTTACTAGCTCTTCTATTGAAACACCAACGCTTTTATTAGCAGAGATATCAAGCAGACTTTCTGCAGACTGATTGATGAAGCAAACTTTCAAATCATGATCGAGAGAAATAACTGCCGTGCAGAGGTTGTTTAGCATATTTTCTGTAAAGTTTGGTTCTGTATTTAACATGCCTGCTTCCATTATTTTATCTATAGATGACTAGGTATGGCTTAAATAAGCTAGCTAACTGCAATGCAAAAAATGCACCAGAATAACGATCCTTTGTGGGATAAGCGTTCCTACGATTTATTTTAAATTAGCCGACAATTAAATGCACCATTATAGTGCATTTAATTGTCGGCTAAAAATTGGGCGCTTTATAAAAGAAGATTCTAAAAAAGTTAAAGCTTATATGGAGGGATAGTTCCAGTATCAGACGCTATAGTACATTTGGAATTCGATTGGGTGTGTAGTGGAGTTCAGTAACGCCACTTCTTCCTGCTTTAAATCGATATATCCGTCGATCATATCATTGGTGAATACATCACCATTAATCAAAAATTGTCGATCTGCATCCAATGCCTCCAGTGCAGTCTCCAGAGAGGGAGCTACGGTTGGTATATCTTTAAGTTCCGAGGACTCTAAGTTGTAAAGATCTTTATCGACTGGTCCAAAGGGGTCTATTTTATTTGTGATGCCATCAAGCCCAGCCATAAGCATTGCGGAAAACATTAGGTAAGGGTTTGCACTAGGATCACCAAAGCGAACTTCTATCCTTACCCCGTTTTTATTATCACTGCGCACAAAGGGAATACGAATAGCTGCTGATCTATTTTTGGCAGAGTACGTCAGCAGTAGCGGCGCCTCGAATCCTGGGACTAACCGTTTGTAAGAATTCGTTGAGGCATTCGAAAATGCATTGATTGCTCTCCCATGTTTGATTATTCCGCCGATATACCAAAGAGCTTCTCTAGATAAGTTGCCGTAGCCTTTTCCGGCAAAAATATTTGAGCCTTTCTTCCAGATGGATTGATGACAGTGCATCCCATTTCCGTTATCCCCAACTAAAGGTTTAGGCATAAATGTGGCTGTCTTACCGTAGGCGTGTGCAACATTGTGAACGCAGTATTTGTATATTTGTAGTTCATCGGCTTGGTTTACCAGAGAGTTAAATCGCGTACTAATTTCTCCTTGACCTGCAGTTCCAACCTCGTGATGATGTAATTCAACGCTAAGCCCCATGGCTTGCATAGCAGCAGACATGGCATTCCTAAGGTCAAGGTGAGAATCTACGGGTGGGACGGGAAAGTAACCGCCTTTGACACCCGGACGATGCCCTAAATTGCCCCCTTCAAATTCTGCTCCGCTCATCCATGCTGCTTCTTGGGATTGAATTTCGTAGCTTGCCCTGCTCATATCAATTTTGTATTTAACATCATCAAAAATAAAAAACTCAGCCTCTGGTCCAAAGTATGCTGTATCGGCGATACCTGTACTGGCTAGGTAGGCCTCAGCGCGTTTCGCTAATGAGCGAGGATCTCTCTCGTAACCTGTCAAAGTATTTGGTTCAACTACATCACAGCGCAGATTAACCGTAATTTCTTCCGTAAATGGATCCAACACTGCAGTAGAGTCATCTGGCATTAGAATCATGTCAGACTCGTTTATCTTCTTCCATCCTGCTATGGATGAGCCATCAAACATTGCACCATTCTTGAAAAACTCTTCATTAATCTGACTCGCTGCATTTGTTACGTGCTGTTCTTTCCCTCGTGAATCAGTAAATCGAAGATCCACCCATTTCGCATCGTTTCCCTCAATGAGGTTAAGTGTTTTTTCTGCCATTTAATGTGTTCTCCAAGAACAAGCTGCGTAGCTTTTCATTATACTTTTGCCCAAAAGCTTATGCGATTGTTATTAAATAGAAAACCTTAAACATACGGTGTTAATTTTCTAGCCAAATTCGCTGTTTCAGAGTCTTGGAAACTACGCTATTAAAATCTTGTCAATTTTAATGAGCTATAAATTAGGGGTTTTTTACCTTTGCAGTTAGACGATAACTTTAAGAATGCACTAATATAATGCATTTAATAAGGGTCAAATCATAATTGCACATTTATAGTGCAATTATTAAAGATAGATAATAAGAATGTTCGATAAAACAGTTAGTTATACTATTTAAATTTTGGCATGTAACTTGCGTCAAAGCAGGAATAGTTTGATAGTTACAACATATGTAATTTAAGCGAATGACCCTGCATCGCTGGGGTTATGTAATCGTGCTGGTTGAAGGAGATAAGAAAGATTATGAAAGCAAAATTGGAATATATTTGGTTAGATGGTTATACACCTACTCAAAGCTTACGAAGTAAAACTCAGGTTAGGAATAATTTTGGTGGAACACTCGCTGAGTGCCCGATGTGGTCATTTGATGGTAGTTCGACAGAACAAGCGGATGGAAGTTCTTCGGATTGCTTGCTAAAACCTGTGGCAGTCTATCCTGATCCGGATAGAAAAAATTCATTTCTGGTAATGACAGAGGTTTTGAATGCAGATGGTACGGCCCACGATTCCAATGGGCGCGCAACCATCGATGACGATGATGAGGATTTCTGGTTCGGATTTGAGCAGGAGTATTTCTTATGGGATATCGATACTAATTTACCTCCAGGATTCCCCCCGGGGGGCTATCCGGGTCCCCAAGGGCCATACTATTGTTCGGTTGGTGCTTCAAACTCCTTCGGGCGTGACTGCGTAGAGGAACATTTAGACCTTTGCCTTGAGGCTGGAATAAATGTCGAGGGCATCAATGCTGAGGTGGCAGCTGGTCAATGGGAATTCCAAGTTTTTGCCAAAAGCGCGAAGAAAGCGGGAGATGAGACCTGGATTGCGAGATACCTTTTGGAGAGGACAGGCGAAAAATATGGATATGCCATCAATTGGCACCCCAAACCGTTCGGAAAATTGGATTGGAACGGATCTGGCATGCATGCAAACTTCTCAAATGGGGCTATGAGGACGTTGGGAAAGGAAGACATCTTTACGAGTATTTGTGAAGAATTTGGAAAGAATATCGCGCGTCATATTGATGTTTATGGAGCGGATAATGACCAACGTTTAACTGGCGAGCATGAAACGCAATCTATCAATGAATTTAGTTATGGAGTTTCAGATAGAGGAGCATCCATACGTATCCCAGTTGGTACAGTTCAAGATGGTTGGAAGGGGCGTTTGGAAGATAGAAGAACAGCATCTAATGCAGACCCTTACAAAGTGGCTGCAGCTATAGTGAAAACCACAAAGGACGCTCTGACTTAGATATCTCGAGAATTTCAGCTTCCTGATCGTAGATGGTTTTTATAGAGCTAGGGCTTAACAGTAGTCATGCGTTAATTTAAAACTGAGATTAACCATGACTGCTCGAGCTCCTTCTTAGAAATTAAAGAGCAACGTTCTGACTTATTTCCCGTCGATACTAGACCAGCATCGATATGTTAATTTCGGTGGATGCTGCCTCAATGCATGCTTAAAAACTTAGATATCAATGATTATTGCGAACTAAGTGAGGCTAGAGATATCGTTGCGCATATAAAAACTGGACAGGTTTTTGGTAACGAACCAATTCTTTTTAAAAGCGCACTGCATAGGAAGATGGTTCAGGTATAATGCGCCGCGTATTCGGTCAGCTTATTGGAACTCATAAGAAAGGAACATGCGGAGAGATAAGCTACACAATCTTGCGATTATAGCCCACGTGGATCATGGGAAAACCACCTTAATTGATAAGCTTCTTTATCAGGCGGGAGTTCTTCAGCGGGGCGAGGATCAGCAAGAACGTTTGATGGATTCTAATGATATAGAGCGTGAACGTGGTATTACTATACTGGCAAAAAATACTGCGATTAATTGGAATGAACATCGGTTAAATATCATTGATACCCCGGGGCATGCTGATTTTGGTGGTGAGGTAGAGCGAATTTTGTCGATGGTCGATTCTGTTTTGCTGCTAGTCGATGCTGTAGAGGGTCCAATGCCTCAGACTCGTTTTGTCACTAAGAAGGCTTTTGAAAACAATCTTTCACCGATTGTAATGATTAATAAGATCGATAGAGAAGGTGCAAGGCCGGACTGGGTTGTCGATCAAGTGTTTGAATTATTTGATCAACTGGGTGCTAATGATCATCAGCTTGATTTCCCAGTGGTTTATGGTTCTGCACTGGAAGGTTGTGCTGGATTGTCGATAGATAATATAGAAAATTCTATGGAATGTTTAATTCAAACACTTATTGATAACGTTCCAGGTCCGGAAATAACTGTTGGGGGTCCATTACAAATGCAGATAAGTGCTCTCGATTACAATAGTTATGTTGGTGTGATTGGAGTCGGACGAGTTCAGAGTGGTGTAATAAAAACTGGTGATCCGGTGATTGTAGTGAATAAGGAAGGAGACAAGCGTTCTGGGCGAGTTTTACAAGTCCTCGATTATCATGGGTTGGAACGGGTCGAAGTGGTTGGTGCAGAGGCTGGAGATATTATCTCGGTCTCGGGTATCGATGGTCTTCAGATTTCAGATACGCTGTGCACTCCTGGTGATGTTAGGCCATTATCTCCGCTAAAAGTGGACGAACCGACGATTTCTATGATTTTTCAGGTAAACGATTCACCTTTCGCCGGTCGAGATGGAAAATTCATCACAAGTCGAAATCTTAAGGAAAGATTGGAACGGGAAACGTTGCACAATGTGGCGTTGCGGGTTGCTGATTCTGATAGTTTGGATAAATTCACGGTATCAGGTAGGGGTGAGTTGCATCTTGCAGTGCTAATAGAAAACATGCGTCGAGAGGGCTATGAATTAAGTGTGGGCAGACCAGAGGTCATCTATCGACATAATAAAGGTGGTTTAGAGGAGCCTTTTGAGGATTTGGTCGTCGACGTGGACAGTGCATATCAGGGTGCTGTTATGGAGGAATTAGGAAGTCGAAAAGGGATTCTTAATAATATGATTCCTGATGTGACGGGAAGAGTGCGCTTGGAGTATGTAATTCCTACTCGAGGGCTTATAGGATTTCGATCGTTATTTCTTACCTTAACTTCTGGTAATGGAATTATGAGCAGTATATTTTCCCATTATGCTAAGAAAGGGAGCGATGATCTTGCTCAGCGTTCTCGTGGTGTTCTGGTATCTATGAATCAAGGAAAATGTTTGGCATTTTCCCTATTTAATCTTCAAGCTCGCGGTAGATTGTTTGTTTCCCCAGGAGATGAAGTTTATGAAGGTATGGTTATTGGAGAGCATCAGCGAAATAATGACCTAACAGTAAATCCCATAAAAGGTAAGCAATTAACAAATATCCGTGCTGCTGGTAGTGATGAAAACGTAATCTTATCTGCTCCTGTGAAGCAGTCTCTAGAGCAGGCAATAGAATTTCTTGATGATGATGAGTTGGTTGAGGTTACTCCTAATCATATTCGTCTCCGAAAGAAAAATCTCACAGAGCAGGCACGTAAGCAGGCTAAACGTTAACGAAGAATGAAGTTAAACGTCATGCGCATCCATATGACTTACGAACTGACAACTCTCCGCCAATTGGAGCTATGTCCATAATGCGGGCCCTGATTCAACGAGTAAGCTCGGCATCTGTTTTGGTTGACCAGAAGATTGTAGGCGCCATTGATTCTGGATTATTAGTTTACTTAGGTATAGATAAGGACGATGCTGCGGAGGACATAGAACCTTTTGTGAATCGAATCATCAATTATCGTATCTTTCCAGATTCCGAAGACAAGATGAACCTAGCTCTCTCAGACGTTAGTGGGTCTTTATTAATAGTATCGCAATTCACCTTGGTTGCTAATACAAAAAAGGGAAATAGACCGTCCTTCTCTAGTGCGGCAACGTCTGTTCATGCCTTTAATCTTTATAACCTTTTCGTTGTTAAAGCTAGCGAGAAATGTAAAGTCCAGACCGGACTATTCGGTGCTGATATGGAAGTTAACCTTTGTAACGATGGCCCCGTTACTTTCTTATTGGAACATTGAATTAAAACACACTCGAGTTTTAGTGGGCTTAAATTTAATTTAAGAAGAATCGTCGACTACGTTTGCTGGTTTCTTTATTAACATTGAAAAAAGAATTCCCAGTTCGAAAAGGATCCACATAGGTATAGCTAAAAGGATTTGAGAGATTATGTCCGGAGGTGTTAATAACATACCGATTATAAAGCATCCGATCACTACATATGGTCTTTTGCGTTTGAGATTTTCTACAGAAGTGGCGCCGGACCAAATTAGTAGTAGAGTAGCGATTGGTATCTCGAATGCTATACCAAAGGCAAAAAATAGCTTTAAAACAAAATCAAGATAACTATTTATATCGGTCATTATTGTTATCCCGTCGGGAGCCGCACTTGTAAAAAAACCAAACACTAATGGAAATACGATGAAGAAGGAAAAAGCGATACCGACGTAAAATAGCATTATGCTCGAAAGCAATATGGGGAGCGCAAAGCGCTTCTCCTTCTTGTATAACGCAGGTGCTATGAAGCCCCAAACTTGGTGGAGAACGAAAGGCATGGCGACAAACAATGCCAGGACAAGGCTCAATTTAAATGGGGTAAGAAATGGTGATGCTACTTCAGTTGCAATCATAGAACTATTTTCAGGAATGAATACCCTAAGGGGCTCAGAAATATATGCATAGAGGTCATTCGCAAAATAAAAAAGAGGTAAGAAAACCAGAATGACAGATATGATTGATTTTAATATTCTAGAACGGAGTTCTATTAAATGCTCTATCAGTGGTTGGTTTTTGTCTTCAGATTGACTGTTTTCTTCCGTCATCTCTTTCAGTTTTGAGTTCGTGATTGGGAGAAAGATCTTCTTCCAAATGACCTATTATTTTATTGATCTCTTTTTCTGTATTCGCCAGATTTGTCTTTGATTCCTCAATCTCTTGCATAACTTCTTCATTATAAAGTTGCGCCCTGATATCGTCAGTACCAATTTCTTTTTCTAAGTCCTGTCTGATCTTTGCGAAGTTGCGTCTCAGGCGACCCATCGACAGGGATATTGCTCGTATCGCGTTCGGGAGTTCTTTGGGTCCGATGACAAGCAAGGAAACCAAGCTAATTACTAGTAGCTCAGGAAAACCAATATCGAACATTAGTTTGAGGGGGACTTATTCTCAGATTTGGTTTCAGTATCAATTTCTTTGGGGCCTTCATCATCCCTTGATACTGCTGAACGAAACCCTTTTATTGCTGACCCTAAGTCTGAACCAATAGACTTTAGTTTACTGGTACCAAAGAGTACTAGGGCGATTACTAGAATTATTGCAAGTTCTGGAATACCGAATGACATATATATCTCCTATTTGCAAAACCTTAATTTACATCATGCGCCTGCGGTCTCTAAGTATACGCTTTAGTTTCCTTTTTCATATAGTCTTCGTCTTAGTATTACTGCGAAGTCAGGATTGAAAATACAGCCAATAAACTTCGAAACTACTCAATAAGGATGTCCCCACAAGAGCTTCAGTCATCGTTACATAGCCGCTAAGTAGCAGAAAAGATAAAAGGATGGCTGTGACTAGCGCTAACGTTCCAATTCTTGTATATCGGGCTTTTTTCGCTTCGTGATCTAAATACTCTTTGATCTCGGTTAACAGCCGTGCTTGTTCGTTTGCTTTTTCCCCTAGTAAATTAATTTCAGTAAGAGCGCCAAGTGCGAGATCTGGCACTTGGGGTAGCTGATTTATCCATCGAGGTATATTTTCCTTGAAGGCCTTTAATAAAGCTCTTCCGCTATAGCGCGATCGCATCCAATTTTCCATGAATGGTGCTGCTGTTTCCCAAAGATCAAGCTCCGGATAAATTTGTCTTCCCATTCCCTCAATATTTAGTAGTGTTTTTTGTAGAAGGATTAGCTGAGGCTGTACTTCCATTTTGAATTCTCTCGCCGTTTTAAAAAGGCTAGTAAGTAACTTGCCAAATGATATGTCCTTAATAGGTTTTTGAAAGACAGGTGCGCAGACACTGCGAATAACCGCTTCGAATTCCATTATATTTGTATTTTCAGGAACCCAACCACTGACAACATGTAATCTCGCCACTTCTGCGTAATCCTGATGGAAAAAGGCTACAAGATTTTGGGCAAGATAGTCTTTATCTTCTTTGCTTAGCGAGCCAATGATTGCGCAGTCCAGAGCAATATAAGAAGGATTCTTTGGATCACTTATATCTATGAAAACATTTCCTGGATGCATGTCAGCATGGAAGAAATTGTGATCAAAAACCTGAGTGAAAAATATGTTTACACCTAAATGAGCAAGTTTTTTAAGGTCTACCCCTCTTTCATTTAGGAGAGTTAGATTGTTGGAGCGAATCCCATATATCCGCTCGATGACCATCACTCGAGAGGTACAGTGTTCCCAGTATATCTTCGGTACATAGAGGTCATCACTGTCGATCCAGTTTTGACGAAGGGTAGAAGTATTCGCTGCTTCTAACTGAAGATTCAATTCGTTAGATATCGTAAATTCATAATCTTTTACGATATCCAAAGCGTGTAACCGCTTTCCTTCTTCCCAGAATAATTCTATACAATTTGCTAAAAATAACATTAGGCTGACATCACGTTTGATGATGGTACCTATCCCTGGTCGTACAACTTTCACGACAACATCCTCATCGCTCATGAGTTTTGCCTCATGAATTTGAGCGATTGATGCTGATGCTAGCGGGGTATTATTAAAGTTTGTAAATACAGTTTCGATGGAACAATTGATTTCACTTTCTATAATCTTTCGAGCGACCTCGCTTGAGAACGGGGCTACCTGATCTTGTAATTTTTCGAGTTCGTTTATTACTTCATCACTAAATAGATCGCGTCTGGTTGAAAGGATTTGTCCTAATTTAATAAAAATAGGACCAAGTTTCTCTAGAGCAAGTCGAAGCGATACTTCTGGCGAATCCTTGGGTTTTGGGAAAAAGCGAAAGGTCAACAAGATAAAATTCGCCCAGAGAGGCAAGGGTTTTTCTTTCGGCAGTAGACGGTCTAATCGATGTCTTGCTAGTTCAATACTGATCTGGATTAATCTAAATAGGTGCATAGGATGATTTTCTTCCTACGTGGATAGCAGCGATTCCATTTAATAGGTTGTGGCAACGAACTTCTTCGAATCCCGAACTAGAGATTATTTCAGTTAATTGTTCCTGGTTAGGATGAACCTTGATGGATTCTATCAGATACTGGTAGCTCTTCTCCTCACTGCTGAGCATTTGTCCAAGATGTGGCCAAATGCTTGTATAGCTATTATAAAGCTTACTTATAATAGGGTTTGTGGGGGTCGAAAACTCGAGGATAACAAGTTTTCCTCGAGGAGCTAATACTCTCCTACAAGAAGCAAGGGCTTCTTGCTTGTGAGTGAAATTCCGCAACCCAAACCCAATTGTAATCGTAGCGAAAGAATTTGCTAAAAAAGGCAACTCCTCAGCATCTGCTTGGATGTATGTCACATTTTTACTACAGCCATAGTTAAGTAGTTTATCTCTGCCTTTTGATATCATTGGATTATTTATATCGCATAACACAACATGTCCTGAGCTACCTACTACTCTGGAAAGAAGCACAGAAAGGTCTCCCGTACCTCCCGCCAAATCAAGAACAGTTTGTCCAGGTCTTGCTGCAGTATGCTCGATTGCTATTCTCTTCATTATTCGATGTGTGCCAAATGACATCAGATCGTTCATTACATCATAGTTAGGGGCGACCGAGCGGAATATTTCACTGACCATCTTGGCCTTCTCTTTGATAGGGATTTCTCGAAAGCCAAAGTGGGTTGTTTTTTTTATCATATGATAGTTTTCAATGCGGTAATAATAACGTTTCGGGCCTAGTGAGAACTGACCAATTATGTTCTAAGTGCTATTCTTCACCTCTATGAGGATTGATTCACGGCGCTTTCCCTGACTCTGCAGTTGTTCCTCGTAGGCTCTCCAATTCTTTTCATAATTTATAGCTAACTCACGAAGATAGTCCCAAGAATAAATGCCAGAATCATGTCCGTCTGAAAATGTAAATTTTATAGCATAGTTGCCTTGACGCTCCAAATTACTAAACTGGACGAGCTTTTTCCCGTATTCTAGAACAGCTTGACTGGGGCTATGTCCCTGCACTTCTGCAGAGGGCGAGAAGACACGTAGATATTCTGCGGAGAGATTATATACATCCTTGCTGTAGATAAGCTCCAGAATAGCGGATTTTTTGTGGATTATTATTTTTTTTGGGATCATAAATACTAAAGGATATAGCGACTTAGATCTTCGTCTCCCGCGAGTTTCTCTAAATGCAGGTCTACATATTGTCCATCCACAACTAATTTAGTGTTACCTAAGGTGGAATCAAATGAAACTTCTTCAAGTAAGCGTTCCATTACGGTGTGTAATCTTCTAGCCCCTATATTCTCGGTTCTTTCATTTACTTGCCATGCGATCTCAGCAATGCGTGTTACACCGTCATTTGTAAATTCCAGCTCAAGCCCTTCCGTTTTCATCAATGCGAAATACTGTTCTGTTAAAGATGCGTCTGGTTCGGTGAGGATTCTTTCAAAGTCCTGTACGGTTAAAGCGTTAAGTTCAACTCGGATTGGGAGCCGTCCTTGTAATTCGGGAATGAGGTCTGATGGCTTGCTTAAGTGGAATGCACCAGAAGTGATGAATAATATATGATCAGTGCGAATCATTCCGTATTTGGTAGAAACGTTGCTACCTTCTATTAAGGGTAATAAGTCTCGTTGCACACCTTCACGAGAAACATCTGCTCCGCCATGATTTGCTTGCTTAGCAATTTTATCCATTTCATCGATGAAAACGATACCTGTTTCCTCTACTGACTCGATTGCCTGACTCCGGATATCATCCTCGTTCACTAACTTAGCTGCTTCCTCGTCAGTCAAACGTTTTAGGGCATCCTTTACGTTTATTTTTTTAAGTTTTCCTTTGCTTGGAGCCATCGATGAGAACATCTCCTGGAGTTGACTCGTCATATCCTCCATTCCTGGTGGTGCCATTATTTCCATACTGACTTTCGGTGTTTCAAGTTCAATTTCGATTTCTTGGTTATCTAGCTCGCCTTCACGAAGTCTTTTCCTGAATAGTTGACGAGTATTTGTATTGTTATCCTCCTCTCCGCGGGCAACAGGAAGTATAGCGTTGAGGATACGATCCTCTGCAGAATCGATAGCCCTTGGCTGAGCAATTTGAATTTGTGTGTCTCGCAGCAGCTTAATTGCAGCTTCAACTAAGTCACGAACTATGGATTCAACATCACGCCCCACGTATCCAACTTCGGTAAATTTTGTTGCTTCGACTTTGATAAAGGGCGCCTTAGCAAGCTTGGCCAGGCGCCGAGCAATTTCTGTTTTTCCTACGCCTGTAGGACCTATCATCAGAATATTTTTCGGGGAGATTTCAGCTCTTAATTTCTGGTCTAACTGAAGCCTTCGCCAGCGGTTTCTTAGTGCGATGGCCACAGCCCGCTTTGCATCTGTCTGACCAATTATATGCTTATCGAGATCATGAACAATCTCTTTAGGTGTCATGTTTGACATATTTTAGTAATTGATCTCTTCGATTGTAGTGTCTTGATTAGTATAGATACAAATTTCTCCAGCGATCTTAAGGCTTTGTGTGACGATTGATAGCGAGTTCAGAGACGTATTTTCAATTAATGCCAAGGCTGCAGATTTTGCATACTGCCCGCCAGAACCAATTGCGAGCAAGCCGTTGTTTGACTCGATGACATCGCCGTTACCCGTAATGAGAAGCGAATCACTTTTATCGGCTACAATGAGAAGCGCTTCGAGACGTCTTAAAGCTCGATCTGTTCGCCACTCCTTGGCTAGTTCTACTGCTGAGCGAATTAGGTTCCCTTGATGTTTTTCTAGTTGTCCTTCGAAGCGCTCAAACAAGGTGAATGCATCAGCGGTTCCGCCGGCAAAACCTGCAATTACTTGTTCGTTATATAATCTTCTGACTTTACGCGCATTCCCTTTCATCACGGTGTCCCCCATTGTAACTTGCCCGTCTCCTCCAATGACAACGGACTTATCGCGGCGCACCGATATTATGGTCGTTCCTTTAAATTGGTCCACTGTTTTAATTTTTCTCTGGTTAAGGCTTTCTCTTTTACAAAGAGTACATTGGGGCAAAAAAATACTATTTCAAGTCTAATTTCTGACTCGCAACGGTAGCGATGCTATTTCAGCCTGGGCTAGCTTATCCTGAGCCCTATTTCGAGCAAGTTCATTTTCAAGAGGCCCTACCATTACTCGGTACCAGGTCTCTCCTTCTATCTCCACTTCCTGAATAAATACATCGAGTCCTAAAAGCAGGAGCTCTGCTCGTCGCGCGTCCGCATCTACCTCTACTTGAAAGGAGCCTGTTTGTAGAATAAAGAAAAACATATCGTCAATGTTTGGTTCTTGTTGTTCGCGATATTCTTCAATGATTTGTACTTCTGACTTTGGAAATATTTCATAGAAATCCCATTGCATTTCCTCGACTTTATTTGAAATTGTTTGCTTAGGGATATCCATTGTAATTTCTGTTACTCGATTACCTTGCCACAAATAAATTGAAAAAGACAAGAAAACACCAGCAATAAATCCGCTGATAAACACACTAAATTGAGATGTGGACTTAGCATTTTTGTCTCTTGGCATACGTCTTTTAGCAAAATCTTGAGGCATCGAGCGACTTACTTACTAATTTATTAAAACAAGTCTATAGGATCAACGTCCACAGACCAACGAACTTTTCTTCTTAAGTGTAATCTTTCGGCATAACTAATTCGGTAACTTAGGTCGCGGTGTAATTTCCCTCTAGATGAACTTGAGAGAAGGAGCACTGCGCGAAAACGGCCGGCACGCTTTTCCATGTTAGACGGAAACGGACCAAACAATGAAACTGAAGGGTTGGGCTTTCGTATGTTTGCTACTTTCCTAAGAAAATTCAAAGCTACGGAAGAAGAGTTGCTTTCTGCTCGCAGAATGGCTTGGTAACTATAAGGAGGTAGTTCATTCTCACGTCTATCTTTAAGTAATTTTTCGGCGAATGCTTCGTATCCATCTGCAATTAATTGTTTTAGAGCAGGCTGGGAGGGGAAATGTGTCTGAATTACAACTGTACCTTTATTTTTACCTCGTCCCGAACGCCCGCCAACTTGTAAGATTATTTGTCCAAGTTGTTCCTCTGCTCTGTAGTCGGCGCTGTAAAAACTAGAGTCAATCTCGATGAGAACGGATAGTGTAACATTACTAAAATTGTGGCCCTTCGCGAGCATCTGTGTGCCGATCAGTATGGCGGGTTCTCCGTCTTCGATTTCCTTTAATAATTGACCAAATGAGTTCTTATTCCTCGTGCTATCTCTGTCGATTCTTATTACGCGAGTATTTGGAAATAGTGTGTTCAGGTGTTCCTCGATTTTCTCAGTCCCCAAACCAATCTTTAAAAGTTCGCTACCTTGACATTCTGGGCATGCCTTAGGTCGTGGCGTTTTAAAATTGCAGTGATGACACTCCATTTTATCCCTGGATAAGTGATAGGTCAGCCGTGCATCACATCTGGGGCATGCTGCCATCCATTTGCACTCAGAGCATAGCAAAACTGGCGAAAATCCTCGTCGGTTTAAGAAAATGAGTATTTGACCTTTTTTCGAAAGATGATAATCAATCATTTCCACTAATTGATCTGATAAGCCGTTGACCACGCCTTTATGTTTAAGGTTGATAATTGAGTAGCTCTCTTTGGAAATACCTGCGGGTCGCTCCCTAAGATGGAGGTGAGCATATTTGCCTAGTCTTACATTATGTAAACTTTCTAGTGACGGTGTTGCTGATCCAAGTAGTACTGAAATATTTTCGATTTTACCGCGCATAACGGCTAAGTCTCTCGCAGAATATCTGAAACCTTGATGTTGCTTGAAGGAAGAATCATGTTCCTCATCTACGATAATTAAACCTGGTTTTGCCATTGGGGTGAATATTGATGACCGAGTGCCGATGATTATTCCGGCGTGTCCTGAAGCCATATCTTGCCACCCTAATAATCTTTCAGTAGCTGATAGCGCTGAGTGTAAGACTGTTATCTTTACGCGAAATCGTGCTTGAAATCTTTGAACTGTTTGAGGTGTGAGCCCTATCTCTGGAACTAAAACCAAGGACTGTTGTCCAGCTTTGAGCTTTTCTTCAATCAATTGGAGATAGACTTCTGTTTTACCGCTCCCGGTGACTCCTTGCAGAAGATAGACCCCGGATTCTCCGACCGATTTGATTGCGGCTTGTTGTTCAGTGGTTGGAATAATATCGTTATCATTAAGTCGATCAAAATGAAAAGGTTGTGATTTCATGAACTTTCTTACTATGAGGTCCTTATCTACTAAAGATTGAATAACTCGCGTTGATATTTGGTTTAGGTTTTTTCTACTTATGCCTGTTTTGGTTCTCCGAAATAAACTGATTAATTCGTGTTGTCTGGGAGCGTTCCGTAATGCACCTCGGTCTAGGTTTCTTCCTTCGTCAGTTAAGAAAAACTGCTCTACTTCTATATTGGAGGAATGACCCTTACGAAGTAACGAAGGTATAGCCGCTGCGAAAACCTCGCCAACTGGATGATGATAATACTCACTAGCCCATACACATAGCTCGTAAACGCTTTTTGTTAAAATAGGTGAGTGATCAAGTAATTTTTCAGCTTTCTTTAGCTTATATTTATCTTCGATATTTTTACTCGAATAGCCTAGTAGAACGCCATTTAGGGTTTGGTTCCCAAATGGGACTCTAATTCTGGAACCAGGTAGCGTATCCATTGGAAAGTTTTTTGGTGGTAGATAATGGAAAATCTTGCGAAGAGGTACTGGAATTGCGATTTTTAGATATCGTTGCAAAGAAAGTTGATCCATATCTTGTATGACTAAAGTCTACAGAATAAAAGTTTGTTGGTTACATGCTACTACGTATCAGTATTACGTACACATGTCTTGCTAAAGTTTGTTTGTCTGTTTTGAGGTTCACGATATTTTGGGTCGGTGCATTGAGGATATTCAAGTCTTATGGAAGTTAATATTTATAATAAATCAGACCGGATAATCGAGACCTCTATTTGCGAGAATGCAACTAAGGTGCGGTTCGCTAAAAATATAAATATTTATTTGGATTTTTGAT